>NZ_ANFM02000001.1 GCF_000333895.2 Grimontia indica | reverse complement strand
CGAGGAATAGTCGTTCTATTTCCGTGGAATTTAACGAAGAAGTGGGCGCATTGATGACCTCCCTTCGGGCGAGTTGACTGGCGCCGTGCTCTTTGTTGTCCCTTTTTGATGGAGGTGACTACACCTACAAAGGGACGCCGCGATCACAACACCAGTCAATCTCGCTGAATCAGGCATCTTCAGGTTGTTTGGGTATTCAGTCCGTTACCAACCGTAAGTGACTGATGAGTCACCTACTGCTTACCCATGCTTCAACTATCGTTGATAGAGGTTCATGGGTTTCTGAAACATCAGAAGCAAATGGAGCATGCAGTTTTTCTTTCGGTCCAGTAACGAAAATAACAGGAGCGGGTATGGAAGCGCGTGAAGTAAAAACGGCGGCAGACGCCAAAAAGATTGTTGAAGAAAGGAAGCTCTCTCACGTCAAAGTCGGTTTGTTTGATAACGATGGCGTGATGCGTGGCAAGTACATGTCGAAAGAGAAATTCTTCTCTTCGCTGGATGGTGGATTTGCTTTCTGCGATGTAGTGTTGGGCTGGGATGTCAAAGACCAACTCTACGACAACGCCAAATACACTGGCTGGCACACAGGTTATCCTGATGCCCCGGTTCGTATTCTTCCTGACACCTGCCGCGATGTGCTTGATGAAGATGGTATGCTGCTATTCATTGCGGAGTTTTCTGGCGATGCCGAAGCGGTTTGTCCTCGCGCCACACTCCGCCGTGTACTTGAAAAAGCCGCAGACATGGGGTTTGACGCCTACGCTGCACTTGAATATGAATTCTTCATTTTCGATGAAACACCTCACTCCGCCCGCGAGAAAGGCTTCCGCAACCTGAAAACCATTACGCCAGACTGGTTTGGTTACTCGATGATTCGTAACTCTACTTACTCAGGTTTGTATAAAGCAATTCTCGCCATGGGTGAAGCCATGGACTTTCCGATCGAAGGCATCCATTCCGAAACCGGCCCTGGCGTTATCGAAGCTGCGTTGACTGTAGACGACGCAAAAGAGGCCGCTGACAAGGCCGCGCTGTTCAAAACCTACATGAAGGTGCTGGCACAGAAAAACGACATGATGGCGACCTTCATGGCCAAGTGGACCAATGATTACCCCGGCCAAAGCGGACATATTCACATTTCGCTTCGAGACCGCGCTTCGGGGAAAAGTGCCTTTTATGCGCCCGATGCAGAGCTCAATATGAGTGACGTTCAGCGCCACTTCCTCGCGGGTCAGCAACTTCTGATGCCGCAATTCCTTTGCATGATTGCCCCAACCGTCAACAGCTACACCCGAATGATCCCAGGCTTTTGGGCACCAACGGATGCGACCTGGGGCGTTGAGAACCGCACCACATCTCTTCGTGTCATTCCGGGTTCTGATAAATCGCAGCGCATTGAGTACCGTCTTGGCGCTGCAGATGCCAACCCTTATCTCGCCCTTGCTGCGGCACTGGCCTCTGGCCTTTATGGCATTGAACACAAGATGAAACCTACAGATCGCATCGTGGGTAACGCCTATGAAATCGAACATCCTGAAGAACTCCAACTGCCCCGCACACTCTGGGAGGCCGCACAGTCTTTCAAACAATCGGAAGCTGCCAAAGCCATGCTGGGTGAAGCCTTCGTGGAACACTTCGCCGCGTCACGTGAGTGGGAAGAAAGAGAATTCCGCAAGCATGTGACCGACTGGGAACTCGACCGTTATTTTGAAATTATATAGGTGAAGACATGGAGCGTTTTCAGACAATTACACCCGTAGATGGCTCGGTTTACGTCGAGCGCCCTTTTGCTACAGCAAGCGATATAAATGCCGCACTGGAAAGTGCCTCCAAGGCCTATTCGCCATGGAAAAACACGCCACTTGAAGTGCGCCAGGCTATATGCCGCAAAGCCGTTGAGTGTTTTGTTGCGAGGGGTGATGAAATTGCAGAAGAGATCACCTGGATGATGGGGCGCCCTATTTCCTATACCAAAGGTGAAGTGGCAGGCTTCGAAGAACGCGCGATGCATATGATAGACATTGCGCCTGAAGCCCTTTCACCCATGCCTTTACCAGATAAAGCGGGATTTCGTCGTTACATCAAGCGGGTTCCACTCGGTACAGTATTCGTGGTTGCACCCTGGAACTACCCATACCTGACTGCGGTTAATGCGATTGTTCCTGCTTTGTTGGCCGGTAACACGGTACTGCTCAAGCACTCTGCCCAAACGCCTCTTTGCGCCGAAAGAATGGCAGAAGCATTTGCAGAGGCGGGGTTACCCGAAGGCGTTTTCCAATATCTTCACCTTTCCCATGCTGATACCGAATCCGTCATGCAACACGATTCAATCCGGCATGTTGCATTCACGGGTTCAGTACCTGGCGGCAGGGTCGTTGAGAAGGCCATTGCTGGTCGCTTTATCAGCGCAGGTTTGGAGCTTGGCGGCAAAGACCCAGCCTATATATGCCACGACGCCAATGTTCCCAATGCTGTTGACACTGTCATCGATGGCGCTTTTTTTAACTCCGGCCAATCATGCTGTGGTATGGAGAGGCTTTATGTCCATGATGCTGTTTATGACGATGTTGTCGATGCAGCAGTAAAACTCGTGAACCAATATCAACTCGGCAGACCCGATGAAGCAAGCACAACACTTGGGCCTTTAGTTCGCACCGCTTCTGCTGATTTTGTGAGGGGCCAAACGGAAGAAGCGATACTTCAAGGCGCAAAACCCATGATTGATGCGTCCGATTTCCCGGCTAGTCAGCTTGGCACCCCTTATTTAGCACCACAACTTCTCATTAACGTAGACCACAGTATGCGGGTGATGACGGAAGAAACTTTCGGCCCCGTTTTAGGTATTCAACGTGTCAGCAGCGACGAAGAAGCCTTGCGCTTGATGAATGAAAGCGAATTTGGTCTGACTGCGGCGATTTTCACTGAAGATGAAGAGCGCGGCGAGCAATTAGCCGATAGCACCGAGTCCGGCACCGTTTTCCTTAACCGCTGCGATTACCTTGACCCCGGTCTGGCTTGGGTAGGCGTCAAAAACAGTGGACGGGGATGCACCCTATCAAAAATTGGGTTTGAGCATCTAACACGACCCAAGTCTTATCACTTCAAACGCGTTTAGGAGCGGACATGTCATTATCAAACTGGAATTACCCCACTGCAATGACAGCCGGTATCGGCGCGTTAGAGGCCTTGCCCGCTGCATGTAAAAGCCTGGGAATGCATCGGCCATTGCTGGTCACTGACCCCGGCATTGCGGCGCTGTCGATGACGCAACAGACGAGAGACCTGTGCGAGCAGCAAGGGCTGTCTGTAGCACTGTTCTGTGATGTGCAAGGCAATCCAACAGGCCAGAACGTCGAATCGGGAAATACGGCTTTCAAAGAAGGCTCCCATGATGGCGTGATTGCACTAGGTGGAGGCTCAGCCTTAGATTGCGCGAAAGCCATCGCGTTATCAGCGGAACAGTCTCAACCACTTTGGGCGTTTGAAGATGTGGGCGATAACTGGGCACAAGCAGACCCAGAACTCATTGCCCCCATCGTTGCGATTCCAACCACGGCAGGTACAGGTTCAGAAGTGGGTCGTGCATCTGTCATCACTAAAGAAGATGAAAAACGTAAGCTCATCATCTTTCATCCTCAGATGCTGCCAGGAAAAGTCATACTGGATCCTGAACTTACCCTTGGCCTGCCGCCTCATATCACTGCAGCCACTGGGATGGATGCGTTGTCACACTCTCTTGAAGCGCTATGTGCCCCAGGCTATCACCCTATGGCAGAAGGTATTGCCATTGAAGGTATCCGTTTAGTGCAACAAAACCTCCCCATTGTTTTTGACAACGGGGCAGATAAACAAGCCAGAATGCAGATGTTGGTTGCTTCCAGTATGGGCGCAACGGCATTTCAAAAAGGCCTGGGTGCTATGCACGCCATCGCCCACACACTTGGCGCTTTGTACAACGCTCACCATGGCCTGCTGAATGCCATCCTGATGCCATACGTATTGGAAGCGAATCGCAGAGAAATCGATGAGAAAATGGAGCGATTGGCTCGTTATCTAGCGCTGGAAGGCTCTGGCACGGATGCCGTATTGAGCTGGGTACTGGCATTACGAGAATCTCTGGGGATTCCCCACACACTGGCTGATATTGGGATTAATGACTCCGAAGCTGAAAAGGTCGGATTGATGTCTATCAATGACCCATCTGCGGGAGGTAATCCGATCCCGTTTTCTGCTGATGAATACAGCCAACTCTTTCTCAACGCTGTCCATGGAAAAGGACTCTGAGAGGCATTATGCGTATCGGTCTCCTGCTTTGTGATGATGTGAAACCAGAGCTTCAAAGCACGCACAGAAACTATCCTGACATGTTCGAGATGACATTGAAGAAGGTCGATCCTTCGCTTTCTCTGCACTGCTATCGAGTCATTGACGATGAGTATCCCGCAAGCATCGATGAGTGTGATGGGTATGTTATTTCTGGCAGTCGCTACTCCGTTTATGACGATCTCCCCTGGATTAAACGGTTCGAGCATTTCGTCAGAACACTGTATGAACAAGGAAAGCCCACGGTAGGCATTTGCTTTGGCCATCAAATGATGGCTCAGGCACTGGGTGGCAAAGTCGAACGTTCAGAAAAAGGCTGGGGAGTCGGCATTGCCACCAGCAATTTGTCAGCAGAAGAAAAAGTCTCACAACCTTGGCTACAAAGTCTCAAGCCTGACTTTTCACTTGTCGTCAGCCATCAGGATCAAGTCAGCCAGCTCCCCCCTGACAGCACGACACTTGCCAGCAGCGAGTTCTGCCCTATTGGCATGTTTACCGTTGGCAGCCACTTTCTGGCAATTCAAGGGCATCCCGAATTCAGCCGCGCTTACTCCTTCGATTTGATGGAGTCACGCAGGGATCGTATTCCGGGAGAGGTCATCTCTCGCGGGCAAGCCTCCCTGCAGCAAACTCCGGACGCAGAGCTTGTTACACAATGGTTGCTGGATTTTCTGAAGGCTAATCAGACCTCACCCGGCAAGCCGTCGCCGTCTACGAAGCCTTAAACGACCCCATTCAAGGAAGGAAGTATTTATGGAGTCATCACGTTTACCCGAGGATAAGAATCTGGCTTACCTGCCTGCGTTCCTCGCTACCTACGTCAGATTTGTTGAATCAATTAACTTCTACATCGGTCGGTTTGCGATGTATTTGATATTCCTAATGCTAGGTATTCTCGTCTATTCATCAGTCACCAAAACCTTTTTCCTGCCTTCGCTTTGGACGCTTGAAATGGCGCAGTTTGCCATGGTCGCTTACTACATGCTTGGTGGCCCCTACTCTATGCAGCTCAACAGCCATGTACGCATGGACTTGGTTTACGGCAACTGGTCACCGCGCACCAAAGCGATGGTCGACAGTTTCACGGTGATTTTTCTTATCGTTTATCTCGTGATTTTGCTTTATGGCGGCATTTCCAGCACCTCCTATGCGTTGGAGTATGGCGAGCGCAGCTATTCGGCTTGGCGGCCGTATATGGCACCAATCAAACTCATCATGTGTTTCAGTATCTTCCTGATGCTGCTTCAAGCCACCGCTGTGATGCTCAAAGACATCGCCAAATTGCGCGCGCCAAAGGGTATGGAAGATGAATCAGAAGGAGGCACGCAATGAGTTATGAATTGATCGCTTTGCTGATGTTTTCTTCCATGATGCTGATGCTGCTAACTGGACAACGCGTATTTGCTGCTATTGGTTCCGTTGCTGTGATTGCTTCTCTGCTGCTTTGGGGTGATGGCGGATCTGAAATTGCTTTCGGCGCAGCCATGAAGCTGATGAAGTGGTATCCGCTGCTAACCTTGCCCCTGTTTATCTACATGGGCTACATGCTCTCAGAGTCTGGTATTGCAGAAGACCTCTACAAAATGTTCCATGTCTGGATGGGACCGATTCACGGTGGTTTAGCCATCGGAACGATCTTGTTGATGGTTGCGATTTCAGCCATGAACGGACTCAGCGTAGCTGGCATGGCTATCGGTGCGAGTATTGCCCTTCCCGAACTGCTCAGGCGGGGGTACGACAAGATCATGGTCACCGGGGTGATACAGGCAGGCAGTTCGCTCGGGATACTGGTGCCGCCCAGCGTGGTACTGGTGCTCTACGGCATGATTGCACGCCAGCCTGTGGGACAACTTTGGCTTGCCGGCGTATTGCCGGGTCTGCTGATGGCGAGCATGTTCATCATATACATTGTCGTCCGCTGCAAAATGCAGCCGCATCTCGGTCCTGCGCTTTCCAAAGAGGAACGTAATGTCCCGATGAGTGAGAAGCTCAAACTTCTGCGCGCAGGCATTCTCCCGCTCGCCATTTTCTTTTCTATGACAGGCCTGTTCCTAATGGGTGTCACCAGCTTGGTGGAAAGCTCGGCCGTCGGCGCTCTGGCAGCGACCATTGCTGCCATCGTCAAGCGTCGTATGACCAAAGAAGTCATGGAAAACACGCTGCGTAAAACCCTCGCCATCAGCTGTATGTTCATGTGGATCATTCTTGCAGCTCTATGCTTTGGCGCGGTATTTGACGGTTTAGGCGCAGTCAAAGCGATAGAAGCGCTGTTTATCGATAGGCTGGGTCTGACGCCTTGGGAAGTGTTAATCCTGATGCAACTTTCTTACCTCATCATGGGAACCTTCCTCGACGATACCGCCATGCTGGTTATCGTTGCCCCTCTCTACGTGCCATTAGTGAAGTTACTCGGCTTCGATCTTATCTGGTATGGCGTGCTCTATACCATTACCTGTCAGATTGCCTATATGACACCGCCATTTGGCTACAACCTGTTCCTGATGCGTGCGATGGCACCTCCAGAGGTGTCACTGACCGACATTTACCGCTCTATCGTGCCGTTTGTTCTCATCATGATCTGTGCGCTTGTCATTGTCATGGCATTCCCCCAGATCGCGCTCTGGCTGCCAGAATGGCACTACAGCCGATAGGAGGAAACCATTACAAAAATCACTCTCAAATATGCAACTACACTCAAATCAATGGAAATGTGTGTTTATCGAATTAATGACGTAATAAGGACACCACTATGAGTAACAACAGACGTGATTTTCTGAAAAAGGCAGGTATCGTCGGCGCTGCTAGTTCAACGGCGATTCTGGGTGCACCAGCTGTAGTATCAGCCAAAGAACCCATTCGCTGGAGACTGCAGACCTATGCTGGCCCAGCGCTCGCTGAACATGTCATCAAACCTGCTGTAGATGCGTTTAACGCTGCAGCCAATGGTGAAATGGTCATTGAGCTGTATTTCGCCGACCAGCTTGTTCCTACGGGCGAGTTGTTCCGCGCAATGCAGAAAGGGACGATTGATGCAGTACAAAGTGATGACGACTCCATCGCAGCTCCGGTCGATATCTCCGTGTTTGGCGGCTATTTCCCCTTCGCTACCCGCTATAGCCTCGATGTTCCAGTACTGTTTGAAGAATACGGCTTGAAAGAAATCTGGCAGGAAGCGTATGGCGAGGTCAAAGGTGTGACCTGGTTAAGTGCGGGTTCCTGGGATCCTTGCCACTTCGCAACGGTAGACCCAATTCGTAGCTTGGCGGACTTGAAAGGGAAACGTATCTTTACCTTCCCAACTGCTGGCCGATTCCTTTCCCGTTTCGGTGTTATCCCTGTCACTCTGCCTTGGGAAGATGTGGAAGTGGCAGTGCAGACCGGCGAACTGGATGGCATTGCATGGTCCGGTATTACAGAAGACTACACCGTTGGCTGGGCAGATGTGACCAACTATTTCCTGACGAATAATATCTCCGGTGCTTGGTGTGGTTCCTTCTTTGCCAACACTGAGCGTTGGAATGCACTGCCAGAACACCTGAAAGTGCTGTTTAACCTGATGATGGATTCTTCACACTATTATCGTCAGCACTGGTACTGGGGCGGCGAAGCGAAACTCAGAACAAGTGGTACCAAGATGCAGCTGACCACAATTCCAGATGAAGAGTGGCGACAGGTTGAGGTCGAGGCTTACAAATTCTGGGACGAAATCGCTGAAACCAGTCCACGAAATGCTCGGGTGATAGAAATATTTAAAGAATATGCAGGAGTGATGGAGAAAGCGGGTAAACCTTACCGCTATTCCTAATTCGTCCGTCACGTTTGAAAAGCGGCTGAGAGAGGCCGCTTTTTTTAAGCGGCTAGAATGAAAAAAACCAGCGTTGATAGGCCAATACCGACGCTGGTTTTCCTCGAGTTTTTACGTTGGCAGATTTAGAGTTCTGCCCTCTCATTAGTTTCCTTCAGCTGATAAAACCAAATGAAAGAAATGAAAGTCTTTTGGTTCAGAATCAGTCTGTAAGTGGCGGCCTTGCATTACTGACTGATTTTGAACACAGGGGTAATTTAGTACCTGATGAATAAGAAAACTGTGAGGTAAACAAGAAAGTTCCTTTATGTTTTATGCAGATGCAGCAATTTTGCGAGTCAGGTAATACTGTGGAAATAAGATCACAGTTGTGCTGAAAAATATGTACACCAGTGGACGTTAATCCCTACGCAAAATCCGTGCTACATTCCGCTCTTCCGAGCTCATAAAGCCTCTTTTCACGTATTTCACGGCGCGCTTCATTCCATTCCATGATCACTTGCTCTCGGCTTTCTCCCCGTCCCATGTCACTGAATAGATACCTATCAACCGTGTGATTAAATGCTTCCAGATCCATTTTTTCCTGATACACGACACCCATAAACTCAAAAGCCTGAGACTTCTCTTTGTTACTGCCGATAACGGTAAACTGCTGCAGGGTGTCCAGTGCCGCTTCATACTCACATTGGACGATTTGTTGCTCTGTACCCAGCAACTTGCCATGCACACCATAGGTAGACACATAGCTGCAGCCGGAAACCATGCCCATTGTCATCAGGCTCAGCAGTAACTTTTTCATGAAAAATCCTTATCAAAATGAGGCGGCAAATTTTTGTCGTTGACTAAAAAACTAGCAATAATCAGGCCTATAAAACAAAAAAAGCCGGGGTTCAATCCCGGCTCTTCATATCTGATTGTTTGGCACTAAGGCAACTAAGGGCGCTTACCCAACTTCACTGTGCCATTTTGTTCGAACATCGCCGCTTCTTTGCGTTTGCGGCCAATCAGCAGCGGCTTGTCATCGTAGAACAAGAAGTTTTTCCAGTACTTCTTGAACATTCCCCAACGGGTTTCAACGATATTGCCTTTGTCGTAACAGAAGTAAACCACCGCATTATCTTCCCATGGGAAAAACGCCAATACGTCCTCCGGCAAATCGCCTTCTTCTTCCCAAGGGTGCTGCCAGTCAGATTCTTGCTCCCACACATCACGCATGATCGCCCAGTCGCCTTTACCGAAGTGATCCGGCGTTGGGCTTTGTTGGCTGACAAAATCGCGCCATAGCTGCCCGCCGCGCTCTTCGGTCATCGGTTTGATGTGCTCGCGGTCTTCTTCTGTAACAGGCATAGACTGGTGCGTGAAAATCCACTTACGTTTGTATTCTTCAAAGGGAATGTAATTCATAGTTCTCTCAGAGTTCGCGGGCGTTATTTCCCCGCGAACATGTAACCTTCGCCATGGACAGTAATGAACATTTGCGGCTTTTTGGGTTCGACCTCGATTTTGTTTCGTAAGCGTCGAACTAATACATCAATGGTTCTGTCATTGGGTGCATCGACCCGATGGCTGATCAAGTTCAAGATCCGCTCCCGACTCAACACCCGGTTGCGGTTCGCCGTGAACGCCACCAGCATTTCATATTCTGCTTTGGTGAGTTTCACTGCGTTGTCGCCCTTGTTCAATGCCCGACGTTCAATGTCGAATGTCCAGCCATTGAAGTTCACGATGTTATCACTTTCTTTTACTGAACTCTGCATTTCAGGCAGAGTATTCGCCTTGGAAATGCGCCAGAGCAAATTGCGAACTCGCACAAGAAGTTCTCGTAATTCAAGTGGTTTGGTGCAGTAGTCATCTGCCCCCATTTCCAAGCCAACAATTCGGTCAATGCTGTCAGTTCTCGCGGTAATAAGAATAATACCGACATCGGATTTACTGCGCAGTTGGCGTGTCAGCATCAACCCATCCTCGCCAGGGAGGTTGATATCAAGCAGCACTAAGTCAACGTGCTGCTCGTTCATAATCTGATGCATTTCCTTGCCGTCAGCGGCCTGACTGACGTGATATCCCTGTTTTTCGAAGTACGCGCTCACCATGGTGCGAGTCACTGCTTCATCATCTACGACCAAGATGTGATGCGTCACATTTACCCTGTTCACATATCGTCATGAGGAGGCGCACTGTACCACCTAAATTGCTAACAAACTTGATTTATCTCATGGTTATTGCAGTTTTATGTGCGACAAATCAACCATGTTTTTTAACAACAACAGGGGTGTTTTTGCGAGATAGGCGACAATTAAGTCATTTTAGGCACATTTAGAAGCACATAAAGCCCACATCTCACGTTAACAATCGATTCTGTTCACATCTGTTCATATTCGCCGCTCGCCTGTTCATTTCCTAGATGAACCATATTCATATCCAATCGCTACTATGCCCACCTCTAAATAACGCATCAAAAACATGTAGCTATAGTGCGCTGGCTTGCTTCCTAACACGCTGCCGGAATGGGCCCAAACACTAACTACAAAAACTTTTATGGGTGTATCCACTTTTATGAAAAAGCTATTGCAGAAGCTGAACAAACCTAGCGCGAAGTACTCCATTCTTGCGCTGGTTCTGATCGGTGCTGTCATCACGGTTGCCGGCGTGGTCGTGATGAACAAGTCTCTCGACTACTTCTCTCAAACCGAGTTCTGTGTGTCGTGCCACACGATGCAGCAAAACTACGAGGAATATAAGCAGTCGATTCACTACAGCAACGCAAAAGGCATCCGTGCTGAATGTGTAGACTGTCACCAGCCTAAAGATTTCGTAGGCAAAATCTGGCGCAAAATGGGCGCTTATAAAGACGTTTACCACCACTTCGTGACGGGCAAGATTGATACCCCAGAAAAGTTTGAGGAACACCGACTCGAACTCGCCCAGAAAGTCTGGGATCGCATGGCTGACGAGAACTACAAGACCTGTACAACCTGTCACTCATATGAAGCGATGGATCACGACAAGCAGTCTGTTCAGGCGATGAAAGAAATGATCCCTGCAGCGAAAGAAAATATGGCGTGTATCGAATGTCACAAAGGTATTGCTCACGAATTGCCAAACATGGCAGGTGGCTTCCGTAAGACATTCGAAACCCTGACTGCTTCTGCAACCGCGCCTGCTGGCGCCAAGAAACTGTTCTCTATCGAAGAGAAGAGCCTGTTTGCTACCGCTGATGCAAACGGCAAGGTTGAAGGTCAGCTGCTGCCAGCTTCTGAAGTAGAAGTGGTTGGCGAAGAAGGCGACATGCTGAAAGTTCGTGTTCAAGGCTGGATCGAAACCAACGGTAAAGGCCGTGTAATGACCGAGTACATGGGTAAACGCGTATTCAAGGCGACCGTTCGTGGTGACGTGAAAGCAACTGAGACTGTGATTTCTGAAGAAGTGGATCCAGCAACCAACATCGCTTGGAAACAAGTGGCTGTGAATGCCTACATCACCAAAGATCACCTGGTTGAAAGCATTGACCCTATCTGGGACTACGCATCAGAAATGTACGCATCTTCTTGTAACTCTTGTCACGCAGCACCGGCCCCTGGCCACTTCACTGCAAACGGCTGGATTTCAAGCCTGAAAGCGATGAGTGCTTACTACCGCCTGAGCAAGACCGAAGAGCGCACTCTGCTGAAGTATCTGCAAAACCACGGTAGTGATACCGGCGGTGCAGGCGCCCACTAATCGGCAAAAAGAATACTAAGCGGCAGATGCGCCCTCGTGCATCTGCCCTGATGAATTAAAAACTATAAGGACTTCTACATGGCGACTGAAAAACAACAAGGCATTTCCCGCCGTCGTTTTCTCTCTGGCATGTTAACCGCCAGTGCGGGTGTTGTGATTGGTTCCAGCCTGCTGGCACCACGCAAAGCAATGGCCGCGACTGAAGCGAAAAACACCTTCTCTGGCGAAGTTATCCACGGTTCACACTGGGGTGCATTCCGCGCGAAAGTTGAAAACGGTATCTGGGTTGACACAGTAGCGTTTGAAAACGATCCACACCCAACCTCAATGCTGAACGGTGTACGTGAAGTGGTCTACAACCCATCTCGCGTTAAGTACCCAATGGTACGCATCGACTGGCTGAAGCACGGCTGGAAATCAGACACTTCACAACGTGGTGACAACCGCTTTGTACGTGTGCCATGGTCACAGGCTTTGGACTTCTTCCACCACGAGCTAGAGCGTGTTCAAAACACCTATGGCCCAAGCGCACTGTATGCAGGTCACTCTGGCTGGCAGTCATGCGGTAAGTTCAACACCGCCGGTACTATGATGCAGCGCGCTATCAGCCTGCACGGTACTTACCTGGCAAAAGTGGGCGACTACTCGACTGGTTCTGCGCAGGTTGTTCTACCTTACGTTGCAGGTGCGATGGAAGTTTATGAGCAACAAACTTCTTGGCCGCTGGTTCTGGAAAACGCGAAAAACATCGTTATCTGGGGTTCAGACCCAATCAAGAACCTGCAAGTGGGCTGGCTGGTTCCAGACCACAGCGTTTACGGTTACTACCAGCAACTGGCTGAGAAAGTAAAAGCAGGCGAAATCAACGTGATTCACGTTGACCCGGTGAAGAACGAATCATACAAGTTCTTCGGCGGTTCTCAGGTTGCGGTTAACCCGCAAACTGACGTCCCTCTGATGCTGGCGATCGCACACACGCTGTACACTGAGAAGCTTTACGACGAGCAGTTCCTGGCTGACTACACAACGGGCTTCGATAAGTTCGTTCCTTACCTGACCGGTGAGAAAGACGGCGTAGAAAAAACACCTGAGTGGGCGGCTGAAATCTGTGGCATCCCTGCTGATCAAATCCGCGAACTGGCGCGCACCATGGCAAATGGCCGCACCCAGATCATTGCGGGTTGGTGTCTGCAGCGCATGCAGCACGGCGAACAATACGCGTGGATGATCGTTGTTCTGGCAGCCATGCTGGGTCAAATCGGTCTGCCAGGCGGTGGTTTCGGCTTCGGTTGGCACTACAACGACGCAGGTACGATTACTTCTGCGGGCCCACTGATGTCTGGTTTCAGCTCAGTGACTGGCGTTGATCCAATCCACAGCGGCAGCTACAACGGCTACTCAAGCTACATCCCTGTTGCGCGTTTCGTTGATTGTATCGAGAACCCGGGTACCACTATCCAGTTCAACGGCCACAGCGTGAAATTCCCACACATGAAGATGGCTATCTTCTGTGGTAACAACCCATTCCACCACCACCAGGATCGTAACCGTATGATCAAAGCGTGGCGTAATTTGGAAACGGTTGTCAGCGTTGAGCACCAATGGACAGCGACTTGCCGCTTTGCAGACATCGTTCTGCCAGCGACCACCACTTACGAACGTAACGACATCGAGCAGTTCGGTAACCACTCGAATAAAGGCATCATCGCGATGAAACAAATCGTTGAGCCAATGTTCGAAGCGAAAGACGATTTCGATATCTTCCGTGAGCTGTGTACCCGTTACGGTCGTGAAGAAGCCTTCACTGGCGGTAAGACCAAGATGGAGTGGATTGAAGAAATCTACAACGGTGCACGTCTGCAAGGTCGTGGTATCGGCGTTCGCATGCCTAACTTCGTTAAGTTCTGGGAAGAAGAGCAATTCATCGCATTCCCAGAAGGTTCAGAGTGGGTTCGTCACGCAGCGTTCCGTAAAGAACCGGATCTGGAGCCATTGGGCACAGCATCTGGTCTGATCGAGATCTACTGTAAGACCATCGCCGACATGGGTTACGACGACTGTCAGGGTCACCCAATGTGGTTCGAAAAAGTAGAACGTAGCCACGGTGGTCCTAAGTCGAAGCAGTACCCTATCCACCTGCAAAGCTGTCACCCGAACCACCGTCTGCACTCGCAGTTGTGTTCGTCTGACGACCACCGCGGCACTTACGCGGTAGCAGGTCGCGAGCCTTGCTACATCAGCACTGCTGACGCGAAGGCACGTGGTATCCAATCTGGCGACATCGTACGCGTGTTCAACGACCGTGGTCAGGTACTGGCTGGTGCAGTGGTGACTGACGATTACATGTCTGGCGTATGTCGTATCCACGAGGGTGCATGGTATGCGCCGCTGGAAGGTGGCAAACCAGGTACCCTGTGTACTTACGGCGATCCAAACGTACTGACCGTTGATATCGGTACCTCTAAGCTGGCTCAGGCAACCTCTGCACACACTGCACTGGTTGAAATTGAGAAATACACTGGCAAAGTGCCAGCAGTGACAGGCTTCAGCGGCCCTATCGCGGTTGACGACGTTAACCCACTGTTCCCGGCGATGGATATCGCATAAGAGACAGTGTGAAGAAAAAGGGCAGCTTGGCTGCCCTTTTTTACTCTAAGCTGGTTAGAATTAACGAAAAACATCCCTCACTTACGGAATGACAATGCAAGAATTTATCGCCATTAACGAACAACGTGCCGAGTTTTACTGGTGGATGTCTTCACTGTTTGCGACGGAGTTGACCCAGCAAGATCTGGACAACTACCACGGCGGCGACATGGATAACTACTACTCCGTGTTGGCGATGACCGACGAATTGAAAGCCCCGATTGCGGAATTTCGTGACGCACTGGCGAAACTGAAAGTCAGAGAAGATGCACAGCTTGAATTGGCGGCAGATTTCTGCGCCTTGTTCCTGAGCACACCGAAGTCAGGCGCCCTGCCTTACGCCTCTATGTACATTGGCGAAACCGGCTTGTTGAACGACAAGCCAGCGGTTGAAATGGGCCATTGGATGGACAAGTACGGTATTGCTCAACGGAAAGACTTTAACGAGCCGTTTGATCACTTGGCGGTAGAACTCGACTTTATGGGTAACCTGTCGATCCTCGCGAACAAAGAAACAGACGAGGAAAAACAAGAAGCGATGATGCAAGAGCAGCAACGTTTTCTTGAAACCATGATGCTGCCTTGGATTGAGCAGTTCCAACAAACCGTGCAGCAGTTCGACAAATTCGGCTTCTATAAAGCTGCAGCGAACTTGTTGGTGTCCTTTATCAAGTTGGACCAAGCCTTCCTTAAAGGCGAATAAACGGACAAGCACAGTGTTCAAAAGCCGGGCTTGTTCCCGGCTTTTTGTGTTTATAGCTGTTCAAAATCACCAAGCTGGCGCTCAGTTAGCTGAAACTGAAAGTACGCACTGTGTGGTTAGCATGATGCGCATCAACCTTATGCACGTCTCTAAGACACAATAATTGCGGCGTAGGACCATTGACATTAAACTGTGAACGCAAGCGATTGGCATTGAGAATTTTCTGAAATCTTGCAACAAACTCATGTAAGTGCCTCGCGCGATATTACCTCCCCTCACCGATAAGGTATTGATGATTTGTGCGTAACGTCTGATTACGCGCACAAAGGGGGAGAAATACGACCACAATTTGAACGAACCTAATACGCCGCTTATACCGTCGGATTGAATCGAAAATATTCTGATAGGTTGAGCGGCGTAAACTTGTGCAGTCCGATATGACAGAGACTGCCAATAAAACGATAAGAAGATTACTGAATGGCAACAATTAAAGACGTCGCACGACTCGCCGGTGTCTCTACAACAACAGTTTCGCACGTGATCAACAAGACGCGTTTTGTTGCAGAGAACACGACCAAGAAAGTCTGGGCCGCTGTCGACGAACTGAACTACGCACCAAGCGCCGTGGCTAGAAGCTTGAAGTGCAACTCTACCCGCACCATTGGCATGCTGGTGACCAAATCAACCAACCCATTCTTCGCGGAAGTGGTGCATGGTGTAGAAGAATACTGCTACAAAGAAGGCTACACGCTGATCCTGTGTAATACCGAAGGTAATCTCTCCAAGCAGCGCGATTACCTTCGTATGCTAGCTGAAAAGCGCGTGGATGGCCTGCTGGTGATGTGTTCTGACCTAAACGAAGAACTGCTTTCTCTGCTTGAGAAGAAGCAGGATCTGCCAATGGTCGTGATGGACTGGGGTACGCAGCACATTAACACTGACTGCATTCAGGACAACGCAGAGCTTGGTGGATACATTGCCACCAAACACTTTATTGAAAACGGTCACACCAAGATTGGCTGTATCTCAGGCCAGATGGATAAACTGACTTGTAGAGAGCGTCTGGACGGTTTTCGCAAAGCGCTGGAAGAAGCTGGCCTGACTTACAACCTGGATTGGATTGTCGAAGCGGATTTCGAATGTGATTCTGCGGTAGAAGCCGCGAATAAGCTTGTCGCGCTGGATGACCGCCCTACTGCCGTATTCTGTTTTAACGACATTATGGCATTGGCTGCGATCAGTACCTTCCGTCAGGCGGGTCTGGATGTGCCGAATGACATTTCCATCATTGGCTATGACAACATCGATTTAGCTGGCTTCTTCTCGCCACCGTTAACCACAATTCACCAGCCTAAAAACCGTTTGGGCAAAACAGCGATTAAGCTGCTGATGGAACGTCTGGCAAACAAAGAGAACCAGCAACAGATTTTTGAAATGCAGCCTGAATTGATTGTGCGACGCTCTGTAAAGAATTTAAAACAGTCATAGCCCAAAATCGCCGTAAATGTCACCAAAAAGCCTTAGCTTTACGCTCAGGCTTTTCTTTTACTGACAAGTTTTCCAAATAAATGCATCTTGTTATTGCGACGAACCTCAAAATCAATAAAATGCCCAGATTTCTAGTGCTACCCTTATTGCATACTGTAAAAGGGGTGCGATGGTCGAAATTTCTGCAATAACAAAGAGAACGGAATAATTACAAAGAAATCAATAGAGTTCGTTCTGAACTAAGATCACACTTTGTTCGACCAGCAATAACGACAAAAAGACGCGATTCGGTTAAGCTAAATCTCGTCAAGAAAAAGGCAAACCAAGGCGAAAGCCTGGGACGCAAAGCTTCCGGCCTCACACCGTTGAAAATATTCATCAGGTGTTGGTAGCGGAGCTACCGATGACGTTAGCATTTCACATCCGGTTCGCCCGGTGCGTTGACAATTCTCTGAATTAGCATTGCTACGTTACTCCTTGACCATTCATCCAGGAACGTATTGATTGAGAATAAGTCACATGGATAAACCAACCCTAAAAAACACACTGAAGTTCTTCGAATGTCTGGGCAAAATGAAATCGCGCTCTATGTTTGGTGGTTTTGGTGTTTTCTGCGACGAGACAATGTTTGCACTTGTCGTCAATGACCAGCTTCATCTTCGCGCTGGCCCAGCCAACGAAACAGAATTCAAAGCACTGAATATGGAACCCTACGTGTATAAGAAGCGTGGATTCCCAGTTGTCACTAAGTACTACGCCGTACCACAAGATTGGTGGGATCAGTCCGGTCTAATGATGGACCACGCCACCAAGGCCCTCGCAATTGCAAGGGAAGACCAGCAAGAAAAGAAGACTGCGGCGCCTTCACGTATCAAAGATCTTCCGAACCTTCGCCTTGCGACGGAACGTATGCTGAAAAAAGCAGGTATCGAATCCGTCGAAGAGCTTCAGCGTGCCGGCGCAGTAGGTGCTTATCAAGCACTACAAAAATCCCACAACGATACGCTAAGCCTCGAGTTACTATGGGCGCTGGAAGGTGCGATTGAAGGCAAGCATTGGTCGGTGATCACGCCCCAACGCAGAAACGAGTTGCTCGAAACCCTTCGACAGTAATTCACGATTACTTCGTTATAGAGACAGCCAGCGTGCCCTTCTCCGCCGCTGGCTGTTTTGCTTTCTGATATTCCGTACTGTAAATCCGAACTAATTTGCAAAATTCCTGTCGATTTGATGCTGTTTTGGAGAGAGATAATGGAAAGTCCTGCCATGAACCATTGCTTATTTGATAAGGCTTTGTCAGAGAAAACTGATAAAAAACCGATGATTTTGACCGTCGTTCGATCAACCTCAACAAAGCACTCCTAAAACCATTTTCGTGACATGTGTCACATATAAGATACACAAGAGCCTTGCCCGCTTACCAGTGCATGCAAATCTGAACTATGCCAAAAGAGAAGACAGACAAATGGCAACAGAAAAATGCACTACACAAAGCCGTTTCCAGACCAAATAGACAGAATTTTCCGCGACCATTTCAGAAAATGGCCGCGCAGATTCAAATGGACGGTTTTTCTTTGCTTCTTTTTCCCTGCAGCCTCGTATGCGGCAAATACGCACGGCACTTTTGACCCCTCGTTTCTCACCATCATTGTTATCCTTTTTTTCGGTATCAACGCTCTGGTTGTGGTTTGGGGCCTACGGTTGAATAGTTTTGCTCAACGCTGCTATTGGCACCGTAACTACCACATTGGCGGCGCAACGACGCTGGCTCTCATCCCTCTCGGCATTTTGGTACTTCAATACACTAAATACTGCCTATGAATCCAACTTGTGATTCTTCATTGACACATCCAGACTCTATTCAATCTCGTATATTCTCATTTTTATCAGGAAGTTAACTCTCTCTCGGCAGCCTTTCATATACATGTTTGAACATATAGCATCGAAAATTTTGAAGAAGTTTGTAATTTTTCCCAAATCCCCTCGGTCATATCCAGCAAGCAAAATTAGGAAAAGCGCGCAAATCCACGTATTGCTTTCGTCAAACTGAACCTCGTTTACTCCCAAGGTCACAGTTTTGGCAATAAACCTGTTTAACTCTTTGGTAATGAAGTGCATTTCGTCCAGACAAAAGGAAACTTTTGCCATAGTTAGAACTGTGCTTTGAGCAACGCTGTTATCCAAATTTCGATTGAACAGACTCGTGGAACAACGTCACTTATAAAGGATCAGGAATGAACACAAAGAAGTTAGCTGTTCTCATTGTCATTGCAGCCATATTTGTCACATGGTTTGCCTTCGACCTCGGCGCACTGTTTACGCTTGAAAACGCCAAGGCTCAGCATGAAGCATTAAAAGACACCATCGCGAGTAACTTTGTTACGGCAAGCATCATCTATTTCGTTGTCTACATCGCGATGACTGCACTCTCACTGCCCGGCGCGGCGATTGCGACACTGCTTGGTGCAGCATTATTTGGCTTCTGGTGGGCGTTGCTTCTTGTGTCGTTTGCCAGCTCCATTGGTGCTACGCTGGCATTCCTCGTCAGCCGCTTCCTGCTGAAAGATTCGGTTCAGAGCAAGTTTGGTGATCGATTAGCGACGATTAACCAAGGCGTCGAGAAGGATGGTCCTTTCTACCTTCTGACACTGCGTCTCATCCCGGTATTTCCGTTCTTCCTGATTAACCTGCTGATGGGCTTAACGCCAATCCGCACAGCGACTTTCTATATTGTTAGCCAAATCGGTATGCTGCCAGGCACTGCGGTTTACATCAACGCAGGTACGCAATTGGCGCAAATCGATTCACTAAGCGGCATTGTCTCTCCGGGTGTATTGCTGTCACTGTTTTTGCTTGGTGTGTTCCCAATCATCGCCAAGATGATCATGAACGTGATTCAAAAACGCCGTGTCTACGCCAAATGGCAAAAGCCAGCCACGTTTGACCGCAACCTGATTGCGATTGGTGCAGGTGCTGGCGGCTTGGTCACCACCTACATTGGTGCTGCTGTAAAAGCCAAAGTCACCCTGATTGAAAAACACAAAATGGGCGGTGACTGTCTAAATACTGGCTGCGTGCCATCAAAAGCCTTGATTCGTGCAGGTCATGCCGTGCATGAAATCAAACGCTCACAAGAGTTTGGAGTGAACGTAGGCGAACCTACCGTGGATTTCCAACAAGTAATGGGCCGTGTACATAAAGTGATTGCTGACATCGAGCCACACGATTCTGTCGAGCGTTACACCAAGCTTGGCGTGGAATGTATCGAAGGTGAAGCGAAGATCCTGTCTCCTTGGGAAGTCGAAGTGAATGGTCAGCGCCTGACCACGCGTAACATTGTTATCGCAACCGGTGCGCGTCCTTTAGTTCCTGGTATTCCGGGTCTACAAGAAGTGAGCTACCTGACCTCAGACAACGTCTGGGAGCTTCAAGAGCAGCCTAAGAAGCTGCTGGTACTGGGTGGTGGTCCCATTGGTAGCGAATTGGCACAAAGCTTCTCTCGCCTCGGTACAGACGTGACCTTGGTGGAAATGGCAGACCAACTGCTGATCCGTGAAGATGCCGACGCTGCTGAACTGGTTGTAAAAGGCCTGAAAGAAGACGGCGTGAACATTTTGCTTGGCCACAAAGCCACACGCTTTGAAAAAGAAGGCGACGTTCAACGTGCTTACCTTGAGCACAATGGCGAAGAAGTTGTCATCGAGTTTGACTATGTGATGCTGGCGCTTGGTCGTGTCGCTAACACCAAAGGCTTTGGCCTTGAGGACATCGGCGTTGAGCTCACGGAGCGCGGCACCGTCAAAGTGAACGAGTATCTGCAAACCAACTACCCGAACATCTTTGCGGTGGGTGATGTGGCAGGTCCTTTCCAACTGACCCACGCTGCAGGCCATCAGGCTTGGTATGCAGCAGTGAATGCTCTGTTTGGTGACTTTAAGAAATTCAAAGCAGATTACTCTGTGATGCCCGCAGCGACCTATACGGCGCCAGAAGTTGCCCGTGTCGGCATCAACGAGAAAGAAGCGATTGCACAAGGTATCGAGTACGAAGTGGCGCACTACGGTATCGACGATTTAGATCGCGCGATTGCAGACGGTGAAGATCACGGCTTTATCAAAGTCATCACGCCGAAAGGCAAAGACAAAATTCTGGGTGCAACCATTGTGGGTTCACATGCTGGCGACCTGCTCGCAGAATTCACCCTAGCGATGCGTCACGGCCTTGGATTGAACAAGATCCTCGGTACAGTGCACCCTTACCCAACCATGAGTGAAGCCACCAAATACACTGCCGGTGTTTGGAAGCAAAACAATGCTCCTCAAGGATTGCTGGCTTGGGTAGAGAAGTTCCACACCTGGATGCGTAACGAATCCAGTGCAAACAAATCTCAAACCATGATTAAGGAAGATTGATCACCATGAATTTGAAATCCATCGTCGCAGCTTGCGCCCTCGCCTTCACTTCAGCCGTTTCAGCGGCTGACCTCTCCAACTGGGAGAAAATTGAAGAAGGTGCTCAAGGCCAAACGGTTTACTTCAATGCCTGGGGCGGTAGCCCGGAAATCAATGCTTACCTGCGTTGGGCGGGCGACGAGCTGAAAGATCGTTACGGCGTCACGCTTCAACACGTTAAAGTGTCTGACATTGCAGAGACCGTTAACCGTTTGGTCGCTGAAAAAGCCGCAGGCAAGAATGAAGGCGGCAGCGTAGACATGGTTTGGATTAATGGTGAAAACTTCAAATCAATGAAATCAAACGGCCTGTTGTTTGGACCGTTTGTTGAAAGCCTGCCTAGCTGGTCGATTGTTGATAAATCCCTGCCAGTCAAAGAGGACTTTACCGAGCCGACAAATGGTTTGGAAGCACCTTGGGGTGTCGGCCAGTTAGTTTTCATTCACGACGAAAAGACACTGGCAAACCCACCAGCCTCTTTCAACGAGATGCTGAGTCTGGCCAAAGCGTTTCCAGGGAAAATCACCTACCCGAAACCACCGGCATTCCACGGTACCAGCTTCCTGAAAGCCGCTTTGCTGGAATTGAGCACGGATACTGCCCCGCTATACAAGCCTGCTGATCAAGCCGATTTCGAAGCGGTGACAGCGCCACTTTGGAAGTACTTGGATGAATTGCATGCTGTGGCTTGGCGTCAAGGTAAACAATTCCCGGCGGCCAGCGCAGAAACCATGCAGTTGTTGGATGATGGAGAGTTGCTGCTTGCCATCACATTTAACCCCAATGCCGCTGAAACGGCAGTGAAAAACGGTACACTTGCGCCTTCCGCAAAAGCCTTTGCTTTTGACAAGGGTGCCCTGTCCAACATTCACTTTATGGGCATCCCTTGGAACGCTAATGCAAAAGAAGGCGCACTCGTCGCCGTTAACTTCCTGATGAGTGAAGAAGCGCAGGCTCGTAAAGCAAACAGCGATTACTGGGGTGATCCAGCGGTCGTAAAACTGACGGATAGCAAGCCATTGTTCAAGTCGCAGCCTGAGCCACATCCAAGCTGGCAAGGAGCGCTCGAGCAAGAATGGCTTAAGCGCTATGGTCAATAATTAGAGTAAATGTTGAAGCGATAAGCGCTTCATACGAAATGAGGTAAACATGTTACGCCTGCTGTATTTGATGACATTAGTCGTGTGCTGTTTACCTCTCCTTCCCGGACTTGGCGGCGTGTTACTTTCAGCCGTCAGTTATCTTCCCGTTCTTGGATTAAGCGAACCCAGCCTTGATGGTTGGCGCGCGATGCAAGAGTGGCCCGGCACTAACAAAGCCATTCAGCTCACCCTGTTTACTGGTATTGCCGCCTCTTTCTTTGCCGTACTGTTTACGTTTCTGATCCTTCAATCCTGCTGGGGAACCCGATTCTGGAAACGCATCGAGCAGTGGCTTTCTCCTTTGCTGGCCATGCCTCACGTCGCCTTTGCGATTGGCTTTGCCCTTACCTTTGCACCATCAGGTTGGTTATTCCGTTTTATCGCGCTGTTTACCGGACAAGAACAGCCCTACCACTGGTCGCTGGTTCAGGACAGCAGCGGTATTGGATTGATTCTGGCTTTGGCGGTGAAGGAAACCCCTTTCCTTTTGCTGATGAGCCTTTCTGTGCTTAAGCAAATGCAGGTAGACCGTTTGCTCGCAGCTTCACAAAGCCTCGGCTACAACCGCACCGCGGCTTGGTTGAAAGTGGTGTTTCCGCAATGGCTGCCGAAGATGCGTTTCCCAATTTATGCCGTGTTGGCTTACGGGTTATCCGTCGTTGATGTGGCGATGATTCTGGGGCCTACCTCGCCCACCACCTTTGCCGTATTGGTGTGGCAATGGTTTAACGACCCTGACTTATCCATGCTGCCACGTGCAGCAGCAGGGGCCATTTCGTTATTCGTCCTCTGTTTCGGCACGCTGCTTCTCTACCGCCTGTTCGAATATGTGCTGATTAACGTTTGGCAGAACTGGCAGTTCAGCGGCAGCAAAACCTATGCACTGCCGGGACGACACCTGTTTAAGTTCATCGCCCTGCTGCCTTTTATGATGATTCCCCTGTTGCTGGTTTGGTCATTCGCCCTTCGATGGCGCTTTCCAGATATCTGGCCGACGCGCACCAGCACCCGGTTTTGGGAACAGGAATCAGGCCACTTGATTGAGCTGGCGACCAACAGCCTCATTCTTGGCTTGATATCCGCAACGGTTGCGTTGATATTTGCCGTCGGCTGTCTGGAGTATCGCGATAAGTACCACAAATCACTGCCGCAGTTGGTGATTGCTGTGCCAATGCTGATCCCACAGTTATCGATTCTGTTCGGTATTCAGGTCGCGATATACATGTTACCGGGACAATGGCACGTCCCTGCTACCATCTGGGCGCATATTCTGTTTGCCTTTCCTTATGTTTATCTCGCGTTGGATGGGCCTTGGAAATCGTTCGATCAACGCTTAACGCAAACAGCACGTAGCTTGGGGCACAGTCCGTTTAAAGCCTGGTGGCAGGTGAAGCTACCGATTGTGATTCCCGCTATTTTGCTGGCTTGGGCTGTCGGTCTCAGTGTCAGTTTTGCCCAATATCTGCCTACACAGCTTTTAGGCGCAGGACGTATTACCACATTAACTACCGAAGCTGTCAGCCTAGCCAGCGGTCAGGATAGACGTATCAGCGCCGTGTATGGCCTGATTCAAGCCTTTCTGCCGCTTGTTTTCTTTGCCTTTGCGCTGGCTGCCAGCCGATTGGCTGACCCGCGCCGTCGCCTAGCCCGACATGATGAATCCAGAGAGTCTGTGAATGAGTTTGTCCGTACAAAACCTGACTATAAAATCTAATCAAGCCGCTTTGGTCACCGGCATGTCCTTCCTCGTCGAAAATGGGGATGTACTGTCGATCATGGGGCCAAGTGGCTGTGGTAAATCCACCCTACTCAGCGCGATTGCCGGACATCTTTCCCCAGAGTTCGATTCCGAAGGCGATATTCTGGTTAATGACCAAAACATCCAATCACTCCCTGCTGAAAAGCGGGCGGTAGGAATTCTGTTTCAAGATGATTTACTTTTCCCGCACCTCAATGTGTGGCAGAACCTTGCATTTGGCTTGCCTGACACCATGAGTGCTGCCGAGAAAAAAGAACGATCCTTGGCAACATTGAAAGAAATTGAACTCGCGGATATCGCTTTTAAAGCGCCAGACCAAATCTCCGGTGGTCAACGTGCGCGCATCAGTTTAATGCGTACCCTGCTCTCTCATCCCAAAGTCATATTGCTGGATGAGCCTTTTAGCAAGCTGGATAAGCCACTTCGAAAATCATTCCGCGCATTTGTCTTCAAGCAAATCAAAACCCGTAACATTGCAGCTGTAATGGTGACACACGATGAGGATGATGTACCCATGGAGAGTACCTTGCTGCATTGGCCAAATAAAGAAAGGGAAACGACCTCGAAAGTGGGTTTTATGAATACGGAGCAGAACAATGCTTGATCGCTATTCCATCGCCGTTATACGTTGGCCCTTAAAGCAAGCAGCCAAG
Source organism: Grimontia indica (assembly GCF_000333895.2). Classification (GTDB taxonomy): domain Bacteria; phylum Pseudomonadota; class Gammaproteobacteria; order Enterobacterales; family Vibrionaceae; genus Enterovibrio; species Enterovibrio indicus. Next base: position 117,537 of record NZ_ANFM02000001.1, on the reverse strand, counting down.
ATCCCTGACAAAATTGGCCTGACTGCTAACCAAGTCACAGTGAGTGGCTTTCTGATTGGCTTGCTGGCACTGCCTGCGATTACTTACGAGTATTACTGGCTTGGGTTACTCTTTATCGCACTGAACCGCATTTTTGATGGTTTGGATGGCGCGTTGGCTCGAAGACAAGGGATTACCGATGCAGGTGGGTTTCTGGATATCACGTTAGATTTCCTGTTCTATTCGATGATCCCGTTTGCTTTTGCTTTGGCAAATCCCGAACAAAACGCAGTTGCTGCGACATTTCTGGTGTTTTCCTTTATGGGGACAGGCTCGAGCTTCCTCGCGTTTGCCATCATGGCAAGCAAGCGCAATATCGAAAACCCGGTTTATCAGAGCAAATCGCTTTATTACATAGGCGGTTTAACCGAGGGAACGGAAACCATTGCGTGCTTTGTGCTGTTTTGCTTGTTCCCCGGTTACTTTGCAGAAATTGCCTGGACGTTCGGCGCTCTATGTTGGATAACCACAGCCACACGCATTTGGGCAGGTTATCAAACACTGAAAGATCATCCACCTCAGGATAGCGCGGGATGATCACTCCCGCGCCAGATTATTAATGGCAAATGCCAGTACGTCGATATCCACTTGCCCGAAGAATCGATAACGACCGGAGTCAAAAATCCACGCCGGGCTACCCGGAATTTTGTCTTCCTCCGCATGCTTGATGTCACCGTAGACATCTGCCAAGGCTTTGCCCGTCAAAAAGTGCTCCATGATGTCTGGCGTTGCAAGGTGACACTCCTCAAGCACATCTTTTAACACACCATAGTGGCTGATATCCCTTGCATCGCGGAAAAACGCTTCACGGAGTGCATGTTCAAGTTCAACCGCAACGTCATTACCCGCGACAAACTGCACCGCTTTCAACGCTTGATGCGGCATCAATGAACTCGATGGACGGACTTTTCTCCATAAGTCAGGGTGAACGTCCAAGCCATCAAATTTCGCCATTAACCTTTCAGTGATTTCGGCATATTTCATGTAACCGCGTTCACCCACTCCAATAGAATTCATCCGTTCGGGTACATTGGCATACAAGGCCAAATAATGATGCTGCCACTGCACATGGGAGTTATCCCAAAGATGCATGATTTTGTCGTTGTAATGCTGGCCAACCCAACCCCAAAAACAAAGCAAATCACTGTAGAAGTTAACCTGTACTGTCATGAAAAACTAATCCTTGTCACTGTGAAATGTTAAAGAACGCGTCTAAGTAATTGATTCAGTGCTTGTCTATCGCCACCTAACGTCAGCCTTTCAATTGCAGCGTATTTTCTCAGGTAGATCTCAGGAGCCAGGTCCCACTGGGTTCTGCGGGACACCCTTTCTTTGAGAAAGCCTTTTGTTGTTTCCAAATGGCCTTGCTCAACTTCAGCGTTGATCAGGTATTGATGCAGAATATCTTGTTGGGCATGGCTTCCACCCAGCTTCGCCATATCGTATCGAATTGGCGTTATCAAATTTGCAGCGTGAGCAAAATTGCCATCTTCAAAGGCTTCAATACCCGTAACCAGCTTTTGGGAAAGCTCATTTTCAGTGGGGTAACGCAGAGCATTTGGGTTACCTAGCTTTCCCTTCAATGACGAGATTGCCTCTTTTTCACCCGCGCGATGGAGCACCATGGCGGAGTGAAGTTCAGTAAACAGGTAGATATAGTCTCCATAAGCATCCCGCACACCTTCGTAGAGCCGCTGCCAACGCTCACCAACCTCAATACCCAAAAACTCCAAACGCTTGAGTAATGAAGCGCCGTTTTGAACACTCAAGTAGAAATTGGAAGGTTCAGGGTAAATATGGTGGTCAAGAAGGGAGAACACTTCATCAATATTGCCCTGCTCAAGGTGGAATAGCGCAAGGTGCCACCAGAGATGGCCGACAAACGCGTTATGGGTAGGTAACTGTTCTCTGCGTGACTCTATCCAGTCTATGCCCTCATCAGTGCGTGCATTCATTTCCAGCACATGAGCGAGAGAGTGGACAGCCCATACATCTGCAGGATTTAGCTCAACTGCTCTACGGGCATAATCTTCAGCCAGTTGGTACTCCCCAACCTCTTCAAGCGCAAAGCTGAAAGCACCGATAAAATAACCGTAGCCTGAAATATCTTCTCCCCAGTGAGGTGCGATTTTCGCGGCAGTATCAACCAATCGTTGTCTTTCACCAAACCAGAAAAGGTTACCTGTAGACTGTCGAAAAGCGACCAGATCCAGCGGCCACTCATTCAAAATACCTGCCCAGACTTCCAGAGCAGCTTTGATATCCCCCCGCTGATAAGCTTCTAGTGCAGAAATATGTTGTTGCTCTCGGCTATTGGTTTGTTTGACGAGGGAACGAATGGAAGTCAACACATCAGAAATGCCAGCCAATGATGAATAGCGCCCTTCACTCGCAATGCTATAACCCTTCAAGACGTGGGCCATCACAAATTCTGGGTGTGCTTCCAGGATGGAGTCTATTTTTTCCATGGCATTTGGGCGATAGTCGAAAATCCATTCCAATGCAGCTTCAAACTTTTTAACGCCAGCGTCATCTGTGCCTGTATATATCAATCCTCTGCTGTCTGTGCCCATCGTTTTTGTTCTCCCTAGTCAACGTTTAAGTGAGACTAGCGAGCCCAATGAAGGGTGACAAACTAGGATAATTTGCCTGCAGGGAAACGATTTGTTTGTGTCACTAAGCAAGGATGACAAACAAAAACGCCCGGGATTTCTCCCAGGCGTTTGAATTCAAATCTTGATTTAGAAAGATTGCGTAACGAGTTTGCTCTCTTCAATCATGGCGTTAATGACATCCTGACCGGAAGCATCACTATCCAATCCGAAGGCGTTAACCATGTCTTCAATCGATGTTGATGCAAAGACCACTTGTTGATCCACCGTGTCACCGTCGGAAGCGACTGAAAGCACGGCTTCCCCATCGTCGTTTTCTTCCAGCGCAACCAGATAGCTGCCTAGGTCTTCATCACTGATATCACCCAGTACATCGGCGAAATCAAGCACATCAAGCTCTGGTTCGTAATCCATGATGGTATCCACGGTTCCGACAGAGGCATCGCTTTGCAGGAACACAAACGTATCGGATCCTTCGCCACCATACATGTCATCCGAGCCTGCTCCGCCTGCGATCAGATCGTTGCCTAAGCCGCCATCAAGAACATCATTACCTGCATATCCATAAATCTCATTGGTTTCATCACCCCCATTGAGGTTGTCATTCAGCTCGGAACCTTCGATGACTTCCATGAGATCCCCAAGCGAAATATCAACATCTTCACCAGCATTGATATCCAGAGACATGTCTGCGGTATCGCCGAAGTCATTTTCCAGCTTCAGTTCAAAGTGTTCGATCTCTTCGCCCAGTGAAGCATCAGATGCCAGTTGGTAAACGTACTCACCTTCTGCATGGCGGTCATCGTCCGAGCCATAAATGGTGAGCTCGCCGCGTTCAGTTTGAATCACCAATGTGCCATCTGGAATTTCGTAGACTGCCCCATCAATCTCGACCGTCTTCAAATTCCAATTGCCGGAAGTGTCGGCTTCTGCCAGCAAGTTGCCCGTCACGAGGAAGTTACCGGCAGACTGCTCCACGATACCTTCCTGACTGAAGGTTGGCGCTCCGTCATTGTTGAGTAGTGCTGAGAAGTCCTCTTCACTGACAAATTCAAAGTTATCTTCGGAGAGATTTTGCAACAGTGTATCTTCGAGTGTCAGGGTTTTGCTGCCCATGGTAATAACCACATCGACGCCGACCTGCGCCATCGCAAGCGCGCCGAATGACAGCACATTGGTTGAACGCGAAATCACCACTTTGTCGTCACGAGCGCTGAAGTCTATAACAGCATCATTACCTTTGCCGTCGTAAGCGACGGTATTGTTGCCGCTTCCAAGCTCCAGGCTGTTCTCGCCACCGCCGCCGTAGACGATATCGCTGCCGCTGCTACCTGAGAGCGTATCGTTACCCCAACCGCCAAGCATGATGTCATCATCACCACCGCCGTTCAGGGTATCGTCGCCGCTGCCACCGACCAGCACATCGGCACCGGAACCACCATAGAGGGTGTCATTGCCATTATCACCCCAGACAATGTCGTCACCGTTGCTGCCATAAAGGGTGTCGTTACCTAATCCACCTTTGACGAAGTCATTTCCTTCACCACCGTATGCCAAGTCGTCGCCATCTCCACCCTGGATGTTGTCATTACCATCATCCCCCCAGATGGAGTCGTTGCCGTCACCACCTGAGAGGGAGTCATTACCAATACCACTTTTCAGGATGTCATTGCCGTCGCCGCCGTTCAGGACGTCATCACCTTCCGCGCCGTAAAGCTCGTCGTTACCATCCCCACCATTGAGGACGTCGTCGCCCGTGCCAGCTTGCAGGATATCTGAGCCCTCGCCACCATTTAGGGTGTCATCGCCTTCATCGCCATACATGACGTCATTGCCCATGCCACCGTTCAGCGTATCGTTGCCGTCTTCCCCCGTGAGAATGTCAGCACCAAGACCGCCGTTCAGGACATCATTGCCAATGCCGCCTCGTACAGTATCTTTACCATCGCCACCATTGAGCACGTCATCGCCGACGTCGCCTTTGACATAGTCGTTTCCATCGCCGCCGTTGACGATATCATTGCCATCGCCGCCGTAGAGTTTGTCTGCGCCGGAGCCACCGTTTAGAACATCCGCCCCCGCACCACCGTAAAGTGAGTCTTCACCATTACCACCGTTGAGCACATCATCGCCCGACCCGCCGTAGGCAAGGTCGTTGCCATTTCCCGCATGTAACGTATCGTCGCCGCTGTCACCGCGAAGCGTGTCAGCGCCTAATCCACCATAGAGCTTGTCGTTGTCAGAACCGCCATAGAGCGTATCCGCGCCCCTCCCGCCGTATAAGGTGTCTTCGCCTGAGTCGCCTTTGAGTACGTCGCTTCCTCTTCCACCTTTAAGCGTATCGTTGTCTTTACCGCCGTTGAGCTCGTCGTTGCCTCTGCCGCCGTGCAGTAAATCTGCGCCATCGCCACCATGTAAGACGTCACGGCCTCTACCGCCGTTTAGGCTGTCATCACCCAAACCACCATTGAGTACATCAGCACCTCTGCCACCAAGCAGGGAATCATCACCAGCCCCGCCATCGAGAATGTCAGCACCGATACCGCCATTTAAGGAGTCATTACCTTCACCGCCGTTTAACGTATCATCCCCTCTACCGCCAAATAGAGTGTCTTCACCGTCCCCACCATCTAAAACGTCAGCACCTCTGCCACCTTTCAGATCGTCGTTTCCATCCCCACCACTGAGCGTGTCTTTTCCTCGACCGCCGAACAAGGTGTCTTCACCAACACCTCCCTCTAGAACGTCATCACCTCTGCCGCCTTTAAGTAAATCATCTCCGGTGCCACCATCCAAAATATCAGCACCGTTACCACCGTGGAGCGTGTCGTCACCAGACTCGCCATACAGTTCGTCTTTTCCGTTACCGCCATAAAGGGTGTCGGCATTACCTGAAAAGGTGACGTTTTCTCCGTCGACCTCTACCGTTTCATAGACTTGAACCAGAGAGATATTGTCGATCAGCGCGCCAAAGCTATCAGATTGACCTTCACCCGAAAAAGCAACCTTGATACTTTCTGTCCCCTCAGGCAGTAAAAGCAGACTGCTGAAAGATTCGTAGGCTTGATTTGATTGGTCGTTATCGAAATATTGGTAATACAGCACATCACCATCTTGATCCGTCACACTGACCGAAAAAGCACTGGTTGTGGTGTTACTACCACGATATCGGTTGGCATGGTCGAAACTGATTTCCATCGCCGCATCTTGTTGCGCCGAAATAGATGAAACATCGAATTGTTGGAAAACAGTCGCGTTTGCGGTGGAATCGAGTTCCATTACAGTGTTTGTCACATCATTGGCAGGACCGCCGCCAAAGCCACCCTGCTGGAGTTCCATCTTAATGTTGCCTTCGCTTTCCCAGCCAGGTACGTCTTCATCGTTGAGGAGGCTCCACATTCTCCTGCCATCGTCACCGTAAGATTCGAACCCGCCGTTGAGCACAAGGTTTGGCCCGCGTGTTGCTCCATCACCGTCATCGCCATAGAGCACATCAGCGCCTTGATTACCGCGCAGCACGTCGTTGCCCATGCCGCCTTTTAATTCATCATTGCCTCTGCCACCAGAGAGCGTGTCGTCTCCGGCATCGCCTTTCACATAGTCATTGCCACGGCCGCCATTCACAACATCGTCACCGTCGCCGCCGAATAGACGGTCTGCACCGCGGTTCCCATTAAGCACGTCATCTCCGCTGGCACCATACAACTCATCTGCACCTCTGCCACCGAAGAGTTGATCATCGCCACTGCCACCCTGCAGCAAGTCTGCGCCTTGGTTACCGTACAAGACGTCATTTCCATCTCCACCCCAAATGGAATCGTTACCTCGGCCACCAGAAAGCTCATCATCTCCAGTGCCGCCTTGAATAACATCAGCCCCGCGTCCACCGTCGATAACATCACTGCCGCTGCCGCCGTTTAGAACGTCATCACCATTTCCTCCGAAAATAGTGTCATTGCCTTCTTCACCAAACACCGTATCGTTACCACTGCCTGCATGGATGGTGTCGTTGTCGGTCTGTTCTATCGTTGTTGTTTGCGTAACGCCTATATTGAAAGTGACATCGTCGTAGTCTTTATCACCAAGACTCCAAATGTCTTCCCAGCCAGACGTTTCCCCGTCAAACGTCTCGTGATCCGCTCCGTCATCGTTCAATGACGCGTCGGAAACAAAGACCTCTACAGTGACACCATCTTGCGATACGGTGGGCCTTGAGGACGAAAAGTCCAGTTCAACGCTTCCTACATCAAAACCTCGGCTATAACCGTTGGGGATGAGGAACATACCGATGGTAGCGGCGTTAGAAGGAGTCGCAATGTCTAGAACTGTATCTTCTGCTGCTTTGGCATTATCTATGACGACTTCGGCTGAAAGCACTAAGCCATTTTCGTCCATGATGTAGTAGCCGAGACTGTTTCTAAATCCCGCTGAGGATTGAATATCTGAAAGGGTTATCCGGATGGAGCTATCAGGCTGGACATCGAACAATGTACTGTCCGGCGCGCCGTTTAGCGTGGTCTGCTGTGTCGTTGTTTCTCCAGTAGTCTCTGAGGTCCCGTTGCCAAAAATGACATCATCACCGCTTCCTGCACTGATATGATCATCGCCTAAACCACCGACGATATTGTCGATGCCAGACGTACCGCTTATCGTATCGTTGTCGACAGTGCCAACAATGTTATTTTCAGCCATAGTTTCGCCTCAGTATGTCTTTACTACCACTGGGTAAAAACTAGAAGCGAAAGTCGGATGACTCAAATATGAAAAATGCATCTCATTTTAAGAACTCCGCCCTGATGAGAGAGTTATAAGTAACAAGAGGCATATTGCTCTGTTTTTTCTGTGTTTTTTTCAAACAACGAAAGCAGCCTTATTTAACAATACGTTATGCGCTAAAAACCTTTTTATTTTGGGAATGAAGACGACGCTTGCTTTCTATACAAATTTTCGCAAACACTATACATATTTGGTTAAAAAGCATGAGGTAAGAGTGAACAACTAAATATCGCGAATTTTGTTTAGCGTGTGGTCAATTCTTATCTCCATTTCATCCTTGGGAATAGATGAGGCCAACATCTTCCGAGTGGCATTAATATCTAGTAAATTCAGAGCCATCCAAGACGCAAGATACTCTGCGGCCAGACACCCTCCGGCGGTGGCGATGTTGCCTTTAGAGGAAAATGATGAAGAGGAGAAAGAAAGCCCGGTAGCACTTGCCAGAGATTCTGTCTTTAAATCTGTCGAAATGGAAACATCGCTTCCAATTATTCCCTTAGCAATAAGCAGTAAAGCACCTGAGCATTGTGCGCCTATATATTGGCGATCGGGGTCAAGTTGAAATGATGAAATGAAGGTCGAATTTTCAGCGTATTGATTAGAAAGCTTGCTGCTCCCAAATATCACACCGTCATATTCCTCTAGCCTTTCTAACGTTGGATTAGCCTGAATACGCAAACCATTCATTGAAACGACATTTGAATGCGTTGAAACAATTTCCGCAACCAAACCAAGATTGTTAAGTCGATTCAGCATTGTAAAAGCGATCATCGAATCCATTTCGTTAAAGCCATCCAAAGTGACGATAGCAACTTTTTTCAAAATGGCTTCCTCTTCATTAAAAAGTCCACAATAGATTTAGTACCCCAAAAGCCTAAGATGGAAAGCCAACTAAGCCCATTGTTTACGAATACTATTTAACCTTGGACAACAAAAAGGCCGCTTTTGATAGCGGCCTTTGATTTCAGTCGGAGTCGGCTTATTTGCCCATTTTCGACTGAATGTAGTTTTGAAGACCGATCATTTTGATCAGGCGAAGTTGCTTCTCCAGCCAGTACATATGGTCTGACTCAGTATCATCAAGAAGCTTCAGCAGGATTTCGCGTGTCTGGTAATCCTGCTTTTCTTCACACAGCGCAATCACGGTACGCAGCTCTGCAGCCACCATGTACTCGTATTTCAGATCGTTTTGCATCATCTCTTCAACGTCAGCACCGATCAGCAATTTTTCGCGCGTTTGAACGTCAGGTGTTCCTTCCAGGAAAAGGATACGGTTGATCAGAATGGATGCATGCTCACGCTCATCTTCAGATTCATGATTGATGCGCTCATACAGCTCATCCATACCCCAATCTTCGTACATGCGTGCGTGAACGAAGTATTGATCCATCGCAGACAGTTCATTTGTCAGCAAGCGGTTCAGACCATCAATGATTTCTTGATTACCTTTCATGCTTATTTCTCCATTTTCGCTTGCAGGTAGTTTTGCAGACCGGTCAGGCCAATCAGTTCAAGTTGAGATTCAATCCAGTCCAGATGCTCTTCTTCATCTTCAAGGATGTCGTTCAGCAACTCGCGGGTGACGTAGTCCTGCTTCTCTTCACAGATGGCAATTGCTTCTTTCAACTGAATCAACTGCTCTTCCAACATCACTTTGTCGCATTCGATCATTTCCTGAACTTCTTCGCCAATGCGAAGACGCTCCAGGTGCTGTAGGTTTGGTAAGCCTTCCAAAAACAGAATACGCTCGATCAATTTATCGGCGTGCTTCATGTCCTGAATAGATTTCTTGTATTCGGCTTTATTGAGCGCTTCAAAACCCCAATTGCCCAGCATTCTTGCATGGAGGAAGTACTGGTTAATTGCGGTGAGCTCGGAGGTGAGAATCTTATTCAGCTCAACGACAACGTCTTGATGACCTTTCATCGTGATGATCCTTTTATAACGCTGGTAATCCCAAAAGATGTGCCACATCCTAAGTGAAATTGAATTCAACAACAACCAGAAAAAGTCTTAATTTTCATAACATTAGTCAATGATAACCATTCCCATTTTTATTCACCTTTAGGTTACCGATTCACAATAATCCTTATACATTCCATGGCTTTACCAGCAAGTGTATGGAAAGACTGACCTTATTGAGGCTTTCCAGTTGGTGAAGGATTGTATTTCAGATCACTGAGTCGCAAAATGCAGCTGGTTTCCTTCCCTAACTATCTCTGAGAAAAATCATGAAATCCGACATGTATTCAAAATTTGCCCAGCAATATGACGAAGCAGTTCAAGGCAATATCTACAACGCGCTGTTTGAACGCCCTAACCTGCAAGCCATGCTTGAGCGCATTGAAGGAAAAACAGTGTTGGATTTAGGCTGTGGATCTGGCGTTTATGCGGATTACTTCTTGAGTGAAGGTGCTGCGTCTGTCACCTGCCTCGACTTCTCTGCTGAAATGGTCGACATCGTAAAGAATAAGTTTGGTCAGCATGTCTCGGCGTATGTTCAGGACCTATCAGAAGGCTTACCCAAAGAAGCTGATGGGCAATATGATGTCATCGTGTGTCCGTTGGTCATTCATTACCTGAAAGACCTCACCACCCTATTTAGCGACGTTCACCGAGTGCTGAAACCTGGTGGGTACATGGTGCTTTCGACCCATCACCCGTTTGCTGACTTCGAGTGTTCAACAACGGGCAACTACTTTGATACCGAGCTAGTGCAAGAAGAATGGAACACAGTCGGTACACCAGTTCAAGTGACGTTTTACCGACGACCACTGGTTGAAATCACGAATGCAGTCACCAATGCAGGGCTATCTATCACCCAGATTTCCGAAGGACAGGTTTCAGAAGCCATCAAACAAGCCTGTCAGCAAACCTACGAGCGCTTAAGCAAAAACCCTAATTTTATTTTCATTAAGTGTGAGAAGTAGAAGAACTGAGTTGAGCGTTAGGCTCCACAACTCCCCACCACCACGCTCACCACATGCTCGACCTTCTCATCCAAATCTTTCCCTTCTGGAATTGGCTGCATGTCGAATACCTGAGGCCACACGAACATGCCGTTGAACAGACTTGAATAAGTTTGGGTCAGCAGTTCCAGTTTGATGGCTTTGATTTTCCCGGCCTTCTGCGCTTCATCAAACCAATGGTTCAGCGATTTATTGTTGTAGATTTTTGAAATGATTTGGCTAGCCATATCTGGCTGACGCAAGAACTCCATCAAGATGGTTCGGGTGAAAGGAATTCCATACTTACCATAAAGGTTTTCAACCTCATTTCGCGTAATCGTAGTGAGTTGCTCACTCAGGCTTTTGTCGACGTCAAATTCGTATCTTAGGCTTTCATCAATCGAAGACTGAATGATGGTCAGTACAGATTCAAACAGCACTTCCTTGCTTTCAAAATGACGGTAAAGCGTGCGCTTTGATACTTCTGCTGTTGTGCAGACGCGGTCCATATTCGCAGCCGCGAATCCATACTGGATAAACTCTTCTTTGGCTGCAGTAATGATCGCCAGGCGCTTTTGCTCTGAGCGTGTCATGGGCTCTCTCCTTTTCTCAACGCGACAAATCTACCAAGTTGGAATTAAAAAGTACACTTTTGAGTTTACCTCAATACAAAACACGCTTAAGATAAACTCCAGAGTTTACTTTTGGTTTTAATACCAACCCCAAAATTGTCTGATCAGACCGGCTTTGCAGGCCGGTCTCTTTGTGGAGTAGAACTACATGGTCGTCAACACGTTCGGCAAACCGTCATTCAAGCGCGGCGCGATTGCTACTTTGATCATCTCTTCTTTTCTTCTGGCAGGATGTGGCGAGAAAGCAGTTGAACAAGTCACCGCACCTGTCATCCAACCAGCCTTAACTGAGATCGTCGATACACAACAAGCCGCTGATCTCAGCTTTAACGGTGTTGTGCGCGCGGCTGAGCGCGCAGACATGGCCTTTCGCATTGGCGGCCGACTGACCAACATCTTCGTCAATGAAGGTGATGAAGTGAAAAAAGGCCAATTGCTGGCAATGCTGGATTCTCGCGATGCCAAAACAGCCTTGGAATCGGCAGAGCTTGAATTGAGAAACACCACACTGGAATACGAGCGTGCACAGGCGATTTATAAGAAAAGCCAGGCGATCTCCAAAGCCGATTTAGATGCGATTACCACGCGTTTTGATCTCACAAAGAACCGTGTTTCTGAAGCCAAACGCCAGCTGGAATACACCGAACTTCACGCACCGTTTGATGGCATTGTTGGCCGCAAAATGATGGATAACCACATTCAGGTTCAAGCCAATGAACCTGTGCTGACCGTGCATGACCTCAACGATTTGGAAGTGGTGATTAACATTCCTCATCAAGTCATGTTGTCTGGCGGTAACCGTACTAAAGCCATCGCAGAAATTTCTTCGATTCCGGGGCAAGCGTTCCCGCTGACACTGCGCACTTTTGCTACGCAGGCAGATTCAGTCTCCCAGACCTATGCCGTCGTACTCGGGCTTGAGCAGGTGAATGGCTTCCGCGTTTTGCCGGGCATGGCTGTGAAAGTCATACCAGACACAAATGCTATTACAGACGAAAACAGCCTTATCACCCTGCCGCTGACCGCCGTGGTTCCTGATAACCAAGGCAAGCAGTTCGTCTGGGTAGTCGGTGACGAAAACAAAGCTGAAAAACGTTATGTGGACGTGGGCGCGCTGGTCAAAGACCGCATTGTCGTGACACAGAACTTGGCCCTTGGTGAACGTGTCATCATCGCGGGCGTTTCCAGCGTGAGAGAAGGCATGGAAGTGCGCCCTTACACTGACGAACGCACTGGAGCATAACAATGGACATCGCACGTTATACCATTGCCAAACGCACCAGTGTTTGGGTGCTGATCGCCCTCACCCTGATTGGCGGCTACATCAGCTACCTCAAACTCGGTCGTTTTGAAGATCCGGAATTTGTTATCCGTCAGGCGGTGATTGTCACTCCGTATTCCGGCGCAACAGCACAGGAAGTCTCAGACGAAGTGACCGATGTTATCGAAGGCGCGGTGCAATCGCTTCAGGAACTCAAAGAGGTGAAATCCGTCTCCATGCAAGGCATGTCTGAGGTGACGGTTGAAATCAAACTTGAGTTCGCCAATAGCAGCGCTGACCTCCAACAGGTATGGGACAAGCTGCGCCGCAAAGTTTCAGACGCCCAAAGACAGCTGCCTCCAGGAGCAGGCCCGTCGATTGTTAATGACGATTTTGCAGATGTGTACGCCCTGTTCTTTGCCGTGACCGGAGAAGGATTTAGCGATAAGCAGCTACAGGATTATGTCGATACCCTTCGCCGTGAAATCGTGCTGGTACCGGGCGTGGCAAAAACCGCAACCTTGGCGGAGCAACAGGAAACCATCTTTGTCGAGATCTCCAGCGAACGTCTTGCGGAATTTGGCGTGTCTGCAGAGAAAGTCTTCCAAGTGCTGCAAAAGCAAAATCTGGTGACGGTTGCGGGCAGCATTGAAACCCAAGCGATGCGTATTCCGGTGATCCCAAGCTCCAACATTGATTCCGTTGCCGACCTGAAAAACCTGCAAGTTGCGGTTGGTGATAACAACACCGTGCTGCATCTGGGTGATATCGCCAACATCGTGCGAGGTTACAAAGAACCTTCCACCATGCTGATGCGATACAACGGCGAGCGCGCGATCGGCTTTGGTATCTCGAATGTCACCGGCGGTAACGTCGTGGATATGGGTGATGCAGTCAAAGCGCGTCTGGCAGAGCTGGAAAGCCAGCGTCCGCTCGGCATGGAACTGAATGTTATCTCCATGCAGTCTGATTCGGTGCGTGATTCTGTCGCCAACTTTATCGACAACCTGATTGCTGCGGTTGCCATCGTATTTGTGGTGCTGCTGCTATTTATGGGCGTCCGTTCCGGTGTGATTATCGGCTTTGTCTTGCTGCTGACGGTCGCAGGCACGCTCTGCATCATGCTGATTGAAGATATCGCCATGCAGCGTATTTCGCTGGGTGCGCTGATCATCGCGCTTGGCATGTTGGTCGATAATGCCATTGTGGTCACCGATGGCATTCTGGTGCGATTGCAGCAAGAACCCGATGCAGACCGCAAGGTCGTGGTTTCAGACGTGGTGAACGCCACCAAATGGCCTCTGCTTGGCGGTACTGTCGTCGGTATCTGTGCATTCAGTGCGATTGGTTTGTCGCCATCAGACATGGGCGAATACGCGGGCTCGCTGTTCTGGGTGATCCTGTATTCCATGTTCCTGAGCTGGGTGTTTGCAGTTACCGTCACACCAATGCTGTGCCATGACTTTCTCAAAGTGAAGCCGTTAAAAGCCGATAAGAAACCGGGTCGTATGGTAACAGGTTACAAAGCTTTACTGACCTGGGTGCTGAAACGCCGCATCATCAGTTGTGCCCTGCTGTTCGGTACAATGGCTGCTGCGATTTGGGGCGTGCAATTCGTTCCACCGGGCTTTATGCCGGAATCTCAACGTCCTCAGTTCGTGGTTGATGTTTACTTGCCGCAAGGCTCAGACATTAAGCGCACTGAAGCCGTGGTCGCAGACATCGAGAAAGACGTGAAAGCAAAAGAAGGCATCACCAATATCACCAGCTTCATTGGCGGTGGTGGCCTTCGCTTTATGCTGACCTACGCGCCAGAAGCCCGTAACCCAAGCTATGGCCAATTGCTGATTGATATCGACGACTACACCAAAATCGCCCCGCTTCTCGGCGAACTGCAAAGCGAGTTGGATGCGAAATACCCTGACGCTTCTATCAAGGTATGGAAGTTCATGCTTGGCCGCGGTGGCGGTAAGAAAATCGAAGCTGGCTTCAAAGGCCCTGACAGCGCGGTGCTGCGTCAACTGGCAGAACAAGCGAAAGCCATCATGTTGGCCGACGATAACCTGATTGCAGTGCAAGACGATTGGCGTCAGCAAGTGCCAGTGCTTCGCCCTGTTTATTCTTCTGAAGAAGCGCAGCGTTTCGGCCTGACTATGCAGGAGATTAACCAAGCGATTGCCCAGACCCTGACCGGGCGTAACGTGGGTGTTTACCGCGAAGGTGATGATTTGATCCCGATTGTAGTGCGCGCGCCTGAAAGCGAACGCAACCACCAGCGTGCGATTGAAAACACTGAGGTATTCAGCCCAGCAACAGGCTCCTTTATTCCGGTAAGCCAGTTAGTCGATTCAGTCGACGTGGTGTATCAGGATGCGATTCTTCGCCGAATTGATCGCGTACCAACCATTCTGGTACAGGCTGACCCTGCACCGGGCGTGCTGACTGCCGATGCGTTCAACGATGTTCGCAGCAAGATTGAAGCCATTGAACTGCCAGCGGGCTACGAGCTCAAGTGGTACGGAGAATACAAAGCCTCGAAAGATGCCAACGAAGGTCTGGTGATTTCTGCGCCTTATGGATTTGCAGCCATGATTCTGGCCGTGGTCTTTATGTTCAACGCCCTGCGACAACCACTGGTGATTTGGCTGACTGCTCCACTGGCAGTGGTAGGTGTGACGGTCGGATTGATTGTGTTCCAGACACCATTTGAGTTTATGGCGATCCTCGGCTTCCTTAGCTTGATTGGTATGATGGTGAAAAACGCTATTGTGCTGGTTGATCAGGCGGACGTAGAAATCCGTGATGGTAAAGCGCCCTACTATGCGATTATCGATGCAGCTCTGAGCCGCGCCCGTCCGGTATTGCTTGGCGCATTCACCACCATTTTGGGTGTTGCCCCGCTCTTGATTGACCCTTTCTTCAAGAGCATGGCAGTGACCATTATGTTTGGTCTACTGTTCGCAACCATCCTGACATTGGTAGTGATACCGCTGTTCTATGCGATTTTCTTTAGGGTGAAGGTGGAAGCTGCTTAAAGCAGGCTGAAAGGAAATGCAAAGGGAGCCGAGTGGCTCCCTTATTTTAGTGGCTGATGCCCTTGCCAATCACAACTTCGTTGTTTAAACATCTATCAATCAGAAACTTCGGCAGACGTTAAATGGCAAACCAGCTAACAGAAGATGATTTGATAGAAGCCCTTTCCGGCCTTTTCATCGACAACGAAATTGACTATGAATCCATCGCGTCAGTTGCTCGAGCATTCCCATTGGAAAAAGTAGAACACACTCTTTTCTCTTTGGTTGCACCTATTTGCCACACGAATCTTTCCACACCCGCACCAGAAGTTTGGTTGGCGTTTGACCGAGATAAATTACTTGAAAGTGTTAAAGCCCTCAAAGCTCAAAGAGAGCGAACAGGGTTCTTATCGAAAATCAAACATACGGTTTTAGATAAGTACCTCAGGAGACAGTTCTCCCCTGAGTGGAGTCAGTTAAAAAGCCTGCTATAGATTCATTTGGGAGAACGATGCTAACTGAGTTTTGGACAAAAGTTCGTTAGAGCTGGCGCACTAAACTGTTGGTTTCGGATAAGTATTGTTTGGGCAAATGATGACACCCGAAACGTCTATCAAGTGGTTGGCTACTCACCCGCTAAATGGCTACACATCAGGCCAAAAAACCATTAGAGTATCTGCCCTTTTTTACACCCAGGACTACTTTGTAAGGCATGAAACTCACCGCAATTCAAATCATCCCGGCTATACCTTCGTATGGGTTTCTGCTGTGGCACATAGGCAAATTGCTATTTAAACTTCTCTCACCTGCGGCGACCCTTGCTTATCAAAGATGGATACGCTCTTTCTATCTGCACACTCTGCGCACCTTACCAACGCCGATGTATGTCATCGCTGCAATCTCAGCATTTGTTGCTTGGGCAATATTTGGTATCTACGGTGAAGAATTAGTTAAGTCAGCAACCATGACCTTTCTAGCAGGCTCTGCGACCAGTGTGTTTGCGGCGGTTATCTTCTACTACTTCACCAATCATATTACCGATATAAACAACCGAAAAAGCGCATATGAGGCCCACTATTATGAGCTGCTAAGAATATCGAGCCCTTGTGGAATAGAGGCGCAATTTTTTGGCTGGAAGCACGATGAAAACACTGCAGAAAAGGCAAAAGAATATTGCAACCCCAGCAGGTCTCTCGATGGTCTTTCTGAACAATACATACGCTTCCTAGAAGGGACTGGAAGAACCAGCACTCCGACCCTCTTAAATGAATTTCGAACAACCATGAGTCGCATTGACCGTTCAGTGGTATTTTTCGACCAAGACGTAAGGAATGCCTTTGCACTTGTTGAACGGCGTGTCGATGAATTGCTGGTCAATTGCGGAGACTTTGAGATAGAGGCTAAGCAGATAAAAGACGAAACCCACAGACATAACCTTATGGTATTTAACGAACACCGCGTATTTACTCATTGGCTTTTAAAAACAAAAGCCGAAAAAATAAAGAGTGACCCAACAGGATATGTCCAACTTGCGGAATACCGACTTTCTGGGTTTTCACACACGGTTGCAATTGCAGCCAGTCTCACCCTTGCACGTATCGAGCTGAGAAAGGCGATGGAGAAACACGTTGAGCCGCTGATACCAGAAAAAATGAAGTCCGCATGAAATACATCCAAATACTGCCGCAGCTCGCGGCATTTTTCTTCTTTCCGGTAATGATGGTTATTACAACGTTAGCCGTCATTTACGAAACGGTTGTTTACCCTTTCTATTGTCGGTTTAAAGACATCCCTCAAGAATGGAAAGCCAAACTGTTAGCCTATCGCATAGGTAGTCCTTGGTGGTCTATGTCTTTGAAAATGCACCTATGCCTTTATGTTCCGGTATTAACCTGCGTTCTCATCGCCTACTTATTGCAAAAGCACATGGAGGGTACTTGGCTTACACCCTACGAACAATACTTGGTGCTTGCCGAAAATATCTGCATCGGCATTTTTACTGGTGCCCTTCTTTACTGGTTTACTAGCCACTTCCCCAACCACAAAGCGAAAATTGCCGCGATTAACGCGCATTATTACGATCTAAAGGATATCTCTAAGTCACCTTATTTAGAGCTTTGCTTTGCTGATTGTATGGAGCATGTTCTGCCATTCGATGATGACTGGAGCGCGTATCCTTACCCTAACTACTGTCCGGATAGGGTAGAAGAGGAACTCGCCTTACTTAGAGACATAAAAAGCCTTAAAAGAAGCTTACGAGAGCTGAAAGAAGTCAGTGAAAACATCAAACGCATAGAGAGCGCGCTCCACTATTTTGACCAACCTCTTCAGATTGCTATTTCACGCCACGACAGGTGTACAGACCGACTAATTAAGCAGATAGAGATAGTTTACAAAGCAAGAGAGACTGATATGTTTCCAGAAGAGCTTGACGATTGGTATATTGCCGCCACCATTCCGGAAGTTGCAATTGTTAGTAGATTAACAAGGCCGTTAAATATCCAAGTGCCAGCTTTCAAAAAGATTACCGCTGAATATGTGAGCACCGCAAACTCACATATGTCATTAATCACTTGCTGCCTTAAGTCATTTATAGATTCTCGGCACCACTTGATGGATACCAAAGATCAATATTTACCTGTAATCGCCCCTCAACCCGAGGGAAAGTTCGAGGTTGTTCGTGCCGGAAATACTTTCAAAATACCGCCAAGAAAACCACGAAAAGTAGATGATTTTAGAGGGCTTCACGTCAGGCAGTGGCGCAGATCATAAGCAAGCCGCCTTGAGGATGGCTGCTACGTTTCTGTAAAAGTTTTCATTTCACAGTCACACCGACTTGTTAGACATTACACAGATAAGAAAATGTAAGTCAAACCGTCTCAATGTGATTCATGAGGTCGAACGACGCTGGCACGGAAAGGGGCATGAACTTGCCAGAAAAGATCGGCCTGACACGCGTAGGGAAAGAAGTTTGCTAGCACTTTTCCTAATTTAGATAATCATGGATTACTTTAAGTATGGAATATTCTCAATTCCCGAACAAATATACACGGTCAATTCCGGAAGACGTTAATCACGGAAGTCGCGTCACGCTGCTTGCGTGATGAGTTTGTCGAACGGAAAGGGGGGGAAGAACTGATTTAGCTACTCCAAACGCCCCAGTATAGGGCAAAGTTTAGTCACTAGAAGTATCTAAGCTTATGATTAAAATTGCGAAACATATGATAATATAAGCGCATAAAACCATTGCATAACCACAATGAATTAACATAAATCAATACTGAGACATGAAGAGCATGAAGTTGGATATAGAAACTATCAGAAGCGCATATCTTTCACTCAAGAGCTACGCTTATCAAGATAATCTCAACCTATTTTTGAAACAAAGAGTCGCTGCTTTCGAAAGTACAGACCTTGACACATCTCTTCAAAAGATACTTTCAGTTCTAAAAAGCAAAAATCCCGTGGCTACTAATGATTTTAAAGACTGGTTAGACGAAATTTCCTATCATTTGTTACCGAAGAAAGTATCAAGAACTGAAGATACCAAACAAAACCAGCATAATGAAAGAAATGGTCTTTTCATTTCAAACATTACATCTTCACCTCAGTATCAAGTTGAAAAAGTAAACTACTTTATCAATGCCCCAGTTGAGCTTCATGTTATAGAGATGTTGTGGTGTACAGTAGTTGGCTCTGTAATGGATAGTAAACTGTCTGATGATTGTTATGGGAATAGACTCAAAAGCTTCCTGACCACCAATGACACTGAGGATAAGCCTTCAAATTACACTAAAGATATCTTTAAGCGTTATGTAGAGCAATACAATCAGTGGCGCGATCAAGCTATTGAAGTTGCATCAAAACTTGCAGACAAAAAAGAAGATGTCGCTCTACTATCATTAGACCTAAAGTCATATTTCTATAATATAGACTTTGACTTCGGTTTAATATATGAGTTTATTGATGAAAACGAAGATGAATTTTCGGAAACAGCTCTAGCGGAACTGCTAACACAAGCATTAGAAAAAATTTACATACAATACAATCATGTCACGACTAAATCAGCCCTAAAAACACATCCAGATTGCTATAATAAAATGTGGCTGCCGATAGGTATTGCCTCTTCATCTATCATCGCAAACTGGTACCTATCGGACTTTGATACAAGCATATCTGATCATGTAAGACCATCTTACTATGGTCGCTACGTTGATGATATTTTACTCGTATTTAAACGTCCCAAATTTGAACAAGATAACCCTATAGAAAGCTTTGTTGAATCATATTTTGACGGTTTATTACTACGTGAGGATGGTGAACAAGCAGACTATTTAATAAACGTTAATGGGAACAACCTACCCATTCAACGAGAAAAACTAATATTTCAGCATTTTGATAAAAACCATAGTAAAGCAGGATTAGAGATCTTCAAGCAAGAACTGGAAGAAAGAAGTAGTGCTTTTAAGTTTTTGCCTACTGAACATATCGATAAAGAGTTAGACAAGTTTGCATATGATGTTTTGTATGATGGTTCTGCGAACAAACTAAGAAGTATTGTGGGCTTAGCGGAAAATGAAACTGAGTTAGCTAAATATCTATCAAGCCATATTACTGCTCATAGACTCTGTAAGCTGGATAGAAACAACACAGTCTTGCCAGATATCCAGCTATTCTTTAAAGGCGCAAGTGCACTTCAATTTAACCGTTTGTGGGAAAAAGTGTACCAGTATGCTCTTGTAATCAAGCGCTATGATTTTATCTTATGGTTTGTGCGTTCACTCGAAAACGAGATAGAAAAAACAAAAATAATTTACAAATCTGAAAAAGGTAGAAGAGCCTCCTCGGTTCAAATAACAAACAGAATGCGAGAGGATCTGACGTTATATAATTATTTGTCTTTATCGCTAACCATTGCTTTGCTTGACATCGCAGACCCTCACCAAGAAAGTAACCAAGAATCTTCCAAAGTATTTATAGATGGTGATAAATATAAGCTAGCTACTTTCCTTATCGAGAAAGGGTTGTGTAAATATTCGTGGGCATTTAGGAAGTCAAACTTACTACGTCATCATCTAGTCGCATGGCCGCTAGCTAATTTCTCAGATTTCAATGGTGATCTGACAAACGAAGACTCTTTCTTGAAGATAGGAAATTTGGAGCTATGTAATAGAAAGATACAAATGTCACCAAGATTTATTCACTTGGATGAGTGGCAACTTTTCGAACTACCAAATTCACTTCATTCTAATGAGTTGCTAGATTGGCAAAGTAATTCTCTAGAGTCTTACACTAAAGATATTTTTCAAAAAAACTTACCCGTAGAGTTTTTCACTTCAAATGAGACAAGGTCACACAATATAAAATCAACTTTTCGAGTTGGACACCAAAAACCAAATAGAAGCTTAAGATTAGCTTTAGCAAACATGGTTGTACTTGAGCAAGATATAAACTCTTCATTGCGTAAGGATAAAAAACCTAACCTGAGTTACGAACGCCAAAAAAACTTATACCAAATACTAAATACAGCGACCAAAGAGCAAGCCGATTTACTGGTCATGCCCGAAGTTTCGATACCCGTAAGTTGGCTCCCTTTTATGGTGGCACACTCGCGTAGACATCAAATAGGATTGATATTTGGACTAGAACATTGGGTTGTTGGGGAACAAGTATATAATTTGATAATAGAAGTTCTCCCTTTCAAGGCTTCAAATAAATATAAATCATGTGCTTTATCTGTAAGACTAAAAAATCACTATGCTCCTGGTGAATTAGAAATCATAGATTCACTAAGACTAAAGCCAGCAAACCTCTTGTATAAACCAAAGAATTATTACCATAAGGTTAATTGGAATGGCGTTAGCTTTACTACATACAATTGCTTTGAGCTATCTGACATTGAACATCGGACTCTATTCAAATCAGAAGTTGATATGATTTTCGCGTGTGTATGGAACAAGGATACTAACTACTACCAACATATCTTGGAGTCTGCTGTCAGAGACCTTCATTGTTATGTAGTTCAATCCAATACATCCCAATATGGCGGTTCATGCGTACTTAGACCAAGTAAAACAGCCAATAAAACAATGCTTTATGTAAAGGGAGGGTGCAATGCTTGTGTTTTAACGACCGATATAGATATACAAAAACTAAGAGAGTTTCAGTATAAATCTAGGCCAGGTGCAGGGGACTCATTCAAGCACTTACCCCCAGGTTACGATTGCGAAAAAGTAATAAGCCGTTGATATATAGAATCAAACAATTTTAGGAGGTAAATGTGTGTTTTGATTTTGGTGCAGCACAATTTTTAAGTTTTGAATTCTGGGATGCACGAGCCGATATATTCGTCATGATAATCGCTTTCTTCGCACTTGTATTTGCCATCATCCAGATATTGTCTTCACGCAATGAAGCGAGAAGAGCTACAGCATACGCTTCATATCAAAGTTACTTAAATCTATGTTTTGAGCACCCAGAGCTAGCCAGAGGTATTAAGATGGATATAACAAGCGACCCAGCCACTTATTCAAAGTACCGTTGGTTTATCGCTCAGATGCTCTTTTGTTTTGAACAAGTGTTAGATGCTGAACCTAATAGCGATACATGGAACGAAGCTATCAAATCGCAGCTTAAAAGACATGTATGGCATCTTGAAGTATCAAAATCAGTTGCTAGAAAAGAATGGAGTTCTCGGTTAAGAAAGCACTTACCAGAACCAAGAGAGCAAGCCACGGCGGAACTCATCTCAGACTAGTAACTAACGGTTGTGAGTTTATTCGAAGCATCACGGACAGGAAATTAAATGAGCCAGTTATAAAGACTCATGCATGATTTGGCAGTTTGGATTATATAGTGTCGATTACCTTCATTTTTTAACTCAATATCTACACAGTGCACTTTTTGACAAAAGTTCGTCGAAGGCTTTACTCAATTAGCCACTTTTGAATTACCTGTAGAATGGTTTAAAGCATTACATAATACCACGCGGAGATATGCTGAGTTCGGATAACTTCTAGTAGGGGCAAACGAATGCCCTAGATTTTGTAGTTCATGTGCTCTAAACAATTTTGGGGCATTAATGAGCTATCCAAACTCAAAGGGAGCCAAACGGCTCCCTTTCCTTTCACTGTCCAAAAGCTACCAGCAAAGCCTGCACCTTAGGGGTTCATCACTCAGTCAGTCAGTCAGTCAGTCAGTCAGTCAGCAATCACATTGCCAGTGAAAGTAACGCGAGGGGAATGACAATCACAGAGAAGTGCAAAATGTTGAACCACTTATCACGGTTCTGAACGCGCTTGAACCCAACCACCGCCAGTAGTGCATCTACCACAGGCATTTTGTATCGCGTGATTAATAAAACAATCTGCAACACAATGCCTGAGATAAAGATATATTTCGCTGCCACACCATAAGGCGTCGCCCACATCGCATTTAGGCTTTCAACTACACCCTGCTCTACCGCCATATCACTTTCTTCCCTGTTTGTTTGGTCGATTATCTATTGGGCATCCTGCCCTGCTGCGCCAGGCACAGCTCAATTTTGATTGTCAAAAAAGACTCATCAGACTATAGCGCGGATGTAAAGCAAGATGCGTTTCAGTTTTGTGGAAAAAGCGAAGATAGATAGAGGGTTAAAGCGCTCTGCGCTCGAAGCCATCATGATTTTAGGTAGTCGGCTTCTTCTCACTTTTGTCGATAACTTCGTTTCTTCTGGAAGGTCATTGAACAAGCTGGAAAGAAAGTCATCTCTGTCACCATTCCCGATAAAAGTAGACTTATCAGTCTGAACACGTATGATCTCGGGTAATGTTTAATAGAAACAAACTAAATGTTTGTTTATAAAAGATTTAATTATGGTCAGAGAAGCAACACTTACTCCATACAGTAGATGGGCCAAGCCTTTGGTGTCAGAAGTGGCCGAAGTGATCAACCTATTAAAAGACAACGGCTACGATTCCAATCAATTGGTTAGCGTAACAGGCATACAGCAAAAGAATATCAATGCGTGGACGGCGCGTTATAAGAACGAACCTGACAACGTTTCAACCATCCCTTACCCATGCTGGTGTTTCTTGTGCGCGCTCGCTGGCAAGCCGAATATCCAAAGTGACGGTGAAGTGATTGAGGTTAACGTAAGAAGAGTGCTTTCTTATTTTAAACCGACGGCTTTCAGGCCTAATGACAAGTTTGTGTGCCCCACCAGTGAGCAGTTCAGCAATTTGATTGATAACGACAATTACGAAGCGCTGACCACCGAAAAGCTGTCAGAGGTGTTTAATTGGAATGCCAATAACTTTGCGCGCGGCATTGATAACGGCTCATTGCCGTTCCTGAACTGGAGCCTGATCGTGATGAGCTTGGGCATCGATATTCAAAAGATGATCCTGAAAGAGCTGCAAGGCCCAGTGTCCCTAGACGAATGTGATTGAGCCTCGGCCAACAATTCAATCACCGCAAAAACAAAAAGGCGCTATCAAAATCTCGTTTGATAGCGCCTTTTTCTTTGGAGCATCATAAGCCCCGCAGTCACACTTGGCTTAACGTCAGGTTTCGCGCTTAGTCAATGTCGCAGTCAGTACAGCTTTGCAGCGCGACTTCATGCTCGAAAACAGCTTTATCACTTCCGTCAGCAAGAAGCTCTGCGATTTCATCCTGAACTTCTTGCTCATCTTCCGCTTTAACTTGATTCGCGAGTTCTTCTTCCGAGTAGCCAAAGAAGTTCAACAGCAAGTAATCACGCGCTTCCTGTTTCGTGCAAGTCACGTTCACTGAAAGATCAGGTTCTACCTTGCCTTGCGCAATAATCGCTGCGATTTGAGCGACAACATCGTCTTTCATCGCCAAAGTTAACCAACCAAGATCAGTACTTACTGTGGTGTTTTTGCAGTTAAAACAAGGCAGTTGGTGAAAGTAATATTGAAAATCAGTCATGGTCATTTTTCTTCCCGTGTTTTGTCGCGAGATTATGATCATTTTCTGGCAAAATACTAGCTGTATATACCCAAACGACCTGAAGATGCTCATATTCAGGTTGTTTGGGTACAACTCAATTAATAAGGCCAAAACCAATGTCTAATGTCGTTCAGTTTCCTCAGTTCGGTGGTAATAAGAAGGCTAAAAATTCCCAATCAGCCAATTCACCTAGTCCGAAAGAATTGAGGGAACAAGCGGCATTGAAACAAGAGAATCAATGCTACTTCTGCGGCACGCGTAAAGAACCCAAAGACTTGCACTGGCTTAACCAGGTTGGTTTTAAGCCGAAGACCCATGTTGTCTGTGGTACATGCAGCTCTGAAGCAAAATCACATTCAATGGATGAACTGCGGATCATCCTTGCGCTGAAGGCAATGGACTTCAGAACTATTAAAATGAAGCAGTACCTTGAGTTAAGGGAAAAAGGCGTGCGTATAGACGGTGTCAGTGAATACAAGTTCCACTTTGAAACACTTGAGTGATGATGACCATGAGCCAAAAGGGAGCCAACTGGCTCCCTTCCTATTCCAAATGACCAACCGACTCTAGCGCTGCAACACCCTTTCAATCTCATTCAGGCTGGATGGATCATCAATCGTTGAAGGCACCACATATTGTTCGCCATCGGCAATTTGGCGCATGGTTCTTCGCAGGATTTTACCGGAACGTGTTTTTGGCAATCTGTCGACAACCAAGGCCAGCTTGAAACAAGCCACTGCGCCGATTTCTTCCCGTACTTTGGCGACAAGCTCTCCAGCCAATTGGTCTGAAGCTATGTCGACGCCGTCTTTCAGCACCACAAAGCCGACGGGAAGCTGCCCTTTTAGCTCGTCGTGAATACCGATGACCGCACATTCAGCCACGGCGGGATGTGCACCGACAATCTCTTCCATTTCTCCGGTTGAGAGACGATGCCCGGCCACGTTTATCACGTCATCGATACGCCCCATGATAAAGAGATAGCCCTCTTCATCTAAGTAACCGCCATCACCAGATACATAGTAGCCAGGGAATTGGCTAAGGTAGCCCGTCTCGAAGCGATCGTGATTGCGCCATACCGTCGGCAAACAGCTCGGCGGCAACGGCCGTTTTAGTGCCACATAACCTTGCTGGTTGGCTTTAAGGCTGTTACCAAGTGCATCGAGTATTTCGACTTGATAGCCCGGTGTCGGCTTGGTCGATGAACCCGCTTTCACTGGCATCACTTCAATACCCATTGGGTCACAAGCAATTGCCCAGCCCGTCTCGGTTTGCCACCAATGGTCAATCACAGGTTTTCCGGTTTTTTCGACAACCCAATCGTAAGTCGGAGGGTCGAGCCTTTCACCTGCCATAAAGATGGATTTCAGCGAACTTAAATCGTACTCATTGACGTAGTTACCTTCTGGATCTTCTTTCTTGATGGCTCGAAAAGCCGTCGGTGCCGAGAAAAGCACATTTACCGCATAGTCTTGGCATACCCGCCAAAAGGCACCTGGATCTGGTGTTCGAACCGGCTTGCCTTCGAACAAAATAGTGGTGCAGCCATGGATAAGCGGCGCATATACAATATAGGAATGCCCAACTACCCAACCCACATCAGAAGCTGCCCAGAACACACCATCTTGCGGCATATCGTATACGGCTTTCATAGAATATTTCATCGCGACAGCATGCCCGCCGTTATCGCGCACTACCCCTTTGGGCTTGCCTGTGGTGCCAGAGGTATAAAGGATATAAAGCGGATCGGTGGCCAGCACAGGAACACAGTCATGGCGCTGCGCCGCTTCATAGGCTGCTTGCCAATCCACATCGCGTTCTTGGTCTAACGTTGCAGCACTTTCTGGACGTTGCAGCACCACCACTTTTTCAGGCTTCCAGCGGCTGTCCATGATGGCTTTGTCGACCAACGGTTTATAGGGAATCACTTTGCTGACTTCAATGCCGCAAGAGGCCGTCATCAGCACTTTTGGCTCTGCATCTTCAATTCGAACTGCCAGTTCGTTAGGTGCAAATCCACCAAAGACCACAGAGTGAATCGCGCCCAATCTTGCGCAGGCCAGCATCGCCATGGCGGCTTCCGGCACCATCGGCATGTAAATCACCACGCGGTCGCCTTTCTCAACGCCCATTCCAGCGAGCATACCCGCGATTTTTGCCACTTGGTCGCGCAGTTCCAAGTAGCTATAGGCTTGTCTTTTAGCAGTGACTGGGGAGTCGTAGATCAGCGCGGTTTTGTCGCCGCGCCCGTTTTCGCAATGGTAATCCAATGCCAGCCAGGCGGTGTTTATCACGCCATCCGGGAACCAACGCTCAATGCCATTTTCATCGTTGGCCAGAATGGTTTTCGGCTTTTCGAACCAGTCCAATTGTTCTGCTTGCTCACGCCAGAAGGCTTCTGGCTCGGTTTGCGCTTTCAAGTATTCCTGTTGATAGCCAGACATATTGATTCCTCCAAAATGTCTTTCTGAGCGCGTTAGCTTTCGCCGCGCTCGTTCGCTTCTAAAACGCTGGAAGGCACATGAACGCGTCCCTCCATCAAAATGCGGGCACTGCGGCTCATGATTGCCTTTTCAACCCACCAGCCTTCGGGCTTGAGATGTGCCTTCGCGCCGACTTTTAAAGTGCCGGAAGGATGACCAAAAACCACGTTTTCCCTTTCTCCACCGCCAGCCGCCAAGTTGACGATAGTGCCCGGCACACAGGCCGCTGCTGCAATGGCTACGGCTGCTGTTCCCATCATGGCGTGGTGCAATTTGCCCATCGACAAGGCGCGGACGAGCACATCGACATCAGCCTCTTCCACCTTTTTCCCGCTGGAACTCAGATAGCTTTTAGGCGGGGAAACGAAAGCAATCTTCGGTGTGTGCTGGCGGGTTTGGGCATCTTCCACGGTTTGGTTTAAACCCATTTGAATGGCGCCATAAGCGCGGATTTTTTCAAACCTCGCCAATGCTTCCGCATCATTGTTGATGGCGTCTTGAAGCTCTGTGCCTTCATAGCCAAGCTCTGACGCATCAAGGAAGATGGTCGGGATACCTGCATTGATAAATGAAGCGCGGAATGAGCCGATTTCCGGCACTTCCAACGTGTCGATAAGGTTGCCTGTCGGGAGCAGAGAACCCGGCGCACCCGCAGGGTGAAGAAACTCCACTGGCACTTCAGCGGCAGGAAAAGTCACGCCATCGAGTTCGAAATAGCCAGACTCTTCTACTTCCCCGTCGCGCATTGGCACGTCAACCACCAAGGTTTTACCGATATTGGCTTGCCAAATACGCACAGAGATAACGCCGTTGTCGACCATGCGCTCTTTGGCAATCAAACCTGCATGTACCGCGAATGGCCCGACCGCTGCTGAAAGGTTGCCGCAGTTGCCACTCCAATCGACGAAGGGTTTATCAATTGCAACCTGACCAAACAGGTAATCAACATCGTTGTCGTCGCGAGTGCTTTTAGACACAATCACGGTTTTGCTGGTGCTGGACGTCGCGCCGCCCATACCGTCAATCTGTTTGCTGTAGGGATCAGGGCTGCCAATCACCCGCATCAGAATCGCATCTCGCACTGCGCCAGGCGATTGCGCTTCAACAGGCAAATCTGTCAGCCTGAAGAAGACGCCTTTGCTGGTGCCACCTCGCATGTAGGTGGCAGGAATTTTCAAATTTTTACTCATGCTCACCACCTACTGCGCCAGGAAATCTTGCGCGAAGCGTTGAAGCACCCCACCCGCTTGATAGACCTTCACTTCATCTTCGGTATCAAGACGGCAGGTCACAACGACATCAAGCTTTTCACCATTGGCTCGGGTGATAACCAAAGCCAAATCCGCGCCGGGTTTGATCTCCCCCACCACGTCATAAAGCTCTGTACCATCAATCCCCAAGGTGTTGCGATTAACGCCTGCCTTGAACTGCAAAGGCAACACGCCCATGCCGACCAAATTGGTGCGGTGAATACGCTCGAAGCCTTCTGCTGCTATCGCTTCAACACCCGCCAAACGAACGCCTTTTGCCGCCCAGTCACGTGAAGATCCCTGTCCGTAATCTGCGCCAGCGATGATGATGAGCGGTTGTTTACGTTCCATGTAGGTTTCAATCGCTTCCCACATGCGGGTGACGTTACCTTCCGGCTCGACACGCGCCAGAGAACCTTGCACCACTTCGCTGTTTTCCTTCACCATTTCATTGAGCAGTTTCGGGTTGGCAAAAGTCGCACGTTGCGCAGTCAGGTGATCGCCTCGATGCGTCGCGTAAGAGTTGAAATCGACAGGTACCAAACCCATTTTCGCCAGATATTCGCCCGCTGCGCTGGATGGCAGAATTGCGTTTGATGGTGATAGGTGATCAGTGGTGATGTTGTCGCCCAGCACCGCTAGTGGTCGCATACCTTTCAAGGTGCGCTCACCTGCCAATGCGCCTTCCCAATATGGCGGTCTGCGAATGTAGGTACTCATTGGACGCCAGTCGTAAAGGGGCTCGCTAAGGCTTGCGCTCTCGTCTTGCTGGAACATTTCGATGTAAATACGTTGGAATTGCTCCGGTTTGACGGACTTGCCCACCACCTCGTCAATTTCTGCATCGGTCGGCCACAAATCGTTAAGGTAAACCGGCTTGCCGTTGGTATCAGTGCCTAACGCATCGCGTTCGATATCAAAGCGCATGGTGCCTGCAATGGCGTAAGCGACAACCAGCGGCGGCGAAGCCAAAAACGCTTGTTTGGCGTGCGGATGGATTCTGCCATCAAAGTTACGGTTACCGGAAAGCACCGCTGTCGCGTACAAGTCGCGCTCGATAATTTCCTGTTCGATAACTGGATCCAAGGCACCGCTCATGCCGTTACAGGTGGTACAGGCGTAAGCCACTATGCCGAAGCCCAACTGTTCCAATTCAGGCAACAGCCCTGCTTCTTCCAGATACAGCTTCGCCACTTTCGAACCTGGCGCGAAGGAGGTTTTCACCCAAGGCTTTCGAACCAAGCCAAGCTCATTCGCCTTTTTCGCCACCAAACCAGCGGCGACCACATTGCGCGGGTTACTGGTGTTGGTGCAGGAAGTAATAGCAGCGATGATGACCGCACCATCCGGCATGCTGCCTTCTGAGCCTGCTGGCGCCTGCGCAGACGCAATGCCGCGCGCGGCAAGTTCACTGGTAGGCAAACGGCGATGCGGGTTTGAAGGGCCTGCCATGTTACGTGTCACACTGGAAAGATCGAACTCAAGAACCCGCTCATAGCGAACGCTTTCCAAATCATCTGCCCATAAGCCAACGGTTTTGGCGTAGGTTTCTACCAAGGCGACTTGTTCAGGCTCGCGGCCTGTCAGCTTGAGGTAGTTGATAGTCTGTTCGTCGATGTAGAACATGGCAGCGGTTGCGCCGTATTCTGGCGTCATGTTAGAGATGGTCGCCCTATCACCAATGGTCAGTGCACGTGCGCCTTCGCCAAAGAATTCCAGATAGCTCGACACCACGCGTTCATTGCGCAGAAACTCAGTGAGTGCCAATACGATATCTGTGGCAGTAATGCCTTCCTGACGTTTGCCCACCAATTTCACGCCGACGATGTCTGGCAGGCGCATCATGGAGGGTCGACCAAGCATGACGGTTTCGGCTTCAAGGCCACCAACACCAATCGCTATCACGCCCAATGCATCAACATGTGGAGTGTGACTGTCTGTGCCGACACAGGTATCGGGGAAGGCGACGCCCTGTTGGTTCTGGATAACCGGCGACATCTTTTCCAAATTGATTTGGTGCATGATGCCGTTGCCTGCAGGGATCACGCTGACGTTTTTAAAGGCGGTTTTACACCACTCAATAAAATGGAAGCGATCTTCATTGCGACGCTCTTCGATTGCTCGGTTCTTTTCAAACGCATCGGGTTCGAAGCCAGCATGTTCGACGGCCAATGAATGATCGACAATCAGTTGGGTTTCCACTACGGGATTGACCCGTGAAGGGTCGCCACCTTGGTCTGCAATGGCATCGCGAAGACCTGCCAAATCCACTAATGCGGTTTGCCCAAGAATGTCGTGACACACCACGCGCGCTGGATACCAAGGGAAATCAAGTTCCTTTTTCCCTTCGACAATCTGGGTCAGGCTGGCTCTTAAATCCGCCGGATTGCAGCGACGCACCAGTTGTTCTGCCAATACACGCGAGGTGTAAGGCAAAGTGTCATAAGCGTTCGGCTTGATGTCATTAACGGCTGCGCGAACGTCAAAATAGTCGAGTCCGGTTTGCGCGAGCGGCCTTCGGTATTGGGTATTGTTTTGCGTCATCGTCTGTTCCCTATTTCCGCCTATTAGCGCTGCTCAATCGGTAGCCAATCTCGGGATTCTGGCCCGGTGTAATCAGCGCTTGGACGGATAATGCGGTTGTTTTCGCGCTGCTCAAATACGTGTGCCGCCCAGCCGGTTAAACGGCTCATTACAAAAATCGGTGTGAACAATTTGGTGGGAATATCCATAAAGTGATAGGCAGAGGCGTGGAAGAAATCCGCATTGCAGAACAAGCCTTTCTCGCGCTTCATGACAGCTTCAACACGTTCTGATACGGCATAAAGGTGAGTGTCACCGACGGCTTCAGAAAGTTCTTCCGACCAACGTTTGATGAGCGCATTACGCGGGTCACTTTCACGGTAAATCGCGTGACCAAAGCCCATGATTTTGTCTTTGTTTTCCAGCATGCGCAGGATGTTCTGCTCAGCTTCATCAGGTGTTTGCCAGTTTTCAATCATCTCCATGGCCGCCTCGTTTGCCCCGCCATGCAAAGGACCACGCAAGGTGCCGATGGCCGCCGTAATACAGGAGTGCAGGTCGGACAGCGTTGACGCACACACACGCGCCGCAAAGGTGGAGGCATTGAACTCGTGCTCTGCGTAGAGGATCAGCGAACAATGCATCACTTGCTTGTGCAGGTTGCTCGGCGCTTTGTCCGTCAACATTTTCAGGAAGTAACCGCCGGTGCAATCTTCACTGGTGTCTTCCGTATCAATGCGCACACCGTCGTGGCTGAAGCGATACCAGTAACAAATGATGGCGGGGAACAGTGCCAGCATGCGCTCGGTGGCGTTCAACTGTTCAGAGAAATCCTGCTCTTGCTCTAGATTACCCAGAACCGAACAGCCAGTGCGCATCACATCCATGGGGTGCGCTGAAGCGGGAATGAGCTCCAAAGCCTGTTTCAGCTCTGTCGGCAAACCGCGCAGACTCACCAGACGCGTTTTGTAATCGTCGAGTTCTTTTTGATTGGGCAGATGACCACGCAATAACAGATGCGCGACTTCTTCAAACTGCGCGTTGTTCGCCAGGTCGGTAATGTCATAGCCACGGTAAGTTAGCCCTGTGCCTGATTTTCCAACAGTACACAGCGCTGTTGTACCTGCACTTTGACCACGTAGCCCTGCTCCACTTAGCTCTTTGTTTGGCATGTTGAACTCCTTTTCAGTTCGCGGTTGCCCTCTGTCGGGGCGTTATTGACGAACGGTTTCACGTATTGGATTTAGTTTTTGTATTCAAGCGTGAGTCTCAGCAAGCGCTTGTTAACGGGTATTCGTTCTTGCCTTCACGATTTGTCTTGTGCGAACAGATCGTCCAGTTTGTTTTCGTAGTCGTGATAGTTGAGGTAGTCGTAGAGCTCGGCACGGGTTTGCATTGAATCAACCAACGCCTCTTGGTTGCCCTCTTCGAGAAGGTGGCGATAGACGTTTTCCGCCGCTTTGTTCATTGCCCTGAACGCACTCAGCGGGTAAAGCACCATGTCGACGTCCACTGCGGCCAGTTCTTCACAGGCATAAAGCGGGGTTTGACCGAACTCTGTGATGTTGGCGAGGATGGGCACAGGTTTGCCAATCGCACTGCGAAGCGCGCTTGAGAATTGCTGGTATTGTTCCAGCTTGTTCATCGCTTCCGGGAAAATCATGTCAGCACCCGCTTCAATGCAGGCAATCGCACGTTCAATCGCACTGTCCATGCCTTCCACGGCCAGCGCATCGGTGCGCGCCATGATCACAAACTGGTCATCGGTTCGGGCATCGACGGCGGCTTTTACGCGGTCGACCATTTCCTGCTGGCTAACAATCGCTTTGTTCGGACGATGACCACAGCGTTTTTGTGCAACCTGATCTTCCATGTGCACTGCTGCAGCGCCTGCTTTTTCCATCGCTTTAATCGTGCGGGCAATATTGAATGCGCCGCCGAATCCGGTATCAATGTCCACCAGCAAGGGCAAATCACAGGCATTGGTGATGCGCTCAACATCGACCAACACATCATTCAGCGTGGTAATGCCAAGATCAGGCAGACCGTAACTTGCGTTGGCGATACCACCGCCAGAAAGGTAAATGGCTTGGTGGCCAAGACGTTGTGCCATCATGGCACAGTAAGGATTGATGGTGCCGACAATTTGCAGCGGGTTGTTTTTCTCAACAGCTTGTCGGAATTTCGCTCCTTGAGAGAGTGTCATAGTCAGGTCCTTCTAATCTTTTAGGATTTGTTGTTCGATTGCCTTACGGCTGCCCGCGATATGGCGACGCATTGCCAGCTCAGCTAACTCCTCGTCACGGTTACGGATCGCGTGCAAAATAAACTTGTGCTCTTCTAACGCATGGTTGGGTCTGGATTGAGTCTTGGGTGATTGGTAGCGGTACATGCGAAGCAGGTGATACAGCTCTCCACAGAGTAAGTTGATGAGCTTTTCATTGCGGCTGGCGAGTATCACGCGGTAGTGAAAATCGAAGTCACCGTATTGGTGAAAATAGGACGCGCCTTCGACTTCATCAATATGTTTGGAGTGCTTGGTCAGCAAGTCTTCAATGCCTTGAAGCTCATCTTGCTTGATGTTTCTGGCTGCCAGTCGCGCCGCCATGCCTTCCAAGGCTTCACGCACTGCATACAATTCAACGAGCTTTGCTGGCGTTAAAGTAATGACACGCGCACCCACATGGGGAATACGCTCAATCAACCCCAGCCCTTCCAGGCGCATAATGGCTTCGCGCAGCGGCCCACGGCTGCATTCATAACGGCGGGCGAGTTCTGGTTCAGAGATTTTGCTTCCCGACGCGATTTCGCCGGAGACGATGGCCTCGACCAGCAAGGCTGTCAGATTTTCCGACTTGGTGTTTTCTTTCGATGTGGGACTCACGCTTTCCAGCGTCTCGCTTAATGCGTTGTTTTCGCTCATTGTGTTCCTTGTCCAATGGCTGTGTTGACGGTGTTTGTCGTTGTTTCCTCCAACGCTTTCACAAGCATTTCCCGAGGAAATTGAGATATCGACACACCCTCAACATTGTCTACAATTTAATCTTATGGACATACTTTAGACACTGAAAAGGGATTAGATCAAGAGGATTGTCGACAATTAAGACCAAGGTATAAGGTCATCAATAAAGAAGTTAAGGAAGCGTTAAGAAGTGATAGATTTGTGGGACAGGCAAATGAGAGACACAGTCTTGATAGCATGGCTATTGAGTATTCACGCATAAATAGCGTAGATTTTAAGTAACCCCTTCGCAGTCGAGATGAAGAAGAAAAATGGCTAACATCATGGAGCAATTAGCGTTTTCCCTTTCTCTCGTTGCACCGATCTTTTTCATTATTTCCCTTGGCTATATCTTCAAAAGACTAAAGTGGACCAACGCCAACTTTAACGATGTTGCTTCACGGCTGGTGTTCAATGTCGCCCTGCCAGCAATGCTGTTTTTAAGTATTGCCACGGCTGACCATAACTTCTCGCAAGCCACAGAATTTCTGGCTTTTTCCGTGGTCATGACGGTGATTTTTTTCCTGTTTTGTATCGCGTCCACCAAACTGGCTTTCAAGGGAAACCCAGATCACGGCGTGCTTATACAAGGGAGCTTTCGTGCCAACACTGCCATCATAGGCATCGCTTACGTTGAAAATGCCTATGGCAGTCAAGGGCTGGCACTCGCGGCAATTTATGTGGCGGTGATTACCGTCGTATATAACATTCAAGCGGTGATCTGCTTGTCGCCGCGCTCGGCGGGTTCCAAACTGCAATCGACCAAAACCATATTTATCAATCTGGCCAAGAATCCGCTGATTATCGCGATTGCACTTGGCGTTGTTGTTTCACTGCTGAATATCACTCTCCCACCCGTGATTGTCGACACGGGCAACTACCTTTCCCGAATCGCACTTCCACTCGCGCTCTTGTGTACGGGCGGCAGCTTGGATTTCCGGATGATGAGAGACGAGAAAAAGCCAACCTGGTTTGCAGCATCTAACAAGCTCATGGTTGCGCCTTTCGCCTTTACCCTGATTGGTTACCTGTATGGATTCAGAGGCTTAGAACTAGGGATTCTGTTCTTCATGAACGCAGCACCTGTGGCAGCAGCAAGCTATGCCATGACACAAGCCGCCGGAGCCAATACCACGTTAAGCGCCAATATCATCGGGCTCACTACCCTGTTTTCTAGCGTGACGGTTTGCGTGGGGTCATTGGTGTTGAAAGTGTTGGGGTTGATATAGCGCTAAACCATCCTGCGACTCATAGCTTTTTCGGAAAGTTAATACCGCAAAACGAAGAAAGACGCTTCTAACAGCGGCTTTCTATTTCGCATTGTACAGTGACTTACAAAGCACCCCGAAAATCAAACAGCTCATAATGGGTGTTGTTCTTCGGCATGCCGAGTTGCTCTAGCCCTTCCTGCATTGTCTTTCTGACTTCAGGGTTGCCGCAGAAATAGAGCGAAACATCACCGATATCGCCATTGATATCCTCGGCAATTTTTTCTGGCGTTAGTCGCCCTTGCACTGAATAGACAATGTTCAGATTGACCGTTGGCAAGCCTTCGACTAATTCACCGAGCTCCTTCGCAAAAATTGCAGCTTCTTCGTTTTTCACCAGATAATAAAGCGTGACTGAAGGATGCTGTTTGCTTTGGCTGTTGAGCGATTGTAACCAAGCGATAAACGGGGTGATGCCGATGCCTGAACCAATCCAGATTTGCTCTTTCGCTTTCATATCCAAGCGGAAGCGCCCGTATGGCATATCCAGTCGAATCATCTGGCCGTTTTCCAAATGCTCATAAAGCGTTTTGGTGTAATCACCCAATGCTGCAATCGAGAAGCTTGGCTTACCATCGTGATCGCTGCTTGCGATAGTGTAAGGGTGCGGTTCGCTTTTGATGTTGTCGTTATGGAGGACTGAGACAAAGGCGAACTGCCCGGCTTCCCACTTCGGCTTGCCCTGCAAAGGCTTGGTATCAAAACTGACGATACCATTTTGCTTTTTCACGTTTTCAACTTTTCCGATGTAGTGCTTACTGGTGTCTTTGCCAAAGGCATAGTAATACCAAGCCCAAACACCAATAACTGCTGTCAGATTCATGGCGATTCCCGCTGGCGAGAACAACTGGAAAGGCCTGACGGCAAAAAGATAGTGGAAGACGGAAATGAAGAAAACCAACCCCATCAAGCGATGGCTCCACTTCCATAAGTGGTAAGGCAGCATGCGCATAAAGCTGATCACTACCAAGACCAGAAGCAGCCAAGTTGCCCATTCTCCGGTGTCGGAGCCAATCTCAATCAAACTGGTTTCTTCACGAGCGACTTCAGACTGCGGCACTAACCACCAATGCATGAAGATAGAAAATACCGACCAAATGCCCGCCCATCGGTGCGCTTTGTAAACCCTATCCAAACCGCCAAAGATAGATTCCAGAATTTCCATGCGCGTCGAAAGCAGAAAAGCCAATGCCATTCCCACCAAGGCATTGGCAGCAAAAAAGGCTGCAATCCAGCGTTGAAGCGTTAATTCTTCCGGCAGCAAACTACCTAT
Source organism: Grimontia indica (assembly GCF_000333895.2). Lineage (GTDB taxonomy): Bacteria > Pseudomonadota > Gammaproteobacteria > Enterobacterales > Vibrionaceae > Enterovibrio > Enterovibrio indicus. Next base: position 81,502 of record NZ_ANFM02000001.1, on the reverse strand, counting down.
GCCGATGAAGCTAAGTATTACTGCGCCGGCAACTAAGATGTTTTTCCGGTTATCCAGTGCGAATTTCAATTTCAAAAGACTTGCCTGTCGTGTGTATAAAATTGGTTTGAATTAGAAAGGCTTCCTCTTTTGAAATATAGTGCTTCGAATGTCGAATTGTTGTGAAATCTAACTATCGAAACACTGTTTTTAATCCTCTTTATAGGGTCTGTTGGTCTTTGGTGATGATTTTTGCAGCAGTTTGTGGGGATTTTATACAAGGCAGAGGCTTCGATGTGTAGCTGGCCTACATGAGAAGCCGATAACGCAGGAGAAAGTCCCCACAAACGCTGCCCAGAGGGTTCTGCCCTAAGCGTTTTATGCTTTGTTGAGGTGTATTTGCTTAGAATGACTAGGCGGCATACACCTCGCCGCGCCTAAAACGCTTATGGCTAGAACAAAATTTAACCACCAAAGGCCAACAGATCCTAGGCTAGTCCGCGCGAATAGGTCGTTTCAACGAAAAGCGTCTGAGTAATCCCCATCCAATCCAAAAGAAGACTGAGAGTGCAATCGCGGTGAGAATGGCCGGTTTTGGGTTTTCCAGACTGCTGATGGACCCTGCATAAGCAGCAATAAAGGTATACGGCACGTTGACCGTGCACCAAGCCAGTACGAAAGTTGTGAATTTCATTCGGCTGATACCTGACATACATGCTGTGACTTCTGGCAGAATCGGCATGGCGCGGGAAAGCAAAATCATTAACACACCATGCTGACGGAAGTGACCACGTAACTCAGCGCGCTGTTTCTCATCTTTCACGACGACATTGACCAACTTATCTCCAAACTTTGCACTCAAGACATACCCGGCAATTCCCGCCAGCAAAGTACCTATGAAGGCTGCCAAGGCGCCAACATACGCCCCTGCGAAATAGCCGCCGAGAATCATGATGGAAAGCGTGGGTACCGCGATGAACAAATCCAAAAACAGCAGTGAAACGACAATAGTGGCAACAGTCAGTGCACTCAGTGACTGTGCTTGCTCAAACCAAGTTTGAATCTGCTCTACCGTTAGCCAGCCCATCGCATTCACCGCAATAAAGGTCGATGCAAAAAACAGTGCCATGATGCCCATGAGTTTAAAAAGTGATGACATAAATCCTCCTTACGGATAACGGATAGTAATTTCGTGGGGAGAGGTGATACTTGAAGCTTCAAGCTGCGCACTGGAAAAACTTGGCGCTTTGAACGTGATTCGCGCACCGTTGGAGAAACCCAAGCCTTCTTTGGGCCAGACACCTGTCCAGTTCTTGGTGACTCTCCCATCCTCGTCTTCGTCGTGTAGAACCTTGACAGCAAACTGCGTTGGCACATTTTCGAAGGTGACGTTCCGCTCTGCTTTGTCAGCGGTGTAACTCACGATCCTTAGCGCTTTGTCGTGCTTCTTTGGAAAACCGTCTTCAGCAAATAACATCACCAACACATTTCCTGGCCTTGTTGTGTCTATCCCCTTCACAACGATGTCTACGCTGTTTTCTGTCGCCGTTGCACTCATTGAAATCACTCCCCAAATAAATCCCAGCCAACTCTGTTTTGTGACCATTTATGACGCCTTCAGTAGTTTGCGTGCTGCAAAAGGTGCCAAGGCATTCAGCACTCGTAAAAATCGGGTCGCACCAATGTCAAAGTCGTCCTCGCCTTTTTCGATACCAGCGATAATTTCAGCGGCGGCCACATCTGGTGAGATTTTGTTCTTGCCTCTGCCTTTAGTCATTGCGGTATCTACCAGAGGCAAAAAAGCCTGTTGTACGCCAACAACAGAGCCTTCCAGTTGATAGCGCAAACTCTGGGAGAAGATGTTGAGTGCGCCTTTCGTTGCGCAATAAACCGCAGAAGATGCCTTTGGCACTAATCCGAGTGCAGAATTAATGTTGATGACGCGAGACGATTCCGATGCCAAAAGCGCAGGCAATAAGCCATGAATTAGCGCGCAAACAGAGGTGAAGTTGGTATCGACTTCCTTTTTCACCGTATAGAATGTGAACGCCTCATCAGTGAATTTCGGCATAAACTGGGCCGCAGCGTTATTGATGAGCAAATCTATTTCGGGTTTCGCGGAGGCAATAGATTGGGCGATGAGATGAACCTTATCCACATCCGCCAAATCAACCTGAAAAGTGATGATGGAAGGCCATTGTTTCTTTAATGTGCTGAGTTTCTCTGCATCCCGCCCAAGCACTATCAGTTGGTTGTCGCCGACGAGTTGTTCAACTAACTGGCGGCCAATGCCGGACGTCCCACCAGTCAGCACAATGGTTTTATTGAGTAGTTTCATCCTGACTCCCTTTTTCGACAGTTCGGGAGTCAGCTTATCGGGAAGGGGCAGCTAACACTTTAACAAGAGTTAAAACCACCAAATTTCTTCTTTTTTACTGGCGCTGATAAGCGTTTTGGAGGCCGAGTTTAGCGCGGATGCGGGAGAGTGAGACTTCCGTGATGCCAAGGTAGGACGCGATATGGTAGTTGGGCAAGGATTGCGATAAATCAGGGCAGGTTTCGACAAACTGAATATAGAGCTCGGTCGGCGACAGCATCAGTAGATCAGCTTCCCTCGCCTCTTTTTTTAAGGCCAATGCCGTCACCATCTGTAGGAAGGCATCTTTCCACCCCGGTGATGACCCACTTAAACTTCTTAACGCCTTCGCAGGCAATTCGAAGCACACTGAATCGGTTAATACTTCACAGCCAAAGCGCGCTGGCAGCCCTCTTGCGAAAGACGATAAACACGCAGACACCTCGCCCTGTTGGAGAAAAGACTTGTTACGTCGGTTGCCGTCTGGCGTGAGATAGAAATTGCACAAGGTACCCGCACAAACAAACCCTACTTTGTCGACAACATCTCCGGCGCTGAACAGGACATCACCCTTGCTGTAGAGCTTGAGTTTTCCCTGATCGATAAAAGACTGCCATTCGTCATCGCTCAGAGCAAAATGCTGTCTGAAACCCACTTCAAACTGTGCCAGTATCTGCTTTTCTTCCATCCACCTTTCCGTTCTTCATCGGTTGACCATCGGCTAATTCATTACGTGTTACAGCGAGTTACAGATCTTACTTATCCCAATAAGGTGTGCCTTCAAATCGGGCGACCAGGAAATCAATCAAGGTTCTAACTCGGCGTGATAAATGCCGTGTTTGCGGGTAAATCGCATAGGCGTTGAGTTCACCAAAGGCATAGCCGGGCAGCACCACTTCTAGACGCCCTTCCCTGATGGCCTGATGGACAACAAATGTTGGCAGATGGGCAATACCCATCCCTTTTTCTGCCGCAGATAGCAGAAATTCCCCGCTGCTCCCCTTCAATGCGGGCTTAATCTTCACTTTTTGCAGCTTACCTTCCGGTGTGTTTAGCCGCCAATGACTGACATCTTTGCTCAGGCTGTAGACCAGCGCTTGATGATGACTTAGACCGGAAAGGGATTCAGGAGAGCCATGTGTTTGTAGGTATTCTGGGCTGGCACAAAGCACATGTCGAACTGTAGCAATTTTTCTGGCGAGCAACGTAGAGTCAGGCAGGTCAGCAATGCGAATAGCGAGATCGTAGCCTTCCTGAATCAAATCAACCTGTCGGTCATTGAAGTCCAGTTCAAACTCAATTTGTGGGTGCTCTTGAAGAAAGTCGTTAATGGCTGGGCCGATATGTAGCACGCCGAATGTTGAGGGAACAGCAACCTTTAATGGTCCTTTCAGTACGCAATGCGCCTGAGAAGTCATTTCCTCCGCTTCACGCAAGTCTTCCAGAATACGAAGGCAATGCTTGTAATATTCCGTGCCTGTTTCCGTGGCATGCATGGTGCGTGTTGTGCGGTGGAACAGTTGAACATTCAGGTGTTCTTCCAGCTCTTTTAAACGTCGGCTGACTGCGGATTTGGCAATGTTCATGCGGTCTGCTGCACCGCTAATGCTGCCAATCTCAACCACCCGCACAAAGGTTTCCATATTGGTGAACTTGTCCATCGCCTCTCCAATTGTTCTCTTTGGGAGAACACTGAATTACTTAAAATGCTGTTTTTTCTTTATTCAAGAATTTCTAGAGTGAACACAAATGGACGACAAGTAAAGGAAAGCAAGATGAAAATAACCAAAACAACAGTGGCAGTACTTGCTGCGACTTCACTCTTAAGTCTCTCAACGCAAGCTAATGAGCCAGTATGGGATGCCAACAAGGTTCAGCTCGTCGCTGAAAAGCTCGATGATGGGGTTTACGCCTATTACCCAACTGATGCCAAAGAGCTGGAAAAGAAAGGCCTACCTGTTGCCACCAGCGGCGGTTTTATTGTGGGTGACGAAGGTGTGCTTGTGATTGACACTACCCTCAACGAACGTCTGAACAAACAGCTACAGGGAATGATTGCCGTTGAGACAAAGAAACCCATCATTTATGCGGTTAACACCAGCTTCCATGGGGACCACTCCTACGGAAACATGTACCTGCCGGAAGAAACAAAAATCATCCAACATGAGGTGACTCAAAACTATATCGACAATCATTTTGAGGCAGATACACAGTGGATGATGCAAAGCTTCGGTAAAGGACGCGGCATCGAGGAAATCAAACCGACTGACGCCGATATTCTTGTAGGGAAAGATGGGAAAATAACCATCGACCTCGGTGGCAAAAATGTTGAGATCATGGATTTTGGATTCGCACAGACTGGTGGTGATTTGTTTGTGTGGGAACCGGAATCAAAAACCATGTACACGGGTAACCCAATCGTTACTGTGAAACCTTCACTGCCTTGGCTTTTGGATGGTCACCTGCTGGAAACCCTGAGTTCACTTCAGAAAGTGAAAGACTTTCTTCCTGAAGATGCGACGGTAGTGCCGGGCCACGGTTCACCGATGACACCGGAAGATATTCAATGGCACATTGATTATCTAGAAGCGATTAAAACCCAAGTACAGCAAGCGATTGATGATGGGTTGTCTCTTGGCGAGACGGTGAAGAAAGTGCAGTTGCCAGAGTTTACCGGTTACGCACTTCGTGATTGGGTTCACCCTGGTTTGAACGTACCCGCAGCTTACCGCGATTTGTCTAAGCAGCAATAACCTCCAGCTCCCGTTCTAACGACAAACAGCCACCTTTAGGGTGGCTGTTTTGTTCAGTTCTTTCCTAAACCATTGCGGTGCGACTCGAAGAATCAGTGCCAGTCTGCCTTGTCTGAATCATCAAGGGGTATCCTTTCACCAGACGGTATATGGAGAAAGGAAAGGATAATGAGGGGAAAACTCATAGCGATGGTATTGGGTACCTTGGTAGCCACTGGTTGCGTCAACAGGGATGAAATTTATGCCAACCCGCCTCAGGAGTTGATTGACGGTGTCGAGCAACTGATGCCTGCAGCAGCCAAGTTCACCCACGAAGCCGAGGCAGAAGCACTGGAGAAAGGTATTCCATTAACGCCTCAAGAGGCACTTATCGCGGAAAAGATGGGTGTAAAACATCCCGAAAAGGTTCGGGTGTATTATGTAGATAAACTGCCTGCACCAACCGACCCGGAGTTACTCGACATCGCCAAACGCGTGGGTTACACCAATCCTAATATGGCAGGGTACACCTTTGGCTACGGCATTTGGATTCAAAACCGCTACAAATCCCAACGTGATCTACTTCCTCACGAATTAGTGCACGTGATGCAATCAGAGAGAGCAGGACTCACCGCCCAAACCCGCGAGTACCTGATGCAGATGTTTGTATATGGCTACTACAACGCGCCGATGGAAGTCGAAGCGCGAAAACTCACCTCTCACTATAACTAATCACGACAAAGGGCGCCGTTAAGCGCCCTTTCTCCAAATACTTCCTGAAAACCCACAATCATCTTCGATTCATCATCAGCAAGTTACCGCCAGAGACACCAAGTACAACTGCACATCCGCGGTTAAACCATCGCGCCATTTTAGGCTTACTAAACCATTGGCGAAGATAAATACCGAAGAGCGCATACATAGAAATCGCGACCACTTCCAGCACCAAGAATGTCAAACCCAGAATAAAGAACTGCTGATTGATGGGTGCAGACGGGTCAACAAACTGCGGCAGAAACGCAGTAAAAATAAGGATGGCCTTTGGGTTTCCAGCAGCGAGTGCGAACTCTTGTTGAAGCAATGCTTTCACCTTTTTATCTGCTTCTACATCACTTACCGGGCTCGACGTTGACCGCCAAAGTTGGAAAGCGATCCAGAACAGATACATAGCGCCAACTAGCTTTATCGCCAGAAAGACCTTTTCTGATGCATAGAGGATGACCGCCAATCCAGAGGCAGTTAATGCAATCATTACCGCAAAGGCGGCAATTCGGCCAAAGCTGGCCACCAGCGCAGGTTGAAAGCCATAACAACGGGCATTGTTCATCGCGAGCAAGTTGTTTGGTCCCGGCGTCATGTTTAGAGCAAAACAGGCAGGGATAAATAACAGAAAGGTGATCAGTTCCATAAGCGTATCGTACGTCCTTTTGGTGACGTTTTACCCTATCGGGAAGCACACTGCACCGTCAACCAATCATAGAAATGATTGGCCACAGGATGATCATCACAGGCGGCGCTTCGATAAAGATAGTATCCACCACTTTCCACCTGATTCACTGAATCGTCAGGCCAAGGCACCAGCTCACCACGATCCAAGTAATCCTGCAGCAGGGAAACCCGCCCAACCATCGCTCCCTGCCCGTCCAAGACTGATTGCAACAACAAAGCATACAAACTGGAGCGACGCGTTCGCGCTTGGATACTGCTGAACTTGTCTTGCCAGAATCGCCAGTCGTCATGCCAGTGCATGTCTTGGTAAAAGACGGGGTCATCCTTACCTATATAACTGGGGGCACTAACAGGTAACAGAGTCTCGCTCCAAAGCTTTTTCCAGCGGCGGCCAGGGTCATGAAGGAAATAGCCCAGCGCAAGATCGGTTTCTTCCGGCTGACCGGAAATGGTAGACACAGCGGTGATCTCCAATTCATGTTCCGGGAAATCATGCTGATAACTTCCCAAACGCTTTTGCAACCAGAACTGAGCAATCGCATGCTGTGTCGCCAAGCGAACTGGCCTTAGCTTTCCATGCCGAATCCGTTCAACATTTTCCTCGAAACCTTTGAGCGCTTGTTTAACCAGCACTAAAAATTCTTTACCTTTGGGAGTGAGTGAAACCCCTTTCCCGTGCCTTGCGAACAAAGAAACGGCCAAATGGCTTTCGAGTTTTTTGACCTGATACGCCACTGCAGATGCAGTCAGGAAGAGCTCTTCTCCCGCTCTCGCAAAGCTTTCATGTTCGGCAGCAGCTTCAAACGCTACCAGCGCATCTAAAGGAGGAAGTTGAGGATAACGAACAGAACGCATGCGTTAAGCCCAAAATTATTTTTGCCTTATACAAAAAATAATCCATTTGAGCGAAATGGTCTTCCGCGTTGAGATAGATACATCACGAAACGGAGAAGGAACGGCAAAAATGGCATTTCATAAGAAGCCTTGGGTAGCAGAAAGCATCAATGATTACGCGCAAGAAACCATAGGCAATATCGGCACCTTAAACGAATCAGGTGTCATTGCGGCAATTTATGCGCTTTCCGATGAGAACCGAAACATCCACGAAAGAGAGTGCATCAACCTCAACCCGGCCACGAATATCATGAACCCAAAAGCGGAAGCGCTGTTGGCAACAGGTATTGGTACTCGCCCTTCTCTCGGCTATCCCGGCGACAAGTATGAAATGGGACTGGAAGCCATCGAGAAAATCGAGATCATCGCTGCGCAGTTGGCGTGTGATGTTTTCGATGCCAAATTTGCTGAAATCCGCGTCGCCTCTGGCGCAATGGCAAACCTTTACGCCTTTATGGCGACCGCACAACCGGGCGACACCATTCTCGTTCCGCCCGCTTCTATCGGTGGTCATGTTACTCACCACAATGCAGGTGCAGCGGGATTGTATGGGCTCAATATTGTCGAAATGAAAGCGGACGCCGAGCACTACACCGTCGACTTAGATGCGCTGAGAGAGCAAGCACACGCCCTCAAACCCAAATTGATCACCATTGGCGGAAGCCTGAACCTCTTGCCCCACCCTGTTTCAGACATACGAGCCATTGCCGATGAAGTGGGTGCCAAAGTGCTGTTCGATGCAGCGCACCAATGCGGGATCATTGCTGGTAAAAGCTGGCCAAACCCTCTGAATCAAGGCGCTCACCTGATCACTATGAGCACCTACAAAAGCTTGGGTGGGCCTCCAGGTGGGCTGATCGTGTCGAACGATACCGAACTGATGGAACGTATTGATGCCATCGCCTTCCCGGGTTTAACCGCGAACTTTGATGCTGCTAAATCTGCCGCACTCGCTGTGTCGCTGCTGGATTGGAAGACGTTCGGCGCGGATTATTCCAATGCCATGATTGAAGCCAATCAAGCACTGGCTCGTGCATGTCAGGCTGAAGGACTGCCAGTTTTTCAAGTCACTGGCCCTGATGGTCAAACTCCCTCCGAATCTCACCAGTTCGCCATTCAAGCAGCACCTTTCGGTGGCGGGCAAACCATGGCGAAGAAGCTGCGCCAAGCGAATATCCTTACATGCGGAATTGGTCTGCCAATTGAAGCGGTAGAGGGCGACATGAACGGCCTCCGCTTTGGTACACCAGAGATTGTCCGGGCTGGTTTCACTGCGGAGCACATGTCTAAAGTGGCTAAGCATATAGCCGATTCATTGTTAGGCAGAAAACCTGATGAGGAAATTGCTAAAGCGGTCTCCGCACTTCGCCGAGAGTTTACGACGATGCGTTATGTTCACAGTTAATATTTGCCAATGCGTCGGGTGAAGCGAATTCTCTCGACGCATTTCCCTTTTGGGGCAGGTTTAAGGCCTATTCAAAAACGGGGCGGAAAAAACTGCGTTCATAACTCACGATACAGGCAGTCTCTTCTGCGAATTTGAAAGCCGCTTTGCAGGCTTCATCATCAAACGATTTGATGCGATAGGCTTCGTATTCCGCAAGGCTTGGAAACGTGAACAACGCCAGCGCGATATTATTCGCCCCCTCAGAAGGCAGAAAATATCCGTTGTGCTGACCGCCAAACTTGTTCACCAAAGGAATCCACATCTTGGCATATTGCTCGAACTCTGCCGTTTTCGTCGGGTCGATGACATACCTCAGATAACACGTAACCATTTCACTCTCCCTGTTTATCAAGTTGGCTTGTTGCTGGCATTAGCGGTTTTCAGGCGCAATATGTTTGTACTGCTCACCAAAGTCTTTGAGTTCTTCAATGGTGTAAGGCGTATGCACCCGCTTAGTTGAAGGCAGTTGGTGATGAATACTCAACCCTTCACGCCGCGCTGTTTTTGGACGGATAGGCCTAGGCATAAATCCACCGCCACAGTTTGGACAAACGTTAGAAAGGATGTCTTCCACACAAGTGACACAGAAAGTGCACTCGTAAGTGCAGATCATTGCCTCGGTTGATTCAGGCGGCAGGTCTTTATCGCAGCATTCGCAGTTAGGTCTGATTTCCAGCATAGGCAAATTCCTTTTTTGAAAGTGGCCACATCAATGCAATCACTTACACAGATACTACCTACTGGGGCCTCCTAATCCACGGAAAGAAACATCAATTTTTCTGCAGGGTATTGATAAGAAGAATAAAAACTGCAACCCATGTCATTCACCCGGCGAATTATAGAGCCGCTTATCACTCCTTCAGTTACATTGCTTACCGTACCCGCAAAAACACCTCTATCTCATTGAATCAATGAAATGAGTTCCATATAGATGTCACAGCACAGTTTTTAATCATTTGAATGAGAGAAGTGAAATGACAACTGCACCGCCCAACCCAGCAGAACGGATACTCAGTCTCGATGTCATCCGCGGCATAGCGATTCTTGGCATTTTGTTTATGAACATTTTCGCCCAACAAGCTTTACCGGCTTTAGCGCTGCATGCTCCAGATTGGCAAGGAACGGCGACTGATATGGACATGGCGGTGTATACCTTCCAAGCCATATTCCTTGATGGGCGCTTTATGAGCCTGTTCAGTCTGCTATTCGGGGTTGGCTTGGTCATTCAAACGGAGAGTTGGCAGCGAAAACAGCAATCAGCGGGTAAGTGGATTTCGCGACGACTGTTCTGGCTTGCTGTGATTGGTTTACTTCATGCAGCTCTCATATGGCCGGGCGATGTCCTGTTTATCTATGCCATCACAGGTCTTGTTCTCTTCCGCGCCGCTAACTGGCAAGCCCGCACCCAGCTCATATTGGGTGTTTTCTTCGTTTCATTAGCCGTATTGCTCTTTTTAGCGCTTTCTGCAGCTATTGCATTTGCGCCACCGGAAGAAGCCCCGCCTCCGATTATGGGCACCTACCTTCCCGTTTCTCCAAGCAAAGCTGCCGAACTCATTCAAGCTGCCACTGGCAATTACTTTTTCGAACAGATCCCTTTGCGTTTAGAAATGTATCACCGCGTTTATATATCTGGCTTACCCGTGCTTATGTTCCATGTCGGCGGTCTGATGTTGATTGGTATGGGGCTTTATAAAACAGGTTTCTTCAATTCATCAAAACGTTTAATTATCTGGTGTGTAGTCGGCGCTTTAACCGCTTTTGCATCGGTATTTTTAGTGAACTTCAGAAACGAAATTGGCTTCAACGAAGAGCTAGGCCTGGCGTTGCAGTTGCTCAATATGTCCATGTCTCCGCTCCTTTCGCTGTGCTATGCAAAACTGCTGATTTGGTTGGTGGAAAAACGGTCGGTCATTGTGCAACCTTTCGCAGCCTGTGGGCGCATGGCATTTACGCTATATCTTTCGCAATCATTCATTGCCGTGGCGATTTTCCAATGGCTGCTTCCAGATCTTTACGGCACGCTAAACCGTGCACCATTGATTAGCATCGTCTTGCTAATGAGTGTGGTCCAAGTGCTGTTTGCAAACTACTGGCTGAAACATCACCGAATGGGTCCACTTGAGAAGGTTTGGAGACGATTGGCGCTGGGTAAGAAAATGACCAGTCAGTTGAAACAAGCCAAGGTGTAATTTAAACGGCTAATTCGGATACCGCCGTCAAAGAGATCTTTGCCGGCGGTTGTTTATTGAGGCAAAACTCTAGAGTCAACTGGGCTCCATCAACGCAGAAGGATAATAAACCCCATATAACCACGCCAAATACTTTAAAACCGCGAAATATACCCTCAGCCAGCCACTCAGACGCCAGTAAATTTAACTTAGTTAGTGTCCAATAAAATTAGTCAACACCCAGTGGCAAACAATCCCTTGTCGAGCAAACAAAGTTTCATAAGTTGTTGAGCGCCACTCTCATCATTTAGTGTTTTATCAATACGATTACTAATTAATGAGACAAGGGAATGGGGTTACTTGGAGCACTTTTTATCAGTTTCTCACTAGCAACTTTAGGCTCGGGAGGCGCCATCATTACCATACCAGTATTCGTATACGGTACAGGTATGCCAGACAAAGAAGCAATCATGTCTTCCCTGGTTGTTGTCGGTATTCTTAGCCTCCTATCCTCACTAAAGAACCCTTTCACCAAAAATATCGACATTCATCTCCTGTTGGCATTCGGTGTACCGAGTGTTCTAGGCGCATTTTCAGGCGCTGAAGTTGCCGTCATCGCTCCTGTTACAGCCCAACTGATTGCTCTGTGTTGTTTGGACACAGGCTTCGCAATCACTTCCCTCAAACACATATTTCACGTTTGTTTGGAGCGCTACTAATGATCATTTCTACCGTTTTTGTATTCAATCAAATATTGTGAGAGGAAAAGATATGCTCTTAACCAGCCAGCAATTCGTCGATGTTATTAAAGGCAAAATCAAAGAAATAACACCAAAGCAGCTCAGCGAAAACGCAGATAACGTTGTCCTCATTGACGTGCGAGAGCCCAACGAATTGGATAGCGGCATTATCTACGGTGCACATGCTATTCCCAGAGGAATACTGGAAATGAATCTCGTGGCACACCTTAATAATATTTTGAAAGTAGAAGATGTCTCTAATGCCCCTATCGTTCTTTACTGTCGTTCAGGCTCACGATCAGCTTTAGCAACAGAGTCTTTAAGGAGAATGGGGTTTAATAACGTGAGCTCACTGAAAGGGGGAATTACCCAATGGTCTTCTGCGGGGTATCCGTTGGTAACGCAAAGTTAATCGGTTTATTCCAACCATTCCCGGTGCGCTTTTTCTGCATCGCCCAGATAATCCAAAATCCAATTCACCGCCGGATTTTCTTTGTCTGAGCGCCATGCAATACAACATGGGCTTTTGGCGGGAGGCTCCACCAGTGTTTTCTCTACCAGCTCTCCACTTTCTAGATACGATTGAGCCATATGCGAAGGCATGGCTCCGATCCCTAATCCTGAACGAAAACACTGAATCGCACTGTGCCAGTTGGGTACAGTGAGGCGACGCTGATTATCGAGCAGCCAGGTGGCTCGTTTGGGAAGAATGCGGGAGGTGTCTTCCAGACAAATTGCAGGGTACGCCAGCAATTGTTCATGTCTGAGAGGCTCAGGTTCTGCCGCCAGAGGATGGTCTTTCGAAACCACAAACCGCCAGGTGAGAATACCCATATCGCGATAACTTAGGTTTCCGCTAACTGGCACCGCCGCTGTCGCGCCTATGGCTATGTCTGCCCTATCGTACGCCAGTGCATCCCACACGCCATTGAACACCTCCATGGTCAGCAGTAATTCCACGTCAGGGAAAGCATCGTAGAAGTCCCGAACCAATGAATCGACACGATCTTCACGCACCACGTTATCCAGTGCCAGAGAGACACTTCGCGTCCAACCATTGGCAACACGCTGGGTTTGATCGCGAATCTCATCCATCCGCTTCATCAAGTCTCTTGCCTGTTGCACGAAGAACACGCCAGCAGGCGTGAGTTTCACTGAGCGGTGTAATCGCTCAAATAAATTCACAGCAAGTTTCTCTTCCATCTGCCTGACGGTATAGCTCACCGCACTGGGAACTTTGTGCAATTCTTCAGCTGCGGCGGAAAAGCTACCACGACGCGCAACAGCATCGATAACTTGTAGATCTTGATAGGAAAACATACGAATCAAATTTTTTGAAAGCAATGTGGAAATTTTAGCGTTTCACAGCGCTTTTCGCTAGCAGTAGACTGCGCGCATATTGCAACAACGGATAAGTAAAATGAAAAATACTGTTCCTATGACAACAATGATTTGGTTTGCCGGCCTGAGCATGCTCGGTTTTCTGGCGACTGATATGTACCTGCCCGCTTTTGAAAACATCCGCCTTGAGATGGGTACAACTCAATCCATGATTGGTTTGTCGCTGACCGTGTTCCTGTTGGGCATGGCGCTGGGTCAAATCGTTTATGGTCCACTGTCTGACCGCATCGGCCGCATCAAAGTGCTGGTCGGCGGTATGGCGCTGTTCAGCGCTGCAACTGCAGCCTGTTTTATGGCTGACAGCATTGAAGTGTTCCTGGCTGCACGTTTTGTACAGGCACTGGGTGCGTGTTCTGCTTCTGTGATTTGGCAAGCGGTAGTTATCGACCGTTACGACAGCAAAACGTCTCAACGTGTGTTCGCTACCATCATGCCATTGGTCGCTTTGTCTCCTGCCCTTGCGCCACTGGCGGGTGCGGCACTGGAATCTCAGTTTGGCTGGCGTAGCATTTTCATCGCACTGGTTGCTTTGGGCGCGGTGTTGGTGACCACGACCCTGCGTCAGAAAGAAAGTGCGCCGGCAGTCAACAGCGATGAGAAGCTGGGTGCGAAACTGGTTAGCGATTACAAGAACATCATCAGCTCGCGTAAGTTCGTTGGCAACATGTTGGTATTCGCAGGCTGTTCTGCAGCGTTCTTTGCTTGGCTGACTGGTTCTCCGTTCGTGATGACAGAAATGGGTTACAGCGGCGCCGACATCGGCATGAGCTATGTACCACAAACTATCGCGTTCATTGTCGGCGGTTACAGCTGTCGTGCACTTTTGAACAAGTTTGATGGTTCTGTGCTTCTGCCGTGGTTCGTGGGGCTGTTCATCGCGAGTGTTTCAATCATTTTCGCGGTGTCTTGGCAGACTGATGTGACCAACATCTGGCCGGTACTGATCCCATTCTGCTTCCTGGCAGCGGCGAATGGTGCGATTTACCCAATCGTCGTAAACAAAGCACTGGAAGAGTTCAAAACCTGTAGCGCAACGGCAGCGGGTCTACTGAACTTCCTACAGACAATGATCTGTTTCGTAGCAAGTGGCGTGGTATCTGCATTGGCAATCCACGGTCTGTTGACGGTGTCAGCAGTAATGATGGGTGCTGGCGCAAGTGTGGCGCTGGGACTGATGCTGAGCTGGAACGCTAACCGCGTAGCGATTGAAGACGCGCCTCAAGCGGCTTAGGAAGCTATCCAATTTAAAATACCGCCTGCGATGACGCAGGCGGTATTTTTGTTTGTAGGGTCTGCTGACCCTAGGTTTTCATCTTACTCTCTGCGTTATTCGTTCCACTCTTTGAAATGCTCGAGCAGGTGGTCGATAGCAAGACGGGCCTTGAGAGGCAAGAATCGGCGATTTTGATACACCACCCACGAAGTAATATTCTTCGTCCAGTAAGGTTCGAGAACAGGCACCAAGCTCCCTTCTTCAACCGCCTTTTGAAAGCTGCTTTTCGGCATATAGCCAACGCCTAGTCCCGCTTTACAAGCTTCAACCATGGCATTCGCATTGTTACACCGGAAACGGCCAGATACCTTTATCGGCATCTCTTTACCATTCCTTTCGAAAAGCCAAGTGTCGTTATTGGTAATGAGGCATGAATGCTTTGCCAATGCTTGAGGATTCTCTGGTTCGCCCTTCGCTGACAGGTATTCTGGCGAAGCAACAGCCATCAAGTTTCTGTTTGCCAGCTTTCGTGCCACCAGCCCGGAATCCTGCAAACGCCCGTAGCGAATGGCAAAATCAAAGCCATCTTCAACAAAATTCACGTGGCGACTACTGAAATCCAACTCAACGGCGAGTTCCGGGTGGAGCTTGGCAAACTCCACCAAAGCAGGCGCGACAAATTGTTCAGCAAAAGAGCCTGCCATACTGATTCGCAACGTTCCCTGCAAATCAAACTGCGCGCCAGTCACCATTTCATTGGCTTGAGAAAGACCACTTACCAACTCTTGGCATTGAAGATAATACTGCTGCCCATTTTCCATCAGTTTTACGGACCTTGTGGAGCGGGCAAATAACGCCGTTCCCAAGCGCTCTTCCAAACGGGAAACCTGCCGGGATACATGGCTTACAGAACAGTTCAGTCGCCGTGCCGCCTCACTGAATCCCTTTGCGTCAGCCACGGTGACGAACTCAACAATACCTTCAAAACTGAGTGAGCGTTTCTTCATTGATTATTGCCATATAGCAAAGTCGGTTTTCCATATTAATGGATTATCACCTAATTAGCGAAAGTATAGAGTAAATACCCAAACCATCTGCACCCGCTCAAGTTAAAAGGATTACAGCATGAAAAAGATTCTGATCATTGTTACGAATCACGCCACACTTGGAACCACAGACCAGGCAAACGGCACATACGCACCAGAGCTGACTCACGCGCTGGACGTATTTCTAAAAGCTGGCTTTGCCTACGACGTTGCTTCTATCAATGGCGGCGAAGTGCCTTTCTATGGTGAAGATATGGAAGGTGACGACGTTAACAGCCGTGTTTTCAACAACGATGAATTCCAGTCTCGTGTAAAGAACACTATTCCGGTTAGCCAGTTGAATGCCGACGACTATGACGCGATTTTCTACCCAGGTGGTTTTGGTCTGCTTTCTGACCTTGCGCAGCATGCTCCAACGGCAAGTCTTGCAGCCAAGCTTTATGAAAATGGAGGTGTTGTGGGTGCAGTTTGTCACGGCCCTGCGGCTTTGTTGCCAATCACGTTGAGCAATGGTCAGCCGTTGATTGCAGACAAAACAGTGACCGCTTTTACCCGTGAGGAAGAAGTAGATTTCGGCACCATCAAGGATATTCCGTTCTTGCTGGAAGAGTCTTTGACACGCAAGGCTGCAAAATACAGCAAAATCCAACCTTGGGGCGTTCACGTGATTACTGACGGCAAGTTGGTGACAGGCCAAAACCCTGCAAGTGCGCATGGTGTAGGTGAAGCCATGGTTGAGCTTCTGAAATAATCATCACCAAAGGTCAACAGCCCCTAGGAAGCGATTAGCAAAAAAATCAAACGTCAGTGAAGAGCAATACCACTGCCTGCTCGACACTGGCGTTTACTTTTGCATGCGCTTTGGACTAACTGATTAGGCTTCCCGTTGTCCCACTGCCATGATGACCCTCATGTCTCCCATGCAGAATGGATGGGTGATGGAAACCACATTAAGCCCTGCACTTTCGTAAGCCTCTTCAATTTCAGTTGAAGAGAAGCCCACACTGGAGTCCCCCACTTTCTCCCAATCCCACTGAACCAACACACCTTTGTCGGCGAGCAGCATGGTCAGTAATTCAATGGTTTCAGCATAATCAGGGACAAAAGCCAGCGCTGAAGAGGCCACCACCACATCAAAGCGTTTGCCTGATTGGCGACAGTCACGAACAAAATCTTCGTCTACCTCACCCACCACCGTAGTGACATTGCCAAAGCCTTTATCCTCCAACACTTGGACCATTTTGGTGGCAGGATCAATTGCCGTCACTGACGTGACACGAGGGGCGAGTTGCTCAGTCAGCAATCCGGTACCACAACCGAAATCCAGTACTTGTGCGCCGCGGATCTCGATGACTTCACAAAGGGTGCCGAAAGCTTTCTCTGAATAGGCAATGACGGCTTCGTTTTCATCCCATCCCGCCGCCAGATCATCCCAGCTTTCGCTCATTTTAGTACCCATACTACGTAGTGAATCTATGGAAATGGTATGGCATTTTATAAAATGAATCTATTCAGTTGGACCAAAACCCTTTCTAATTTCGACATTTTCATCGGTTCTTATGATTTTTCTCTGGCCCCAAAGCGAAAAAGCCCGCTACTGCGGGCTTTGAATAGACTGAGAAGAGGCTTATGCCATTGGGCCGCCAAACCGGTGGAGGTTCGGGAACACGGTAGACAATCCCGCGTTATTCATTCCTAGCCATTTCACCATGTGCGCAGCATATTGCTCATGGGCGATTTTAGGAATCAGGCGACCTTGACCGTTGTCATCCTGCCCACCGCGGGTAAAGTCTGGGTAAGTGCCGAAGCAAGTCCCCGACGTAGTGCCACCACCAAACATGAAGTGACCACCACCCCAACCGTGATCGGTTCCCTCTCGCGAGTTATCGTGCATCGTGCGGCCAAACTCCGACAAAGTACACGTCAGTACGTTATCAGTGAGCCCTTCCTCATCCAATGTGGCATACAGTGCTGCAATCGTCTCAGAAAACTCTCTCATCAGTTCATCCTGACGACGAACTTGATTGTCATGAGTATCAAAACCACCCAGCGACACATAAAATACCTGGCGGTTATGACCCAATAACTGAGCACCTTCAATCATTTGTTTCACCGCACGCAGCTGCATACCCAGATTGGAGCCTGGAATACGGGTGTCCATAGGGATGGAATCGACAACAGGGCTCATCTGATCCTGCGCGTACATGGCTTGTTTTACCGCTTCGGCATAACCTGCCGTCAGTGGCGAATCATAGTATTGGTTGGCATTGTCTTCATAACTAGAGCGCATCGCTGCATTTTGAAGCATGTTAAACGACTCAAAGCCGTTCTTGTTAACGAAGATCTTGTCGGAATCGTAGGCATCTAACAGGGTATTTGGTCCAGTGTGGAAGGCGTTCGGTAAGCCGCCATAGCTGCGCGACAGTACATCCATCGACATACCCAGCCAACCGTTTTCACTGTAGTCCTGCCCCATCCAACTGTGCTGCCAAACTTCCTGTTGTTTGTTGTGCGCAAACAGGAAAGGAGGAAGCTCTGCGCGGTCTGCTGCTATATCATCCGCAGTAACAGGAGCAAGAAGTGGACCCACATTCAGGGCGACATTCGCTTTGCCTTGGTTAAAGAGGCGCATCAGGGGTGACATCGCTTTGTGCAGACCAAACTGCACACCATTGGCATCCTTGATATTCAAAGGGTTGATCTGGCTGCGCGAAACTAATGTGGAGTTACGTGACGACGCGTACTTATTGTAGTTGGTGCTGTCCAGTGGCAGTACCTGGTGGAAAAAATCGTTACCGCCAGCGAGGAAAACGCAAATCAAAGCTTTGTAATCTTCTGCGCCATTCGCTTTTACGCTGAAACTCATTGGAGCGGCAACCGTCGCACCCGCTGCACCCAGAGATTTGATGAAGTGTCTTCTTGTCAGTTTCATGCGCGGTTCTCCTGAACGTGGAAGTATGGTGATGCCAGAGCAATAAACAGTAAACGCTGTACCCATTTGCCCGGGTTCAAGTCCATCCCGTTATAATGTTTACGAAGTTCCTGTTTTAGTGGAGTAGGCATCGCGCCATTGAAAAAGCGTTCTGATGTTTCTTGGATAAAGCCTTCGATATTTTTAGAGGCAATCAATGATTTAAACTCTTCAACATTGATATAAAGCTCTTTAGCCAAAGGCGCGCTTAATTTCTGAAGATTCAGACGAATAAGACCGTAAATAAAGTTGTGAACATAAATAATATGTGACCAGTCAACGATTTGTAGTTCTGGCGCGACCAAATTATTCTCTTTCACTACGCCTTTAGGTGCATAGTCTGGCAAGAAGAAATTAAATACCGACGGTGAACCCAGTGGATATTGATTACAGGTTTTCAAATAAACCAAATCAGTTTCCACCACTGCACTGCCAGCGCCCGGTTTAACATCCAGGGCTCGATATATAGCCACCAGAGACAACCAAGGCTCACGTACCTTACTCATAGTCGTCGGTGTTGCGGTGTAAACATCAGGGTCTGTCAAAATGGTCCAAACGACCGCTTTCAGGTCACCCGTCACGCCCATACCGTTATCGAGGAACACCTCTGCCACTCGGCGAACGTAATCAGGTGATGGATTCGAGGTGGTCATTCGTTGAATCAGACCATGACAGATATTAGGTGCAGTCGATGGATGATGAAGCAACATATCGATGACCTGATCCATTTCCTGCTCTGCTGGCATGTCTTTCGGGAAACGATGCCCCAGCACTGATTTTTCACCGCGGTCATGGTCAACTGCGTTATTCACCATCGGCACCATCAGATCCGCATCCGCGTGGTTCCAACCTGTGAAGACACGTGCCAGTTCCTGAATATCCTTTTCGGTATAACAAGGAATTGGCTTGCCGTTACCATCCAGATAGTAGGTACCGTCCAGATCACGCTCATAAAGTCCGATTGAAAAGAGTTGCATGATCTCGCGGGCGTAGTTTTCATCAGGGCGACGACCTGAAGCTGGGTCTCCTTTCTTGTTACCGACCATAGACAGGTATTGTCCCATCACCGGTGACACGGACACATCTTTCAGGAGGTCACGGAAGTTGCCAAACGCATGCTGGCAAAGAAGATCGTTGTAGTTCGCGATAGCTGGCGCATGGTTGGCCAGATTCGGATCTTGATCCGACGCGACGAAGATTTGTGACAACGCATAAGCGACACGTTGGCGAAGTTGGTCTTTAGAGTAGAATGCGACATCCAGCCAGGCTCTTACACGGGTGGACTTTGAAGGTCTCTTCCCGTAGCCCTGCGCCACAAATTGCTTCTGGCATTGCTCTACGTGGGATGTCGTTGGAAGTGCTACTTGTTCATCAAACCAAGTTTTAGCGCGCTTATTTATTAAAATGTTTGCTTCGCCTTTCTTAGGACCGAAAGTCGCGAGATCCAACCAACGCGAAGCATGTGCAAAAGAATCAAACTGCATATCAAATACCCTCAATTTGCCGAGGCAAACGGACCACTCTCCTTTGAGAGGCTGTCCGACTTTAACACCAGGTGTTATGCAAATGAGAATATTCATACTTTTCTAATCAAAAAATGTTTTGGTCTTAATTCTGGACTACATATTCAGAAAATAAATATTTTCTAATAAATGAGCCATGCGTTTATTTGATTTTTTACACCAACATGTTCTATGGGGTTTCATTCCCACAACTGGTTGTTGATAACGAATACAATGAATATTATTGATTAAATTCAATTGTTTTTGACGAGAATTAAGTTGTCATTATTTTTTACAGTCAATCAATATTACTTTAATATTCATTTATTTATATTTGTATTTATCATTAAAAATAGACTAATTAGACATTAATTTTGTCGAATTTCACCGATTCACTGGATCGGAGCCTGAGGTTGAAAAGATATTTGATGGATAGGCGTGGCAGGTAACAGCGGCGTAAATACATTATTTACATAATTTTCAAAGCCTTCACGATAAAAAGGCGATAATGGATGACCACTTTGCCCTCCTGGAAGCGTCAGAACCCCATTGACTTCGTCTCCAGGCTGAACAATAAGACGTTGAGAAGCACCAAAGGTTCTCCCCTGCACCGCAGGCATAAATCGGTCGCCAAACCCAGTCACGGGAGGCATATCTAAAATACCGCCTAAAATGGGGATTTGCTTGCTGAACGGATGCTGCACCTTTAGCTGATTAACCTCTCCCCATTTCAATGCTTGCAAAGAACCATCGGCATGGCCTGTCATTTCAATCATAAGGGCATCACGCATACCCAAGTAGGCTTGCGTTAGAAAAGCATTCCAACTTTCATAACCAGCAGGTAGCCAAGTCGGAGGCTGTTCCAACATCAGTTGCCAAAGTGCTGGTTCAATCTGCCGTTCAATGAGGGAAAGCGAAAGTTGCTGAGATTCAAGCTTGGTTTCAAGCGGTGCAAATAACGCATCAATAAGTGCATCACGGAATTTTCGCACCAAGGTATAACCAACAGACTCTGCACAGGCGCAGTTATTCCATCTGTTGAGCGCAACGATATCTTCCTGAAAAACGCCGGCATCCTGCTCTAGCACCTCAAGCAAGCGAGCATGCCAGCGTTTTAAGAACACGGCCTCATTGTCCAACTGGATGGCGTAGAAATCTTCAATATCGAAAAGATCTTTTTCCATCAATCTCTGTTTTATTTGTGCACTTCTAGCACCGAGCGCGTATCCACCATTGCCAAAGCGTGGATCCTGCTTGGCACTAACGACACGGCTATTGCCTGTCCAAATTCGATCAGTTTTAGGGTTAATGGAAAAAGGCACATCTGTCGCTTGCTGCCACCAGCGTTGGTCGAATCGCGAAGAGGCTTCCGGCCTCGAGAGCGGTTCGCGTCTATCAGGTATGGCTCCCGTTGCCTGCCAAGCGATATTACCGGCAGAGTCGGCCACCACTAGATTCTGTACCGGTATACCCGTATTTTTGCTGACTCCCAAAGCTTCCTGAACCGTTTTTGCCTGTTCCAGTTTCATCAGGTTCAAATTGACGGCATAGTCTCGGTGCGCCACCCAACTCAAGGCATATTTAAGCCCATTTATCACCTTAACCGGCCCATACTGACTTTGCTCAAGCAGGTACTTGTGTTCCCCTTCTTTTAGGGGAATGGTTTCTGTTTCCAGCGTCGTTTTCTCTTTGGGGCTCAACAGATACCAGTCCGCCGTATCCATATATCCATTGGTAAAGCCCCAGGCCACATGACCATTTGTTCCTACCACGACGGCAGGTGCGCCCGGTAAACTCACTCCCGTAATTTGAGTCAGATCTTCACCGGACAGGAGATTGATTTGGGTGCGATACCAGATAATGGGTACATTCAAACCGAGGTGCATGTCATCAGAAAGCATGGCTTTGCCATTTCGGGTTAAAGAACCGCGTACCGCCCAGTTGTTACTCCCCACCGCCTGCGGCTTTTCTATTGTGATCTGCTGGGCATTAGCCAATAAAGATGGGTTCAAGTCTGGAACAGACAGGGGCTTTATTGTGGTGGTTGAGCTATCCAATGCAGCCTGAAACGGCGAAGGTTGAAGAATGAAACGGGCGATTTCGTCACCAAAATTGTTGTGTAGCGCGTCGATCAGTAGATCACGTTCGAGGCTTCTTCCCTGCAAGTCCAGATACATACTGAAGATTGCCAATACCGAATCTTCTGGTTTCCATGGCAATGGTTGTGTTTGAGTGACCAGATATTCAAAGGACGGTAGTGAAAGCTGGGCTAATGCATCATTCACGCCATTGGCGTAGGTTTCTAACGTTAGCTGATCTTCTTTTGACAGCTGTTTAAAGGCGACTTCACTTCGTTTGCGGAACTGATGGAAACGACGGTTTTCATCTATAGGCAATGCCGCCTCTCCAAACAAAGCAGACAATTCCCCTGCTGCGTTTCTTCTGAGCAGATCCATCTGGAAGAAGCGATCTTGCCCATGGGCATATCCAAGCGCATAGGAGGCATCAAGACGGTTTTCGGCGATAATAATAGCGGTGCCCAATTCATCGCGCTGCAGATGAACTGTATCGCTCACGCTGTTTGAAGAGGCAGTACCAGAGAGTGTTGGAAGGCTGAGCGTCAGCGCACCGTAAAACACGGCGGTCGCGAGCAGTGCCAAAACTACAGCACTGTAAATGACAAATCTAATTGCCTTCAGCATCCGTCTTCCATGAATCCTTAGTTTTTAGAATGTAGTCAACACTGACTGGTTTATTAGACTAATTGAACAGCGTGCAAGCGCATGACTGCCATTTCAACACATTGAGGGCGCTGAAAAAATAACCACCCAAGCAAAAGCGGCCACAAACGTGACCGCCAAGCCGAATTTCTTACAACTTGTCGCTTAACTGTGACTATGGAGACCTATCAAGTTCCCTTCACTGTCACGAAGCTTTGCGAAAAAACCAAAGTTTTCACCAATTGCTGTTTTCGGAACAACGACAGATCCTTCCTTTACGCGGCTTAATACATCTTCAATGCTTTCTACCCCAAAGTAGACAGTGGTCGCTGAAGCGCCGGGCTCACCCAAGATCAATGCACCCGTCGCGCCATAGGCTGTTTCTTTTTCTACGGTGAACCACGCCATTTGCTGCCCGCCCACTTCCTGTTTACTTAGCGTCATACCCAAAGTGGCTTCGTAAAATGCCTTTGCTCTATCCATTTATACCCAAACAACCCAACAGGGTTCATCTTCCTTTCTCCTTCTGTGTTTTCTTGAAATCTAGCTGATGATTATCTTTCTGGCTGAAAAAGAGGGGGATAAAAAAACGCCCCCTTAAACAAGGAGGCGTTTTTATCAAAGTCAGGACGAATACCTGTTACAGATGCTCACCGGTACGCAGTGATGCAATGCGCTTATCCAATGGAGGGTGAGTCATGAACAATTCGCTCAGCGACTTCTTGCCATTGATACCAAATGCCATCATAGAACCTTCAAGGCGGCTCTCATGGCTCACTTTCAGGCGCTCCAGCGCTGCAATCATTTTCTCTTTACCTACCAGCTTGGCAGCACCAGCATCCGCTTTGAACTCGCGATGGCGGCTGAACCACATGGTCAGGATGCTTGCCAGCAGGCCAAACACGATTTCCAGAATAGAAGATACGATGAAGTAAGTGATAAAACTGCCGCCACCTTCACCCTCTTCATCACTGTTGTTTACACCACTAATGGCGCCAGCAATAAGGCGGGAAATGAAGATAACGAAGGTGTTCACGACACCTTGCATCAGAGTCATAGTCACCATGTCGCCATTTGCGATGTGGCTGACTTCGTGCGCCAGAACTGCTTCTGCTTCATCACGTGTCATGTTTTCCAGCAGACCGCTGGAAACCGCAACCAGAGAATCATCGCGCTTCGCGCCTGTCGCGAAAGCATTGATGTCGTCCGAGTAGTAAACAGCAACAGTTGGCATACCAATGCCTGCTTGCTGTGCCTGACGACTCACTGTGCTCATCAGCCAGTGCTCAGTTTCGTTACGTGGGTGTTCGATAACTTGGCCGCGCACTGAACGTAGTGCCATAGATTTCGACATCATCAGCGAAATCAGTGAGCCACCAAAACCGAACAATGCTGCCATCACCAATAGTCCAGACAAGCTGCCTGGTTGAAGACCGGTAACGGCATATACGATGTTTAGTACGATGCTGAAGACAAACAGTACAGCAAGGTTTGTCATCAGAAATAATGCGATGCGTTTCATTGCGTCAATATTCTCCGAATCATGAAAGCGTATTACTCAAGCTACCTCAAGTCGCTGATCACAGTGACCTCAGCTAGCTTGGGTATACAGTTCGAATAGTAGGGTCGAAATGTGGAAAAACAAGCCTGTGTAACAATTTAAAACACAAATCACAGAAATTTGTTGTTTTTGTTCTCTTGGTCAGAGGGTTAAAAGAAAAACCATTCACTCGTACACGACCTTGAAGCCAAAGCATTCATCTAAGTCATGTGCTTTGGAATGGGTCAGCTCTGTACACTCTGCTTTGGATTGACATCTCCATCACTCGTTATTTGCGAGGGAGCACAGTTTAAAACGCAAGTTCTTGCAAACATACGCCGTATGCTATTTTTTAAGCGTGCGTAAAACAGGTAACAGATAGAGGATGTTCGACTAGGGTATTAGACTTTTGTCGAGTTGTATTTGTCGCCAGAGAGGAATAACGTACGCATAAGGATGAAATGCCAAAAGGCATACATTGTGGCCCAGCAGGGACGCGATTCTAAGGAGAGAGAATCATGGCTGACAAAGAAAACTATCGTATGGCGATCGATATCCTTTGCTGTCACTTGGGAATGAGCTTTGACGAAGCTTGTGCCGAGTTGGGGCTTGCCGACGATGAGAATCAAAAGCTCAAAGAAGTGTCCGATGTTCAGCAATCGCTGATGGGCTTGCTGCCGGAAGATAGCAAATAAGCACCAAACCAAGTTCCAAAAAAGCCAGCTTTAAGCTGGCTTTTCTTTTGGTTACAACCCCAGTGGTGCGATGTCGATGTAACCACTCAAGTCACGCGACTTGATAGATGGCATGTAAGGAATCTCACCCAACTTAGGCACTTTCAAGTGATGTTCCAGCGTCTTAACGATATCGCCGTAGTGCTCTGTTCCCGGGTTAACGCGGTTCGCGACCCAGCCAACGATTTCCATGCCATCACGCCGAATCGCTTCAGCGGTAAGATAAGCGTGATTTAAACAACCCAACTTAACACCAACAACTAGAATCACGGGTAGCTTCTCACCCACAACCCAGTCTGCCAGCGTAGTGTCATAAGTAACAGGCACTCGCCAGCCGCCAGCACCTTCTACCAATGTGAATTCCGATCTCGCTTGAAGATTCTTCAATCCATCCGTTAGAAGACTAAAGTCGACCGTTTCATTTTCCAATTCAGCAGCAATATGCGGTGAACAAGCCGCATGCAAAAGACACGGGTTCACATCCGTGTAGCTAACTTCTACTGTCGTACATTCGCGCAGGCGAATGGCGTCTGAGTTCATTGGGCCTTGTTCTGTTTCCTTGCTGCCTGCGGCGACTGGTTTGTATCCAGCCACGCTGTAACCAGCCTTGGAGACAGCCTGCATAACCGCCATTGAAGCGACAGTTTTTCCTACTTCAGTATCCGTACCTGTGACGAAAAAGCTTTTATTCATTTGTTATAGCTCCAAAGCAAACCTGATACGTAGCGGGAACGGTACCATCCGCAAGCCGGAAAACACCGTAAGCGTTTTCCAATTCGTTGAAGGTACGTTTGCCAACTAGACCCGCACTTCTTCCCTCTTGAAGATGCGTTGCGCCGATCCCTTTTAGGTCTCTCATTAATGCGAACGCTGAGGGGTAATACTCCGTAATCGGCTTACATTCTATGTGGTAGTGGTTGCAGTGAGCTTGAGCGAGCGCAATGTTTACCTGCTTGTGTGATAAAAAGGTATTAACGTGAGACTGCCCGTTCACTTGACGCCATGATTGCTTCAGCTCTTCCAGCGAACCTTCTAACAAGGTCGTAAATAGTATTTGCCCCCCCGGCTTCACGACTCTTTTTAGCTCATTCAAAGGCACAGAAAGGTCATGACACCATTGCAACGCTAGCGAACTGAAAGCGATATCAACACTGTTATCTGCCAATGGCAGTGCTTCGGCATCGGCTGAAACGTAGTCCACGCTGTCTCCGCAACGTGACCTCGCCTGCTCAAGCATCTTGTCGGAAAGATCGAGCGCAATCATGTTTGCGCCCTGCTCCAGAATTTGTTTGGTGAAATAGCCAGTGCCGCAGCCCAAGTCGAGGACAGTCTTACCTTGCCAATCCGTATTCATGTCCATCAACAGATGGCCAACACGTCGCTGAAATGAAGCGCTGTTGTCATACGTTTTTGCCGCACGACCGAAGGCGTCCTTGATGGCTTTCTTTTCGTCATTCAGCATGGTGAATGCGCCTTGCTGAAAATCGATAGCCTGACTCATGATGCCTCCTGCAAAATCTGGCTCAGTGTCGCTACTAACTCTTTCACTTGCGATTCGCTTTGGTTGACTGACAACGTGATTCGAAGGCGGGAAGAGTTTACTGGCACTGTCGGTGGACGAATCGCCCCCGTCCAAAACCCGGATGCTTTGAGGGATGTTGCTGCAATTTGCATACGTTCTACATCGCCCAGTACAACGGGTTTGATTGGCGTTATCGTAGGAATGACTTCTGAGAAGTCAGCTAGCGAAGAATGAAAAAGCTCAGAGAGTGCTGCAAGTTTTTCACGACGCCAGGATTGTGTGTTGATGATTTCCACCGCTTGTGTCAAAGCATGTGCCTGAGAAGGTGGCATGGCGGTTGAATACACGTAGTGACGGGCAAACTGCGTCAAATAATCATGGACGCTCTCGCTGCAAAGTACAGCCGCGCCCATCATCCCGAAGGCTTTACCAAAGGTCACGATCAGTATGTCAGGTTTAATACCAGCATGATCACAACTACCCCGACCATCTTTTCCAAGAATCCCACAGCCATGGGCATCGTCCACCATCAGCCATGAACCGTGAGCTTCACATTGTGCTTTCACATCAGCCAGTGGTGACAAGTCACCATCCATACTGAAAACGCCTTCTGTGACCGTCAGCGTTGGGCTGTCTGCTTTCTGTAAAAGCGCGCCAAGTTTAGTCACATCGTTATGGGGGAAGCGTTTCATAGTGGCTTCAGACAGCATGCCCGCTTCCATTAAAGAGGCATGATTAAGCTTGTCTTGAAGCAGCAAATCCCCCTTTTCCAGTAAAGAGAAAATCACCGCCTGATTGGCAGAGAAACCACTGTTAAACAATATTGCTCGATCAAAGCCAAGCCAATTGCAAAGCTTGTCTTCCAAGAACTGGTGAGCTTTAGAGAAGCCAGTTACCAAAGGCGAAGCTGTGCTTCCTGCGCCATAAAGCGAAAGTCCTTCTTGCCACGCTTTGATAAGGGATGCGTCCTGAGCGAGGCCAAGGTAATCGTTGCCCGAGAAATTAGCGAACTGGCGGTTGCCGCTGTCCGTAATCAGTCCTTCTTGGTGGCCAAATGCGGCCACCTGACGGTGAAGGCGTTGTTGCCGCCGCGCTTCGAGCCTCTGCTCGATACGGCTTTGCAGCTGGCATTGTTCACGCATTGTCGAAGCGCGCTCCTAAACGTTCGCTTCGTAGAAGAGGTCGTCTTTGCCCGGACGAGAAGCTACGCGCTCAGCTACTTGAGTCAACAGCGTTTCTTCCTGAACCTGATCCGGTTTTTGTACAGCCTGCTCGCTGTTAATGCCCAGCTTCTTAAAGAGCATCATATCTGAGTCTTCATCTGGGTTTGGCGTGGTCAGTAGCTTGCAACCGTAGAAAATCGAGTTCGCGCCCGCCATAAAACACATGGCCTGCATCTGCTCGTTCATGTTTTCACGGCCTGCTGAGAGACGAACAGCAGACTTCGGCATCATAATGCGTGCTACAGCGATAATACGAACGAAGTCAAAAGGCTCAACGTCGTCGACACTTTCCATTGGCGTGCCTTTGACCTTAACAAGCATGTTAATTGGCACACTTTCTGGGTGATGTGGAAGGTTCGCCAGCTCGACAAGCAGACCAGCGCGGTCTTGTTTGCTCTCGCCAAGGCCGATGATACCGCCGGAACACACCTTCATGCCCGCTCCGCGAACATGAGATAACGTGTCCAGACGATCCTGGAATGTACGAGTGGTAATGATGTTGCCGTAGTGCTCGCGAGAGGTATCCAGGTTGTGGTTGTAGTAATCCAAACCCGCTCCCGCAAGTTCGTTCGCTTGGTCCGGACTCAGCATGCCAAGTGTCATACAGGTTTCAAGGCCCATACCCTTCACACCTTTGATCATGTCTTTCAGATATGGCATGTCACGCTCTTTAGGGTTTTTCCACGCTGCACCCATGCAGAAACGCGTCGCACCTGAGTTCTTCGCTTTTTGCGCTGCATCCAGAACACGCTCTACCTCCAACAGACGCTCTTTCTCAACGTCAGTGCGGTAATGTGCGCTCTGGGGGCAGTACTTACAGTCTTCAGGACACGCACCAGTCTTAATGGACAGCAGTGTGCTGACTTGCACTTGGTTAGCGGGTTGGTACTGTCGGTGAATCTGTTGCGCTTCAAACATCAGATCCATAAAAGGTTTTTCAAAAAGGGCCTGTACTTCCTCGACAGTCCAGTTATGGCGAACGTCCACCTGTCTTTCCTCAAATTGATTAAACGATAACTTGTCCAGTCTAAGGTCGCCCTTTACAATGTCAACAGCAAGCACTTCCTATGGTTTACATCTGGATATTTTTTGAGCATGGACATCGCATTCGATCGCAATCACATTTGGCACCCTTATACATCCACCATTAACCCGTTGACGTGTTATCCCGTTAGCCGGGCGGAAGGTGTTCACATTTATCTTGAAGATGGCACAGAGCTTATTGACGGTATGTCGTCTTGGTGGGCGGCGATTCACGGCTACAATCATCCTGCATTGAATGAAGCTGTTACTTCTCAGCTCGCCAACATGTCTCACGTGATGTTTGGTGGCATCACCCACGAGCCAGCGATCGAATTGTGTAAAAAGCTGGTAACGATGACACCGCCTTCGCTAGAGAAAGTATTTCTGTGTGATTCAGGCTCTATTTCTGTAGAAGTTGCGCTCAAAATGGCGCTGCAGTATTGGCATTCAAAAGGGGAAAGCCGGGCAAAGTTTTTGACACTTCGCCACGGGTATCATGGCGACAGTTTTGCAGCCATGTCAGTCACAGACCCAGATAATTCAATGCACAAGCTCTATAAAGGCTTTTTGCCGGAACATATTTTCGCGGACTCCCCACAATGCGGTTTCCACGATGAGTGGGACGAAAATGATATTGTCGATTTCAAAGCCAAGTTAGAAAGCAATGCAAAGCAAATAGCAGCAGTGATCCTCGAACCTATCGTTCAAGGTGCGGGTGGAATGCGGATTTATCACCCAATCTTTCTAAAGCGCGTCAGAGAACTGTGTGACGAGTTCGGTATTCTTTTAATCTGTGATGAAATCGCTACTGGCTTTGGCCGTACAGGCAAGCTTTTCGCCTGCGAACACGCCGATATCGAACCTGACATTCTCTGTTTGGGTAAAGCTTTAACGGGCGGCTATATGACCATGGCAGCCACCATCACCTCTAAGCATGTAGCAGACACAGTGTGTAGCGGGGAAGCAGGTTGCTTTATGCATGGCCCAACCTTTATGGGAAACCCTCTCGCTAGTGCTGTGGCCAACGCCAGCCTTCAATTACTCCAAGACACGCCCTGGCAGGAAAAAGTGCTCGGTATTGAAGCAAAGCTGGCTGAATTACTTCCAACATTGCTTGAAATGCCGCACGTAAAGGATGTGCGTTGGCTCGGTGCGATTGGTGTGGTGGAAACGCACTCACCCGTCGATGTCGATACCATTCAAAAACACTTCATAAAGAAAGGTGTATGGATTCGTCCGTTTGGCCGATTGGTTTATATCATGCCGCCATACGACATGAGCAGCGAGCAACTTAAGCAACTGGTTGATGCCATTCAAAGCGGACTTGCCGACTATTTCGAGAGTAAAGAGTAAGCGAAGGTGATCTCACACATTGATCTCTCCGTAATTTTGTATGTGATTTTATGGAGGTTTCAATGCACTTAGGTCTTTTTCCGTTACCCCTCTTTTTACTGCCTGGCGGTGTTACCAAGCTAAGGATTTTTGAACCACGCTATGTGCGCTTGGTGAAGGAATCAATGGCGAGTGACAGCGGTTTTGTGCTGGCAATGAAGGACGGAGACGCAATTTGTCGGTTCGGCACACACGTAAAGATCGTCGATTTTGAAACCTTATCAGACGGTTTACTTGGCATCACCATCCGAGGTATCTCCCGTGTCGCTCTGGACAATATCGGGCAGGAAGAAGACGGACTTTGGGTCGGCGATGCCGAAGCGCTTGAGAATTGGGATGAAATTGAAGGCGCTGGCCTCCTAGGTGAAGCGTTGGAAAACGTTTTCGAAGCCCACCCTGAACATGCTTCGCAATACCACGATGAACAGCACTTCGACGATATGCTTTGGGTATGCCAACGCTGGTTAGAAATCCTTCCGCTCGCCAATAACCAAAGACAATGGTTCTTGTCCCAAAAGGATTTAGAAGAAGCCAAACAATTCATCTCTTTGCTGCTCACCGAAGAAAAAATTTGATGTACAAGTGATCCAAATTTGAATTTCATTCGTTTCGACTGGTAAGACATTTAAAGGACACAATCATCATGGAACTGGTCGAAAGCACTTATAATTCAATCAACCAGAAACGATCAAACAGTCGGTCATCTATGTCTACACCCACCCCTGAACATTTGGCGGAGCTTTTAACTCGCGTTGCGAACGACAGAGACGACAAAGCTTTTTCAAGCTTGTTCAGTCACTTCGCACCCAAAATTCGTGCTTACGGCCTTCGCCATTTGAGAGCAGACGGTCAAGCGATGGAGTTGGTTCAGGAAACCATGATTCTGGTGTGGCGAAAAGCCCATCTGTATGACGGGTCTAAAGGGGGCGCATCGACTTGGGTGTTCACAATCATGCGTAACGTCAGCTTTGACATGCTGAGAAAAGTGAAGAGCAATAGAGAAGATTGTTTGAGTGGCGATATTTGGCCGCTTATTGATGGTGAAGTTGGCGATCAAGAAGACGAAGCATTGCAAGATCAAATCCAGACGCAATTGCTTTCTTACATTGATTTGTTACCTGACTTACAACAGCAGGTCGTCAGAGGTGTCTATCTGAAACAGCTGACTCATCAAGAGCTCGCAGACCAACTCAACGTGCCCCTGGGGACCATCAAATCTAGGTTGAGATTGGGCCTTCAAAAACTGCGTACTCATCTGGAGGTAAATAATGATTAAGTACCATCCGTCTGAAGCACTGCTTGAGGCACATGCAGCGGGTGAATTGCCGGCATCAATGTCCATTGCCGTCGCTGCCCACTGTGAACTGTGTTCATGCTGCGCAGATAAGCTTGCGCACTTCGAGGCTAAAGCGGCTGAATCAGCCTTCAGTGAAGAAAGCGTCAACGACGCTGAGACTCACGCAGAGCAAGAAGCGCTTTTCGCTGACATGATGGCATCCATCATCAGCGGAGAGAGCGTGCCAATGACAAAAGTATCTGCTTCCCCTTCTACAGAGATTGAGGTGGCGGGTGAACGATACAATCTGCCGACCGCACTGCGCCGATATCATCATTTAGGGTGGAGCTCAATTGGTGCAATCAGCCGAGCAAGGCTGCCTCTCAATGAAGGCGATACCAGAGCAAGCCTGCTTCATATTGGTATGAATGGCAGTGTTCCTAGTCATACTCACAAGGGTATGGAAGTGACGCTATTACTGAGTGGTCATTTCGAAGACGAACACGACAAATACGTGCCAGGTGATTTCATTGTGTTGGACGGCTCAAACCATCACACCCCGCAAACACACGATGGCTGCCTATGCTACACAGTCGCGGATGCACCGCTGCACTTCACAAAAGGTGTGAGTCAGTTGCTTAACACTATTGGACGCGTTATTTATTAGTCTGATACGCACCAAGCTCAGTATGATTTTTACCACCAAAGCGCCCTTAAGGGCGCTTTTTTATTATGCCAATTAACAACTAAACAACAGTTATTTATCCAACATATTACATCATT
This sequence comes from Grimontia indica, assembly GCF_000333895.2. Lineage (GTDB taxonomy): Bacteria > Pseudomonadota > Gammaproteobacteria > Enterobacterales > Vibrionaceae > Enterovibrio > Enterovibrio indicus. The sequence continues at coordinate 49,388 of NZ_ANFM02000001.1, read as the reverse complement.
ATATCCACATATAACGTTATATAATCACGCATATGCGATCTGATTGTATATTTTGTGTCATTTATCCCTTTACAGGATGCCAGCCATCCTGATTTAATCCAATCGCTAACCTCGTGTTAACAGTTTTACCTCAAGCGTGATGACGTTTGAGGCTTTGTCGGTTATGGGGCCCCAAGACCCTTACACAGTGAAGTGAGAATATAATGAAGCAAACACAATCTCCTCTCGCTCGCATTGCCAATACCAGTCTGGTTGTCCAGATTCTGGTCGGTATTATTGCGGGTGTCGCGTTGGCAAGTTTTTCGCCAGAAAGTGCAAAATCCGTCGGTTTCCTCGGTGGGCTTTTCGTCAGTGCGTTAAAAGCCGTTGCTCCGATTCTGGTCTTTATACTGGTCGCAGCATCTATCGCTAATCAACGCAAAGGCCAACACACACACCTTCGTCCTATCGTTATCCTTTACCTTGTTGGTACTTTTGCCGCCGCGCTGACCGCGGTGACGATGAGCTTCCTGTTCCCAACGGAACTGACGCTGACAACCTCTGAAACCGCAGTTGCACCGCCAGAAGGTATTGGCCAGGTGATCACTACCCTGCTGTTCAGCATTGTGGATAACCCAATCCACGCTCTGATGAACGGTAACTTTATCGGCATTCTGGCTTGGGCAATCGGCCTGGGCATTGCTCTTCACCACGCCAATGACACCACCAAAACGGTGTTTGGTGACGTTGCAGAAAGCGTCTCTTTCATCGTTCGCAACATCATTAAACTGGCACCGCTGGGCATCTTTGGTCTGGTGGCAAAAACCTTCGCAGAAACTGGCTTTGAAGCACTGATGAGCTATGCGCACTTGCTGGCTGTGCTGTTGGGTAGCATGGCAATTATCGCGCTGGTCGTTAACCCTATTATTGTGTACTTCAAAACCCGCTCAAACCCTTACCCATTGGTGTTCCAGTGCCTGCGTGAAAGCGGTATGACCGCCTTCTTTACGCGAAGCTCCGCTGCGAACATCCCAGTGAACATGCAGCTATGTAACCGTTTGAAGTTGGATAAAGACACTTACTCCGTTTCAATCCCTCTGGGTGCGACCATCAACATGGGCGGTGCGGCGATTACAATCACCGTTCTGACACTGGCTGCCGTTAATACACTGGGTATTCAGGTAGATTTGGCCACCGCACTTCTTCTCAGCATCGTTGCCGCGGTTTCTGCATGTGGCGCATCTGGCGTAGCGGGTGGCTCACTGCTGCTGATTCCTCTGGCTTGTAACCTGTTCGGTATCCCGAACGATGTGGCAATGCAGGTTGTTGCGGTAGGCTTCATCATTGGTGTGGTTCAGGATTCAGCTGAAACCGCACTGAACAGCTCAACAGACGTGGTGTTCACTGCCGCAGCATGTCGTGAAGTTGAACGCAAAGCGGTACTGGAGAAGCTGGTGAAATAGCCTCCAATTCCCTCCCTTTGAGAAAGGCGCTTCGGCGCCTTTTTTGTTGGTTCTCAACTTCGTTTCGGTCAAAGCTTCATCAAGCGTCTATCTTGGTTTACAGAAAGGTTTAGACGTCTAGATAGATAGCTTTCCTTTCCCGAAAATTATCCCTATAATCCCGCCTCATTTTTTGCGAGCCACTTAAAGAATTTGCATCACGAAGCGTCCTGGCTCGCCTTCGATCAGCCGGGCGTGAAAGGTTATCTATGAATCTCTCTGCAAAAACAGTCGTTATTATTGCCATTGGTGCCGCTCTTTACGGCATCGGTGGCTTGCCCATGTTTGGTATTCCGATTTTTGCCAACACCACTTTGAAACCCGCCATGGCGATTTTGGCACTTTTCGCTGTGCTGTTTGGCCCAGGCGTTGGATTTTTCGTTGGTTTCATCGGCCACTGGGTGACTGACCTTTTCGCAGGATGGGGCGTATGGCTGACTTGGGTATTAGGCTCAGGCATTGTGGGCATGATCATCGGGCTATTCCCACTGTTAACCAAAAAACGCCTCAAGTACGGCCATTTCAAACTGCCAGATGTCTTCTTGTTTGCGCTTTTAGCATTGCTCGGTAATGTGATTGGCTACGGCTGCTCAGCCTTACTTGATACTATTTTGTATGCAGAACCTTTCACCAAGGTGTTTATCCAGCTTTGCATCATTGCCGCAGGTAACGCTTTACTCGTGTCAGTGGTCGGCTACTTCATCCTGCAATCTGTCGCTAAGCGCAACAGCCAGTGTCGTAATCTGACTGAGGCCTGACCATCTCCATGACAATAGAATTTAAAAACTTCAGCTTCCGATACGATGCATTGGTGAACCCAACGCTCAAGGGCATCAACCTTCGCATTGAAAAAGGTGAAAAAGTCCTGATCATCGGGCCAAGTGGCAGCGGTAAATCGACGCTGGGTCAGTGCATCAACGGTTTGATTCCTCATTCCGTAGAAGGCGATGTTTCTGGTGAGCTTTTCATCGGCGGCCAAAACGCCAGTTCGATGTCACTGGTTCAGTACACAGAACAAGTCGGCACCGTTTTGCAGGATACCGACAGCCAGTTTGTTGGCCTAACCGTAGGTGAAGACATCGCTTTTGCTCTGGAAAACCAACAGGTTCCAGTTGCTGACATGTATCCGGTTGTGAAAGCCACTGCCAAGATGGTTGAGCTGGAAGCCCTGCTCAACCACGCGCCTCATGATTTGTCAGGCGGCCAGAAGCAACGTGTCTCTCTGGCTGGCGTGCTGGTCGACGATGTCGATGTGCTGTTGTTCGATGAGCCCCTTGCCGCACTTGATCCGAAGACGGGCAAACGCACCATTGAAATCATTGATCAGCTGCACCGTGATACCGGCAAAACCATCATCATCATTGAGCATCGTCTGGAAGATGTGCTGACCAAGCATGTTGACCGCGTCATCCTGATGGATAACGGCACCATAGTGGCAGACACCACACCAAATGCGTTGATGATGTCCGTTCTGCTGGAAACACACGGAATTCGCCAACCATTGTATTTCTCTGCGCTCAAACATGCGGGTTGTGAGCTGGCGGAATCAGATTCTCCTGCCTATCTGTCTGCGCTACCCGTCGAGAAGTTCAAAGCGTCGCTCCAACATTGGGCAACAGTGAACAGCTCTTCTGCTCGCACAGAAAATCAGCAACCTTTGCTAACTGTGGAAGGTCTCACCTACTCCTATGACGGTGAGAAAAATGCGCTTGAAGACGTTTCCTTTACTGTTAACCGCGGCGAATTGGTATCCATTCTCGGTAAAAACGGTTCGGGTAAGTCCACCATAACCAAACTGATCATGGGCGTGTTGGAACCAGATGCAGGCAGCATCAGCTTCGAAGGTCAGGATTTCAATCAGCTATCGATTTTTGAGCGGAGCAAGAAAGTCGGTGTGGTGATGCAAAACCCTAATCACATGATTTCCCACCACATGATCATGGATGAAGTGGCATTCGGCCTGAAAAACCAAGGTTTGGATGACAAAGAGCTCGAACGACGCTGTCTTGAAGTGCTTGAATTCTGTGGTCTGAGTAAATATCGCCATTGGCCAGTCGATGCACTGAGCTATGGCCAGAAAAAACGTGTCACCATCGCTTCAATTCTGGTGATGGAACCAGAACTGTTGATTCTGGACGAGCCAACTGCTGGTCAGGATTATCGAAATTACACCGCGATGCTTTCTTTCATCAAACGATTGAATAAAGAACGTGGTGTGACCGTGATGATTATTTCTCATGACCTCCATCTGGTGCTTGAAAACACCACCCGTTCTATCGTGATTGCTGACAGTAAGCTGATCGCTGATGCGCCGATGACTGACGTCTTCAGCCACCCAGCGCTTTTAGATGCAGCTAACCTGACCACCACCAGCCTATACGAACTGGCAGAGCGGGCAGGCATCAGCGATATCAACGGTTTTATGCAGCAGTTTATTGAGACAGAGAACAACGCCAAATGAAAGCATCGAAAATGAAGTTTGGTATCAACTACATTGATACCCAATCCCCGCTTCATGCGCTAAATGGCATCACCAAATTTGCCCTGTTTATGGCTTGGGTCACTGTGGTTCTCACGACCTTCGACCTGCGTATTATTGTTGCAATGGTGCTGCTCGGCCTAGCCTTGCTGAAGATGACGGGCGTGGCTTTTCAGGTTTATAAACCACTTTTGCTGGGTACATTGAGCGTACTCGGCATGAATGCCGTGTTTATGTTTCTGGTTGCGCCCCAACAAGGTTCAGAATGGACAAACACGGCAACTGAGATCATTGCGTTACCGGGTAACTATTCGCTTACTCAGGAAACCCTGTTTTACCTACTCACGGTCACGTTGAAATACTTCAGCATGTTCCCTATCGCACTGGTGTTTGTGTTTACCACTCACCCAACGGAGTTTGCCTCTAGCCTGAATCGCATTGGTGTACCCTACAAGATTGCTTATGCGGTCAGCCTGACGCTTCGTTATCTGCCAGAAGTGAAGAATGATTTCGTCAATATCATGCATGCACAGCAAGCTCGCGGTGTGGATTTCTCAAAGAACGCACCGCTGATGACACGTTTCCGTGGTGTGGCAAAGATTCTGATCCCACTGATTTTTTCCAGCCTGGATCGTGCCGACGAAATCTCTAATGCCATGACACTTCGCGGCTTCGGACGCAATAAATCGCGCACTTGGTATAACGAGCGCCCGCTGGCTCTTAAAGACTGGAGCATGCTGGCACTTATCGCTATCTGTGTTGCGCTGGCGCTGACGAAACGCTCACTCGACAATGGTGTTGTCTGGTACCCGCTATAATACCAATCGTAGTAAATATCTGCTCATGCTAGCTTGTTAAAATGCTCGATCACTGCGTTGAAAAATTTGATTGTAGAATAACTACTTATCGAAATTTTTTGCCTTGCTCTCGAGCATTTTTCCTGCGCTATTTCTGATCACCTACTTACTGTGATTGGTATAAACAACAAAAAGGAGCCAATGGCTCCTTTCTTCATTGTCACTCTTAGGGGCTGTCGATCTTTACCCTTCCAGCACCTTCATTAGCAAATAGCCGTCATACATGGCGCGTTTCACCAGTGCAGCACCTGGCATGGTTGCCTGAGTATAGAAATGGCTTTCTTCCAGCACCAAGTTCTCAAAGTAATGTGGAAGCGTTTGGTTTTGAATGCGTTCCATAATGGCTGGGTACAACACAGATTTCGCCTGGTTGAATTCACCGCCAATCAAAATTCGCTCTGGGTTGAACAAGTTCACCACGATGGCAATTGCCTGACCTAGATTGTGACCGAGCTCAGTAATCACTTTTACCGCAACACCGTCACCCGCTACTGCCGCAGCACAGAGAGAATCAATCGTCAGCGGTTTGTCCTGCAACACACTTTCATGACCTTGATCCAGCAGTACCTGCGCATCTTCGAGCACTGCTTGTAAACTGGCCACCGTTTCAAGACAACCACTGTTTCCGCAATAGCAGCGTTTGCCGAAAGGCTTAATCTGAATATGGCCTAGTTCGCCAATGTTACCCACTTGGCCTTCAAGCACTTTGCCGTCAATCATGATGCCAGCTCCGACACCGTGGTGGATCGAAATCAGTACTGAGTTTTCAACATCACGCGCATTCCCGAACAACTTTTCCGCCAAAGCCCATGAACGAGTGTCATTACCGATAAAAACAGGCAAGCCTGTCGCACGGTGAATGGCAGGACCCAAAGGCATGTTGTGCACATCATAGTGCGGCATTTGAATCACAATACCTTGCGTACTGTTCACCAAACCGGGCAGGGACACGGCAATGGCAGTGACACGGTCAACCACCTCAGAGTGGGTGGAGAAAAACTGGTTGATATGCTGCTGAATCAGTTCGAGCAGTAAGTCTTGTTCAAGCACCAGAATGTCGTGGCGCTCTTCAACCAAAATGTCACCACCCAACTCGTGGAGTGCCAGCGTCAGGTAGCCACGTCCAAGACGGATAGAAAGGAATTGCCAGCCTTCATTGTTTAACACCAATCCGATAGCAGGACGTCCACGGCTGACTGGCTCACCGTACTCAGTCTCTTTGACCAAATGGGCTTCAATCAGCTCACGGGTGATTTTGGTAATACTGGCAGGCGCTAACTGGCTGCGCTTAGAGAGTTCAATTCGGGAGATTGGCCCTAGCTGATCGATCAACTTATATACTGCTCCAGCGTTGTTACGCTTGATGTGATCTATATGTCCTGGCTGGGCGAGGATCATCCCATACTCCCTGTAAAATTCTTGAATAGTGAATTTTTTTACTTTGCGAAGTAATTGTGAAGCGTCATGAGATAATGTCGTGAAGCTCGTCACGAGCTAAATAATTTACCGCATAGATAAAAAGTTCAGATTCCTAAAATCAATAAGTTAGCGCCATTTCAAACGGTAAGAGATGTATCTGCTTATTTCTGGTCAAGACAGTTGCCCCCGAAACTGACATAATCTGCCCCCTTCTTTGAACCAGTGACTGTTTTAGCGGTATGTACAACGTCAACGAAATATTCGAAACCATTCAGGGCGAAGGCACCTTCACCGGCGTACCTTCTGTCTTTGTTCGTCTTCAAGGCTGTCCAGTAGGCTGCCCTTGGTGTGATACGCGCCAGACATGGGATACTCTGCCAGCCGATGAACGTGATTTTGGAACCATTATCGCGAAAAATGGCGATAGTCCATTGTGGACGAAAGTCACTGCCGAAGAAATTCTGACTCACCTGCAAAGCAGTTATCACGCTAAACATGTGGTGATTACTGGTGGCGAGCCTTGTATGTTTGATCTGCTGCCTTTAACTTCACTATTAGAATCAAATGGTTATCGCTGTCAAATCGAAACCAGCGGCACCTATGCAGTAAAAGCCACCTCCAATACCTGGGTCACTGTTTCCCCTAAGATTAACATGCGAGGAAAACTGCCAGTTTTGGGCGAAGCCTTAGCACGTGCCAATGAGATAAAGCACCCAGTGGGTACAGAAAGTGATATCGAAAAGCTTGAAGAACTACTGAAAGACATTGATTTGTCAGGCAAAGAAGTTGCACTTCAACCGATCAGTCAAAAAGAACGTGCAACTAAGCTATGTATTGAAACCTGCATCAAGAAAAACTGGCGTCTTTCGATTCAAACACACAAGTATCTGGAAATTGCCTGATATTACTCTCTGAAAAAGGCAGGCAGACTGCTTATTTTTCAAGGCACGAAAAAAGGGCCAATTTGGCCCTTTTTTATTCAGCTGTTAAAGCAAACTGCTTACTCGCCAGTGTAAATACAACCCGCTGTACAGGTTTCTTTAATCATAACTTTACTAAGGATTGGCAGTTCTGGTTTTAGCTGATCCCAAATCCACTTCGCCAGTACTTCACTGGTTGGGTTTTCCAGACCTTCAATATCATTCAGGTAGTAATGGTCCAGACGATCATAGATAGGTTTGAATGCTTGCTTGATCTCAGAAAAATCAATCACCCAGCCAGTATGCGGATCCACTTCTCCGGCCACATAAATTCGAACCAGGAAAGAGTGGCCATGCAGACGACCGCACTTATGTCCTTCTGGGACATTCGGCAGTCGGTGTGCTGCTTCAAACATGAATTCTTTAAACAGTTCGGTATGCATTTTTAGCGTTCCTGTGATCGAGTGTTTTTACATTGCGCGGCGATGCTACTCAATAATTGCGTTGAGCTCAAACTGATTCGGCTGCAATAACAATTTCCAAGCGTGCGAGACGACCCATAAATTTTTGTGTTGCAACAATCACACATTAACATCATGGTTAATACTTATTCACATTGTTGAAGCTAAACTATTGATAATAATAACTACATGGAAGTCATCGTTAACAATGCGCCTACCAATAGCGGTAAAAATACTCTTCGTCTTGCTCGGTATATTTTCTGTCGTATTAGCTGTTTCCCTGATCTACCAAACTAATCACCAGAAAACATTTGTTACTGATATTGTCGGAGAGCAAACCTTAGATAAAGCCAGCAATTATTTCGATAGCCTGAACATGATGATGCTGACCGGCACCATCCATCAAAAGGAAGCGCTGAGAAATAAAGTACTGGAACAGAATGGTATTGAAGATGCCCGCGTTATCCGTGCCGATGGCATTACAAGCATCTTCGGCCCCGGAAATCCCAATCAAGCAATTCTCGATAACATAGACCAACGTGCGGTAGCGGGAGAAACCATCGTAGAGCGTGTTACCCGTGATTATGGTCCCGGTATTGTGGTCGCTCTGCCAATGAAAGCCAGCGCAAACTATCGCGGCACCAATTGTATGCAGTGCCACATTGTTCCAGAGGACACCGTTCTTGGGGTCGTGAGGCTGGAATATAACCTGTCCGAACTCTATGAAAGTATCAACGGGGATATGTGGGTCACGGCGGGCATCATGGGAGCCATTACCCTCGGCGGTTTTGCACTGACCTTCGGCTTTGTTCGCGTCAGTTTGGTTTCGCCTTTGAAGCGAATCTCCCATTTCATGCATCGTTGCAGCGAAGAAAAAAACCTCAGCCAACGTTTGGCCATGCATCGGGACGATGAAATCGGACAATTGGCAGCCAGTTGCGATACCTTGCTCGACAGCTTTTCTAGCAGTCTGAACCGCGTGAAAGGCACTGCCACGACTTTGCTTGAGGAAGCTACAGTGCTCACTAATGTCTCCAGTGAAACCAATCATCTGGTTGAGAATCAACGCCGGGAAACGCAAGAGATGTCTTCGTCAATTGATGAAGTTCAGCATCATCAGCATATCGTGGAAGAGAAAACCACGGAGGCAGCAGAACTGAGCCAAAACCTGGCAGAGAGCGCACAACAAGGTCGCAACGTCGCGAATGTTGCAGCGGAGCAGATCCAGCAGTTGGTTCAAGAAGTCGATCAGGTTCGTCATCAAATCCTTGCTGTGAACCAGCAAAGCAAGGAAGTGAACAGCATTCTGGAAGTCATTCGCGGAATTGCAGAACAAACCAACCTTCTTGCCCTTAACGCTGCGATCGAAGCAGCCCGAGCTGGCGAGCAAGGTCGCGGGTTTGCTGTTGTCGCTGACGAAGTAAGAAGTCTTGCCAGTCGCACCCATGATGCGACAGGCGATATTCAGAGCATCATCGAGCAACTGACAGCCGATGCCGAGCGTTCAGCTTCAGCCATCGAGACCACGTGCGAAAACACGGCTCAGCGCTCTGATACCGTCATGCAACTGTCTAACTCATTGGCTCAGATCGCCGAGGAAATCCTGATTGTGAATGCGAACGCCAAAGAGATCAGTCAGGATACGGTGCATCAGGCTGAAATGGCCGATAACCTTCGTGAACAGGTGGTGACCATTCAGTCCCATGCGGAAGACACGTCAACCAACGCCAACCAGACACAGGCCATCAGCGCGAAGCTGAAAAACCTCGCCGATCAACTCGAGCAACTGATCGACCAATTCAAGTTGGCATAACCCAGCGTGATCAGTCTTGAGTATCAAAGTCCCGCAACCAAGGCGGGGCTTTGTCTTTCTGGCTGTATATCTTACCCACTATCGTCCCATCCGATGACGTGAACCCCGCGTTCATCCAGCCCAATAAAGCCTTCGACATTTTTTTCACAAGCTTCGAGTTATATCTAACGTTTCCTCCTTTGAAGCAACGGACTGTTAGAAATGGAAAAACCTATTTCCGAACAAAAATTCGTTTCGGTTCCAATAACGTTGGCAGCATTACCCCTTACTTTTGCCGCAAGTTGTTACTCACAAGATGACTTCAACACTTATCAATTAGATATCACGACAGAAATTCTTACCGAAGGCGGCGTCGCCGCTGAAGATGAGTTGTTGATTGGTGGAGAGTTTAGATATTTCTTTTTACGCCAGTCACCTTTTCATTTGTACCTGTCTTCCGGCTACCGCACAGACACTGACGATGAAGGCAGTACTTTTGACATCTACAACGCTGACGTCGGCTCTCAATGGGATTTCGGTTACTTCTGGGGAAACCGAGCATTTTTAGAGGCCGCAGTTGGAGTTGCCTACATTCGAGAGTCCTATGCCATTGCGCTCATCGACCGCAATGCTAGCAGTGACTTTGATGAGTTCACTTACAAAGCGGCTTTTGGGCTGGGTGTTGAATGGCAAAACACAGTCGGAACCAAGCTCTTTATCAATCAATACGGCTCAGATTACCGCTCACTCGGTATCAGCCTTTCCTATTCATTCTAAGAGGTATTCATGATGAAAAGACTTGTTACCATGGTACTTCCACTTCTTCTAACAGCCTGTGGTGACGCCTCATTAGGTGGTAATGGGAACAACCCTCAAGTCGGAAGCTTGCCACTATCCATCATTGAGCCGGCAGACAATCCATCTACCAGCGAAAAAATCGCCCTTGGCCGGATGCTGTTCTGGGACCCGATTCTTTCAGGCAATGAAGATGTGGCTTGTGCCACCTGCCACCACCCGAATGTCGGCTATGGCGACAATCTCGATGTCAGCATGGGCGTCGGCGGCCTTGGTTTAGCCACAGAACGTGTCTCCGGTGCGCTGGTGTTGCGTAATGCGCCTACCATTATCAACACGGCTTACAATGGGATTGACGAAGATGGCAACTACGACCCCAGTGCCACCGTGATGTTTTGGGATAACCGCTCTGTGTCTCTTGAAGCACAAGCGCTTGACCCTATCCGCTCTTTGGAAGAAATGCGCGGCGAGATGTTTACAGAAGAGGAGATCCTGCCAGAGGTTGTCTTCCGTCTCTCACAGAACTCAGAATATATTTCGATGTTTACTGACGCCTTTGGTGACAACACGATTAACGAAGAGCGTATAGGTAAAGCCATCGCCGCTTTCGAGCGTTCTTTAATCGCCAATAACTCGCCTTTTGACCGCTATGCAAGGGGAGATAATTCAGCGCTCAGCCAACAACAAATCCAAGGGCTTAACGCCTTTATTGATGCCGGTTGTAATGCTTGTCATAGCGGCCCTATGTTCTCAGATTTTCAACTTCATGAGTTACCCGTCGACAGCAACCAGAAACTGGTTTCTGAAGGCATCAGCGACAATGGCGTCAACAACACATTCAGAACACCTAGTCTAAGAAACGTTGAACTCACCGCGCCTTACATGCATAACGGCACAGTCAGAACGCTCCGTGAAGCCATCGTATTTTATGACGACATGACGAACCCCGGTGGAGACCCTGACATTTCCCAACTGGACTTTGATGATGTTGACGATGATACCATTGATGCGATTGAAGCCTTCCTTCGCTCGCTGACAGATCAAAGTTTTGATAAGTCGATTCCTGAATCTGTACCCAGTGGATTGAATCCAGGCGGCAACATCTAACCGACAAACAGACCACAATATTGCAGTTTTGGCCCGGCGCTCTACGCCGGGTCATAAGTTTTTCTACTTATTCCTATATTTCTGCTGGTTTTTTCTTCGATCTCATCGCACCATGAAGCCTCGTTATTCCTGCATCTTGAGGTAGCTCAGGTATGCGGGTAAACTTGCCAGTCCTAGTGCGAATTATCCTAATCCGACGACTCTGAATCGTCGGATATTCTTCAACGGAGTTAGATGCAAATTATGAACTATGTGCCTGTAGCAGACGTCCTGCACGGCAAAGCGGCAGTAGACACAGAAGTCACTGTTCGCGGTTGGATCCGCACACGTCGTGATTCAAAAGCCGGTATTTCTTTCCTTGCCATTTATGACGGCTCTTGTTTTGACCCTATCCAGGCGGTTGTTCCTAATGAGCTGAATAATTACCAGGAAGAAGTATTGCGTCTTACCACAGGCTGCTCTGTAGAAGTTACCGGTAAGGTGGTAGAAAGCCCGGGACAAGGTCAGGCATACGAACTGCAAGCAACTAACGTGAAAGTGGTTGGTTGGGTTGAAGATGCTGACACCTACCCAATGGCGAAAACCCGCCACTCGATTGAGTACCTGCGTGAAGTAGCTCACCTGCGCCCACGCACCAACGTCATTGGCGCGGTAGCACGTGTACGTAACTGTCTGGCACAAGCGATTCACCGCTTCTACCACGAGCAAGGTTACTTCTGGGTATCTGCTCCACTAATCACTGCGTCTGACGCTGAAGGTGCTGGTGAAATGTTCCGCGTTTCTACACTGGACATGGAAAACCTGCCTCGCACTGACAAAGGCGACGTTGATTACAACGAAGATTTCTTCGGTAAAGAAACCTTCCTGACGGTATCAGGTCAGTTGAACGCAGAAGCATACGCGTGCGCAATTAGCAAGGTTTACACCTTCGGCCCAACTTTCCGTGCTGAAAACTCAAACACCAGCCGCCACCTTGCGGAATTCTGGATGGTTGAGCCAGAAGTAGCGTTCGCAGAGTTGGACGATGTAGCAAAGCTGGCAGAAGACATGCTGAAGTTTGTGTTCAAAGCTGTGCTTGAAGAGCGCCGTGACGATATGGAATTCTTTGCTCAGCGTATCGACAAAGAAGCGATCACCCGACTTGAGAAGTTTGTTGATTCTGACTTCGCTCAAGTAGATTACACCGATGCTATCGACATCTTGATCAAATCTGGCAAGAAGTTCGAATTCCCTGTTGAGTGGGGTATCGATCTGGCTTCTGAGCACGAGCGCTTCCTGGCTGAAGAACACTTCAACGCGCCAGTTATCGTTAAAAACTACCCGAAAGACATCAAAGCTTTCTACATGCGTTTGAACGACGACGGCAAAACTGTAGCTGCGATGGACGTTCTGGCACCTGGCATCGGTGAAATCATCGGTGGTGCACAGCGTGAAGAACGTCTGGATGTACTAGACGAGCGTATGCGTGCGATGAACATCGACCCAGAGCACATGAACTGGTATCGCGACCTGCGCCGTTACGGCACTGTGCCACACGCGGGTTTCGGTCTGGGCTTCGAGCGTCTGGTTTCTTACGTGACAGGTATGGGCAACGTTCGTGACGTTATCCCATTCCCACGTACGCCACGTAGCGCAAACTTCTAATCCATTTTGGATGTTTAAAAAGGTCGCGAAAAGCGGCCTTTTTTGTCTGTAATTTTTCTTCATCAGGCACACGAGATTTTCGTCTTCTCTGGCACGTACGACTCCCCTTCTCATGCGTGTTTCAGGATTTTGTGCCACTCCTCCAAAACTTGTCTGTCCCACATCACGCCATTAAGAAAAGATAGAGAAATAGAGGCTTTATTGTCATCCGGCAGCCAAGTGATAGCTAATCGTAAAAAATCCTTAAATTTCCGTTTTATTACCATCAGCCAAATGTTATAAAAAAAGAAAGTTACTAACGCCATGGATGAACGAAGATGTTTGAAAAAATTGCTGCGGCTCCCGCCGACCCTATTCTAGGCCTAACCGAAGAATTCAAAGCCGATGCCCGTGCTGAGAAAATCAATTTGGGTGTAGGTATTTACAAGGATGAATCCGGAAACACCCCTGTTCTGGCAACCGTTAAAAAAGCAGAAGCTGTTCTGCTGGAAAACGAAACCACCAAATCTTATCTGGCGATTCCAGGTACCCCTGAATACGGTCTGGCAGTGCAAAAACTGCTGTTCGGCGCTGACGCTCCAGTAATTGCAGACAAACGTGCACAAACTGCACAAGCTCCGGGTGGTACCGGCGCTCTTCGTCTGGCGGCTGAATTCATTAAACGCCAACTTGGCGACGTGAAAGTTTGGGTGAGCAACCCAACTTGGGCAAACCACAATGGCGTATTCGCTGCAGCAGGTCTGGAAGTCGCGCAATACAGCTACTACAACGCAGAAACTAAAGACATGGACTTCGATGCCATGCTGGCAGATCTCCACACTGCAAGCGCTGGTGATGTTGTCCTTCTGCACGGTTGCTGCCACAACCCAACCGGTATCGACCCAGATGCAGGCCAATGGCAACAACTCGCAGCACTGGTAAAAGAAAAAGGTCTTCTGCCGCTGTTTGACTTTGCATACCAAGGTTTTGCGAAAGGCGTTGAAGAAGATGCTGCAGGTCTGCGTATTTTCACTGAAAGCTGTTCAGAGCTTCTGGTCGCAAGTTCATTCTCGAAAAACTTCGGTCTGTACAATGAGCGTGTTGGTGCATTCACACTGGTCGGTGAATCTGCCGAGCAAGCTGCAGCTGCATTTAGCCAAGTGAAGAGCATTGCGCGTGTTATCTACTCTAACCCACCAGCACACGGTGCTGCGGTTGTGACTGTTATCCTGAACGATGCGGCACTGCGCGCAGAGTGGGAGCAGGAAGTGGCAGATATGCGCGTTCGCATTCAGGCGATGCGCGAGCTGTTCGTAGCGACATTGAAAGAAGAAGGCGTTGACCGTGACTTCAGCTTTATCGAGCGTCAAAACGGCATGTTCTCTTTCTCTGGCCTGACCAAAGAACAAGTGAACCAACTGAAAGAAGAGTTCGGTGTTTACATTGTTGGTTCTGGCCGAATCAGCGTTGCTGGCATGACACGTTCAAACATGGGTCCACTGTGTAAAGCTATTGCCGCTGTTTTGAAGTAATTCAAAATTGCAGCCAAGAAAAAAGCGCCTTTCCGGCGCTTTTTTTGTATTCGTCATTCAGTGTTAGATGCCATGTAGGAATTCTGCGCGCGTCGCTGAGTTGGATTTGAAGATACCACCCAATGCAGTCGTCGTGGTTTCACTTGTGGCGTCCATTACACCGCGTGCTTTCACGCAATAGTGGGTTGCGTTCATATGAACTGCTACGTTATCTGTTTCCAGTAACGTTTGCAGGGCCACGAGGATTTGGCGCGTCAAGCGCTCCTGAACCTGTGGACGTTGAGAGAAGAACCTTACGATACGGTTAATCTTCGATAAACCAATGATCTTGTTCTTTGGCAGATAAGCAACTGTGCACTGCCCATCGATAGTCACCAAGTGGTGCTCGCAGGTGCTGGTCAGCGTAATATTCTTCACTCTTACCATTTCATCACAGCCCATTTTGTTATCGATAACTGTGATTTTTGGGAAGTTAGCGTAATCCAGGCCAGAAAAGACTTCATCGACATACATTTTCGCAATGCGCATTGGTGTTTCAGTCAGGCTATCATCTTCCAAATCAAGATCCATCGCCGTCAGGATTTCACGCATGTGGTATTCGATTTTCTCTTTCTTCTCTTGGGCGGTCATCGGCGACCCAGCCTGCATCGGCGTCTCAATGCCACGTGCTATCAGCGCCTCACGGACTCGTTTTGCAGAATCGCTCAATGCTGTCATAGTCATTCCTCGGATCGTTCCAATGTTATAGTTTTATTTATTACTCGCCTTTTGAGGACAAGGATCAATGTGCTGTCAGAATTTTGAAGCATAACGTTAATAGTAGGAAAATTACACCTCGAAATGCGTGTGGGCATTAGTTTCCGGCTACAAAGTTTGCGATAATACCTTCTTTCTTCTACGAGTTGAGCAGAATACCTCATCATTACAAAGATGCTTGGTTCGTTATTAACGCTCTGTCATCAATCTCGTTGCACCGATTGTGTCCGCCAAAAGTACAAGTCTATATAGAGATCATAGGCTAAGCATGAAAGTTACGTCACATGACCTGACTAACGCAATCGGCTACAGTATTCAAAAAACGAATGAGAGTCTTTATATGGGTTGCTGCGACACGCCGGGATTGATGCCCGTTTCTGAGGCTATTTCTACCCTTCTTGAGAACACAACGCCACTCAGCGAAACAGAAGTGGTTTCTCTTGTTAATGCGCAAAACCGCATCACTGCGGAAGATATCCGCTCACCGCTAAACGTGCCACCTTTCGCTAACTCAGCAATGGATGGTTACGCCCTTCGCACCAGCGATTTGGCCTCGTCTAACACGTTAAGACTGGCTGGGAAATCATTTGCCGGTGTGCCATTTGAAGGCGAATGGCCAACAGGCAGTTGTATCCGCATTATGACTGGTGCAGAAGTACCAGAAGGTGCGGACGCCGTTATCATGCAAGAACAAACGACTGTTGAAGGCGACCAGATCACTTTTACCGCATCAGCCCAGCCACAGCAAAACATCCGCCCGATCGGCGATGATGTAAAAGCGGGTGACGTTGTTATTCCAAAAGGCACGCTGCTAACACCACGCGAAGTGCCAATGCTCGCAACACTGGGCATTGCCGAAGTTACCGTCATACGTCGCCCAAAAGTCGCCTTTTTCTCGACAGGTGATGAATTACGTCAGGTCGGTGAAACACTGGGCAAAGGTGAAATCTACGACAGCAACCGCTATACCATTCGCGCCATGCTAGAGAAGATGCATTGTGAAGCCATTGACCTCGGTGTGATTCCTGATTGTCCCGACCAACTTCGCGAGGCTTTCCTCAAAGCAGCAGCTGAAGCCGATGTCATTGTGACTTCCGGTGGCGTCAGCGTCGGTGAAGCAGATTACACCAAAGACATTCTGGATCAGGAAGGCGAAGTCGGATTCTGGAAAATCGCCATCAAGCCGGGCAAACCTTTTGCCTTCGGCAAAGTGAAAGGCGCCCTCTTCTGCGGTCTGCCAGGCAACCCGGTTTCAGTCCTTGTCACGCTGCACGTTTTGGTTCAGCCTCTATTGGCTAAATTGGCAGGTCATACTCAGTGGCAACCTTCAATTACGCTGAAAGCCAAAGCCGAAACCCGCTTTAAGAAAGCACCAGGCCGAGCAGATTATCAACGTGCCGTTTATCGTACGGATGACAATGGCGATTTACTGGTTTCAACTACGGGCAACCAGGGTTCTGGCGCATTCAGCTCTTTGTCTCTGGCTAACTGCTTTGCCGTACTTGAGCAAGATCGCGGCCATATCGAAGTGGGCGAAACCGTCACCATTGAACCATTTAATGCCGTACTGAACTGAGGAAAAACGTGGATATTCTCTCTCCCGAAGAAGAACTCAGGTATAACCGGCAAATCATTCTGCGTCAGTTTGATTTCGACGGTCAGGAAGCATTAAAAAAAGGCAGTATTCTGGTGTTGGGAGCGGGCGGCCTTGGCTGTGCTGCCACGCAATACCTTGCTGCCGCTGGGGTCGGGAAACTGACGCTTATTGATGACGACAAGGTTGAGCTCTCCAACCTGCAGCGCCAAGTGCTACACAGTGACGACACGATTGGTGAACTGAAAGTGGAATCAGCCGCTGCCAGTCTTCGTAAAATCAACCCACATATCGTGGTAGAAACTATTGCCAAGCGGTTGGACGACGAAACCTTACGTCAGCTCATTCATTCTCACGACTTGGTGATGGATTGCTCCGACAATGTGGAGACCCGCAATCAGTTAAACCGTTTATGCTTTGACGCCAAAAGGCCATTGGTGAGCGGCGCTGCTATTCGGCTCGAAGGACAAATAGCGGTGTTCACCTACGGAGAGGGTGAACCATGCTACCAATGTCTCAGCGCGCTTTTCGGTGACCAGGCGCTGAGCTGTGTTGAGGCCGGAATTCTCAGTCCTGTCGTAGGCATCATTGGTGCTTGTCAGGCCCTAGAGGCTATTAAGCTATTATCAGGCTTTGCGCCTGCGCCAACGGGTAAGGTCATGCTGTACGATGCGATGGCCAGCGAATGGCGCAACTTTAATCTGCCTAAATACCCAACCTGTCCTGTCTGCAATACTTAACATAACCTCATTGATTTGCTGACACTTTTCTCAATATCGACAAATCTCTACTACATTTATAACAGCTTATGCTGTCTTGGCATATCAAGGCAGCGTTAATCCTTTTCAAGGTTTGTTGACCTTAGTATTTCACCGCGGGCGAAGTGATAGGACGATGATAAAAACCGTCTCAATAGTGCTTGTCATACTTGGAATGCTCGCCCTGATTTCGGCGCTGAAATCATCGATCGCTCTATATCGCCGCGACCGTCGCCCTTCCACTTTCAGCTTCATTCCCGTGATGCTTGGTTTCGTGCTGGGCTACGTCATTTTCGCAGCCTTCTTGTCTCGTCAGCCTGAAGCCACCACGATCGAGTTCATTGTTGCGGCGGTCTTTTTTGGCGGGGGTATCTTCTGTGTCATGATCTTTGGTGTCGTCTCCCAAAGCATGGAGCGCATCGCGTTTGCGGAATTTCAACAACGTCACAACGAGTCGCATGACCCACTGACCGGCTTGCCAAACCGTCGGTTTTTGTTGAACACCATTGGACAGCAAGTCATTGACTACAACACTTCTCAACAACACTTTGCCTTGATCATTATTGATATCAATAACTTCAATAACATCAATGAAGTCTTTAGCCACCAAAAAGGTGATGTGTTACTTGCGCAGTTTTCTACCCGACTCAAAGAATTTGTTGAGGATGAAATCTTTCTCGCCCGGTCCAGCGGGAACCGATTCACCATGATTCTGAACGACCCAGAAAATATCAATATTGCCCAATACATCGAGAGTATTCAGAGCTATTTAGACCACCCACTGACTATTAATGACCACGATGTGAATCTGACCAACACAGTGGGTGTCGCGCTGTTCCCGGAACACGGCAGCAACGCTGAAGAGGTCCTTAAGCGCGCTGAAGTCGCCATGTACAACGCCAAACGCATTCAGGCGCCCTACGCTATTTACGAGCCTGCGGCATCCAGCCACTTCTACGATAAAACGGAATTGGCCGCCATGCTTCACAACGCGCTTGAAACCATGGATTTTGAGCTCAATTTCCAACCCGTCATGAACGTACACAATCCGAGCAGCACCACCTTTGAAGCCTTAATACGCTGGCCTTTGGCTGACGGTTACAGTGTCAGACCGGATGACTTTATCCCGCTTGCTGAACAAACCAATGCCATACAAAAAATTACCCATTGGGTCCTGGAAAGCACAGTCGCCCAGCTCGCCGTATGGCGACAGCAATCTATAACGCCGCAGGTTCAGGTCAACCTTTCGGCAAAAGACATTGAAGATGACTCACTCGAACCTTACCTGTCCAAGCTACTCAGCCGTTATGCCATCAACCCTGCCCAACTGACGCTGGAAATCACGGAAACCAGTATGATGCAGAATCCAGCCAAAGCGCGGGCTGTACTGGAGAAAATTAAGAAGTTGGGTGTATCACTGAGTATTGATGATTTCGGAACTGGCTTTTCATCACTGTCTATCCTGAGCAATATGCCGATAGACGAAATCAAAATTGACCGCAGTTTTGTGACCGATCTTCTTTACAGTAGCAACCATGAAGCCATTGTCAGATCAACCATTTACCTTGCCCATAGTCTGGATTGCCGCGTGGTTGCTGAGGGTGTGGAAACCGAAGCCTTGGGTCAATATCTCGTCTCAATTGGGTGCGACAAAATACAGGGCTACTGGTACGGCCGCCCAATGAACCTTGCTCAGACCGATGCCTGGCTAAACGAAGCCTTACTTATCAACTCCCGCGTTGCCAGCCAAAACTAACCGATATTTCTTTCTCTAGAGCCCCAAACCTATTCACCCCAACATGCCTATCTACTGAATCATACGACTCATATCTAACCCCTTGTCTCGTCATTAATGCTTAATTTTGTTGAAACATGAGTGTCATAAAAGAGACCTAAAGTTGCAATCGTTGACTCATACACGACCTTCGAGAAAGGCAACGATTAAGGAAATCTATAATGAAATCAAAAGTATTCACCGCACTTTGTATGGCTGGCGCACTCGTTGCTCACACTGCTACCGCTCAAGAAACCATCACTGTATCTGGCTCAACGTCTGTAACAGAAGTAATGGAAGTTTTGGCTGAGACTTACCAAACCCAGAACAACAACACCTTTATCGAAGTACAGGGAACAGGCTCTTCTGCGGGCGTAAAAGCCGCTAAGAACGGAACGTCAATGTTCGGCATGGCATCTCGTGAGCTGAAAGATTCAGAAAAAGAATCATCACTGAAAGAAACCGTGATTGCGCGTGACGGTATCGCCGTTGTGGTTAACAACGCAAACGCGCTGGACGATCTGACTATCGAAGACATCGCAAAAATCTACCGCGGGGAAGTGCAAAACTGGTCTCAGGTTGGCGGCGAAAACAAGCCAATCGTGGTTGTTACCCGTGACACAGCATCAGGCACCCGTGGCGCATTCGAAGACATCATGGGTCTGAAACGCAAAGTTAACGGCATTAGTGTTTCTGCTATCTCGCAGCGCGCTCAGGTAGGTAACGGTAACGGCGTGATCAAAACCATCGTCGCGAACAACCCATTCGCCATCGGTTATATCTCTCTGGGTTCGATCGATGAATCACTGAAAGCCGTCAAAGTGAACGGCGTTGCGCCAACTTCTGAAGCAGTCGCAGCCGGCGATTACAAAGTAGCCCGTCCTTTCCTGGTTCTGAGCAAAGATGGCAAACCTTCACCTGCAGCAGATGAATTCCTGAAGTGGGTCGTTTCTTCTGAAGGCCAGAAAATCGTTTCAAACCAAGGCTACGTGCCAGTTAAGTGATACCCCTTGGCCTGATGGTTTTCATCAGGCCGCTTTTTCAAGAAGTTAAGCATTTCCCTACTGTCATCATGTGACACAAAGGACAGCAATTATGACCATCGCAACCGAACAATCTATCCAAATCCCCGCTGGTAAGCTGGGAACAGGCAAACGCCGAGACTGGCGCGAAGACATCTTTCGCACGCTATTCCTGACAGCCGCAGCGCTGGGCGTGTTGTCTCTCGCGACCATCGGCTTCTTTATTTTCCGTGAAGGCCTCCCTGCTATTCAGGAAGCCGGTGTTACCGGTATCGTCACTGGCTCAGAATGGCTGCCACCAGCCCTTTACGGCATCGCGCCAATGATTGTGGCATCGCTGGCATCAACCGCAGGCGCTGTCGCGCTGGGCGTGCCAGTCGCGGTTCTAACCGCCGTTTTTATCGCGGAAGTTGCCCCAAAATGGCTGGCAAACATCATCCGTCCAGCCGTTGAACTCCTGGCCGGTATCCCATCTGTGGTATACGGCTTCTTCGGTCTGGTGATTATCGTTCCAATGATTCAGGACATCTTCAACGTTCCAGCGGGTAATACACTGCTGGCGGGTATCATCGTTCTCGCTGTCATGATTCTGCCAACGGTTATCGCTGTCTCTGAAACGTCGCTGCGCGCAGTACCAAAGGCCTATAAAGAAGGCTCTCTGGCACTTGGTGCATCGCCGATGTTCACCACCTTCAAGTTGCTGGTTCCTGCAGCGCGCTCAGGCATCATGACGGGCGTCATCCTTGGCATCGCCCGCGCTTTGGGTGAGACCATGGCCATTATCATGGTGATGGGTAATGCGCCTGCTATGCCTAACGGTCTGCTCGAATCAGCACGAACCCTGACCGCCAACATCGCGCTGGAAATGTCATACGCATCAGGTATCCACGCCAGCGCTCTCTACGCAACAGGTATAGTCCTTCTGGTCTTCATCATGATCCTGAACGCGTCCCTGCTTTACCTTAACCGTGAAAAAGCGAGGTAATGACTATGTTGACCCGTCAAATGAAAGACAAAATTTCACTGGTTGCCGTTTGGGCCGCAGCAGCAATGACCGTCGGTTTCCTGTTCTGGATTATCTGGTACATCCTGAGTAATGGCCTGCAATACGTCGATTGGTCATTCATTACCAGCGATTACACCCGTATTGGTGAGCAATCAGGTATCTGGCCGATGATTGTTTCAACCATCTACATGGTGATCGCATCTATCTCTATCGCAGCGCCTATCGGCATCATGACGGCAATCTACCTCACCGAATACGCAAAAGTAGGAAGTCGTCTGGTGAAAGTGATTCGATTTTGTACTGAATCACTGGCGGGTATCCCGTCTATCATTTTCGGCTTGTTCGGTATGACATTCTTTGTCGCCGTGCTCGGCCTTGGTTTCTCTATCCTCTCTGGTGCACTGACGCTGAGCATTCTCATCCTGCCAGTGATTATCCGTACCACTGAGGAAGCACTAATGGCGGTGCCTCAAACCTATCGAGAAGGCTCGTATGGTCTGGGCGCATCGAAGATATACACCATCTGGAAACTGATTCTGCCTAGTGCCATGCCAGGCATCGTGACTTCTATCATTTTGAGCGTTGGTCGCGTCATTGGCGAATCTGCACCGGTATTTCTGACAGCAGGTATGGTCGCACGAATCCCAGAAAGCGTGCTGGATTCAGGCCGTACACTGACCGTACACCTCTACAAATTAACCCAAGAGCTCTACACCATTCACGAATGGAACCAGGCATATGCCACCGCGACAGTGCTGATTGTTGTCGTGCTGTTTATCAACATGCTGACCAAGCTTATCGCCAGCAAATTTAGCAAAGCCACTTACTGAGCCCGGGAGAGAACACAATGATGACTGCAACTGCAATGAACAAAGCAAACAAATTCGATATCGAAAACCTGAACCTGTTTTATAACAACGGCGCTAACCACGCACTGAAAGACATCACCCTGCCGATCCCGAGCAAGAAAGTAACGGCGCTGATAGGTCCTTCAGGCTGCGGTAAATCTACCCTACTGCGTTGCCTGAACCGCATGAATGACCTGATTGAAGGGGTTAAGATCAACGGTCGCTTGGAGATGGATCGCGAGAACGTTTACGGTAACATCGACATCGCCAACCTTCGCATCAAGGTGGGCATGGTGTTCCAAAAGCCAAACCCTTTCCCAATGAGCATCTACGACAACGTGGCTTATGGCCTGCGTGCACAAGGCGTGACTGACAAGAAAAAGCTGGATGAAGTGGTAGAGAAAAGCCTGCGTGGTGCAGCGCTTTGGGATGAAGTGAAAGATCGCCTGAAATCTCACGCTTTCGGTCTGTCTGGCGGCCAGCAGCAACGTCTGTGTATCGCCCGTACCATTGCGATGGAGCCAGAAGTGATTCTGATGGACGAACCTACTTCCGCACTTGACCCGATAGCCACCAAGAAAATCGAAGATTTGATGGAAGAGCTTAAGAAGAACTACACCATCGTCATCGTGACGCACTCTATGCAACAAGCTCGTCGTATTTCAGACCGCACCGCCTTCTTCCTGATGGGCGAATTGGTGGAACATGATGAAACTGCCAACCTGTTTGCCAACCCACGTGACGATCGTACCCGTGGTTATGTGAACGGAGATTTTGGTTAAAAACCAACCGCTCAGTACAAGAACTTCTCATTACTACTATAACAATCGCGATGGATTACTTTGCCCCCGTCTCCCGGGGGCTTTTTTCATACCGCCCTAAAAAACACCCGCTCATAACCTCATGATATTTATAAAATATCGATACTTTGGTTAACAGGTCGTTGAGACAATTCTTAAAACGAACAAACCCTGTCCAAGTTCCGCAATTTAATACCAAATTGACAGATTTCTGACTTGCTAAGCGACTAAGATTCATAATAATCATTGAACCAAGCCAATCAGGCGCTGTCTCTACGTGACGAAATGTAGAAACACTCAGAGATCAATCTGGAGTTAATAATGAAAAAGATGGCAATCGCAATGCTGGTCGCTCCTGCAATTCTGGCAGGCTGTGCAACCAGCACTTCAGGCAAAGGTGACGCAATGGAAGTGTCTCAAGCAAACATGCAGCACCACAACTGGGTTTTGGAAAGCGTTGATGGTCAACCACTGAGCCTGCCAGAAGGATTTGCAGCACCAAGCTTAGAAATTGGTGAGTCATTCACAGCAAACGGCCATGGTGGCTGTAACCGTTACTTCGGTCAAGGTGAGCTGAAAGGCAGCAAGTTCCGCATCGACAAAATGGCTAGCACCATGATGGCGTGTCCGGAGCCTGCGATGAAGCTGGAAGGTGTGATGACCAACGTGCTGAGCGATTGGAGTGATGTTACGCTGACCAAACAGACACTGGTTCTTGAAAACGGCGAGCACGTTCTGACTTTCCAACTGCGTGATTGGGTAAACTAAACCCACACGAAGTGATGAGGACACCTGAAGTCAGGTGTTTCTAACAGCCTCCTCCGGGAGGCTGAATTGTTTCTGGCACATACACCCAGTTATATGTTCCCCTGCCTTCGGCAACAACCTTACCCAGCGCCACCTCTCCGTATGCCAATACTTTCGCGGCATCGAGAGACTTCGCTTCCTGAACGGTCACACCACCGATAGAAATCGATATGGTTGCCGGACCTTCCTCTTTGTCAAAAGGCAATCTCAGCTTCTGAACCGCCTCAATACAGGCTTCCGCCATTGGCGCACCGTCCTTTGTGTTGGGCAAAAGAACTGCAAAGGTTTCACCGCTGTAACGTGCCAGCAAATCACCAGGGCGCTTGAGGGTATCTGATATCGCAGCGCCAATCAGCCGGATAGCCTTATCTCCCGCTACCCTGCCATGTTTAGTGTTGTACTTAGACATTTGATCGATTTCGATGATCATCAGACTGATAAACAGATTGTCTCGCTGACTTCGTCGCACTTCGGCTTCCACAATCAATTTGAAGTAATCCCGGTTGTAATACCCCGTCAGACCATCACTTTTAGAAAGCTTTTCCAGTTTCTTGTTCGCATCACGAAGTTCCCGCGTTTTTTCGTCGACCCGTCTTTGAATCGTCATCGCACGGTATTGCAGCATGTAGAGAAGATAAGCAAGTAAAGAGAAGATCAGTACGCCGATAAAGAAAATCAGATGCGGAACAATACTCATCCGGGAATGAACATAAGACGCTGATGGCGTGCCTCGCAACAACCATTCCCTTCCGGCAAAGAAGATAGGTTCAGACTCATAACGCAGCGCTTCAACGGGCGGTTGGGCCAAATCAACCACGTTGCTGTAAATCACACCGCTTTGCTCAGAAAGCCCTTTATCCACCAGCTCAAGATTGATCGACTCTTTCACTGTATTGTTAATGGCCAGATTAAAAATATCGGAGACATCAAACAGCGCCACTAAAAAGCCACGCAGTGCGTCCTCCCTGTCGGCGTCCGTTTCCGGGTAGCCAAAAAACACCGGTAATAGCATCAGAAATCCGCTGTGATCTTCAAACTCGCGCTTCAAGCGAATAGCTGGCGTAGCGATGGGGACACCGCGATACCAGCTCATTTCCAGTGCATCTTTCATTAACGGGCGGGAAGCAAGATCGAAGCCCATGACATTTTGGTTGTTTTCGTAAGGGTGAACATAACGAACAGGAAAGTAGCGGCTGCGACTTACCGCAGACACCAGATTACCCTCCTCACTGAGCTCGACAATCTCAAACAAAGCGAATTCCAATGCAGCTTCCGCTTCATAGAGTTCGCGGTCACTTTCGTTGACCACTTCCGCCCACTCCATTGCGTGGATATTGGGGTGTCGGTCCATCACGGCTTGAGAGAGATTGATGAAGGTATCTTCATTAATGTCTTCATTCATCAGTAACTGGTTTCGAAGGGCGTACATGAGCTCAATGCCGATGTTTAACTCACGCCCGAGGGAGAGAGCCGCATTCTCTACGTCCTTCTGGATTTCGTGTTCAATCGACTGCTGTTCAGACTGATAAAGTGACATGGCGGCCAGGAACGAAAAAAACAGCCCCACAAAGACTGTAAGTATCGTTGAATATAAAACCCGCTTCGCCATCCCTTCATTGTCCTTTTCAAGATGTTAACTAATTGTTGGACATAATCTTAGATCCCGCCAGCATTGGGCGGTCGATACAGCATAACCGCACTTTGAAATACAATAACGCCCGGACCTTTAAAAAGACCCAGACGCATTGTTAATGTTCCGTAAATTTTTCTACTGTGTAGCAGAGCGCAACGTTTTCGCTGCTTCCACCAAGTTAGTCAATGCCGCTTCTACTTCCATCCAGTTGCGGGTTTTTAAGCCACAGTCTGGGTTAACCCACAAACGTTCATCCGGAATGGTTTTACGTGCTTTTTCTAGCAATCCCACGATGCTTTCCACCGAAGGAATGTTTGGTGAATGTATGTCGTAAACGCCAGGACCAATTTCATTTGGATACGCAAAGTCTTCAAATGCCCCAAGCAACTCCATGTCAGAACGAGACGTTTCGATGGTGATGACATCAGCATCCAGCGCCGCCACAGAATCAATGATGTCGTTGAATTCGCTGTAACACATGTGAGTGTGAATTTGGGTGTCAGACGCCGCACTGGAGGCCGAGATCTTGAACGCGTTAACCGCCCAGTCCAGATAGTTTTGCCACTCACTGGCTTTCAGCGGCATCCCTTCACGGATAGCGGGCTCATCAATTTGAATAATTTTGATGCCCGCCGTTTGGAGATCCGCAACTTCATCACGCAATGCTAAAGCGATTTGCTCGGCAATTTGCTGACGTGAAAGATCTTCGCGTGGGAACGTCCACCCCAGAATCGTCACCGGTCCTGTCAGCATGCCTTTGACGGGCTTATCTGATAATGACTGTGCGTAGGCCGCCCACTCAACAGTGATTGGTGACTCACGGGAAATATCGCCAACGATCACCGCTGGTTTCACGCAACGCGAGCCGTAACTTTGTACCCAACCAAATCGTGTCGCTGCGAAGCCATCGAGATTCTCGGCAAAGTATTCCACCATGTCGTTTCGTTCAGGCTCTCCGTGAACCAAGACGTCCAGTCCCAGCTTTTCCTGACGTTCAATCGCATCTTTGATGTGTTCTTGCATCGCCGCGACGTATTCCGTCTCGGAAAGGGTTCCGGTTTTATAGCCACGACGCTGTTGGCGGATTTCGCCGGTTTGCGGGAAAGAACCGATGGTGGTAGTTGGGAACAGGGGAAGATTCAGGCCCGCCTGCTGTGCTTTGGCGCGTTCCACGTAATTCTCTTCACGCTCAGCCAATGCTGCCGTTATTCCCTTTACTCGTGCCTGTACATCAGGTTTGTTCACCCGCGTGCTCGTCGATCTGGCTTCAATTGCCGCACTGTATTCACGACATTGTGCAATCGCAGACTCGTGACCATTCAGAGCGTTAGCAAGCAAAGTCACTTCGTGGGTTTTCTGCTTGGCGAAAGCCAGCCAGGATTGCACTTCCGGATCGAGATCGGTTTCCTGATCTAAATCTACCGGCGTGTGCAGCAACGAGCAGCTTGTTGATACCCACGCCCTGTCTCCCAGCTTTTCAACCACACTAGACAGCGACCTAATCCAGGTATTCAGGTTCGCCTTCCACACATTCCGGCCGTTGATGGCTCCTAAAGAGATGATCCAGTCTTGCGGCACCTGGTTGATGACAGCATTGAGCTGCTGTGGTGCCACACTCAAATCGATATGAAGACCATTCACTTTCAGCTCGGAAATAATGTCCAGCTGCTGTTCTACAGATTCAAAGTAAGTCGTTAGCAGCAGCTTCACATCACCTGCAATCACCTGATACGCGAGTTTATAGGCTTTTCGCCAAGACTCAGGCAGCTCCAATGCCAGAATTGGCTCATCAATTTGCACCCATTCAACGCCTTGTGCTTTGAATTTGGCAAAGATTTGTTGGTAGACAGAAAGCAGACGTGGCAACAGATCTAAGCGGTTAAAACCGGCTTCTTTTTCTTTGCCCAAGTAGAGGTAAGAGATGGGTCCCAGAATGACTGGTTTAACAGTGTGCCCCGCCTTTTGCGCCTCGTTAACCTCATCGAAAATTTGGTTCCAGCTCAGGTTAAACTCATCATCCTTCGTGAATTCAGGAACAATATAGTGGTAATTGGTGTTAAACCATTTCGTCATGTCTGACGCCGCGCAACTGCATCCTGTCGGTGCTTTCCCGCGGGCAATACGAAACAAGGTATCCAAATCTGGATGGCCGCTGCGATGACGTTTCGGGATATGGCCTAAAGTCAGGCTGGTTTGTAGCACCTGATCGTACCAAGCGAAATCACCGACAGTGACAAAAGAAAGGCCCGCGTCCTTTTGTACCTGCCAGTTGTGATGGCGAATTGTCGCGCCAACATCCAGCAATCCTTGTTGATTGATTTCACCTTGCCAGTATTGTTCGAGTGCAAATTTCAGTTCGCGTTTGTTACCGATGCGAGGGTAACCAAGAATATGCGTTGTGGTCATGACTCTTTCCTTATTTTTAGCCGTCCAGATGTTTACATGTCCACATTGATTCATTAGAGTGCATAAAACAAACTCAAATTACTCAAACGGATGTTGAGATAAATTCATGCTAGAAGTGAAACACTTACGTACGCTGGCGGTACTCAGAGACACGGGCTCATTGACCTCAACCGCCACACAATTGTGCTTGACTCAATCCGCGTTGAGTCATCAGTTGAAGGACTTAGAACAGCGTATCGGCGCTCCTCTGTTTCTTCGTAAAACCCGCCCTGTGCGCTTTACCGCTGAAGGTCAGGTACTTCTGAAACTGGCGGATGATGTGCTGCCAAGACTCGCTCAGGCAGAAACTGAGTTGGCCGCTTTGAAGGAAGACGCGCAAGGACGCCTGCACATGGCTATCGAGTGTCATTCCTGTTTCCAGTGGCTGATGCCAGCACTCAAAGAGTACAAAATCAGCTGGCCCTTGGTCACGCTGGATTTCTCTTCAGGATTTGGCTTTGAACCATTACCAGCGCTGGCCGGTGGTGAACTGGATTTGGTTATCACTTCTGACATTGCGCCTCGTAGCGAAATTCATTACGAAGCGTTGTTTGATTTCGAGATGCGTTTAGTGCTGGCTGACAACCACCCATTGGCGAGTAAAAAGTCCATTGAGCCGGAAGACTTGGCTAACGAAACCTTACTGACCTATCCGGTTCAGCGTCAGCGAATGGATGTGATTAAGCATTTCCTACAACCAGCAGGTATCGAACCCGCACACTTCAAATCGGCTGACAACACCTTGATGCTTATCCAAATGGTGACCGCAGGCCTTGGTGTAGCAGCGCTTCCTAACTGGGCTATCAGCGAGTTTTCTCGTCAAGGCTTGGTTGTAGACAGACCTTTAGGGAAGGGATTATGGCGACGCTTATTCGCGGCGGTCAGAAATCAAGAGGCACAACGTCCGTACCTTCAAGCTTTCTTTTCCACCGCCCGTAACCAATGCCACACACACTTGGAAGGCATTAAGCGCGTGTAACTTTAGGGTCTGCTGACCTTTGGGGCTATTTTTGACGAAGCTGGTTCACCAGTGGATCGTAATAGCACCCCATGGCGTCGATTTTGGCCTGGAACTCTTGTAAATCCAGGTCGAATTGCGACGCCAAATCATCCAGTGAAGAACATTCAAGACGAAGCTTTTCATTCACGATGCCATACATGATGGCGCTATCGAGGTGATCAAGGTTATGTATTTCCATGACGGCAATCCTAAACGCGGACACATAACT
Source organism: Grimontia indica (assembly GCF_000333895.2). Classification (GTDB taxonomy): domain Bacteria; phylum Pseudomonadota; class Gammaproteobacteria; order Enterobacterales; family Vibrionaceae; genus Enterovibrio; species Enterovibrio indicus. Next base: position 20,250 of record NZ_ANFM02000001.1, on the reverse strand, counting down.
AAAGCATAGTTCGGCTGCCGTCCTGCCAGTGTGAATCAAGCAACAAAAAAGGCACTTCACGTGCCTTTTTATTGCTGCTGAGACAGGGATTCCTGAAACCGCTAGATAACGCTCGACAAAGCCACACCGGATGCGCATCCGATCACCAGTAAGGTGACACAAAGCTGTGCGAGATGAGGAGTGGTCTGTCGAACCAAGTGGGAGGTCCACACAATGACACCGGCAATCGCCAGACCCAGACTGGTTATGACTGTCGACACCAGCGATTGAGCCGCTTCCGGCTCCAACATCATGCTTGCCACAGCCAGTGTCACGGCGGTCAACATCACTGCGACAACACCAATCACGGGCAAAATACGGTGGAACGCCTGCAGACGAGAACGCGCTCTAACCAGCAAACAGTGTGCGGTGATTGCTCCTACCAGAAGTACCTGCGATATCATCAATAACGTGGTGATCACGCCCTGCTCAACACTAGCCATCAAAAGTGCCAGCACGCCAAAGGCATTTGAAAGATGCAATAACGGCACGGGTCCCGTTTGACGTGTTTTGCCTGATTTAGAGCGCAGCGAGAAAATGCCGAGGGTAATAAAAGGCAACGCTGAAAATGGCGAGAAAGGAACGGTTAGCGCCCAGCCAACAACCAAGAACCAGAAAGCTTTGTGTAAACGCCCACGTTGCCCCGGACAAATGTCCCCTTTTAGCAGGACTAAGGTTAAAACAGCTTGTGCTCCCAGCACACCCGCAAGCGTCACTGCGCTAAAAATTTCGTACATCTTTTCTTACCCAGATCAATTGAGCGCCGATTATATACCGATTAAAAGCGATATACCCAAATGATCTGAATGAAGCGTCTTCAGATTTTTTAGGTCTAAAACCACACAAAAAGTGTGTAACAACGTTGAGACGCTCACAGTTATTGACGATTATTTTGCAATCAGTCGCACGGATATGTAACTGTTTTTATATAAAGAGTACAAATGTGAACACGCTTCAAAAAAATGGCCTAGTGAAGAGTAAAAAAATCTAGGTGTATTGATGATTTCAACTAACAGGATGACAAGTGCGGGATATGGAATTGTCCTTATCACAGTACAAAACCCAAGTGTTAGAGCTGCTGACTGACCGAACACATGCTGCAGCGTTCAACACAACACGCGCCACCTACCTTCGCACCCGTATTATGGCGCTTTGCTATATTTGGGCGGCGCTCTGTCTGCTTTGGATCCCCATTGACGCGATACTTCTTGAAGACGCTGCTGGCTCCATAGCCATCCTGAGACTGAAGCTTTCTGCTGTGTTGATATTTATTGGCTGGATGACCAGTCTACGCAGCACATTAAGCGCCTGTAGAAATGGCATATTTGCGCTGGTGTTCAGCCTGAACATGTTTTACGTGCTGGCAAACCATATTCTGGGCTACCCACATAGTATTGATGCTTTCAGTTACTGCTATAACCTACTGCCATTCGTGTATGTGGTCATCCTGACCATTCTTCCCCTAACCGCGAAAGAATCAGTCGGCGTGATGCTGATGACGGTGGTTTCACAGATATATGTCGATGTGCAAAGTGGCGCGTTACTCTCTTTCGAAACGCTGGGGCTCTATTGGTTGCAAACCGTGGTCGGCTTCCTGGTAATTTGGGCACAGACCTCCAAGCTTCACATGATGCTAAGGCTCTACCGTCACGCGACGCTCGACCCGCTCACAGGTGTCTACAACCGCCGCATGCTGTTGACACTTGCCCGTCGGGATTTCGAAAACACCCGCACAAAATCTCGACCCTACTCCGTGCTTCTGATGGATTTAGACAGGTTCAAGCGCGTCAATGACAGATACGGACATCACGCGGGTGATTTGGTGCTTCAGGCATTCACCCAAGCCGTGCAGGAAACCCAACGTAAGAGTGATATTTTTGGTCGGTTTGGCGGTGAAGAGTTTATTTTGTTCCTACCACGCTGCAGTGCAGACAACGCACAGTTGGTGGCTGACCGTATCATGACAAGAGTTCGCGATATGGGTATCAAGGTCGACGGCTTTCCTGAACCTTTGAAGGTCACCACCTCAATCGGGATCAGCACCAGCCAGTGTAAAGATGATGACCTGTCCATGATTCTCGAACAGGCAGACCTCGCGCTCTACAAAGCAAAGAATGCTGGCCGTGATCAGAGCAGCACGTTTGATGAGGTGAACGAAGCAGTCGAAGACGGGATAAAGCGCCCGTGGTTGGAATTAGTCAACTAACCCTATTAACAAGGTTCCTGAACAGGGACCTTTTTGTTTTTGGCACCAAGCAGTTGAATCAAAACAATGTTTGCGAACGCGAGTGACAAAGCACCAAAAGTCACAGCGTGCCAACCTCCGATTTCCCAACACCCAATAAGATAGAACCCGCCGAGACTGCCACCCACGTAGTAATGAACCAGATACAATGCCGTTGCAGTCGCTTTCCCTTGCCGCGCTCGACGACTGACCCAACCATAAGCCAGTGAATGGGTGAAAAACGCACCTCCACTGACCACAAGTAAGCCAATCACCACCGCAGCCTGATGCTCAATATTGGCAATCAGAACACCCGTTAATGTCACCAAGGTACCAAACGTCATGCCTGAAATAGGTGAATAGCGGTTTGCCCAACGGCCGCTCAATCTCGATGTTAGGGTTCCCGCCAGATAACAGATAAAAATGGCGGAAGCGACACTAACCGGGAGGTTGAAAGGCGCGGCAAGCAGACGAAACGTGGTCACAGAGTAAATATTCACAAACACGGCAAAGTTGATACCGCCGATAACCATCGCCATCCATAAAATCGGATTTCTGATGTGCCTACCTACCATTCTGAATTGTTTAAAAAAGGAATCGTTTGAGGGCACAAACTGGCGCTGAGGAGGCAACAGACAATACACCAATGCCACCCCCAAGACAGTGAATGTCGCCATGGCAGCCACTGCCCCTTGCCATCCAAAGAAATCAGCCAACATACCACCGGAAAGGCGTCCAAAAATGCCCCCTAACGAGTTGGCACTGATATAAGCGCCCACGGCGACCACCAAAGCGGTCGGACTGAATTCATCCGCCATATAAGCAACAGCGACCGCCGCATAACCAGCCAGCGCAATACCCATTAATCCCCGGATAGCAACCAAGCCCCAAAAGGATTCAATCAGAAGCGATAAGACGCCCACCAATGGCATTAACACCAAACTGAACAGCATCACTGGTCGTCGACCGATTTTTTCTGAAATCACCGCCCATGGAATCAAGCTGACAGACAAACCCAAAGTAGATGATGCCAACAACCAATTTGCTTTGGTGGCTGTCACTTCAAACGCATTGGCAAAAACAGGCAACAAGGGTTGAAACAGATAGAGATTACAGAACACAAGAAAAGAGCCAAATGACAAGGCAAAGGCAGCTTTTCGATAGGCGGGTGTCTGTAATTCAATCATGATGTTATTCACTGTTTTTCTCTGGATATACAGTGAATTTAGCAACGCCCTCATGATAAAAGAAGTATATTAAATATATAGAAGTAAGATCTTTTATTTATACCTACCACGTCTTTCTATGCGGGAACGATAGGAATCGAAATGGATATTCGTCAGTTACGCTACTTCGTCTGCGTTGCAGAACAACAGAATTTCACACGTGCCGCAAGGCAACTCAATATTGCACAACCCGCATTGAGTATCGCCATCAAAAAGCTGGAGCAGAGTATTGGCCTGCCCTTGTTTGATCGGAATGAGCGTCAAGTTCATTTAACCCACGAGGGTGAGATTCTGTTGCCTCATGCTTATCGGGTGCTTCAACAGGTCAAAGACGCCAACACTGCGATGGCAGAGCTTCGCGGGCTGCAAAAGGGAGAAGTTCGCGTCGGCGTTCCTGGCATGCTGGGTTCTTATTTCTTCCCTTCGATTCTGATGGGCTTCAAAAGCCGCTACCCAGATCTCAAACTCAGCGTCGTGGAAGCAGGAACACAGTCCATTCGTCAGATGTTATTAGATGGCGACTTGGATATTGGCGTGATACACAATCAAGATGTTCCGTCAGCGCTGGAAACCACTCATCTGATTTCCTCGCAAATGGTGGCGGTCACTTCAACTGACCATCCGTTGGCAGAGCGCGAGTCGATCAGCTTTCAAGAGTTCTTTAATGAAGAGCTGGTGATGTTCAAAAAGGGATACTTTCACCGCGAATTTGTCGACCGGATTTGTGCCAGCCATAAAATCTCACCGCATCTTTCGTTCGAAACGAACCTGTTAGCCATGATCCTCAATATCGTCCGGCATGGATTTGCCATCACGGCACTGCTGGAAATGGTGACAGAACACGAAACGGGGTTGAAACCCATTCCTTTTGAAGAACCAGTCACACTGGACATTGCGATGGCCTGGCGTAAACATGGCTACCTTTCTTTGGCCGACCGCGCCTTTATCGACTTTGTGCAGAATAACAAATAGGAAATCAATGTGAGTCACTATGCTTTTGGCGACAGCAGCGCAAGCCTCCATGTCTATGTAGAAAAATCACCTCCATGTGAAGAACTGTGGGGAGAAGCTCCGGAAAGCGGCCACGTTAAAGCCCTTCAAGAAGGAGACATCAAATCCCTTGGCAATATAGGCGGTAATGGTTGGCGAAAAGTCTTCAATGTCTACGCCAAGTTGTTGTTCACTTTTCCGGAGCGTTCCCCATTTAAACCCAGTAGCTTCTCAAGTTGGCAAGATTTCAGAGACCAAGCGCTTTTGCAATCTCAAAGCGGAACGTCACTTCTGTTCGGAGATTGGGATATCGAAGAAAACGCGAGACAAGGCGGTATCCATATTATTGCTGGGAGAACACACGCCCTGAAATTGGGCCTCTCTGAACAATGTGTCTGGCTGGACAATGAATTTGCTAAACATACCACCTTGCCTATCTTTATTTGCCCATATTTTGATTATCGCCAACTATCAAACGTGAAAATTGAACGGCTTGTTGGGCTAATTGAAGGTTCACAGAGGTGATCTTTACTGGTCGACATACCGTATTTATTATTCGTAACTTAAAGATATTAAGTTGTTTTTTAAGTTTCCCAGTCTGTTAACATAATCAAACAACCTTAAGACGCAAGATTCAGGTTGTTGAGTTATCCATGCACCGCACAACACCTCAGGGACAGAATAATCGATGAAAACAACGACCCCTCTTCTTACAGCCATTGCACTTTTGCCGTTTGTTGCCCATGCAGGTCTCGCTGAAAAAGGCGGATTGAGTGGAGAAATTTCCGTTATTGCTGGTGTGACATCAACAAATTCCAATCTTTCAACCAACGGCAATACGGTTAAAAACGCGCCTTTAAATTCCGAGGGTGAGCAAGAGACAAGCTCTATCGTGGGTGCGTTGGGTAGCTTGGCATATACCTTCGGTCAGAGTTTGGACAAGCAAATCTTCGTCGGTACGTCCCGTGAAGATATCGCCATCGGTACCATTGCACTGGAGCTTGGCTACCAACAAGAGCTTGAGTCTGGCACCCGGGTTTCCTTGTCATACCTACCAACGGTGCTTGCAGAAGACGTATGGACAGACCCTTTCACACTGGGAGCTGCCAGAAGTGAAACGGAAAAATCCGGAGACGCTTACCGACTCCAGTTGGATCGCATTGGCGGCTCCATGCTCTCGCTCGATTTGGCCTACGCCCAAACTGAGGTCGATCTTGAACAAAGCGGCAGCACGCTGGGGCTTTCACCTGCCCAGCGACAAAGTCTGGATCGCAGCGGAGACACTTTTTACTCCAAGGTCAGTTATCGTCAATTTCTTGGCCGCGGATTAGGCGTTTCACCTGCATTCGTGCACATGAAAAACGAAGCTGACGGCGATGCCATGTCACACCAAACCTACGGCGGCGAGCTCAGCTATTTCAGCTTTGCAGGCCGAAACAAAGTGGTACTGACCGGTAAATACCATTACCGAGATTACGATGCCGTGCATCCGGTGTTTGGCGAGGTGAGAAACGATCAAGAATTCAGCGCATTCCTGGCATACGAATATGCACATTTCTTCGAAGTTCATCCACTCTCGTTTGTCACACTGGCGGGTTATAACAACACTGACTCAAACATCGACTTCTACAACGCCAGTGAGTTCTTTGGTTCAGTTGGCGTGACCTACCGCTTCTAAGCTTCGCTTCAATACCTATACGCTTAAATTGACGCCGTCTTGCTATTGGCTAAGACGGCGTTTCTTTTCGTGTTAGAAAATCCTAGCAAATCCATCTTTACGACAAATATCTGAATTTATTAAAATTCACCCCATCAATAGCCCCGTTATGCATTTGCATTCTGAAAATCATTTTGCAAAAAGACAATAAACTTAGGCATCCGCCCTTTATGTTAACAGAAGAAGATTAACTTATTGATATCTTGATTATTTAGATGCTTATTAAAAAAGTTGGCCTGTAGGTTGCTTTAGGAAAATAACAGTACGACGTAGAGTAACGAGAGGTTTAAAACAAAAACGAATTGATACTGTTAGCGTGCAAAAAGCAATTAAAAGAGTTTGTTGAGGAGCTTTGTATGATTTGCATGAACAAACACGGTGAGCTAATCCAGCTGCAATACCATAAAAAATGCCCAGTTAAAGGGTCGGTATACGTGAAATATTTGGATGGATTGAAAAAAGGGAATTTTTACATTGAGTTAGAGCCGGATTCACTCGTGAAAGTGACGGTTCATTGATTATTGACGCTGTTTTCCTTTAATCGCCGCTGTATCGCGATTGCCTTAACAACAAACCGGGCCTTGAATATCTTCGCCTTTTCACTCTCAAGGCCCAACTCATTAGTACAATTCGATATCATCAAACTTATCACCTTTTATCTCTGAGCTTATCTTTCCTATCCAGACTTTTCATGTCCTAAGAGTCCGGGGACGCGCACTTTTCGAGTGGTTTGGTTCTTCTCGTCATCAGCCATATTTCTCCCCTTTATTCTATCCACGACATCTCACTACATGCGATTTGCCCAACATTTCAAATACCAATGAATTTACTGTGTAAATAAATCATACACAAATGACTCAATTTCAATTCACAACCGTTAAATAATCCGATATTCACTTCATTAATGACACATCACAATCAAAGCTAAGTCTATCTACCGCCAATTAATAGGTCGTTACGACGTCCAAAGAAAGTATTCATTGGCTTAATTGTTTTGGGGAAAGCAACGTGGACAACATAAAAAGGTTGAGAAGAGACGTGTTTTTTATGGCCATTAAAGAGTCATTTATAAGCACGGTTCCTTACTTGGTTTTATCTTCCATTATTGTGCTTATCAACCAACTCCTGATTTTAACGGATTTCACCACCCCCTTTTTGAACAGCATTGTACTTACCAAAATCATCGGCTACATGAGCGACTTTTTCCCCGTCATACTAATGACTTCAATTGCGTTCCACTTTTCAAAACGTAATAACATCAATAACATATTTATCATCACTTTATCTTTCGCGATTTTCATCACCATTGAGTCCATGATAAATACACACAAAGCTCAGTGGTTACTTCATGATGCTGGCGTCTCCTTCTTTGTCCTTATCATTCCCATCGTGTCCGTTGCGCTATTCAACATCCTTCCTCAGTTTGAAAAAGACCTGAAGCTATCAAATGGTCAACTTAGCCACGTTTTCTTCCACCTCAAATCCTTTATCCTCATCTATTTTGTCTCGATTGTGGCCTATTTACTGGTGGTTAAAGGGTTGGAAGTCATTGCCAGCAATATCAGTTTTAGCTTTCTAAACTTGGATCTTTTTTCCATCATGACGCTCAGAACGATTGCGTCACAGTTTCTTTGGTTTTTAGGGGTCCACGGCCCCAATACCCTCTCAATTATTGCACCCAGTGGAAGCCTCTCTTTCCCCATCATCAACGATATTTCCTACAAAGCTTTTTATGACGTATTTGTCATATATGGCGGTTCAGGCTCGGGTTTATCATTAATTTTTGCGGCACTTATTTATTCACAGAGCAAGCACATCAATAAAGTTTCAAAGATCTCTCTTCCTTTCGCGATCTTTAACGTCAATGAAACACTGATCTACGGCCTGCCCATCGTTCTAAACAAGTACCTGCTTGCCCCGTTTATTCTCATTCCTGTTTTCAACATTGTTATCGCCTACTTTTACGTGGATTTTTTTAATATTTCCTTCGTCAACAATCAGGTTTCCTGGATAACCCCTATATTTATCAACGCCTTCATCGCTACCGATGGACATGGTGGAGCGCTATTATTGCAGCTGCTTCTCGTCGTTGCTGGCACCTTCATTTACGCACCATTTATCAAACGATATTCACTGGCACAGTCTTCTTCCAATCATCTGGAAAACCTGAAAAACAATTTGGAGATGATTGAGTTAATGGAGTCAAACGAAGGCATTAAATCCAATGCTGCAGAATCGAAAATCATTAAATCCAATCAAGAAGTCGACAAAATCATCAAGTTCATCAGCTCAAATAAGCTCGAAGTTCACTACCAACCCAAGGTAGACATTATCGAAGGACGCTGCAGTACCTACGAAGCCCTGCTCAGAATCAGGAGGGACGACGGCACTATCTCAGGCCCATTTTTCCTTGAGTCTCTCGAACTCGCAGGTTTGGCAAGTGTCATTGATCTATGGGTGTGTAAAGAAGTGAGAAAACACTTCCAGATTTGGCGTCTTGGAGGATTTACGCCCAAAGTCGCTGTCAACATCCACCCTGACACGCTCACCGATAACAAAACCATTGAGCTAATAATCAGAGAACTAAAAGGACTGAGTGTCGAGTTTGAAATTATTGAGCGTGATTCTGTCAAAAGCCCCAGTTCTATCGCCAATATTATGCGGCTTCATGACAACGGATTTGGTATTTCACTTGACGACTTCGGCGTTGGCTACAGCTCATTTGAAACGCTGACCTTCCTGCCAATCAATACGATAAAGATTGATAAGTCTCTGATTGATAACATCGAATCAGAGAAGGGCTATCACATTTGTAAGAACATTTTTACCCTATGTAATGACCTAGGTCTCCACTGCGTGGCTGAAGGGGTTGAGAAGGACATCCAATATTTAAAATTGAAAACAATGGGAGTGAGATACATCCAGGGTTTTTACTTTGAGAGAGCGATTCCTTTTGACCATATTGATAGATTTAAACCTCGCTTCAAAGATCACGAGTCTTATCAGAAAGTTGCGACATAAGCTTCCAGCAATCCCCAAAGGTATTCTTTAAGGGCGTTGCTCAAGCAAATCCCTTTTAAATTTGCGGATTTATTCGATCTGGCTCTCACCTGCGCAAGCCGCTATAATTCACGCCTCGCGAGAAAGAGGTTAAAAAATGCGCAATTCTGTAACTCCGATTTTCGATTACCCAAAATACTGGGCTGAGTGTTTTGGTCCTGCTCCTTTTCTGCCTACCAGCAGAGAAGAAATGGACATGCTCGGCTGGGATAGCTGTGACATCATCATTGTTACCGGCGATGCCTATGTCGACCATCCTAGCTTTGGTATGGCGGTTATCGGTCGTACGCTTGAGGCGCAAGGCTTCCGCGTAGGCATTATCTCGCAGCCAGAATGGCAGGATAAGAAAGCCTTTATGGCACTTGGCCAGCCTAACCTCTTCTTCGGTGTGACAGCCGGTAACATGGACTCCATGATCAACCGCTACACCGCTGACCGGAAACCTCGCCATGACGACGCCTACACAGCAGGTAATGCTGGCGGCAAGCGTCCAGACCGTGCTGTATTGGTTTACTCGCAACGCTGTAAAGAAGCATACAAAGACACCCCTATCGTACTGGGCGGCATCGAAGCGAGCCTTCGTCGTCTTGCGCATTACGATTACTGGTCAGATAAAGTTCGTCGTTCAGTACTGTGCGACGCCAAAGCTGACATTTTATTGTTCGGTAACGCCGAGCGTGCGCTGGTTGACGTGGCGCACCGCCTTTCTCGTGGCGAAAATATCGCGGATATGACCCGTATTCCTGGCACCGCAGTGATGCTGAAAAAAGTGCCGGAAGACATGAAGGAAATCGACAGCTCACGTATCGACAAGCCGGGCAAGGCGATGGTTATGCCGAACCCATACGTGACAGAAACGGCTTGTGCAACCGACAAGGGCGAAGTGAAAGAAGAAGCGCCGAAGCCAGTCATGGTTCGCCCTTCCCGTCACGATGCGGAAAACAGCTTCGTCCGTCTGCCTTCATACGAAAAACTTCTGAATGACCGTATTCTGTATGCGCACGCAAGCCGCGTGATGCATTTGGAAACCAACCCTTATTCCGCACGTGCGCTGGTGCAAAAGCACGGCGAGCGTGAACTTTGGGTCAACACGCCGCCTATTCCTCTGACAACAGAAGAAATGGACTATGTATTCGGCTTGCCGTTTGCACGTGTTCCTCACCCTAGCTATGGCGATGCGAAAATCCCTGCGTATGAGATGATCAAAACCTCGGTCAACATCATGCGTGGTTGTTTTGGTGGTTGTTCTTTCTGTTCGATTACCGAGCACGAAGGCCGCATCATCCAGAACCGTTCAAAGGATTCCATCCTTAACGAGATCAAAGAAATCAAAGAAAAGGTACCGGGCTTTACCGGTGTGATTTCTGACTTGGGTGGCCCAACCGCAAACATGTACCGTTTGGGTTGTTCAGACCCACGCGCAGAGAAGAACTGTCGTCGTCCTTCCTGTGTCTTCCCGAAAATCTGTGAAAAGCTGGACACCGACCACAAACACACTATCGACCTCTACCGCGAAGCACGTGAGCTTGAAGGTGTGAAGAAAGTAGTTATCGCATCCGGTGTTCGTTATGACCTGGCGATTGAATCACCTGAGTACGTGAAAGAGTTGGTGACTCACCACGTAGGTGGTTATCTGAAAATCGCGCCTGAGCACACAGAGAAAGGCACACTGGATCTGATGATGAAGCCGGGCATGGGCACCTATGACCGCTTTAAAGAGCTGTTCGAGAAATACTCGAAAGAAGCGGGTAAGAAACAGTACCTGATCCCTTACTTCATCGCAGCGCACCCTGGCTGTACTGATGAAGACATGATGAATCTGGCACTGTGGCTGAAAGAAAACGATTTCCGTTGTGACCAGGTACAGAACTTCTACCCTTCACCGATGTGTAATGCAACGGCGATGTACCATGCGGAAACCAACCCGCTGAAACGCGTGAAGTATAAGAAGCGTGAAGACTTGTTCGTCGCCAAAGGTGAGCGCCAACGTCGTTTGCATAAAGCCTTCCTGCGCTACCACGATCCAGCAAACTGGCCTTTATTGCGTGAAGCGTTGATCACTATGGGCAAACGCCACCTGATTGGTGACCGTCCGGGCTGTCTGGTACCTCGCGAAGGTACAGAAGCGGAAATGACACCGGCACAACGTCGTGGTTCAAGCCGTCATGGCGCCAAACGCTTTGCAACTAAACACCCGAACCAGCCAGATATTCGTAAGCCTAATCAGCGTAGCGGCAAACCGGCAGGCAAGAAACCAACCAATGGCAAAGCAACGCCACAAGGTGGTAAGCCAAAAGCACATTCAAATGCTGGCGGTAAACCAGCACAAGGTGGAAAGAAACGCCCTGCTGGAAACAGAAGCCGTCAGGCGGTGAGATAATCTTCTAACAAAAAAAGCGAACCATCCGGTTCGCTTTTTTATTCGGTTTAACGTTTATCGTTTAACGCATTAATTCTGAAATCACCAACAACACCACAGCCAATGCGACTGTAGAAACAGCGCCAATCAAAAACTTCTTCTGGGACTTTTCATCGAGGAACTTGGCAACCAAAACGCCAATAATGATCAGGCCAACAATAAATCCAATTTTAATCATTCTGATACCTCTGAATGAGATAGTTCAGATCGTCTCTTACAACCATCCATTTGATTTTTAAAGCTAACACATATCGATTCCCAGCGTAACAACTACTCAATTGTAAATTAGGCCACTCTTGAAGCCGCTGAATTGTGACACTCGAACCAGCATACAGGTCATAGGTACGTTTGATGGCACGTTGGGGTATCAAATTATGAATAACACTCTAAATAAAGCATAGAGTGCTACTTTTAAGCATGTACCCAGATCTAAATAACTCAGATGGCAAGTTAGTCATGAGTATGGTTTTCTCACGTGCCGTCCTAAATACAACTAGGGAGATCGTGAAATGTTGAAGAAATTGACAGCAGAATTTATTGGCACCTTTTGGTTGGTGCTTGGGGGTTGCGGTAGTGCTGTATTCGCAGCCGCTTTTCCGGAACTTGGTATCGGCTTCTTGGGCGTCGCCCTCGCCTTCGGTTTAACCGTTGTGACCATGGCTTACGCCATTGGCCATATTTCCGGTTGTCACCTCAACCCAGCCGTATCTTTTGGCCTATGGGCAGGCGGACGTTTTCCTACCGCTGAGCTAATTCCCTATATGCTGGTTCAGGTCGCAGGCGGTATTGTCGGCGCGTATGTTGTTTACATTATTGCCAGCGGCGCACCGGGTTTTGATTTAGCGGGTGGCCTGGCATCAAATGGCTATGGTGACCATTCACCAGGCGGCTATGACATGCTTTCCGGCTTTATCACCGAAGTGCTGATGACCTTTATGTTCCTGATTGTCATCATGGGTGCGACCCACAAGCTGGCAAGTCCAGGCATGGCAGGATTAGCGATTGGTCTCGCCCTGACTTTGATCCACCTTATCAGTATTCCAATCACCAACACCTCAGTGAACCCAGCACGAAGCACGGGTCCTGCACTGCTTGTTGGTGACTGGGCGATGGCACAACTCTGGATGTTCTGGGTAGCCCCATTGATTGGTGCTTTCATCGCCGGTGTGGTTTACCGCTGGCTGAGCCCAAATGAAGACTAATTAACAAATACGAATGATAAAAAAGCCCCGACAATTCGGGGCTTTTTGTACCTAAACAACCTGAAAATGCTGGATTCAGGCTGTTTAGGTATATTAAATCTCTACGTGTTCAGCAGGACAACTCAGCATCCACCTTATCCCGAACTTGTCCGTCACCATACCAAAGCGCACTTTCCAAAACGTGTAATCAAGCGGCATGACTATCTGCCCCATTTCAGAAAGCGCCATAAAGACTTGGTTCTGTCTTTTTTCATCCTCAAAACTGACATGGAACGCCACATCGCCAGAGCCTTGCGCCAACGAATCGTCTAACCCATCGGACGCATAGAAACTCACTTCCGGCGATTCGAATTCCGCATGCATAACTCTGCTAAGTAAATGATTGGGAAACTCCACCGGAGATTCGTCAAATGTCGCGATTGTCTTAATTTCCCCGTTAAGTGCCTGACTGTAAAAGCCAAGAGCCTCTCTACATACACCATGGAACGTCACATGTGGCTTAATCTTGCTCATGTCTGACTCCTTTCCATCTATCTATGAATCAGACTATCAGGTGCCAATTTACGCCCCGCCTAATAATTAAGACGTTTGAAGATATATACCAATCACAGTAAGTAGATGATCAGAGATAGCGCAGGAAAAATGCTCGAGAACAAGGCGGAAAATTTCGATAAGTAGTTATTCTACAATCAAATTTTTCAACGCAGTTATCTAGCATTTTAACAAGCTAGGATGAGTAGATATTTACTACGATTGGTATTCTACCCAAACAAGATCAAAAAGGGGGAGCCCAATGGCTCCCCCTTCAATACAGCAATAAGCGGATTAAACCAACTTCACCAGCACTTGTACCGGGTGCTTGAGCTTTTTACTTTCAAAACGCTTCACCTGACTGCGGCACGAGTAACCTGTTGCCATACAGCGTGATGGTGGCAAAGATTCCAAGCGAGGTTTCCAACTCAAACCGAAAATACCTTTTGAGTTTTCCAACTTGTCAGATTCGTGTCCATAAGTCCCTGCCATACCACAACAACCGACTGCAACAGCCTCGAGCTTGCCACCAAAGTGATGGAAGATTTTGCCCCACTCAGCTTCTGCATTTGGCATCTTGGTTTTTTCAGTACAATGCGCAAACAGATACCAAGCGTCTTTGTCGGCATTTTCTTTTTGCGGCACGTCAGAAATTGCATTGAGCAACCACTCATGCGCGGTCTGCACCTGAAAGTCACCACGGCTTTCGCCCAGAATCTCGTTGTACTCATCGCGATAGCAAAGAACCAGAGCAGGATCGACACCCACCATTGGCACGTCCAACGCTGCCAGCTGATTCAGGAAGTCAGCGGTATTGCGGGCTGTTTTGGCAAATTTCTTGAGGAAGCCTTTAATGTGCTGCGCTTTACCGTTTGGCTTAAACGGAACTAGCATTGGCTTCTTACCCAGCTTCTCTACCAGCGTCACCAAGTCCTTAACCACATCTGCTTCATAGAAGCTGGTGAACGGGTCCTGAACAATCAGCACATAGCGGGAACGCTCCTCGTCGCTCAACGCTTTCAGCCATTCCAAGTCGAACTTGGTGGCATGGTGGCCATCCAGCGACTCCATCAGTGTCGGTACTGACAGCGCAGGTGTATCCACATACCCAATCGCTTTTTCAGTGACAGACTGCGCCCATTTTGGCTGGGTGAACGCATTCACAATCACCGGCGCTTTTGCCATCCAAGGCAGCATGGTTTCGATATTTGCCACCAGATAGTCCTTCGCAGGACGCTGATAACGGCTGTAGTAAAGATTGATAAAGCGGGAACGGAAGCTCGGCACATCGACCTTGATAGGACACTGAGTCGCACAGGCTTTACAAGCCAGACAACCATTCATGGCTTCCATCACTTCGTGAGAGAAGTCGTAGTCATCTTTGTTTGAAAGCCAGGTGTTCTTGAACCGTGCGAAAATTTGGCGAACCGACGGTGTTTTCTCCATCAGCTCTTTTTCCATGGTGATAGGGTCAACGCCCTGCTCTGCCAACAAACGCAACCACTCACGCACAATGCCCGCACGGCCTTTTGGCGAATGACGACGGTCATAGCTGATCTTCATCGACGGACACATTGGCGAGCTGGTGTCGTAGTTGAAGCAAAGGCCGTTGCCATTACATTCCATCGCCTGCTTGAAGCTGTCACGCACCGTGATTGGGATTTGGCGATCTAAGGTGCCGCGTTTTTCATCATCCACTTTCACCAGCGAATCGCTGCTGTCGATTGGCGTACAAATCTTCCCAGGGTTCATGCGGTTGTGAGGATCAAATGCCGCTTTGACTTTACGCAGCTCGTTGAAAAGCTCCTCACCAAAGAATTCAGGACCATATTCAGAGCGGAAACCTTTACCGTGCTCACCCCACATCAGGCCGCCGTATTTCGCCACCAGCGCGACCACCTGATCGGAAATCGTCTTCATCAGACGCTCTTGCTCTGGGTCGCAGAGGTCAAGAGCAGGACGGACGTGCAATACACCCGCATCAACGTGACCGAACATGCCGTAGTTAAGGTTATGACTGTCCAGTAACGTTCGGAATTCGACAATAAAGTCAGCGAGGTTTTCCGGCGGCACACACGTGTCTTCCGTAAAGGCAACTGGCTTCGCAGCACCTTTTGCCGCTCCGAGCAGGCCAACGGCCTTCTTGCGCATATTGTAGATTTTGTTGATAGAGGCCAAGTCGTTACAGACTTGATAGCCAATCACGCCTTTATCACCGGCTTCGACCAGCACATCCAAACGCTCACAAAGTGAAGCGATTTGTGCGTCGATTTCCTCTGCATCATTACCGGCAAACTCAACGATATTGATGCCCTGCATATCTTTGCCAGGAACGTCCGTCAGCAGATCTTTCACCGTGTTCCAAACGATATCTTCACGCGCCAAATTCAATACGCGGGAATCCACGGTTTCAACAGACAAGGCATTCGCTTCAACCATCACAGGCGCACTGCGAAGTGCTGAATCGAAGCTGTCGTACTTCACGTTAACCAGAGTACGCGCTTTAGGAATTGGCGTGATATTCAGTTTGGCTTCAGTGATAAATGCCAGAGAGCCTTCCGCGCCACAAAGCACACGTGCCATGTCGAAAGTTTCAGTCTCAGGCTGGTATGCATTTTTCAGATCGTAGCCAGTTAAGAATCGGTTCAGTGGCGGGAATTTTGCGTCAATTTCCGCACGTTTGCTTTGGCAGATTTCCGCCACGCGGCGCAGTGCTTCACCTGCGTAATCATCACGGGTGTTACCCGTCACATCCGCCATAGACTGGGGTTCGGTATCCAATACTGAACCATCTGCCAACACCGCTTTCAGTGCCAAAACATGGTCTGAAGTTTTACCGTAGCGTAATGAACCCTGACCTGATGCATCGGTGTTGACCATGCCACCCACTGTTGCGCGGTTGCTGGTCGAAAGATCAGGCGAGAAGAAAAAGCCGTGCGGACGCAGTGCGTCATTCAGTGCATCTTTGACCACGCCTGCCTGTACGCGCACCCAACCCTCTTCTGGGTTAATCTCAAGGATATTGCGCATGTGGCGCGACATATCAACAACGATATGCTGGGTCAGAGACTGTCCATTGGTGCCGGTACCACCGCCACGGGCAGAGAATTTAATCTCAGCGAATTCGGCATCTTTGCAGACTTCGCCTAACAGCGTTAAGTCTTGCGTCGAGGTAGGAAAAACCACCGCCTGTGGAAGAAGCTGGTAGACCGAGTTATCGGTCGCAACAGCAAGGCGGCTGGCGTAAAAGGTCTCCGTCTCACCCTGGAAACCTTTCTCTTTTAAAGCATCAAGAAAACGCCCGACGATGGGATCGAGCGTATGATGGTGTGTAAGTGCTGGTAACATCTTGCTCCCTGAAGCCATTTGTACGATCTATTTCCATACGATCGTTGGCAATCTTATAAACTAACGACTGCCATAACTTTACCTCAGGTGTGAGATCCATCAAAGAGGTAATCCTAAGAGAAATCCCTTTAAAAACACGCCGCGCAATCGTTTACGTGTCACCGAACAAATTGATGAAAAATACGTGGTGTCACCACCAGCAACCAAACTGAGATGCCCCAGGCCGCTGCGCAGTTCACGGCAACAATAATGGTGTTCACGGCATAACGGGACGAAATCACGTAGTCTGCGTATAGGATCGCCAACACACCTGCCAAAGCAATCATGAAAAAAGTCAGCTTAGCGGGGCGTCGAACGGCGGAAATATAAAGAGGAAATGCCTTCAGCCAGAGAATTGCACAGTAAGTTCCCAAGCAAAACGCGGAAAGGTACACAATATGCGGTTTGTGAATGGTGATGCCAATCAGTGCGGTTGCCACAAAGCTCATCAACCAAAAGCGCGCGGAGATCAAAGCGCGGTTACGGTTGGCAAAACGCCACTCTCTCAGTCGTTTGAAGCCGACAGCAAACCCAGGGCCAATCAACAGTCCTAAGACCATATCTGATGGATAGTGCTCTCCAAGCAGCATGACTTTACCACTGATCGCCGCCACACAGACCACAGCACAAGCAAACAGGCGCTTTCGCCCTGCGGGGCAAACCTCTTTGTCCCAGTTAAGCAGTAACCAGCTAAAGAAAAACGTGGTGAGCGCGACCATACAACTCGGCAAGGTATAACCCAAGGTATCCTGCTCACCAAACACAGGATCGATGAAGTAAGGTCTGGGTAGCTCAATCACGGTGTTCAGTATCAGCACGAACACGGAAAGCGACAGCAATCCTGCGCCGTAAAGCAGTGCTGCACGGTAACCATGGTAAGCCCGGATAAAAATAAGCGTGCCGAGAAACAACATCGGCGTAAACAGACTTCCCAGTACGATTACCCCCTTCACCAAGGCTTTTACAATCGCGCTCTCAGCTTTCCATTCATGCAAGGATTGGAGCACTGATAACTGAGCACGATAAAAGGGTGTAAGCACCACAGAATCGCCCTCTGAAAGAACAAACTCACTCGGCGGCACCTCCGGCACCCAATGCCTAAACATCCATTTATGCTCCGGGAAGCGGTAGTTATCGCGCACGGCTTTATTGTCCGGCATCATCAAAACGCGGGTCACTTCCTTACCGAAATGCGGTGCTGACCACGCCATCAGCACTTTTCTTCCCATCGAATCGATAAAATACGGTGTGCGTGAAGCCAACTGACAGGCGAAAATGGCCGAATTATAAGTGCGGGCGATTTGCTGACCGACATTCACGTGTAGGCCGGTTTCCTCATACGCTTCACGCTTGGCGGTTTGTTCCGGCGTTTCTTCTCCAATGATTGATCCGCCAGGAATGGAATAGCGCCCGCTGATCGCTTCATCAATCATCAAGATGTTTTTGTCTTTGTCGACAATAAGGCAATCTGCCGCCTCGATTGGCAACGTACTATTGATTGCATTTTCTTGGCTTGCCATCACTCCCATTGACATAGAAAGAAGTGATGTCAGAAGAAGTATCCCTGAAATGAGGCGTGTTATGCTCACTAACTGTCTGTCCCTATTGAATGCTATTGAACGATTGAATGCTATTGAACCATCGAGTAAGTCTTCGTTTTAAATCGACAAGGATGCCATGAGCCCGTTGACCACCCCGCCTGTTTTGCCGCCTCACTACTATCTGGATAACTTTCTATCCATCGTCGATGTCGTCTCGACCCGATACAGTGATTTACTCACAGAAACAGAAACGCATTGGCTTACTGCATTTTCGGCGCTACCCAAAAATGCCCAACTCTTGTTGGTTCGGCTGCTGACACGCAAAGGGGATTGGTTCCGCTGCGATAAGCTCGTTTATCCAGAGATCCCGGATATTGAAAGCGCCACCACACGGTTATCTGAAGAAGGTTTCCTCATTGAAACGACGCAACCGCCGTTTGAAATCGTCGCTAAGCTAATGACAAAAGCGGAATTACTCTCGCTTTATTGTCACCTTTCTATAAAAGCTACCCTTCGAAAGCCAGAAATCATCGCCACCATCGTTGAAAACAATGAAGAAGCTGTCCCACCTTTGCCAACCCGTTTTCTTTGCCTGAAACACGATGTCTTGCCTGTATTTTTGCTGCTCTACTTCGGCAATTCTCGTCAGGATCTCAGCCAGTTTGTTCTTAACGATTTAGGCATCTACCGCTTTGAAAACGTCCAACTTCGTCCAGAAGACAGACTCTTTACTTCACGGAAGCAAATCGCTGACTGGCTTTTCTTGTCATCACTTGCTGATTTGTATTGGGAGTATACAGAAGCAAAAGAAGTCACTTCTGCATTAAAAGTGAGTCAACAACTCCCTGAGAAGCCCTTCTGGCCGCCGTTAACAAGGAAATGGGAAAGGCTGGCGAACAAGCTGGCCAGAGAATTCGAAAGACAAAAAGACGAAGGAAGCGCCCAACACCTGTTTTCACAGTCCTCGCTTCCTCCTGCCAGAGAGCGATTGGCGAGGATAGCCATCAAACAAACGCGCTTTGAAGATGCAGCAGCCATTGTCACCGACATGCTGACCGCGCCGAAAAACGAAGATGAAGCCGATGTTGCCGCGCGCATAGCAAGACAGCTAGCCAAAAAAACCGACTGCCCCTCTCCCGAAAAAGCAGGCGAGGCGTTTGGCTCAGAACACATCACCTTGGTGCTTAATGAGCGCGTAGAACTCGAATCTGCGCGACATTATGCTCAACAAGGCTGGCAAGTCTGGTATTGCGAAAACAGCCTTCTCAATGCGCTGTTTGGCCTGCTGCTATGGGATATCATTTTCGCCCCTGTACCCGGTGCGTTTCTCAACCCTTTCCAACGCGCGCCACGCGACATGTATTCGACGGATTTCACCACAGCCCGAAGAGAAATGATTAAACAGCGCTTCGAGGCTTTGGAACAGGGTGAATACGACCTCCTGGCGGTTTATGATGCAAAGTTCGGCATCACTAACGAATGGGTGAATTGGAGCTGGGCAGAACGGGATATGATTGAGGCAGCGCTCTCTACATTGTCATCAACGCAAATTATCGCCTGTATTAAACGCATTTTGTTCGATGCCAAATCCAACCGGGCCGGACACCCTGACCTGTTTATGGTGAAAGAAGGAAAATGCCAGTTTGTTGAAGTCAAAGGTCCTGGCGATAAACTTCAACATCACCAAGTGCGTTGGCTTAACTTCTTCGCCACTCACGGGCTTTCCGCTCACACGCTCTACGTGTCTGCCGATTTACCCAAACAACCTGTTGACCTCTGAATCCTGCATCTTCAGGTTGTATGGGTACAATTGATTTCTCATTTATGAGGCAAAAATATTAAGTTAATACATACTTATAGAAAACAGGCCTTAGGGGCTGTTGACCTTTGGTGATGATTTTTGCAGCAGTTTGT
>NZ_ANFM02000002.1 GCF_000333895.2 Grimontia indica | reverse complement strand
AGTCCCGTCCGCTCCGCCACTTCTTAAAGAAACCTCAGTCGAAAGGCTGAGGTTTTTTGCTATGTGTGACCCGGAAAAGTGCTTCGCACTTTAGATCACGTCCGGGAGTCCGGCCTCACTTACCGTGCGCAACTAGGCGTCCCCCATTGAGCCCTATCCGTTCTATTACTTATTAAGAAGCCTCAAACTATGCGTATAGGTTAAATGAACCGAGGTTTTTCTATCAGCATCATACGTGCCAATTACTAATGAGCATCTGTATTACAGGCATCTGTTTAGAAGGTGATGCCTACACGTGCAATAATTCCTGCGACCATAGCGATATACATCAGAAACCCTAAGCCGTTACCAACCCATATCGTTGGATTTTTGTGGTAAAGCCCATAAAAGGTCCAAAGCATGGCGATGAATGAGTAGAGTACCCAGGTTGTCAAGGATAATCCTGCAGCATGCTCACTGTGTGAGAAGTAGAGCTTATAGATTTGAGGTAACGTTGCCAAAGGACTGACTAAGCCCATTACAAGCATCAAAGGTTCCAGCGCTTTCCCTATCTTTTCAATCACGCTCATTGCTCACCTCACTTGAGTTAATTCCTAGTGAGGATAGTCAGGAGAGATGGCTGTCGCTGCTCTTCGCGATACCGATACTGAGACAGTATCGCAACTAGATCGTTTTCCCTTCTGCTACGTCCCATAGCGCTTTAATAAGCGGGTTATCTATTTGCGATCGTAGACAGCACACTCCCAGCTCGAATGGCTTGATGGGGGCTAGCTTGAGCTTTTCGATTTTATCTCTGACAGGACTGTTATTGATTACCACATCCGGCGCAATTCCCACACCGCACCCAAGCGCTACCATGCTCACTATGGCTTCATGGCCGGAAACCTGCGCGTAGATATTCGGTTTGATCTTCATATTCTTAAACCAGGTGTTCGCACGCTCCCTGGCGGTTCCAGCTTCCGGTACGATAAAGGGAATAGAAGACCAATCAGGATGCTCACTTTGCAGGGTATCGGCGAAACTGCTGACACCAGCAGGTGCGATAACAGACAGCGGGACATCACTGATGGGCTCGAATGAAACCTTCGAAGGAAGCTGTTCAGGCAAAGCGGATATTGCAATGTCTGCTTCATCAGAGAGCACTTTGTCTATCGCCTGTGCCGGGTCCCCTGTAGACACTTTAAGCTCAATAAGTGGGTGTCTTAAGCGAAACTCTGATAGCAGTTCAGGTAAATGGCTATAACTTGCGGTGACCGAGCAGAACAGCCTTATCTCGCCGACTATCTCATTCCCTGAGGTATTAAACTGACTCTGGTATTGCTGCCATTCAGACAGAATTCTCATCGCGACAGGTAATAGCTTTTTCCCTGCCAGTGTCAGCTCTACGCTTCGGTTATCCCTCAGAAAAAGCTGTTGTTCAGCTTCTTGCTCAAGCTTCTGTATTTGGCGGCTCAGCGCTGAGGGACTGATATGCATTGCAGCGGCTGTTTTGGAGAAACTTTTACTGTCACATAGGTGTATGAACAGCTGAAGATGTTTGATGTTCATCGCTTAACTTCCATGTTGCAAAAAATGCAATTACATGTTGTGAATATATCACTTTAAGCAACTAATTACCTGATCTATGATGAGGGCAATTCGATGCAACAGATTGTCATGTTCGCATCGCCAAAGGACAAAATTTCTTCACGGAGTATTCGACATGTCTAACTATTTCAATACCTTGAACTTGCGTGAGCAATTAGCTCAGCTGGGTGTTTGCCGTTTTATGGATAAAGCGGAATTCGCAAATGAAGCGGATTACCTGAAAGGCAAGAAGGTTGTTATCGTGGGTTGTGGTGCACAGGGCCTGAACCAGGGTCTTAACATGCGCGACTCGGGTCTGGACGTGTCTTACGCTCTGCGTCAGGCAGCGATTGACGAGCAACGCCAATCTTACAAAAACGCGAAAGAAAACGGCTTCAACGTAGATAACTACGAAAACCTGATCCCTCAGGCTGATCTGGTAGTTAACCTGACTCCAGACAAACAACACACTGCAGTTGTTAACGCAGTGATGCCTCTGATGAAAGAAGGCGCTGCACTGGGCTACTCACACGGTTTCAACATCGTTGAAGAAGGCATGCAAGTGCGCAGTGACCTGACTGTTGTGATGGTCGCACCTAAGTGTCCTGGTACTGAAGTACGTGAAGAATATAAGCGTGGCTTCGGTGTTCCAACACTGATGGCGGTTCACCCAGAGAACGATCCAAAAGGCGAAGGTCACGAGATCGCAAAAGCATGGGCAGCTGCAACTGGCGGTCACCGTGCAGGCGTTTTGGAGTCTTCTTTTGTTGCGGAAGTAAAATCTGACCTGATGGGTGAGCAAACTATCCTGTGTGGCATGCTGCAGGCAGGCTCTATCGTTTGTTACGAGAAGATGATTGCTGACGGTATCGATGCGGGTTACGCGGGTAAACTGCTGCAGTTTGGTTGGGAAACCATCACTGAAGCACTGAAATTTGGCGGTATCACTCACATGATGGATCGCCTCTCTAACCCAGCAAAAGTAAAAGCATTCGAACTGTCTGAAGACCTGAAAGACCTGATGCGCCCGCTGTACAACAAGCACATGGATGACATCATCTCAGGTCACTTCTCATCAACCATGATGGCTGACTGGGCGAACGATGATGTGAACCTGCTGGGCTGGCGTGCAGAAACTGCTGAAACGGCATTTGAAAATTACCCAGAAACTGACGTGAAGATTTCTGAACAAGAGTACTTCGACAACGGCATCCTGATGGTTGCGATGGTTCGTGCGGGTGTTGAGCTGGCGTTTGAAGCAATGACTGCATCTGGCATCATCGAAGAGTCTGCATACTACGAGTCACTGCATGAGCTGCCACTGATCGCAAACACCATTGCACGTAAGCGTCTGTACGAGATGAACGTGGTTATCTCTGACACTGCAGAGTACGGTAACTACCTGTTCGCTAACGTTGCAACGCCACTGCTGCGTGAGAAGTTCATGCCACTGGTTGGTACTGACGTGATTGGTAAAGGGCTGGGTGAAACTGGCAACCACGTTGACAACCAAACGCTGATCGACGTGAATGAAGCACTGCGCAACCACCCAGTAGAGTGGATTGGTCAGGAGCTGCGTGGCTACATGACTGACATGAAGCGCATTGCAGTGGGTGACTAATCACCGCAATAGATAAATACGAAAAACCCGGCAATAGCCGGGTTTTTTTTATGTCTTTCGTTTTGCGCCTAAGCGTCAGACTTCTCGTTAAGCTTTTGCTCAAACTCAGCCAGTTTCTGTTCCATTTCAGTCAGCTTTTGGCGGGTGCGAAGCAAAACCTGCGTCTGAACATCAAACTCTTCGCGACTGACAACATCCAGTTTAGCCAGCTGTGATTGGATCACCTCACGAACCTTCTGCTCAACATCATTACCCAGATCTTTTACCGGTTTCGGCATAGACTCATGGATTTGCTTGGCAATTTGCTCCAACTTTTTTGGGTCGAACATGCGTTACTCCTTATTTTGATGCCGTTATTCTAAGCAACACCTGACCTTTTGTCGAAAGTGTCGTATCGCAAAAGGCTACTACTCATTACGCTGAAAAAAGAAAAGGGTCTCAATCGAGACCCTTTGTCATATTGGAAGAATATCAGTGCGCGGTTTTTTCCTGCGCTGAAACATCCAAATCTTCTTCAAACTCTGGCAGTGGCTCGTGCTTGCTCGCCAGATAGGTGTAGATTACCGGCAGTACAAACAGGGTGAACAGAGTACCAATTGCCAGACCGGCAACGATAACGATACCGATACTGAAGCGCTGTGCGGCACCTGCACCGGTGGCGTACATCAGCGGGATAAGACCTGCGATCATCGCTGCTGTGGTCATCAGGATTGGTCGCAGACGCACTTTCGCGGCTTCCATCACCGCTTCCATCTTGTTCATACCACGATGAAGCTGCTCTTCTTTTGCCACCTCACAGATAAGGATACCGTGCTTGGTGATAAGGCCGATCAGCGTGATGAGACCTACCTGAGAGTAGATGTTCATTGATGCTGCGCCCCAAGCGAGGGCAATCAACGCGCCACAGATAGCCAGTGGTACAGAGACCAGAATGACCAGTGGATCACGCAGCGATTCGAACTGAATTGCCAGAACCAGGAAGATCACCGCCAGTGCCAGCATAAAGGTGCCTACAAGCGCGCTACCTTCCGTCACGAACTGGCGGGCTTCGCCGAGGTAATCGTGCTGATAACCGCGAGGAAGTTTCTCAGCTGCGATATTCTCAAACCAGTTGATGGCATCGCCCATCGCAACGCCAGGTGCAGCAACCGCACCTATGGTTGCAGAGTTCAACTGGTTGAAGTGAGGCAGGGCGCGAGGTTCGGCTACCACATCAATGGTGATCAGTGAGCCCAATGGCACAGCCTCACCGTTCGCAGAGCGTACGTAGTAACCTTTGATGGACTCTGGGTTCAGGCGGTACTTACGCTCGACCTGTGGGATAACCTCATAGGAACGGCCATCCAGATCGATACGGTTCACGTAGCCATCGGCCATCATTGTACCTAAGGTAATACCGATATCCTGCATGGTCACGCCGTATGCGCCAGCTTTGTCTTTGTCGATGTTGATTTTCATCGTCGCCGAATCGAAGTTCAAATCCATGTCTGAGTAGACAAACATAGAGTTGCTCTTCACTTCAGACAGTACGTCTGACGCTACCTGGAACAGGCTCTCGAAGTTGCTAGGTGTGGTGATCACGAACTGGATAGGCAGACCGGAAGACGCACCTGGAAGTTCTGGCATCTGGAAGGCAGTCACCGCCATACCCGGGATGTCTTTCACTTCCTCAGTCATACGCTTCACGATGTCAGCTTGACTGGCTTCACGCTCACTCCAAGGTACCAAAGAGGCGATACCAAATGCCTGATTGGATTTAGGCACACCAGAGAATACCTGCGAGAAGGCCACTTCTGGCTGGTCAGCCAGTTTCTGGTTTACTTCTGCCATGGTGTTCTGGATGTAATCTAAGTTTGCCGTTGATGGCGCAGTACCCATCATCACCAGCACGCCTTTATCTTCCGCGGGTGCAAGTTCACTAGGAATGAACTTGAACAGCAGTGGCAAGCTGACAAACACGATCACGGCGAAGGTGATGATGACAGGACGTACCTTCATCACGCCGCCCAGCATGCGGGCATAGCCCTCGGTCATACGATCAAGGAAGTGGTGTACTTTTGCTTCGAATTTGCTTGGCTGCGCATTGGCTTTCAGCATCTTCGAACACATCATCGGCGACAGGGTCAGCGCGATAATACCGGAGACAAATACCGCACCAGCCAGCGTCAGGGCGAACTCTTTAAACAGCGAGCCTGTGATACCCCCCATTAGTGCGATAGGTGCGTACACTGCTGCCAGCGTCAGTGTCATCGAAATCACCGGCACGGCAATTTCGCGGGTACCGATGATGGCGGCGCGGAATGGGGACTCCCCGAGCTTGATGTGTCTATCGACGTTCTCCAGAACAACGATGGCGTCATCCAC
Source organism: Grimontia indica (assembly GCF_000333895.2). Lineage (GTDB taxonomy): Bacteria > Pseudomonadota > Gammaproteobacteria > Enterobacterales > Vibrionaceae > Enterovibrio > Enterovibrio indicus. The sequence goes on along the minus strand of NZ_ANFM02000002.1, from coordinate 227,005 downwards.
CACCAGACCGATAGCGAGTACCATCGCGAGCAGCGTCATCAGGTTCAGTGAGAACCCGAACAGCTCCATCATCATGGCTACACCGATAAGCGATAGCGGGATGGTGATGATCGGGATGAGTACTGCACGGAATGAGCCCAGAAACAGGGTGATCACCACCAGTACGATAAGCGCTGCTTCGATGATGGTTTTCACCACCTCGTGAATCGATTCGTTGATGGCAACAGTCGAGTCATAAAGCACGTTCATCTTGATGGTGCTTGGCATGTTGCGCTCAAGCTCTGGGAGCTTCTCAAGCACATCTGCTGCGATGTTTATCGGGTTGGCGGTTGGTGCGGCGTTAATGGCTGCAACCACAGCTTCTGAACCGTTTGCTGTCGCACGGTAAACGTCATGGCTCTTCTCAAGCGATACCTTTGCGATGTCACCAAGACGAATGACCTGACCTTTCTGGGTGGCAACAACCAGGCGTTTCAGCTCTTCGGTGTCAGAAACCTGAGTGTTGGCCGAACCGTTGTATACCATGTAGGTACCGATGGACTGGCCGGTCGCAGACTGGAAGTTGTTGGCGTTCAGCACGCCCATCACGTCAGTCGCTGTCAGGTTAAACGCAGCCATTTTTGCCGGATCCAGCCATACACGCAGCGCGTACTTGAGGCCACCATAGAGGTCGATACTTGCTACACCGTTTACGGTAAACAGCTGAGGCTTGGTCACACGTTCCAGATAGTCAGTGATCTGGCTGGAATCCAGCTCTTCTGACGTAAAGCCGATGTACATTACCGCTGTGGTAGAACCGGTCGACATCGACACCGACGGGTCTTCCGACTCGCCTGGTAGCTGTGCTCGCACCGAGTTCACCTTTGCCAGAATGTCAGCAAGCGCCGCATTTGGATCGGTATTGAGCTTCATGTATGCCGTGATGGTTGAGCTACCCAGCACCGACTCCGAGGTCATGAAATCAATGTTGTCCGCCTGTGCAACGGCCTGCTCAAGTGGCGTAGTAATAAAGCCCTGAATAAGGTCAGCACTCGCACCATAGTAACTGGTAGAGATAGTGACCACAGTATTGGTCATGTCCGGGTATTCCCGCACCTGCATCTTGAACATCGACTGCAGGCCAAGCAGTGCGATCAGAAAACTGATCGACACCGCCAGTACCGGACGCTTGATGAAAATATCAGTGAATTTCATAGCGGCCTCTTACAGTTGTGGCAGCTCTGCCGGTGGATTGAGGGCATCACTTTCCACAACACGTACCTTCGCACCGTTGCTCAGACGCACCTGACCGGAAGTCACGACTTTGTCACCTGGCTCCAGACCTTCCAGCACGTGTGCGATGTGATCTTTACGCTCACCGACTTTCACAACCTGCTGATAGGCTCGGGTTGCGCCGTCTTCCTCACGCAGTACATACACGTTCTCACCGTAGAGGGTGAAGTTGATGGCAGTCTGATCGACAACGATTTGGTCTTCAAACGTTGGCAGAATGATGTTTGCACGGGCAAACATACCTGAGCGCAGTTGGCCGTGGTTGTTTGGAATATCTGCTTGTACCTGGATCAAACCGCTCTGGAAGTTAACTGCAGGCTCGATTGCGCTGATCTTGCCGGTAAATGGTGTGTCTGGGTAGGCATCTACTGAGATATCAATTTGCTGGCCCAACTTGATTTTCGCAATGTCGGTTTGTGGCACAGTAAAGCGCAGACGCATGATTGACGTGTCTTCTAGACGCACGATTTCTGTGCCTGGTTGTAAGTATTCACCCAGGAAGACGTTACGCAGACCGACGACACCATCAAAGGGTGCATCAATGGTACGGCGATCAATCGACGCATTTAGACTTTCAACATCAGCTTGCAGTGAACGGAAATTCGCTTCGGCTTCATCCAGGGCTTCTTTAGAAATTGAGCCTTTACGGAACAGACCTTGGTAGCGCTTGAACTTCGCTTCAGCAGCAGGCAAGCGAGCTTGGGTACTCTTGAGGTTCGCGACTTCTACTTTTGAGTCTAATGCCAGCAAAACATCACCTTGTTTGACGGCCTGACCGGATTCAAAGTTGATGTTTTCGATGACGCCGCTGACTTCTGTGGTCAGGGTAACGCCCTGGTTTGGTTCGATAAAACCAATAGCCTCAATGGTAGGGATCCAATCGACTGAATCCATTTCTACCGCTGTGACCGGGAATTCCGGCTCAGGCATGTTTGCCATGTATTCGGCAATTTTCTGTTGCTTGAACATGTTAAAGCCAATCACGGTGCCGAATAGCAAAACCGCCACGACTAACATGACTACAAACCATTTCTTCATTTAGATTGCTCCGATTATCTATGAAGGCAGATAGCATCCCAGCAAGCGTTGATCGTATCCTCGATTGCTGATTCATCTAGTTCTATGACCCCTTGTACCTGTTTGCGTGCAAGGCAAACAGCTGGCTCGATACCAATGCCGGAAAGCACTGAAGTGGAGAGGGGTTTGAATGTTCCGTCTGCAATTCCTGATTCGAAAAACTGGTGGATGGGACCAAAAGCTTTTAAATCCATCAGGCGTTGCTCACCGTTTCTCTGATAGGGCAGACTGTCAAATTGTTCCCGATTGATTGCGTTATCGTCTCGGCGAATGGTTAAGTGCCATGCATTTAGCCACAGCGTGACGAATTGTTGCTTTAACGGCTTATCCGCGTCATGGCCTTCCAACATCTTAGTGGCACACTGCTGAACCACATGATTTCGAAGTTGACTCAATAAGTCGTTTTTATCTGAAAAGTAACGGTAAATGGTGCCTGCTGCGACCCCGGCTTCCTTTGCTACCATCTGCATCGAGAGGCGATCAAAGCCATGCTGGGCCAACAAGCGTTCCGTTGCTTCCAAGATCTGTGTTTTCTTGTCAGACATAACACAGCGCTCCAATGAATGAACGTTCATTCATTGTATGGATTTTGTTACAGACTGCCAACTCTTTCCTTAAAATCGACGAAAGATGAAGTGCGCCGTTATTCCGTCTATACCCAAACGACCTGAAGATGCTCGCATTCAGAGGCCATCAATGCGTTCAATTCGAGGCAAATTTCACGAGGAATAGCACTCTATTTCCGTGGAATTTAACAAAGAAGTGGGCGCATTGAGGGCCTCCCTTCGGGCGAGTTGACTGACGCCGTGCTCTTTGTTACTCCTTTTTGATGGAGGTGGCTACACCTGCAAAGGAGCGCCGCGATCACAACGCCAGTCAACCTCGCTGAATCCTGCATCTTCAGGTTGTTTGGGTATACAATGCACCTGCTAAATATCGCGTGATTGAACAGAGGAACCACATGAAACTTAATCCAGCTCAGAATGACGCTGTCCACCATGTCTCCGGGCCCTGCCTGGTGTTAGCTGGTGCGGGTTCCGGTAAAACACGTGTGATCACCAATAAAATTGCTTATCTGGTCCAACAGTGTGGCTACAAGGCTCGTCACATTGCGGCGGTAACTTTTACCAATAAAGCGGCGCGGGAAATGAAAGAGCGCGTCGGCCAGACGCTGAACCGCCAGGAAGCGCGGGGGCTGATGGTCTCTACCTTCCACACTCTCGGCCTGAATATCATCCGTCGCGAGTATAAAAGTTTGGGGTTGAAAGCGGGCTTCTCGCTGTTTGATGATCAGGACCAGATGGCGCTTTTAAAAGAGCTGACTGAAGATGAACTCGACGGCGACAAGGATTTGCTCAACCAATTGCTGCATACCATCTCGAACTGGAAGAATGACATGCTGACGCCTCAGCAGGCGGAATCTGCGGCGATGGGCGAACGCGACCAGTTATTTGCCCATTGCTATGCCATGTACCAAAAGCAGATGAAGGCTTACAACGCGCTGGATTTTGATGATTTGATCCTGATGCCAGTGATTCTGCTGAAAACCAATCAGGAAGTGCGGGAACGCTGGCAAAGTAAAATCCGTTACCTGCTGGTGGATGAATATCAGGACACCAATACCAGCCAATATCAGCTGGTGAAACTGCTGGTGGGTGAACGAGCCCGTTTCACTGTGGTGGGTGATGATGACCAGTCTATTTACAGCTGGCGTGGTGCGCAGCCAAAAAACCTTTTGATGCTGAATCAGGACTTTCCAAGTCTCAAAGTCATCAAGCTGGAGCAAAACTACCGCTCAACCAGCCGTATCCTGCGTGCGGCGAATATCCTTATTGCCAACAACCCGCACGTGTTTGAGAAAACCCTGTTCTCCGCGTTGCCAGACGGTGAAATGCTCAAAGTGCTGAAAGCCAACAACGAAGAGCATGAAGCAGAGCGCGTGGTCGGTGAGATCATTGCGCATAAATTTATGAACCGCACAGACTACAAAGATTACGCGATTTTATACCGCGGCAATCACCAGTCGCGCTTGTTCGAAAAAGCGCTGATGCAGAACCGTATTCCTTACAAGATCTCTGGCGGCACTTCATTCTTTGCGCGGGCAGAAATCAAAGACATCATGGCGTATCTTCGTTTGCTGACCAATCAGGATGACGACAATGCGTTTTTGCGCATTGTGAATACGCCACGTCGCGAAATTGGCCCAGTGACACTCGAAAAGCTGGGAACATACGCGAACATGCGTGGAAAAAGCTTGTTTTCGGCGAGTTTTGAATTGGGGCTTCAGGAGCACCTAAACGGTCGTGGTCTGGAATCCCTGCAACGATTTACCCGCTGGATTGTTGAGCTTTCCGATCAGTTTGAGCGCGGCGATGCGGTTGATGCAGTGCGCTCGTTGGTGAGGGACTCACACTATGAAGATTGGCTCTACGAAACCTCAGCCAGCCCTAAGGCAGCAGAGATGCGGATGAAGAACGTGTCCGATCTCTACAGCTGGATTGTGGCGGACTTGGAAGGTGATAACTACGACAACGAAGTGAAGACGCTTCGTGAAGTGGTTCAGCGACTGACACTGCGTGACATGATGGAGCGTGGCGAGGACGATGACGATGCTGATCAGGTGCAGTTGATGACGCTGCATGCCTCTAAAGGGCTCGAGTTCCCGTATGTGTATCTGGTAGGAATGGAAGAAGGCTTTTTGCCGCACCAATCGAGCATTGACGAAGACAATGTGGAGGAAGAGCGCCGTCTTGCCTACGTGGGCATTACCCGTGCGCAACGTGAGATGACTTTTACGCTTTGTAAGGAGCGCCGTCAGTACGGTGAGTTGATAAAGCCTCTGCCGAGCCGTTTTCTTGAAGAGCTGCCATACGACGATGTGGAATGGGAAGAGAAGAAAAAGCCCCAGACACAGGAAGAAAGAATGGCAAAAGGGCAGGCAGCAATCGCCAATCTCAGAGCAATGCTTAAAAAAGACTAAAGAAAAGCCGGATAACTCCGGCTTTTCTTTTATGCATCGAGAGCTTCTTCAGCCGATTCGTTCTCGTGCAGCTTGCGGATCACTTTGGCTGGCGTGCCACCAATCAGACAATCTTCCGGCATGTCTTTGGTGACTACTGAATTGGCTGCGATCACTGAGCGAGCACCAATGGTCACGCCCTGGCAAATCACCGTATTGCCTCCTACCCAGACATCATCACCCACCACGATTGGCTTGCAGAAGGTTTCCCATTTGCGTCGGCTGCGGTAATCCATAGAGTGGCCGGCGGTGTAAAACTGGCAGTTAGGGCCAATGAGCACGTTGCTGCCAATGGTAATTGGTGCACCATCCAACATCATCGCACCCATATTGATAAAGGTACTGGGACCGATATGGACGGTTTTGCCAAATTCGCAGTGGAAAGGCGGCATCACCATTGAGTCATCCCCAATGCTGCCAAACAGCTCTGATGCAATATCAATGGATTGGTCAACCGGGAGAGTGTTGTAGCGTTGAAGGAGTTGGAAGGCTTTCGAGCGAATGGAATCAATCGTTTCATCGCCCCCATTAAAGGAGAGGCCTTGGGTCATTTTTTCAAATTCGGTCATCTTAGGAACAGGAAAGAAGAAAACACGCGCGAATGATGGGCAATATAGCGGAGGAATTCAGTGTCCTTGCTTCCAGACTGATAAACAGGCATCAAAAAAGCGGCTTGAAAGCCGCTTTTTCACACAATCTTGGATGCCTTACAGAGACAGCATGTGGTCGATAGCAGCCACGATCTCGTCATCAGAACAATCCATACAGGTTCCGCGTGCTGGCATGCCGTTGAAGCCCTCGATGGCGTGCTTGTTCAGCGTGTCACGGCCTTGTGCAAGACGTGGTTCCCAAGCGGCAGGGTCGCTAACTTTTGGTGCGCCCGCGGCACCTGTCGCGTGACATGCCATACAGTAGGTGTTGTAAACGGAATCGCCGGTACGTGGGCCTGATGGTGCAGCCGCAGTCTCAACAGGTGCTTCGCCGTCCAAGTAAACGGAACCGACTGGTGCGATGCGTTCTGCAATGGCTTCTTCTGACATGTCAGCAGCGTGCGCTGTACCCATCAGAAACAAAGCGGTGACAGCAGATACTGCTAAACGACGTAAAAAAATTCCCTTTGCGCTCACTGTTTCACTCCCAATATCTTTTTGGTTCCGAATTATCGGACGTTTTTTATGCGGTTAGATATTTTTATCACAATTGTAGAGGTGGATCGGCTAACTGGGTCGACCTTTCAGCAATTGTAACGATCTTAATTACGAAGTATGGACGAAATAAGGTTAACTCCGTGTAAAGATTAAGTGATTATAGCGCTTTAGATTGTTGCGTGAAACCGTTATGATATCGCCTGCCTGCACTGTTTTTAGCCCGATCGGATAAAAATAAACCGTTCGAAAAAAAAATTAAAAAAAGTGCTAGACGGCAGGAGGCGATATCCGTAATATGCGACTCCGCCGACAGGGGCAAGCGCCCGTAGCTCAGCTGGATAGAGCGTTGGCCTCCGGAGCCAAAGGTCGCAGGTTCGAATCCTGTCGGGTGCGCCAGTCCGGAAAAGAAAATTTGGCGAAATAAAACAGTGGTGGCTGTAGCTCAGTTGGTAGAGTCCCGGATTGTGATTCCGGTTGTCGCGGGTTCAAGTCCCGTCAGCCACCCCACTCGGTGAATAGCGCAGTTTGGTAGCGCATCTGGTTTGGGACCAGAGGGTCGGGGGTTCGAATCCCTCTTCACCGACCACATTCAGAGAGCCCGCTCAATTAAGCGGGCTTTCGTCGTTTTAAGCAAGGGTAGAACTTTCAGTAGTTCTGAACTTGTCGGGAATGCCAAACCCGAAAAGAAATTGGCGAAACAAAACAGTGGTGGCTGTAGCTCAGTTGGTAGAGTCCCGGATTGTGATTCCGGTTGTCGCGGGTTCAAGTCCCGTCAGCCACCCCACTCGGTGAATAGCGCAGTTTGGTAGCGCATCTGGTTTGGGACCAGAGGGTCGGGGGTTCGAATCCCTCTTCACCGACCACATTTAGAAGCCCTGCTCAATGAGCAGGGCTTCGTCGTTTCTAAGGTCTTCAATGAGGACACATGCTTACAGCATGTTGGGTCGGGGGCGGAAGGCCAGTCCCACCTAATCCCTCTTCACTGGCCACTTTTTAGAGAAGCCTGCTCAATAGAGCGGGCTTTTCCCATGTAAAGCAGGGAATTATTGATCTGACTTGGTGCAAGGCCGCACTTTGATAAAGCATATAAATGGCTAGCGGGGATCCCTTTGAGGGTTGGCGGAAATGCGATAAGTGTTCTATTTTTGACCACTTGAGTAGAGCTTCATGGAAAAAATATCGATTCTTTGAAGTCAGTCATGCTGAAAAACGTCAATTTCAACGTGTTTAATGCATTTCTTTGCCTCTATTTATGCACTCTAGTGCGTGATGCTTTTTCGATTATTATCCGGCATGTTTGGTTGATTTTTAGCTGATAATGCTAACAAATGTTTCTGATGATATATCATTGATTGGCTTTCTTTCTGCTGATCTCATTTCCTGCCTATTCTTTCTCTTTTTCTTCAGATATTCACTTGCCCACCCTTTTATTTAACTTAATAAACTCTTTAAAAACATTAGGTTATGTTTTTGCTTTGGCTTTTGTTTACTCCTCTGTTTTACCGTGTGAAAGTGACTATTTATGCGATGATGAAGTGTAAATATGGAACTTTGTGCTGCTTTGTTGATTTTTTGTGAAATCTTTGCCAGATTCTTTTAGCAACAAATTGTGTCTTATTTGCACAATTTTAAACTGGCCGCTGATGTGAACCACCGCCATTCCCGATAAGACTTTTTTGCAAGAGGATACGTTGAAAGCGTTTTCCTTTGCCGGGTGACGTGGTCAGGCGGCCGTTTATCGTTCAAACCAAATGGAGTCAAACGATGAAAACAGGAATGTTGAAGCTGAGTGCAGCTTTAATTGCGTCAGCTGTAGCAGCCGGAGTACAGGCAAAAACCTTGGTTTACTGCTCGGAAGGCTCTCCAGAAGGATTTAACCCGTCGCTCTACACCTCAGGCACAACTTTTGATGCGAGTTCTCGCCAAATCTTTAACCGTCTGGTCCAGTTCGAGCGCGGTACCACCAAAATCGTACCAGGTCTGGCAGAGTCATGGACTGTCTCTGATGATGGCCTTTCTTACACCTTCAAACTGCGTGAAGGCGTAAAATTCCACAGTACCAAAGATTTCAAACCATCCCGTGATTTCAATGCGGATGACGTTATCTTCTCTTTCATGCGCCAGAAAGACGAAGGCCACCCATACCATAAGGTATCTGGTGGCTCTTATGAGTACTTCAACGCGATGGAAATGGGCGATCTGATCAGCTCAATCGAGCGAGTTGATGACTACACAGTTAAGTTCAACCTGACCCGTCCAGAAGCGCCATTCATTGCCAATCTAGCGATGGATTTCGCGTCTATCATGTCTGCTGAGCAAGCTGATCAAATGCTGAAAGCGGGCACACCAGAGAAATTGGATCTTGAGCCTGTAGGTACTGGTCCGTTTGTACTGGCAGGTTACAAGAAAGACTCTACTATTCGCTATCTTGCGCACCCTGAGTACTTTGAAGGCAAAGCGCCTATCGACCGTCTGGTGTTCTCTATCACGCCAGATGCGTCAGTTCGCTATGCGAAACTACAGAAAGGCGAGTGTCACGTGATGCCATATCCAAACCCGGCTGACCTTGACCGCATGCGCTCTGACGAAGTGGTTAACCTGATGAGTCAGGAAGGTCTGAATGTGGGTTACCTGGCATTTAACACCCAGAAAGCACCATTCACTGACGTTCGTGTACGTCAGGCGCTGAATATGGCAGTCAACAAAGAAGCCATCATTGATGCGGTATTCCAGGGGGCAGGTAAAGCGGCGAAAAACCCAATTCCACCAACAATTTGGTCTTACAACGATGCCATTCAGGACTACCCGTACGATCTGGATAAAGCGAAAGCGCTGCTGAAAGAAGCGGGTCTAGAAGACGGTTTCACCACTAACATCTGGGCGATGCCTGTACAACGTCCTTACAACCCGAATGCTCGCCGCATGGCGGAAGTGATTCAAGCGGACTGGGCGAAACTGGGCGTGAAAGCGGAAATCGTGACTTACGAGTGGGGTGAATACCTCAAGCGTTCTAAGACTGGCGAGCACGATACCCTGCTGTTGGGTTGGACCGGTGACAATGGTGACCCGGATAACTTCCTCGCTGTGCTGCTGGGCTGTTCAGGTGTCGGTGGTTCAAACCGTGCACAATGGTGCCACCAGCCGTTTGAAGACCTAATCCAACAGGCGAAGAAAACGGCGGATGTGGCTGAGCGTACCAAGCTGTATGAGCAAGCACAGGTTGTGTTTAAAGATCAGGCTCCGTGGGCAACCATTGCTCATTCAGTGGTCTTTGAGCCCGTTCGTAAAGAAGTGAAAGACTACAAGATTGACCCATTCGGTGGTCACATCTTCTATGGCGTAGACATTCAAGAATAATCACGCCAGGCAAAAGAACACCGCGGCTGAAGGATTTGGCCGCGGTTTTTGCGTCACCACGCAGTTGAGCGAGTCGTTTTATGTTGCAGTTTATTCTCAAGCGTTTGGGGTTGGTGATCCCAACGTTTATCGGCATTACCCTGCTGACCTTTTCCCTTATCAGGATGATACCTGGCGATCCCATCGAAGTGATGGCGGGTGAACGCGGCGTTTCGCCAGAACGCCATGCCCAGCTAATGGCTGAACTTGGCCTCGATAAACCTCTGATTGAGCAATATTTCGTTTATATCGGTAATGTCCTTCACGGCGATTTAGGTAACTCACTGATTACTAAAGAGCCTGTCATGAAAGAGTTTCTGACCCTTTTCCCTGCCACCATGGAACTTGCGCTATGTGCGGCTTTGTTCGCAATAGCGGTCGGGCTTCCTGCCGGGATATTGGCAGCGGTGAAGCGGGGGACTTTTCTCGATCACTCAGTGATGGCGGTCTCCCTGACAGGCTACTCCATGCCCATATTCTGGTGGGCGTTGCTCCTTATTCTTTTCTTCTCGATCGGCCTTGATTTAACACCAGTTTCAGGGCGCATGGACGATGCAACCTACTGGGTTGATGAAGTCACTGGCTTCATGCTGATTGACAGTTGGTTGTCCGGAGAAGAAGGCGCTTTTACCGCGGCTGTTCACCATTTGGTGTTGCCAGCCATTGCGCTTGGAACCATTCCCCTCGCTGTTATTGCTCGTATGACCCGTTCGTCGATGTTGGAAGTGTTGGGTGAGGATTACATCCGTACAGCGCGAGCTAAAGGCCTGATGCCTTGGCGCGTGATCCTGATTCATGGCCTTCGTAATGCCTTGATCCCGGTTATCACCGTGATTGGCCTTCAGGTGGGTATCCTGCTTTCCGGAGCCATCCTGACAGAAACCATCTTTGCCTGGCCGGGCATTGGCAAATGGCTGATTGAATCGATCGGTCGCCGCGATTATCCGGTGGTGCAAGGCGGTATCTTACTGGTAGCGACGATCATCATCGTCGTGAACCTTATCGTCGACATTCTTTATGGCGTCGTTAACCCGCGCATTCGTCACGGCAAGTAGGAGGGGAAACGATGACTGACACTACTCAAACTTCAAACCTGCCCCAAGAGCGTGAGCCGCTATCGCCGTTCGCGGAATTCTGGAGTTATTTCTCCTCCAACAAAGGCGCGCTGACAGGGCTTATCTACATTGTGTTCGTGATTGTGGTTGCCGTATTGGCACCGATTGTCGCGCCACATAACCCGGCAGAGCAGTTCCGCGATGCCTTGTTAGTACCACCTGCCTGGATTGAAGGCGGAAGCTGGAGCTTTATTCTCGGCACTGACGATGTGGGCCGCGATATTCTCTCGCGTCTTATCTATGGTGCGCGTCTTTCGCTATTGATTGGCTGTCTGGTGGTGGCTTTGTCGCTGGTACTTGGCGTCTTTATGGGGCTGGTGGCTGGCTACTTTGGCGGCATGGTTGATACAGCCATTATGCGCATGGTGGATATCATGCTGGCGCTACCAAGTCTGCTTCTCGCGATTGCGATTGTTGCCATTCTTGGGCCTTCCATCTTCAATGCGTCACTGGCTATTTCGTTTGTATCACTGCCTCACTATGTTCGCCTGACCCGCGCATCCGTGTTGGCAGAGATTAACCGCGACTATGTCACCGCCTCCCGTGTGGCGGGCGCAGGGCACTTTCGTCTGATGTTCTCTGTCTTACTGCCAAACTGTGTGGCACCGCTGATTGTTCAGGCAACGCTCGGCTTTTCCGCTGCGATTCTTGATATGGCAGCGCTGGGCTTCCTGGGGCTGGGTGCGCAGCCACCAACGCCTGAATGGGGCGTGATGCTGGCCGATGCGCGTCAGTTTATTAATTCAGCCTGGTGGGTAGTGACCTTCCCAGGTCTGGCAATCCTGCTGACCGTTCTGGCGTTTAACCTTATGGGTGACGGCCTACGTGATGCGCTGGATCCAAAGCTGAAGCAGTAGGAGAGCACAATGGCGATATTAGAAGTAAACCAGCTCTCTGTGCATTTTGGTGATGAGAGCGTACCGTTTAAAGCGGTAGATAAAATCAGTTATACCGTCGATGAAGGGGAAATCCTCGGCATCGTGGGAGAGTCGGGTTCTGGTAAATCTGTCAGTTCACTGGCCATTATGGGGCTGATTGATTATCCGGGACGCGTCAGCGCTGATTCGGTCAATTTCCACGGTGAAAACCTGCTGGAAATGGCAGAGAAAGAGCGCAAAAAGCTCACGGGTGCGGACATCTCAATGATTTTCCAGGATCCGATGACCAGCCTGAATCCTTGCTTTACGGTCGGCTATCAGATCATGGAAGCCCTGCAGGTGCATCAGGGGGGAAGCAAGAGAGAGCGCCGAGCCCGTGCGGAAGAGCTATTGAGGCTGGTGGGTATTCCCGATCCGGCTTCGCGTTTGAAAGTCTATCCACATCAGTTATCTGGCGGTATGAGCCAGCGTGTAATGATTGCAATGGCGATTGCCTGCAACCCACGCCTGTTGATTGCCGATGAGCCAACAACCGCACTGGATGTGACGATTCAGGCACAGATCATCGACTTGCTGCTCGATCTGCAGAAAGAACAGAACATGGCACTGGTGCTGATCACTCATGACTTGGCACTGGTGGCAGAAGCGGCTCATAAAGTCATGGTGATGTATGCAGGGCAAGTGGTAGAAACCGGTTCTTCCGTTGAGATTTTCCGCTCACCTAAACACCCTTATACGCAGGCACTGTTACGCTCACTGCCAGAATCGTCGGCGGGTAAGAGTCGTCTGGACTCACTGCCAGGTGTGGTGCCGGGGCTTTTCGACAGACCGAGAGGCTGCATGTTGAACCCACGCTGCCCATACGCAACGGACAAGTGCCGGAGAGAAGAACCTGCTTCGCAGGGACCAGCAGAGCGTGCCGTGAAGTGCCACTATCCATTGAATGAGCAGGGAGAGCCAACGCGATGAGTGAACAACAAGCGCCGCTGCTCCATGCAGTGGATTTGAAAAAGTACTATCCGGTTAAGCAGGGCATGTTTAAGCCGGAAGCGGAAGTGAAAGCGCTCGATGGGGTTTCCTTTACCCTTGAGCATGGAAAAACGCTGGCGGTGGTGGGTGAGTCAGGTTGCGGAAAATCAACGCTGGGTCGTTTACTCACTATGATTGAAACGCCGACGGGGGGCACGCTGGATTTCAAAGGTCAGGATCTGCTCAAGCGCGATCCTGAGTCAGACAAACTGCGTCGTCAGAAAATCCAGATCGTGTTTCAGAACCCTTATGGTTCTTTGAATCCGCGTAAGAAAATTGGCCAGATCTTGGAAGAGCCACTGGAAATCAACACAGACATGAGCTCCGCTGATCGCAAAGCTCGCGCGTTGGAGATGATGGCGAAGGTGGGCCTTAAAACGGAACACTACGACCGCTATCCGCACATGTTCTCTGGTGGTCAACGTCAGCGTATTGCGATCGCCCGTGGATTGATGCTGAACCCTGAAGTGGTGGTGGCTGATGAGCCCGTGTCCGCACTTGATGTGTCAGTGCAGGCACAAGTGCTTAACCTGATGATGGATTTGCAGGAAGAGCTTGGCCTTTCCTACGTATTTATCTCGCATGACTTATCGGTCGTTGAGCATATCGCCGATGAAGTGATGGTGATGTACTTGGGGCGCTGTGTAGAGAAGGGGAAAGCAGATGAGATTTTTAAATCGCCTCAGCATCCTTATACACAAGCGCTTCTTTCAGCGACGCCGAGGCTCGACCCTGAACATCGTCGCGAGCGCATCAAGCTGACGGGTGAGTTGCCAAGCCCACTCAACCCACCCAAAGGTTGTGCTTTCCATGCACGTTGCCGTGATGCTGTCGACAGATGTCATAGCGAACAGCCTTCGTTAAAAACGTATGGTGACAGGCAAATCGCTTGTTTGGTCGTAGACGAGCAGCACGCTTCGCAGTAAACAGGAAAGGGCAGCTGATGTTGCCCTTTCTCTTTTCGATTCGTCGAGCTTGGATTTTCAGGCTAGGCTAACTATCTGAACCCTATAAATTCCTGATGGTAATAGGTGCAATGCGTTCCACGTTTTTCTGCATGATGATATTTCTGCTTCTTGGTTTGTTTCCTTGGCGCAATGCCTCGGCAGATACTCTGTGCCCTTCAGTTGAAAAACAGGGTTGGCAAGTTGTCGATCAAAGCTGTCGTGTTGGTGCGGGCCTCTGGTCAAAACGTCCTATAAAAAACGAAGGTCGGTTCTGGGTGCAATGTGGCGTGGTCAGCCAGTTACCTAAGCCTTGGTTTAAGAAAGAAGTTGAAGCTGTTCTTATGCAGGACAAACTGGTATTTCGCCAGGAAGGCAATCAATACCGCTGTCTGGTTGGGCCGTTTGAACGTTACTCGGAAGCAGAAATTGTTAAGGATGTCATGAAGCAGCGCAAAGTGTTCGCTTCAGCCTTTATCCGCGATATATCTCAGCCCGAGAAGGCAACAAAGCTTAGCCAGTCCGACAAACCAAAGAAAAAAACGGTCCTAAAGGCTTCGAAGCCAGCGAAGACAGAACGTCGATACATTGATGTCGGGTCGTTGAAAAGCCCGATGCCAAAAGTTAATGAACCGCGCTACAGTGCTAAACAAAACATCTGGTGGCGTGCCACGTTGAGGGAAGCCAATCAGGCTTGTCGACAAGATGGCATGAAATTGGTGTCTGAATTGACGTTGAAAACCCTGTCATCCACGCCGGATTGGAAAAGTACCTATCCAAGCAGACTGCCTTACTGGGTGGCAGAAATGCGCGCCTTCGACGTCGTGATGGGGCTTTCCATGCCGCTTTCACTTGAATCAGCGTTACTGGTGCTTTGTGAGCCTCAGTGAGGCGATTATGCGGGGCTTCGGCCAGAGTTGTGAATTCTGCTGTAGAAACAAACGTTAAATCCCTCCTCGTCGCCTGCCGCTTTTAGAATAGCTCCGAAAAAGGCACGCGTTTTTCGTTGTACGGCAGTAAAAAGGCAAATCATTCATGCACTCCCGCAGTCTCCCTGTTTTGATGCTAGCTCTCTCAAGTATCCTTTTTATATCGAGCACTTCTGTGTTTGCTTCTGAGGATCTTGATGCTCGCTGCAAAGGTGAAAAATCGTCTGAGGGCTACTCTGTTGTGGGCGAAAGCTGTCCTATTGGCGAAGGGTTATGGGGGAGAAAGCCAGCTAAGAACGGCGCGTTTTGGGTGCAGTGTGGCATTTATGCGGAGCTGCCTGCTCAGAGCGAGGCCATCAATGGTGCGCTTTACCGAAAAGAGGGCCGCCAGTATCGATGTTTAGCAGGGCCTTTTGATTCTTTTGGCGAAGCGATTGAAATGCGAAACGGCTTGCGAACCCAAGCTGAAACCGCTGATGCCTTTATCCGTCAGGTGGGTTATCAGCCAAGCGTGAAAAAAACAGTATTGAAGACAACGTCGGCTTCCGCAAAGAAGGGGCCAATCAGGCATCAGGAACAGGTTTTAGGGTTTTGGGCACCCAAACCCACGGGCATGGATACACGATACACCATTAACCGCCGTGACTGGTGGCGGGCAACGTATCAGGAAGCCAACAATGCCTGCCGCAAGAGCGGCAAAAAACTGGTGTCAGAAAGAAGCCTGAGAAAGGCGATATCTACTTCGCGTAGAGCAGAAGCGCTACCCGATCTTTATCCCTACTGGCTTAGTAACGGACAGGTCTACGACATCAAACTGGATATGTCATTTGTGGCAATATCAGACTCGCTGACATTGAATGTGTTGTGTGAGTGATAGGAAGAAAAAGCGGCTGGATGGCCGCTTTGAGAGTATCTAGCTACGGCTGTTAGTTCGCAATTTTGCGCCAAGTTTCGGTGTAAATCTTGTCACCTTGGTCATTAAGCGTGAAACGAGTTAGTACACCGCGATCCCAGTTAACACCTGCTGGAATATAGTTGAAGCGGTTAATTTTGAAATGGTCTCTATTTTCACCATCTTCGCGATCGTTCCAACGGATTGTGGTGTTCAGTTGGTCCAATGTTGCTTTAGAAACGCCAGCCGCATTTGTGCCAAACCACCAGTAATCCATGGCTGCTAGCTCGGTGTACAGCGCAGATCCACCATTGTAAGATTCCGGGTTACAGTCGTTTAACTCATCACCTGTCATGGTTACGCCAGTGTCGGTGAATTCAAATTGGGCTTTTGCAACCGTGCCCGGACAATTCGGGTCAGTCGCCGTCACTTCCCATGTGCCTTTGAAGTCTACGTAGCGGTCAACGCCCGGCTTTTCAACTGGATAGGTAAAGCTAATGCTTTCAGATATACGACCCTCGTTATTACCGTTTAGGTATTCTTTGGAGCGCGTCTCCGTGTAGACATCCGTAATTGGATCATAAGAGCCAGACATGATCTCTAGAAGCAGCTTGGATTGATCCTGTTTATCAGAATCATCACGCTCTTGTTCTTGATAAACAGTTAGCGCTTTCTCACTACAGTTAGAGTTTGCCATGCATTCGTACATGGCACCCATCTCAGCAACACCATCCCAAGAATGGGCGATATCTTCGGTAACAATGCCCGTCGGATCAGTCAGCTTGTATTCGTAGTGGTTGAGAACATCATCCCACTCAGGTTGTGGATAGTTAGTCTCGCCATCACATGCAGGGAGCTCGTTTCCGTTTTCTTCTACCCAGCCAAACTCACCATCATTCTCTACACAGCTCAAGTAGGTTAACGCATAGCTTCCGCTAATGCTGCCGTCATTGGAGCCCTCACGCTCAATGAATTTATCATTTTGAATTGTGAAGATATTAGATGCAGGAATGTTCGTTTTTTCGAACGTCTTATCACCAAAAGAACGGTCTGCGTGAATGACTAGGTTAAAATCAACAGAATCTTTGTTACTTAAATTGCGTTGACCAATACGTTGAGTAGCGCTGCGTTGAACAAATGTCCAGTTAGAACCTTTTGCCCAGTGAGTCAGGATAGTGTCTGAGCCGCGATCCAAGTTCTCAAGCGAACCCTTAAGGTGATCCATTGCAACCTTTTCAGATACTAGCGTATAGCTTTCGCTTGTTGCTGATGCCAGTGCAGTTAGAAATTCTGTTGAAGTTGTTTCTAAGCGATCCAACTCAATAGATTTTAAGCTATTGATGATGTTTGAATTACTCGCCGCATTTTTGATTTCAGCTGGAATAGCAATAGAGGTGTCATCACCGTTCGCGTTAATAGTCAGCAATAGACGAACCAGCGAAACAACACGATCCTGGGTGCCCAGTGCTTCGTATGGCGTGCTGATATGACGGCCAGAGACGTTACCTAGCACTAAACCGCCATGCTCGTTACCCAGCACAAATTTTACACTTGGGTCGTTTGCATCAATATCATATGAGCCGTCAGCCGTTGTCCAGCCATCAGCACCCTCTATACCTTGCACGTAATACAAACCTTCTACCTGCGCATCAATAAACTTGCCGCTTTCAGGAATTGCAATGGTCGGCTTTTTAGCGAGTTCAGTGGAAGAGCCACCACCAACCGCTGGCGTCGAATCATCGCTACCACAACCCGCCAGAATCAAAGCAACTGACGCTGCCAACACAGAAGTTTTAAAGTTCATCTCTCACCCGGAATGAATAAATATATGAATAGATACTTAGATAAATTGACCAGTCGCACTCAGCATTCTGGAATGAAGGTCTAATTATTTGAAAGAGACAGAAAGCTCAATAGACCTTCTTTTTGTGAGAGTTTTATCTGAGAGATTTTAACAGGCGAGATATTGTATTGTGATCTAGCGCACGGTGTATTTGAGGTCAGGCAAATTGGCTACAAGTCTCGCGATAAGAAAGTTGGTGGGGTGTCAGGTGGTGTTTTGACTATTTATCTGATTTTGAAGCATAAAAAAGCCCCGCAAGTGCGAGGCTCTTTTTAATCGCTTGGCGATCAACGCATAGTAACGAATTCCTCGGAACCAGTTGGGTGGATCGCGACAACGCTGTCGAAGTCTGCTTTGGTGGCGCCCATCTTCATTGCAACGCCAAAGCCCTGAATCATCTCATCCACGGTGTAGCCGATGCCGTGAAGACCCACCACTTTCTCGTCATCACCCGCACATACCAGCTTCATTTTGCATGGCTGTCGATGCTGGGTAACGGCGGTGTACATGGCGGTGAAGCTGGAGGTGTAAACCTTCACATTCTCTTCGCCGTACTGCGCTTTCGCTTCGCCTTCAGTTAGGCCGATGGTGCCGATTGGTGGGTGGCTGAAAACCACGGTTGGGATCAGCTCGTAGTCCATCTTGGCGTCTGCTTTGCCATTGAACAGTCGCTCTGACAGTTGACGACCTGCTTTAACCGCGACTGGCGTCAGCTCGACGCCGCCTTCCATGATGTCACCCACACAGTAGATGCCAGAAACATTGGTGTTCTGGAACTCATCCACTTTGATGTAACCACGGTCATTGGTTTCAACACCTGCTGCAGCCAGATTGATTTTCTCTGTGACTGGATGACGGCCGATTGCCCAGATCAGCAGATCCGTGTTGTGGGTCTCACCGCTTTCAAAATGCAAGGTCAGTGAACCGTCAGACTCTTTCACCACTTCTTTTGGAATCGAGTGGGTATGCAGCGCTGGGCCTTCTTTTTCCATCACTTCAACGATGGTATCGATGATCATCGGGTCGAAGCTGCGGAGTGGAGACTCTTTACGCACAAACAGGTGTGTTTCAGTGCCGAGTGCATTTAATACACCTGCGATTTCTACTGCGATGTAGCCTGCACCAACCACTGCAACGCGTTTTGGTTGCTCGTTCAGCTCAAAGAAGCCATTTGAGTCGATACCATGTTCCGCGCCTGGAATGTTTGGAATGGTTGGCGCGCCACCGACAGCAATCAAGATGTTGTCAGCGGTATAGTGCTCGCCGTTTACTTCAACCGTTTTAGCGTCAACAAACTTGCCGAAGCCTTCAATCACTTCGATTTTGTTCTTGCCCAGCACGTTTTCATAAGAGGTGTGGATGCGGCCAATGTAGGCTTCACGGTTTTCTACCAGCTTGTCCCAGCTGAATTTGTTCAGTGTGGTGTCAAAGCCGTAGTCTGGGCCGTACATTTTGATGGCTTCTGCGATTTGCGCGCCGTGCCACATCACCTTTTTCGGTACACAACCTACGTTTACGCAGGTGCCGCCGAGGTGTTGCGCTTCGATCAACGCGACTTTTGCACCGTACATCGCGGCACGGTTTGCAGAGGCGATACCGCCACTGCCGCCGCCGATACAAATATAATCAAAATGCTTGGCCATGAGTTTCTCCGTTTGGTTATTCTTAAATCCCGTTGAGCGGGGAAGCATTAGCATCCCCTGATAATATCAGACCTTTCAAGATCCGTATGTTATTCAGGCACTACCCATTGTACAAATTGGTGGCCTGTCTCGGGTGCAATTTTACTTTGCAGCCAAGGTAGAATTTCTTTCATCTGTGCTTCCAGCGTCCATGGCGGATTAATCACAATCATGCCGGACGCTGTCATGCCGCGCTCTTCACTGTCTTCCGCTACACCCAGTTCGATTTGCAGGATTTTGCGGATGCCCAGCTTTTCCAGACCTTTGGTAATGAGATCGATATTTTTGCGGTAAACCACCGGATACCAAATCGCATAGGTGCCGGTTGCCCAGCGCTTCACGCTCTCATCAATCGCATCTACCACGTCCTGATATTCGTGCTTGAGCTCGTAAGGTGGGTCAATCAACACCACTCCGCGTCGCTCTTTGGGTGGCAAGCTGGCTTTAAGACGTGCGTATCCGTCTTCCTTGTACATTTTTACCTGGCGGTCACCGCGAAACTCCTGAAGCAGGAGAGGGAAGTCGCTAGGGTGAAGCTCTGTGAAAATAGCGCGGTCTTGTTCGCGTAGCAGGCTGCGGCCGACTTTCGGTGAGCCTGGGTAGTAACGCAGTTTGTTGCCTTGGTTCAGTGCGCGAATAGTATCAAGGTAAGGTTTGATCGCTTCAGGGGCATCGTCGCACTCCCAAATCAAGCCAATACCTTCTTTGTATTCACCGGTTTTCTCAGCGCGCTCGTCAGACAAATCGTAGCGACCCGCACCGCTATGGGTGTCATGGTAGACAAAGGCTTTGTCTTTTTGCTTGAGCGATTCAATGATGAGGCTTTGAACTATGTGTTTGAGCACATCAGCATGGTTGCCAGCATGGAAGCTGTGGCGGTAACTGAGCATGTCGATATCCGGTGAAAATAGAAAAGTGTCGAGCATTATCGCTTATTGGAGGGATGGATCCAGCCTCAGCATTGAAAAGCCGCTTAATTGCCTTCATAAATACTAAGACTGAATATTATGAAGGAACTCATTATGTCCAACCCGCTGCTGTCGTTTAACGATTTGCCTCCTTTTTCTCAAATCAAACCTGAGCACGTGCAACCTGCCGTCGAGCAGGCAATTGCTGATTGCCGCGCTGCGATTGAAGCGGTTTTGGAAAACAACACAGATCCAAGCTGGGACACCATCTGTGCAGCACTGGCAGAAAGCGACGACAGACTAAGTCGCATTTGGTCACCGATAGGCCATATGAATGCGGTGGTGAACAGTCAGGAATTACGAGAGGCGTATGAAGCCTGCCTTCCTATGCTGTCTGACTACTCGACGTGGGTTGGACAGCACAAGCCGCTTTATGATGCTTACAAGGCTATTAAAGCGCGTGATGATTTTGACTCCCTGACGCCAGCTCAACAAAAGACCATTACAGACTCTCTGCGCGATTTCGAGCTTTCCGGTATTGCATTGCCACCTAAAGAGCAGCACCGCTTTGGTGAGATCAGCAAGCGACTGTCTGAGCTGTCGTCGACTTTCTCGAACAATGTGCTCGACGCCACCATGGGTTGGTCCAAGCATGTGACCGACGAAAACGCGCTGGCGGGCATGCCTGAATCCGCGCTTGCTGCAGCTAAAGCGCAGGCAGAAAGCAAAGAGCTTGAAGGTTATGTGCTGACGTTGGACATTCCGTCTTACCTGCCAGTCATGACGTACTGTGACAACCGTGAACTTCGCGCAGAAATGTACGAGGCGTACACTACCCGAGCGTCTGACCGTGGTCCAAATGCAGGTAAGTGGGACAACACCGACCTCATCAATGAAACCCTGCTGCTGAAAAGTGAAATTTCCCGTCTGCTGGGCTTTGCCACTTACAGTGAACTGTCGCTGGCAACCAAAATGGCGGCGTCTACTGATCAGGTACTGACCTTCCTGAACGAGCTGGTGGAAAAAGCACGCCCACAGGGCTTGAAAGAATTCGATACCCTCAAGCAATTCGCCAAAGACAACTTCGGTGTGGAAACGCTTGAGCCTTGGGATGTGGGTTACTACGCCGAGAAACTCAAGCAGCATCAATACAGTATTTCTGATGAAGAGCTGCGCCCTTACTTTCCAGAAGACAAAGTGGTTGCCGGTCTTTTTGAAGTGCTGAAACGTGTGTTCGGCATGGACGTTAAACGTCGTGACGGCGTGGACGTGTGGCATGAGTCCGTGTCTTTCTACGATATCTTCGATGCGAAAGGCGAACTGCGCGGCAGCTTCTATCTCGACCTCTACGCCCGTGAACACAAACGTGGCGGCGCTTGGATGGACGAATGCCGAGTGCGTCGTGTGACCGAATCTGGTGAGCTGCAAAGCCCGGTCGCTTACCTAACCTGTAACTTCAACAAGCCAATCGGTGGTAAACCCGCGCTGTTTACCCATGATGAAGTGGTGACGCTGTTCCACGAGTTCGGCCATGGTATCCACCACATGCTGACCAAGGTTGATGTGTCGTCGGTATCTGGTATCAACGGTGTACCTTGGGATGCGGTTGAGTTGCCAAGCCAGTTCCTCGAAAACTGGTGCTGGGAAGAAGACGCGCTGGCGTTTATCTCCGGCCACTATGAGACCGGCGAGCCACTACCAAAAGAGATGCTGGATAAAATGCTGGCGGCGAAGAATTACAACTCCGCCATGGGCATGCTGCGCCAGTTGGAGTTTGGCTTGTTCGACTTCACCCTGTTTACCCGTTTCGACGCGGAAGAAGGTGCGAAAGTGCTGGAAACGCTGGCAGAAGTGAAGAGTCAGGTCGCGGTTGTGCCGTCTCCAGACTGGAACCGATTCCCACACTCGTTCAGCCACATCTTTGCGGGTGGTTACAGTGCGGGTTATTACAGCTATCTGTGGGCGGAAGTGCTGTCTTCAGACGCGTTCAGCCGCTTTGAAGAAGAAGGTATCTTCAACACCGAAACCGGCCAGTCGTTCCTTGAGAACATTCTTGAGCGCGGCGGCAGTGAAGAGCCAATGGAGTTGTTCAAACGCTTCCGTGGTCGCGAGCCATCACCGGATGCACTGCTGCGCCACAGCGGGATTGGCGTTTAACTCGTCATTATCAACCCAAAAAGAAAAAGCACGGTTTCGACCGTGCTTTTTTGTGCCTTCGACTGACTTACGCTATGGTCAGCGGCCAGTGGTTATCACTCTGGCGCTCTGCTTCAAGCGTCAACTCAGTCGCCATCAGCACATTTGCGTTCAGCCAGTTATCAGGCATCGTCAGTTCGAGCGAGTCGCCGTTTGCTTTCAGCGTCACAGTAGGAATCGCTTTACTGTCTCGGCGGTGACAGAGCAGTACCGCTATGCGTAAAAGACGCAGCAGGCGGTTAGCGCTGTTGGGTGAAATTGCACTTTGCGGCGCAATCGGAACCAGTTGCTCGCGGTAGTGGCGCAGCATTTCAGCCAGCAGTTTTTTCTGCGCGCGGGTAAAACCGGGTAGGTCGAGGCTATCGAGCAGGTAAGCGGCATGCTCCCCGTCCTTTTTAAAGCCTATGCTCATGCCTATTTCATGCAGTTTCGCAGCAGCATCAAGCATCACGGGAGCGACAGGCTCTGCAATCCAGCCTTCACCGCATTGTTGCAGCAGGCTTTGCGCTGTCTTCGCGACGTTGTCTGCGTGGATGTCGTCCAACTGGTAGCGGGACTGTATGCTATGAATGGTACGCTTTCGGATGTCCTGCTCGGACATTGTATCCATCATGCCATACACCAAACCTTCACGCAGCGCGCCGCCAGCCAGCGTCATTGACTCGATACCTAAATCTTCAAATATCGCAATCAGGATAGAGAGGCCGCTTGGAAACACCAAAGCCCGCTCTAACGTCAGGCCGTCGATATCGAGCTCTTCTACCTGTCCAAAGCCAATTGCCTGTTTGCGAAGGCGCTGGAGTTTCGCCAGGGTGATGGTTTCATCCATACCTTGCGCAACCATGATCTCCTGCAAGGCCTGCACAGTGCCGCTGGCACCGACACAGACATCCCAACCGAGCTCGCGATAGCGTTTGACGATAGGGGAAAGCACCGCTTTTGCGCCTTCAATGGCGGAGTCGAAACTCTTTTCGGTGAGTGAGCGATCTTTGAAGTGCTTTTCCAGCCAGGTCACGCAACCCATATCCAGACTGGTCAATGCCGCAGCATCAAAGCCTTCACCGATAATCACTTCGGTACTGGCGCCACCGATGTCGACCACCAGACGTTTACCTTTACCGCCCGAGGTGTGTGCCACGCCCTGATAGATGGTGCAGGCTTCTTCTTCTCCGGTGATCACATTGATGGAATGGCCAAGAATTTGGTTAGCATGCTTGATAAACACATCGGCATTTTTGGCGCTGCGAAGGG
The DNA here is from genome assembly GCF_000333895.2 of Grimontia indica. Taxonomy (GTDB): domain Bacteria; phylum Pseudomonadota; class Gammaproteobacteria; order Enterobacterales; family Vibrionaceae; genus Enterovibrio; species Enterovibrio indicus. The sequence goes on along the minus strand of NZ_ANFM02000002.1, from coordinate 203,426 downwards.
CGGCGGTAGCGACGATGCGGATATTGTCTGAAGGAATGTCCTGAAGGCGCTCAGCGAACAATGAAAGGCAATCCCAGCCGCGCTGCATGGCTTCGTCACTGAGATTCAAATTGCTGTCGAGGCCGGAGGCCAGGCGTACTTTACGTTTGATTTTTGCCAACGTTTGTACGCTGCCTTGAACTTCACGAACAACCAGCATGTGGAAGCTGTTTGAACCGAGGTCAATGGCAGCGTACAGGGGCGAACGCGCGTTTTCCATGCTCTGTGGTTACCCCTGATAGATTTACGCTTTGTTGGTCGACGGGCGACGACGGCCGCGGCCACGTGATTGTGAGCCGGATTTGCCGGAGGTGTTACGGCGGCTGTTTACCTGACGTGGACGGTGTACCTTGATAGGTGCAGGTAGGTCAGTCAGCAGGGCTTCTTCATTGTATTCAGATACCGGAATGGCGTGATCGATGTATTCTTCGATCGCTGGCAGGTTCACGGCATATTCTTCACACGCGAAGCTGATAGACGCACCGCTTGCACCAGCACGACCGGTACGACCGATACGGTGAACGTAATCTTCACAGTCATCTGGCAGGTCGTAGTTGAATACGTGGGTTACCTGAGGAATGTGCAGACCACGTGCAGCAACATCGGTTGCAACCAGAATGTCTACATTGCCTTTGGTGAACTCTTCCAGAATCTTAACGCGTTTCTTCTGAGGAACATCGCCAGTCAGCAGGCCTGCACGCAGGTCGTCAGCTGCCAGGTGACCCCAGATGTCTTCACAGCGATGCTTGGTGTTTGCAAACACGATCGCACGTTCCGGCCACTCTTCCTCAATCAAGGTTTGTAGCAGGCGCATCTTGTCGGTGTTCGACGGGTAGAACAGTTCTTCCTTAATACGGTGACCGGTCTTTTGTTCTGGCTCAACCACAACATGCTCTGGGTTGGTCATGTGCTCAAACGCCAGTTCCTGCACGCGGTAAGAAAGGGTCGCGGAGAACAGCATGTTCAGACGGTCTGCCGGAGCTGGCATACGACGGAACAGGAAGCGGATGTCTTTGATAAAGCCCAGATCGAACATACGGTCTGCTTCATCAAGCACAACAGCTTGAATACCGCTCAGGTCAATCACGCGCTGTTTGTAGAAATCGATAATACGGCCACAGGTACCGATCAGGATATCAACGCCGCCTTCCAGTACTTCTTTTTGCTTCTCATAAGCTTCGCCACCGTAGGCAAGACCCGCAGTCAGAGAGGTTGAAGCCAGCAGCGGAGCAGCATCGTTATAGATCTGGATCGCAAGTTCGCGCGTTGGTGCCATGATGATAGCGCGCGGACAGTTTTTCTTGCGGTCGGCAGGTGCCTCCGTTGTCAGCAAATGGTGGAAAGTCGCAGTCAGGAATGCCATCGTCTTACCTGTGCCCGTCTGGGCCTGTCCTGCAATGTCTTGGCCGGTGAGCAGGACCGGCAATGCCAGAGCCTGGATAGGGGTACAATTATGAAACCCTTTTTCTTCCAAACCCTTGATAACATCGGCGTGAAGACCGAAGTCGGCAAATTTCTGCTCTGTGAGATGCGTCATTTTCATCCGCATAGAATATCAGCTTAGGCTTGCAATACGATAGTGAATACATTCAAATAGTGCGATGATTTACTGGTTGGTATATCACCAGTGACAAAAAATAATCATTGGAGTGAAAGATGAGCGACAAGATTTTGCAGCTGACCGACGACAGCTTCGACGCAGATGTTATCAATGCTGCAGGCCCTGTACTGGTTGATTTTTGGGCAGAGTGGTGTGGTCCTTGTAAGATGATCGCCCCGATTCTTGACGAGATCGCTGAAGAATACGAAGGGAAAGTCACTATTGGTAAACTGAATATCGACCAGAACGCAGGTACACCACCTAAGTTCGGTATCCGTGGTATTCCAACGCTGCTGCTGTTCAAAGACGGTGGCGTGGCGGCAACTAAGGTTGGCGCACTGTCTAAAACTCAACTGAAAGAGTTCTTGGACGCAAACCTGTAATGTGACAGAGAAGCCGTGACCATCCCCGGGCACGGCTTAATTCTTTCCGCCAGCTAGACAGCTTTCCAATCTGGTGCTAACTTATTGCACGTAAATTGTACATTTCTGTTCATTCCTCGATCACACCCTTGATCGCTAAACCCTAACTAACTCAGACCTCAAATTTGACTGACAAGACACCTACCACTATGAATCTTACCGAACTGAAGAATCAGGCCGTTTCTGAGCTTGTAGCCTTGGGCGAAAGCATGGGCCTTGAGAACCTTGCCCGCCTCCGTAAACAAGACATCATCTTTGCCATCCTTAAGCAGCACGCGAAAAGCGGCGAAGATATCTTTGGTAACGGTGTGCTGGAAATTCTTCAGGACGGTTTCGGCTTCCTGCGCAGCGCAGACAGTTCTTACCTGGCAGGCCCGGATGACATCTACGTGTCGCCAAGCCAGATTCGCCGTTTCAACCTGCGTACCGGTGACACCATTTCAGGCAAAATTCGTCCACCGAAAGACGGTGAGCGTTACTTCGCACTGTTGAAAGTGAACGAAGTTAACCACGACAAGCCTGACAATGCGCGTAACAAGATCCTGTTTGAAAACCTGACCCCATTGCACGCCAACGAGCGTATGGTGATGGAGCGTGGTAACGGTTCAACCGAAGACATCACAGCACGTGTGCTGGATCTGGCATCGCCAATCGGTAAAGGTCAGCGTGGTCTGATTGTGGCACCGCCAAAAGCGGGTAAAACCATGCTGCTGCAAAATATTGCGCAGAGCATTGCCTACAATCACCCTGAGTGTGAGCTGATGGTACTTCTTATCGACGAACGTCCAGAAGAAGTGACCGAGATGCAGCGTCTGGTTAAGGGTGAAGTGGTTGCCTCAACCTTCGACGAGCCAGCAAGCCGTCACGTACAGGTTGCTGAGATGGTGATCGAGAAGGCCAAGCGTCTGGTTGAGCACAAGAAAGACGTGGTTATCCTGCTGGATTCCATCACCCGTCTGGCACGTGCATACAACACCGTGGTACCAAGCTCGGGCAAAGTACTGACCGGTGGTGTGGATGCGAACGCACTGCACCGTCCGAAGCGTTTCTTCGGTGCGGCACGTAACGTAGAAGAGGGCGGCAGCCTGACTATCATCGCGACAGCACTGGTTGATACCGGTTCTAAGATGGATGAAGTTATCTACGAAGAATTCAAAGGTACAGGTAACATGGAATTGCATCTGTCCCGTAAGATTGCAGAGAAGCGTGTCTTCCCAGCTATCGACTTCACCCGTTCAGGCACCCGTCGCGAAGAGTTGCTGACCAAGCCTGACGAACTTCAGAAGATGTGGATCCTGCGTAAGATTGTTCACCCAATGGGCGAAATCGAAGGCATGGAGTTCCTGATCGACAAGTTGGCAATGACCAAAACCAACGACGAGTTCTTCGAAGCCATGCGTCGTCAGAAGTCGTAAGCGTTTCAAATTGATAAAAAAGCACCGCCAATGCGGTGCTTTTTTATTAGGCTGACAAACGGATTGTTCTCTAATTACAATCTTATTAGTTGCCAAAACTGATACAGATCATCAGAATTGAGGCAAATCGCCAACCAGTCAGCGTAAATGGATAGGCTGACGTAGGATTTCCGGGATGAAACGATTACTGATTTTATTCGCTGTTATGTTGCCAACCCTGTTGTTTGGGGTGTCACGTGCTGTGACGCTTTCTCCCAACGACGTGGCAGCACACATGGCCGATCCTGCCTCCGTCTCCAAAATCCTGCGTGCCACGAAATTGTTCGATGAAAACGACATCGATGCGCTTAATACGTACCTGGACTCCCTGCCTGAACTTCAAAAAGAAGAAGCCTTGACCGTTCTGGCTCGCAGGGCGCTCGATTTTTCAACCATGACACCAGAGCGCGAAAAGTTTCTGGTAACCATCAGCAGACAACAACCCAAATACCTGGTGAAAAGTCAGGGGGATGGCTTTTGGGTCACCATGCCAGCGTTTAACTACGCTGGGGAAGCGAAATGGGTACTCAACCGTTGGCAAATCAAGTTGATGCAGGATGAGGCGATGCGCCTTCTCAACTACAACCAGCTTAACCTGTCGAAGTGGCTCTCTTTTTCCTCGAATGACTACGCGTTGCGCCGTGAAGCGATAGTCACTCTCGTACCCACACTCAATCAAACCCAGTTGGATAAGTTGGTCACTTTGTACCTTGATGACAAAAACATGGTATGGAGCCCAGACAATGCACTGCTTGCAGCGCTTGCTGAGAAAAGCGACAAGCCCAAAGTGTACGACTTGTTGTGGCTTCGCCGCACAGACAGTTATAGTTTGGCTGCCCTCCAGAAACTCGAAATGCCGCCTATTTCCAACAAGCATATCGAGCTGATGATCGCCGCCACCGTCAACCCCGTACTGGCGGAAACGGCTGTGCGACAGCTCGCGGGATTGCACCCTTTGCCTCAAAACGTTAAAGACTTCCTGCAAAAGCAAATCGCCGATCGTCAGCGGGGTAAAAACGTTGTTGAGCTGATCGCCCGCAAAGGTCATACAGAATGGCTGCGTGAGCTCGAACAAACGACCTCTGGCGTGACTCGCAGAAACATCCGCAATGGACTGGAACAGGTAGAAGGCTAATTGCCTTAAGAATTCTTACATATCCGCCTGTTCAGGTTTTATCGGCTCGTTATAATCGAACCAACACACCTCAACCGGGAAGGTTATGAAATTTACTGACTTACGCGCATTTATCGACCACCTGGAATCTGTGGGCGAGCTTAAACGCATCTCTCACCCTGTCAGCCCAGATCAGGAAATGACCGAAATTGCCGACCGCGTCCTGCGTGCCGGTGGGCCTGCACTCTTATTCGAAAATCCTGTCGGCTATGACATGCCAGTATTGGCCAACCTGTTTGGTACACCGAAGCGCGTGGCAATGGGGATGGGGCGCACAGAAGTGAAAGAACTGCGCGAAGTCGGCAAATTGCTGGCCTACCTGAAAGAGCCTGAACCACCAAAAGGCTTCAAAGACGCCATTGAAAAGCTGCCTGTATTCCGTCAGGTACTGAACATGCCTGCGAAACGGCTTCGCAAAGCGCCATGTCAGGAAGTGGTTTGGCAGGGCGATGAGGTCGATCTCGATAAAATTCCCGTGATGAGCTGCTGGCCGGGCGATGTCGCACCCTTGCTGACCTGGGGTCTCACCATTACCCGTGGCCCCAATAAAAAACGCCAGAATCTAGGAATTTACCGCCAACAGAAAATCGGTAAGAACAAAGTCATCATGCGATGGCTGGCGCACCGTGGCGGCGCACTTGATCTGCGTGAGTGGATGGAAACCCACCCAGGTAAACCTTTCCCGGTTTCAGTCGCTTATGGTGCAGACCCGGCAACCATTCTTGGCGCGGTGACCCCAGTGCCTGACACCTTGTCTGAATACGCGTTTGCCGGACTTTTGCGTGGCAGCAAAACCGAAGTGGTGAAAAGCCTGAGCAATGATTTGGATGTGCCCGCGAGCGCGGAAATCGTCATGGAAGGCTACATTGACCCGAATGAGTTTGCGGATGAAGGCCCTTATGGTGACCACACCGGGTACTACAACGAGGTTGAACGCCATCACGTGTTTACTGTGACTCATTTGACCATGCGCCAGAAGCCGATTTACCACAGCACGTACACCGGACGTCCGCCGGATGAACCTGCCGTTTTGGGTGTGGCACTCAATGAAGTGTTTGTACCTATCCTGCAAAAGCAGTTCCCTGAGATTGTTGATTTCTACCTGCCACCGGAAGGCTGCTCCTACCGCGCAGCAGTGGTGACCATGAAGAAGCAGTACCCAGGTCATGCCAAGCGCGTGATGATGGGCGTGTGGTCCTTCCTTCGCCAGTTTATGTACACCAAGTATGTGATTGTTTGTGATGAAGACGTGGACGCGCGTGACTGGCACAATGTTGCTCATGCGATGACGACCCGCATGGATCCGGTACGCGACACCCTGATGATTGAGCATACCCCGATCGATTCCTTGGACTTTGCATCTCCTGTTGTTGGCTTAGGTTCAAAAATGGGTCTGGATGTTACCAAGAAGTGGGAAGCTGAGCTTTCAGGTTACGCCAATGACGACGCTCGTGTTGCGGACAGTGAAGAGATTGAATCCCGCGTTGCGGCTCTTAAAGCGGCACACAGTGAACTGACGGATATTTATCTGCCACCGGAAGCGCATGCCAACGGCATGGTGATGGCCACTATCAAGAAACAGTCACTCGGCGACGGCCCGCGAATCATCGAGGCGATTTGGAATTCGCTTGGGGAAGTGGCGGACGTGAAGTTTGTGATGGTGTTTGATGAGGAAGACGTCAACATCCGCGACTGGAACGATGTAATTTGGGCAATAACCACCCGAATGGATCCCGCTCGTGATACCCTGTTGCGCGCAAACGCGCAGGATGATGAGTCTCAGGCTCTGCGTCCGGGGTCTAAAATGGGATTAGATGCGACCAACAAATGGCCGGGTGAGTCGGTTCGTGAGTGGGGAACACCCATCAGCAAAGACCCGCTAACTGTCGCGAATGTTGATGAAATGTGGGATAAACTGGGTCTCTAGAACATGTATGCGGTACACCTGATGCCTGCCGGAACGCAATTTTCCGTATCCGGACACCAGACATTATTACAAGGCGCGCTCGACGCAGGGGTACCTTTTCCTAACCGTTGCCAGATTGGGGCTTGTGCAAGCTGCCTGTGTCGGCTGGTTGAAGGCGAGGTGAGATATCATCTCGAACCAATGCTGACTGAACAGGAAAAACAACAAGGCTGGATCTTTGCCTGTCAGGCCATTCCATGCAGTGATCTGGTGGTTAGTTTTGAGGAAAGCGATGACTATTAAATGTGAAGTTACGTCAGTGTCGTCACTGACCAATAACACTTATCGAATTTTATTGAAGCCTGAACAGCCAGTGAGCTACAAAGCAGGTCAATACCTGTTGGCAGTGATGGGTGAGAAAGACAAGCGTCCATTCTCGATTGCCAGCAGCCCATGTCGCCAGAACGGCCATGAGCTGGAACTGCACATCGGCGCGGCAGAAGAAAATGCCTACGCGATGGACGTGGTGAAAGCGGCTAAAGCGACATTGGAAAAAGGCGACAACTCTTTTGTGATTGAAGCGCCACACGGTGATGCCTGGCTGCGTGAAGAACGCCAGCGCCCGCTGGTCTTGATTGCGGGTGGTACGGGCTTCTCTTACGTACGCAGTATGGTTGATCATTGCCTGAGCCAGAACTTTGCGCAGCCTATCTTCCTATACTGGGGTGGCCGCGACGCGAGCCAGCTCTACGCCAATGACGAAATGGAAGCACTGGCACTGAAGAACGGCCTCCTGAACTACATCCCGGTGGTTGAAAATGCACCGGAAGCCTGGAATGGCAAAGTGGGCAACGTGCTCGAAGCCGTGATGGAAGATTTCGTATCACTGTCTGCGTACGATGTTTACATCGCAGGTCGATTTGAAATGGCAGGCGCTGCCCGCGAGATGTTCTGTAACGAGCGTGGCGCAGAGCGAGACCACCTATTCGCAGATGCTTACGCTTTCCTGTAAGCGCTGAGACAGAAGATAACCAAATAGCAAAACACCGCCAGATGGCGGTGTTTTTTGTTTATAGGCTTGGAAGAATTAGGCGGTCGCTTCGATTTTCTTTTTGACCCAGGTTTCATTGAGCCAGAGTGATGCCAGAATCACCACGCCGCCAAACGCCAGTGTCATCAGGTCAGCATCGCGGTTCCAAATCAGCACATTCACGATAATACCTGCCGGCACCAACACATTGTTCATCACGGCCAGCGCGCCGGCATTCACAAGGGTCGCGCCCTTGTTCCACAGGAAATAGCCCAGACCGGAAGCGATAGTGCCAAGGTAAATCAGAATGCCCCACTGCAGATTGGTGGTGGGCAATTTATCGGTGCTGCCAAGCAGTAGGAACGCAGGCAGGGCAACGCACAGAGCGCCAAGGTAGAAAAGACCAAACACAGTACGCTGAGGCACTTCAATTTCGGCACGCTCTATCACTACCTTGTAGCCGACCTGACCGATTGCAAAACAGAGGTTTGCACCCTGAACAATCAAGAAGCCCAGCATAAAGTTCGGGTTCACTGAGGCAAACTTGATCACCACCGCACCTAATACTGCCAATGCCGCTGTCATCAGATACCAAGGCGAGAAACGACGGTTCAGTAAATCGTAGGTGAGGGTGACATAGACCGGTGTGAAAACCGTGAACAGCAGGACTTCCGGTACAGAAAGGTAGAGGAAAGACTGGTAGTAAAAGCAGTACATCAAGCCAAGCTGAATGCCACCGATGGCCATCAGTTTCAGCATCAGTGGTTTAGGTACGCCTTTCAGACGCAGGAACGGCAGGAAAACCAGTGCCGCGAGTGCCACACGGGTGACAACTGAAAACCAAGCGTCGACCTGCCCGGCGAGATACACGCCAATCAAGCTAAATGAAAACGCCCACAGCAGGGTGACAAACGATAAATACCCCATTTTCTTTCCCTAAAATCATTAAAATTGCCGCCAATTCTAATGAACTTGGCGGCAATGTGTAGCGATCTTATGCTGGACGGAGGAGCGTCGCGATCAGCTTGGCAGTGGCACCATCAGCATGTCGACCGGCGTTTTGTTGATAAGCTGTTTGGCCGACGAGATGAGGGTGCTCCAGAAGTCCTGATGATGGCCACAAAGCACTAAATCAAACTCGTAGTGGCTGATGGACTCAGTGATTTCATCCGCCAGATCGCCACTGGCAACCAGCGTATGCGCGACAGGATAATCGGCATGTCTTGCCAGTGCATTTAACTGGGACTGCGCTTCATCAATGATGCGGTTGCGGGTTTCTACCAAATTCACATCAATAAGGCCGGTATAGAGCTGCGCATAGTTCACATCAATGTGAATGAGTGAGAGTTTTGCGCCCAAAGGAGCTGCCAGCGCCGCACCTTTTTGCACCAACACCTCACTGTCAGATGACAAATCCACTGCCACCAAAATGTGTTTATAGCCCATAGCCTGACTCCCCATTAAGCCAATGATTACAGGTGAAAATTACCACTGTCCCTGTGTGAAGACTGTTGCCTGGATCCCACTGCCGATGCGCATTGCGTGACTCGACTACCAGTGCATGATTTTTCTGGGAAAAACAGCTTTCCCTTAATAGAGAGAATAGCTATCAGACTGATAAAAAAGAAAAACAATCGCTTATCTGGAATCCAGCTCAAAGCACAAAGAATATGCACTTTGGGTTGGCGTTTTCTGCATCAAATCTATACTTAAATAAAACACGGAGCCGAAAACTAAATCACTAAGGGTGACGTGTGGTGGCAAAACGCAGGTCTCAAACCATGGAGACTGCGGCGTGGATGACACCTCATTTCGGAGAGGTTGAGCCATCTGACACCAGATTGTCGTATCTACCCATTCAGTCTGGTCTACCGGTTTGCATTTTCGCTAAGCGAGCGCAAAACGGATTTGGGGGAAGACGGAAAGACCCTGTTCTTCATTGAGTTTTATCTGACAGGCGCAGTATTTCGTGAACTGCCTCTGTGGTGGGCAATCCTAATAGGGCTGCGCATCAGTAATACTGGGAGATGAACCATGAGCGGAGACGCCCTGATTATTGCGATTTTTTTCGTCACACTGGTTAACATCATGCGCTATCTGAGCTCGTTGCGAACCTTGTTGGTCATGTTGCGGGATGCCAATCCTCTCCTGTATCAACAAGTGGCACGCGGCAACAACTTTTTTGCGCCGCAAGGTGATATCAGCCGCCAGAAGCGACTGTTTCATTACATTCGCAGCCAGGAATATTTGCATCACCACGACGATGCGTTTATTGCCAAATGCAATAAAGTCCGCCACCTTTTCATTCTTTCGACGGCGCTGGTGCTTGCACTGGTTATGTCCCTCTTTTTTGTGGCATTTGCAGGACTTTAAAGCGAGAAAAACCATCGCAAACTCAAATCTCGGAAAACGCTGGCAGGTGCCAGCGTTTTTTTTGTTAACCTTCTGAACCAGAACAAACTCATAACGTCGGAGCAGGTTTTGGATAGATTTCTTGCGTGGTGGCAGCAAAGTGCTGAGGGATTCAATTTTGATTGGCTGGAACACGTCGGTCTGATGCTGGGCGCGGCAGCCATTGGCTGGTTGGCGTGGCGACTGGTGTTCAGCAAGCTGGTGGAGGTGTCGAAGAAAACCCGAACCCAATGGGACACCATCGTATTGCAAGCCTTGAGCACACCAATCAGCGTGTTTATCTGGTTGTGGCCATCGACGTTTGCCATTGGCAGCTTGATGGATGCGAGCGCTAAAGTCGGCACAGACTGGCTGAGTATCTCTCGCCGCGTGCTGCTCATCGTTTTGATGCTCTGGGTGATGCTGCGTTTGGTGAATGCTATCGAAGCGTATCTGTCCCAATCGGATAAACGCGATCAGACCACAGTATCCGCCATTGGCCATGTGATGCGCCTGTTGCTTGCTTTCATCGGTGTGCTGACGCTGCTGCAAGAGTTTGGTATCAGCCTGACAGGTCTTCTCACCTTTGGTGGTGTTGGTGGCCTGATTGTCGGTCTGGCGGCGAAAGATTTGCTGTCGAACTTCTTCGGTGGCCTGATGATTTACTTCGACCGGCCTTTCAGCGTCGGCGACTGGATTAACTCACCAGACCGAAACATAGAAGGTACGGTTGAGCGCATTGGTATGCGAATGACCATGATCCGCACGTTTGAAAGCCGCCCGCTTTATGTTCCGAATTCGGTGTTCAGTAATATCGTGGTTCAGAACCCATCAAGAATGCGCAATCGCCGCATCAACGAAACCATCGGTATCCGCTACAAAGATGCGGACAAAATGGGGGTAATCGTCGCGGATGTAAAAAAGATGCTGGAGACCCATCCAGACATCGAGCAGAACGCCACCCTGATGGTGAATTTTGATGCGTTTGCGGGCTCATCACTGAACTTTTTTATCTACACCTTCACCAAAACCATCAATTGGGCGCGATACCATGAAGTGAAGCAGGACGTGATGCTGAAAATTGTCGAGATTGTTCATGCACATGGTGCCGACTTTGCCTTCCCGACCCGTACTATCGCGTTTGACCGTGATGATGGCATGAAAGCGCAGATCCCGCTCAATCCTGAATTGGCGCCAGCGCCGGACAAAAACTAGACTGGCTCCAAGGTGCTCGGGCGGCTACAATGCCGCCCGATTTCGTGTAATGGGCAATAAAGATGAAGCAGTATGATGTAGTGATCATTGGCGCAGGCGCAGCAGGCCTGATGTGTGCCGCGCAGGCAGGTAAGCGTGGTCGCAGCGTGCTGGTGGTTGATAACGGCAAAAAACCGGGTCGGAAAATCCTGATCTCCGGCGGTGGCCGCTGCAACTTCACCAACTATGATGTGTCAGCTGCTAACTTCGTCTGCCGTAACAAGCACTTTCCGAAATCTGCCCTGGCACAATACAGCCAGTGGGATTTCTTCTCCATGGTCAACGAATACGGCATTGCGTGGGAAGAGCGTGAGCATGGCCAGCTGTTCTGTATCGACTCCGCCAAAGACATCGTTGAAATGCTGCTGAAAGAGTGCGACCTGCCGACCGTTGAACAGCGTTACCGTTGCGATGTGCATGATATCGAAAAGACCGAAGACGGCTTCATCCTGAAGCTGGATACGGACACGGTAAGCTGCCAGTCACTGGTGGTGGCAACCGGTGGTCTTTCCATGCCGAAGCTCGGTGCGACCCCGTTTGGTTATCAAATCGCCGAGCAGTTCGGGTTGGCACGTATACCGACGACCGCCGGTCTGGTGCCGTTTACCCTGCATGACAAAGACAAAGCGGCGTTTGCTGATTTGTCCGGTATCGCGATTCCCGTGACCATTACCACCGAAAGCGGCGTGCTGTTTAAAGAAAACCTTCTGTTTACTCACCGTGGTTTGTCTGGCCCTGTGGTCCTTCAGGTGAGCTCTTACTGGACGCCGGGCGAGAAAGTGGAGGTTAACCTGCTGCCGGACTTAGACGTGGTGGAAACCATCAACGCAATGCGTGACAAGCATCCGGCACAGAGCCTGAAAAACAGTTTGGCGCGACTGCTGCCAAAGCGTCTGGTGGAAGCCATGATCGAACGTGGTGACATTCAGGATAAGCCTCTTAAGCAGCTAAACCCGAAAGACATTACCGCGCTTGGCGATTATCTGCACCAGTGGCGCATCGCACCGAATGGTACCGAAGGTTATCGCACGGCAGAAGTGACACTGGGCGGTGTGGATACCGACGAGCTTTCATCAAAAACCATGGAAACCAAGAAAGTGCCTGGCCTGTATTTTGTTGGCGAAGTAATGGACGTTTCCGGTTGGCTCGGTGGCTACAACTTCCAATGGGCCTGGAGCTCAGGCTGGGTAGCAGGGCAGCACGTTTAAGCTGTATCAATCAATGCATACAAAAACGCTCCCTAATGGGAGCGTTTTGTTTTTTGAGACCCTTCAATCAGAAGAAGTCACGGTAGAGCATGTACAGGTGTGCCGCACTCCATGAGAAGTTAGAGGCTCCCTGAACCGCGCCCGTTTCCGGGTTATAGTTTTCACGAATTGCCCCGTCTGCTGTCATGCCTTCGGCGTTTTCAAACAGCTGATGTGCCATTTGCACTGCTTCCGGACCGTAGCCGTATTTCTCCATCGCTTTTACGCCAAAGTAGAACTGATCCAGCCATACCCGGCCGCGCCAGTAGATGTCTTTACCATAAGCCGGATTGGTCTGGCTCGCGGTAGGCAGGGAAATACCGTAACCCGGGAAGGCGTCCGAGGTAGCAAACTCGTCAGGGTCTGTCATCGTGCGGATCACGCTATCAGCCTGCGCCTGAGTAGCTGCGCCGTTAAACAGCGGCCCCCAACCTTCTGGGCCGCGGCCACGTTCGACGAGTGGTTCGCCCGCGCAGATGACGCCGTTCTTCTCATAGGTGGTGTCCTTGCCATTTTGATCCACCATGCGGATGTCGTAATAGAAGCCAGTCGCTTCGTCGAACATACAGGTATTGATGTAAGTTTTGATTTGTTCTGCGCCAGTGCGGAACTCTTGTGCGCGCTCTTTACCGTCTACACCAACCGATACACGCTCAGCCATGTCCGCCAGATAGAAGTTATCTGAGTACATGTAAGAGGCCTGATCAACCGACTCCTGCAACATAGAGAAGCCAAGTAGCGCATTGGTTTCAGCATCGCGGTTCTCGCCAAAGCGGACTTGCCAGTCTCTGCGGGCGTGTTCCAGATCGCCGTTGTAGGTGTTGTCAGCGTAGGCCTGCAGCTGGTCTTCATAGATAAAACCAAAGCGTGCGGCGTTATCCATGCCGGATTCCCAGCCAGCGGCTTCCTGAGCGCCAACATGGAGATCGGAGTAAATCACTTCATCCAGCACACGGTTATAGTTATCCACACCAATAATCTGATATTGACGCTCGCCATTCTCGTTGCCGATCAAGACGGCATCTGCACCAAACTTGGCGCCAAGATCTTCTTTCGTGACCACTTCCACATACATACGGCCATCTTCTGTGTTGTGGGCCGGGTCGACTGCTGCACCGTATTCTGGAACGCCGTTACCGTTGTGATCTCGGTTAGACAGCCACCAGTCGTGGTAGGCAACAAGCTGCGGATACATCTCATCAATCCATGCCTGCGCATCTGCCGGGCGGTTAAATTCATCTCGAAGGGCGTGATGAATCTCCATCACCGCCCAGGCCGCTAATGATGGCTTGGTGTTGCGCTCATTCCAGTTTTCAGAGCCAGCACCACCGCGGGATTCCGGCGCGGTATAAGTCACCACATCCAGCAGGTAGCCTTTGTCCTGAGGACGAATAACGTCATCTTCCTGCACCTGATACTGGAACACGGTGCGAATGTTTTCCATCGCGACGTCTGGGTTGAAGTGCGCCATGGCATAGGCTTGTTTCCAGGTATCCCAAGGCCAGGTCAGGTTGCCGGAGAACCAGCGTCCCGTAACCGAAGGGGTCACGGTGTCATGTTCTACGTCACCAGCTGCGGCGCGCCAGTTGCTGTTCAGTGTCATCATGGCTTTCACGCCAACACGCTTTTGAGCTTGTGTTGCCTGCTCGTTAGTCAGGCCCTTGCTGAGATACTCCGTCCAACGCGTCTTTGCCGCTTCCATGTAGGTATCAGGCTTTTTCAGGATGGCTTTGATTTTTGGACTTTCGGCGGCCACTTCTTCGGTGTTATGCAGATGCGAGAAGGTGGTGAAAATGCGGGTATCTTTGTTGTGCTTCACTTTGATTTTAGTGGTCTCGGTGTACGCAAGACCATCAATGTCCGTGTCGGTTTTCACCGAGCGGGCAATCACAAACGCGGAATCTGCATCGTTGCGAATGGCCCAGTTGCCTTTCATTTCGTTGCTGGAAATGGTCAGGCCCAGTCTGTTTTTCGTGAGTTTACGGCCGTAATCAGGGTAGAACTCGTCAACGGTTTTGGTCGGTTGGCTCGAAAGGGCATGGGAAAGCAATTCGCCTTGCCATTCAGCGGTGAAATGACGGTTTTTGCCACTTAAATCTTCAAATTTGGTTTCAAGCAAGGACGTGCGGTCGGTGACAAATCTCAGGGTCATGGTCACTTTCAGGCTGGGTGTCGTTAGTTCCTGTACCAAGGCGTCCGGCGTACTGTAGATGTTCGCCTGTGCGGATGAAAAATCAATCACCTCGCCGCTTTTGTTGTCAGTCAGTACTAACTTATCGAAGGTTTGATCTGACAGGTAGTGGGCGTATTCCTGCGTGACCTGCATGATGCCGCCTACCGCGCCATAGCCTTTCTCATTGGTAGGCAGCAGGTGGCCATGCCAGGCACCGTTATCGACAAAGGCGTTGTATTTAAGGTTGCTGTAACTGTCGTAGTCACGCAGAAATTGTGGGTCGCCAGTTCTGTCGAGAACGTTAGTGTATTGCTGAAGTGAGTCACTGCTTGCGGGTGCAGCAGTAACAGGGGCGGCAAGTGCCAGTGAAAGCAGGATGGATGCAGAAAGAGGAGCCAATTTAAACGTCATTTTCACACCTGTCAGGTTATCTGCAAAAGGCCAATACCGGCCTCTCAATTCGGCGACCATCATAGGGTGAGTACAAAAAGCGATTTGAAATAAAGATCACGGTGAAACGCTTCGTTACCTGAAATTACACCATGGGAGGCGGTGCAAAAAACGTCGCATGTTAACCAATGGAGATGTCAGATTTAGCGCTGCTGTCAGATCATTTTCCCCAAACAGAGACGGGCTTGGTTATGGCGCTGTTGGAATAAAAAAGTTTGGTGGATGGTTGATGGAAAAGGCGATGAGAGGCCGAATAAAATTGGCGGGAAAGTGGAAGCAAGCTCATTGAATGACAGCCAGTCACTAACGAAATGTGTTTTTCAATCCTCTGTTAGCAGTGTCTCTTCGAATCACTTCACGTTGTCTGAAAAGTAGATGGAACCGAAAAGTTTGGGTTGTCTCTCGCACCTGTTGCTACTTCATTACTCTTACTTTGCTGAAAGCCTTTATCCTCGGCACTTTTAAAGGCGAAGAGGGTCACAATGATGCAGGCAGATAATGGTGATAAATCGATAATTGCTGGCTTTTGGCGCACGAGTGCTTGGGGGCTTTCCGACCAAGCCTTGAACCGTTTTATCTGCGAGCTCATTGATATTGGTGTGACCGATTTTGATCATGCTTATGTTTATCGCAGTGAAGAAAGCTTTGGTGAAGCATTGGCGCTCTCACCGACATTACGAAGCCAGATTAACATCATTACCAAGTGCGGCATTCGAGGTGTAGGCAACGGTGCTCTTGATGCGCGCAACGTCAGCCATTATGACTCTTCCAAAGAAACTATCCTGTCGTCGGTCGATCATTCGTTAAAAGCCCTTAAAACGGATTATGTCGACACCTTGCTGTTGCACCGTCCAGACTACCTGATGGATGTAGAGGAAGTGAATGACGCATTAAATACACTAAAGCAGCAGGGTAAAGTCCGCCGTTTCGGTGTGTCCAACTTTAGCGTGTCCCAATTCTCGCTATTGCAGGATGCGCTGGATGTGACGTTATGCACCAATCAGTTTGAGTTTTCTCCCTTTCAGACAGAAGCTCTGGACAATGGTCTTTTCGAACAATGCTACCAAAACCGCATCCGTCCAATGATCTGGTCTTGTTTGGGAGGTGGTAGATTGTTTGACCCACAGGATGAGGTCACTCAGCGATTATCTGAAAGCTTGAGTGAGTTGATGGAAGAGGTTGGTGTCTCCTCATTGGCTGAGCTTATCTATGCTTGGGTTCTGGCGATACCTAGCCAGCCAAGAATCATTACAGGCTCCGGAAAAATAGATAACATTCGCCCTTTGGTCGAAGCCAGTAAAGTCTCTTTAAGCAGGGAGCAGTGGTACCAGATATGGACCGCGGCAGTCGGACACGGAGTAAAATAACGGAAGGCGCCAATGGCGCCTTCGTTGTATCTATCTAACGCAAAAACAGCTTAAACATCACTTTCTGCCACCATTTGCCATACGGCGGTGCCATCAGTTTTCCGGGGTTAAGCTTGCCACGCTGGAACACGGTTTTGGCGTGACTGAAAGTGCGGAAGCCTTCAATGCCGTGATAATGCCCCATACCGGATGCACCAATGCCGCCGAAAGGCGTGTCATCCACCGCGACCTGCATGATGGTGTCATTCACAGCGATAGAGCCAGAATGCGTATGCCTAATGGTGTATTGGATGAAATTCTGATCGAGTGTCATCAGGTACAGTGCTAGCGGGCGGGGCTGATGGCGAAGTGCATTAAGCACATCATGCACATCTTGATAGGTGATGATAGGTAGCAAGGGACCGAAAATTTCCTGCTGCATGATGGCGCTGTCTTTTGGCGGATTTATCACCAGATGAAGTGCCATTTTTCGCGTTTCAGGCAAGATAGCCGGGTCAGCCAGTGGGATGGTGGTAACACCGCGCTTGTCGGTGTCTTCCATCAAACTTGTCAGGCGCGAGAACTGGCGCTCAGTGACAATGGCGGTGCGGTCATCACTCTGAATGCCTTGTGGGTAAGCTTCGTTCCATTTGACGCGCAGCGATTCGACGAACTCTTCCAGATTGTCTTCGTGCACAAACACATGATCCGGCGCCACGCAGATTTGCCCGGCATTGAGGTTCTTACCAAACAGCATGCGTTCTGCTGCGAGCATGGGGTCGATGTCCGGTCCGACAATCACCGGTGATTTGCCGCCAAGCTCTAACGTTACCGGCGTCAGGTTTTCAGATGCCGCTTTCATCACTTTCTTGCCGACTTCGGTCGAGCCGGTGAACATCAGATGATCAAACGGAAGCCGGGTGAAGGCTTCTGCCACTGAGACATCGCCTTCCACGACGCAGACTTTATCGTCATCGAACACTTCGGTTAGCATGGCTTTAACGGCCTGTGCGGTCAGAGGCGTGAACTCACTCATTTTGAGCATCACTCGGTTTCCCGCGGCAATTGCTGTCATCAGTGGAATGAGGCTTAGAGTGATGGGGAAGTTCCACGGCACGATAATGCCGACCACGCCAAGCGGCTGATAGTGCACTTCAACGTTGGCAGGTGTCAGAAGCAATCCCGCGGAGCGGCGTGATGGTTTCATCCAGCGTTTCAACTTGCGTTTGGTGTAATGCAGCATTTGGAAGCAGGGAAGGATGTCTGCCATCAGTGAATCGGTGCGGCTGCGATGCCCATAATCCTGAGACAGGGCATCGACGATGGTGTCGGCATGTTTTTTCAATGCCTTTTGCAGATGCTTCAAATCCCGAATGCGTTCGGCGTAGGCAGGGTCGGGATCTTGGGTCGTCTTGGCGACCAGTTTGGCAAATTGCGATTCCAGTTCGCTGATCTGCTGTTCAGCAGGGATACCAGTTGTCATCGAAACCACGCTCATCTGCAAATCCTTTCTTATTGATTACCTTCTTAACATTAAGGTCTGACCAGATTCTGTGCAAGTTTCTCCATCACAGCTTTTGTAACGATTGATGTTGTCTATCCGCTTCAAATACTTGCATAAATTTATCGAAGTATTGGCCCAATGCCACCGCGTTCTCGGTTTCTACCATGGCGTCCATCAACACCATGCCGACTTCGCAGGTACAAAGGGAACCTTCCGGCTGATTGCGGCGCAGGGCATAGCGGGTGCTGAGCCCTTCAGGCAGTGTCACCATAGGCACATCTTCAAGCCATGGGCTTTGGCGCAGCATCTTGCGTGCCTGCTGCCAAGTCGCATCGACAATGATGAAGTGAATCGGCTTGGCTTCCGGTTTGGACGTCGGTCGGCTGACTGCTTTTTCGAGCGCAACAGCCCCTTCACCGGGAAATACCAGGTA
Source organism: Grimontia indica (assembly GCF_000333895.2). Lineage (GTDB taxonomy): Bacteria > Pseudomonadota > Gammaproteobacteria > Enterobacterales > Vibrionaceae > Enterovibrio > Enterovibrio indicus. The sequence continues at coordinate 185,003 of NZ_ANFM02000002.1, read as the reverse complement.
CGGCTGGGCAGCCGGGTCGGCAAGCAGCGTGAGTAATTCCAGTGGCGGCGTTTTGCGTTGCCAGACGTGGCGTCTGCAATGCGGCAGCGCATTTTCCAGCAGCTGACCGGTATTGGTGGTGCGCCCGGTTTCTGTTTCGTGCATTAATAGCTCGATACGCACTTGGCTATCGAGCTTTGGCGCGGCTTCACACAGGCAGTTGTAGTGAAAACCGCAAGATGGGCAGGGCGTTGGCTTTTCTGCCATTCGGGATACCTTTTCCATTTATTTCAGCTCAACACCTTCTTGCTGCGGATAAATACCGTCAGCGAAAAGGTAAGGGTCGGCGCTGTCTGGCAACAGTACTTCCGGTGCCACTGAAGGGTTGCTCGGATAGCGTTTGCCATTAAATTCCAGCACGCGGGAAGAGGCTTTTGCCCCGCCTCCGCCAACCGGCATGATGAGATCGTGCCAGCCGTTGCTGGTGGATTGGCTCATCTGAAACGGCAGGTGAACCAGCGTGATGCGGCTGTTGAAGCGCCAGACATTGCTGTCATTGTTAAACACCAAAAGGGTGCAGCCGCCTGTGCCACACCAGTTGGTGAATATCATCAGCTCATCCTGCAGGTCACCGTTGAGATCCTGTGTCAGCCAGCGATAGCGGGTGCCTGCTGCGTGCTTCACACCTTCCTCGCCAAGATACGCCTTAAAAGCCGCATCAACTTTCTCGTTAAAGGTGGCTGAACCTTCCACACCACCGGAAATGACAGGCTGCTGGTTGCCGACCATCAAAGAGAGCGCGAGTCCCTCCGTTCCCAGGCTGTATTCGCGGCCATTGATGATTTCCTTTTCGGCTTTCAGGGTAAAGCCGCTGCGGGTGAAAAGGCGCTCACTGACCAGATATTGTCCCTGATGGCGAGTCATCATCACCTGAACCTTGCTATCGCTAACCTGTTGCCAGATACCGGTTTCCACAACCGCATCTTCGCCTGCCTGCTCATAGCGGGTTGTGGCCGTATGGTCGGGATTGAGCACTAAGGTGGTGGTGAGTGACTGGCCGCCGAGGTTGGTCATGCCCTGATAATCGCCGACCCAGCCGAGTGTCGGGTCGTCGGCCGAGAGCGTCGCGCAGCCCGTCAGGGTTTTGTTGCCTTTGGCGAAGGTTGAACGCCAGCCGTAAATGCTGTCGCTCATGGTGTCATTGCAAAGCTCTGGACGAAGTGTGAGTGTCGCGCCATTGGCCTGATAGATTCGGGCAGCTGGAGAAATATTTCGGCCAGTTAGGGTGAATGTCTCCGCTTCATAGCCGAGTTGTTGGTAATTGAGCGTATTGCCTTCTAGAGACACTGACCAGAACGGCTCATTGCCGGACGCCACGGTGCGGTTTCTCATTTGGTTGCAGCCATCGATTTCTGCCGACATCAGGTTCAGTTGAGTCACCTTGAACGTTGCCGGGTAATCCGCCGCAAAGCCATCCATCGCGGGTTTTACGAATTCGCCAATCACTTCGCCATACACACTTTGGTAAGGCTCCATGGTCAGCGCCTGACCTTCTTGATTGAGCAAGTCCGGCAGTTGCAGCCAGTATTGAGTGTTGCTGCCACAAGGTGTGATGGCGCGGATTTCATGCCCGAGGGTGACTTCACCGCGCAGCATAAAGCGCTGGGGTTGAATCCCTGCCACTTTAGCAATCTCCTGCTGTGGGTTTAAATCGTCAGAGTTACCGAGCTCGACCGGGCCTGATGGTGTTTGGCTGCAGGCAGAAAGCAAGGCGGCAGCGGAGAGCAGACCCAGCACGTGGGAAAGGCGGCGTTTTTGGATAATCAACGGAGATTCCTCTTCTCATTCAAAGCCCAACGGGGTACAACTTTGGGAAAACCAAAAGCTGAAACGGGGAAATTATGGCGTATTGGCTGATGAAAACCGAGCCCGATACCTTTTCTATAGACACCTTAAAACAACAAAAGGTCTCTTGCTGGGAAGGTGTACGAAATTATCAGGCACGAAACATGATGCGTGATGGGATGAAGCTTGGCGATAAAGTGTTTATTTACCATTCTTCTTGCAAAGATGTGGGTGTGGTGGGTATCGCCGAAGTGGTGAAAGAAGCTTATCCGGATCATTTCCAGTTCGACCCGGAAAGTGCCTATTTTGATCCCAAAAGCTCGCCGGATAATCCCCGTTGGATCATGGTGGATGTGGAATACCGCCAGCACCTGAAATATGTCTCTTTGGCACGCATCAAAGCGAATCCGGCACTGGAAGAATTACCGCTGGTGAAGAAGGGCAGCCGTCTCAGCATCATGCCGGTGACCGAAGCACAGTGGGATGAAATTATCGCGATGTCGGAAGGTGGGTTTAAGCGTTAAATAAGAAAACGGCAGCGAGGGGGAGCGCTGCCGTTTGGCTATCTACTTGGCAATGTGATTAGCCCAGTAGATGTGTTTCCAGATAACGGGCGACCGCTTCTTCGGCGTTGCTGCCAATCACTTCATTGTCCGGCAAGGTCGCTTTCACGCGCGGGTGTGCCGTTTCCATGATGAGACCTTTCTTCGCAGCACTCAGCATTTCCACGTCATTCATTCCATCACCAAACGCGATACACTCGTTCAGGCTGAAACCTTTGATTTCCGCTACCGCTTTCAGTGCTTCACCTTTAGAAACACCCGCGGCCATCACTTCCAGACAAAATGGGGTTGAGAAGGCCACGCTGACTTTGTCACCGAAGGTTTCGACGAACTTTTGCTCGTAACCCATCAGGTAATCGTGGTCGTGACGGATAAAGAAGATTTTCGCTACGTCATCAACCGGTGGATTTTCCACATCGAACTCTTTGAAGCTGAAGCCAGAATCTTTGTGGTATTTCGCCAGGTCTTCGTCAACGCGGTTCAGCAGCCAGTCATTTTCGCGGTAAATGTGGATGGTGATGGTTTCGTCGCCTTTCACCATTTCCACCAGTTGGGCAACCAATGCAGGGTCAACATTACGGCTGAAGATCAGCTTGTCATTTTCATCATGCACGCGGGCACCGTTAGAGGTGATCATGCAAGCTGGAATGCCAACGCTTTTGCGGATGTGTGCCACATCGATGTGGTGACGGCCAGTGGCGAACACAAAGTGCTCCCCTTTTGCATGAAGGCGCTGAAGCACTTCTCGGGTAAAAGGCGCGATGGTGTGTTCAGGAGTAAGTAGAGTGCCGTCGAGATCAGATGCAACGATTTTGTACATGGATACCTCAATAGGAGAGAAGATGTTTTTAAACACCTCTCCAGTGTATCCAGAAAAAGGGGAAATAAAAGGGATCAAAATGCCGGCCAATTTTTCCGCTTTAGGAAAAAACTGACCGGAAATTTAGATAGGCTTATGCGGTTTGTTCTAGCTCGGTTTCTTCACTGAGCGAGTCGAAAAATGTCAGAGCCAATGTCAGTGATTTATCGCGGGTCACGTCGCGCTCGAACAGGAGTTCATGGCGGGAACCGGCCAGAATTTCGAACTGAATCGGCAGGCCTGCTGCCTGACGCTCACGATGGAATTGGAACATCACGCCATTGCAGACAATCTCATCACGCGCGGCTTGCATCAGCAGGATTGGCATATCGATGTCAGTGGCGGTTTTCACGGCGCGCTCGCAGGCATCCATACTTTGCCAAATCCACTGCGCGCTCGGGCCGCCCACTTTGAGTGTCTCATCACTTTCATACAGTTCGCGGAACCACTGATAGCGCGCTTCAGATTGCGTCAGCAGGTTGTGCTTGAAAGGCTTTGCCCAATACGGCACCTGACCCGGCGCGAAACCTGCTGGGTGCTGGAGCTTAGACAGCACTTTACACAGCGGCTTGGCTGCCATTTGCAAAGGGCGTGACAAGTTAATGCCGAGCATGGGTGCGCTTAGCGCAATCGCATCAATGGCATTGGGTTTACGCGCAGCATAAAGCACAGAAATAGCACCACCCATGGAATGGGCGAGGATCATGCGCTGGCTGTGGGTCTTGGTGGTGACGACTTCATTGATAAAGGTATCGAGGTCGTCAACGTAATGGTCGAACTCCACCACATGGCCGATATCTGAACCTGTCACCAGACGCTGGCTGTGGCCCTGACCACGGTGGTCATAGCTGTAAACATCAAAGCCTTGGTTGAAGAGGTCGAAAAAAATTTCCTGATATTTCGCCACCCCTTCAATACGCCCATTGACCACCACAATCGCGCGGGTGTGCTCGGGCTTGGTAAAGGCGCACCAGTTCAAACGCAGGCCATCATGGCCGACGAATTCACCGTGCTGACGGTTCGCCCAAAACGGGGCAATCACCTTTTCCATGGTCTCGGTTAGCGCATCCTCGCGGGAAAATAAAAAAGGGTGTTCAATTGGCATGTGGAATCCGGCGTTGTTTTCTTATTAGCATATCACTTAATGGCAAACAGACCCGAGTTTATGGCGTTTTCACTCAGGTTAATAAAGGATTCTATCAGCGGGTGAAACGTCACGCATAACGTAAAAGAAAAACAGCCGGTCAAGACCGGCTGTTTAGGGAAGAGAGTTTCACTCTTACTGCTGGAAGTTGAAATAGGTCTCAGCGCCCGGACCGACTGGGAAGCCTGCCACGAATACCCACAGGTAGAAGAACACGCTCCAGCCCGCCAGGAACACCAGTGTGTATGGCAGCATGGTGGCAATCAAAGTGCCGATACCCAGGTCACGCTTATATCTTGCTGCGACTGCTAGAATCAGGCCGAAGTAACTCATCATCGGGGTGATAAGGTTGGTCACTGAGTCACCGATACGGTAAGCCGCCTGAATAGTCTCCGGCGCGTAGCCAACCAGCATCAGCATAGGGACGAAGATTGGCGCGGTAACTGCCCATTGTGCTGACGCCGAACCCAGAGTCAGGTTGATGATGCCGCACATGATGATGAAGGCGAAGAACAGCATTGGGCCTGTCAGACCGATGCTTTGAAGGAAGTCAGCACCACCGACCGCAATCACCTGACCGAAGTTAGTCCATTTGAACAGAGCAACGAATTGCGCCGCGAAGAACACCAGTACGATGTACAGACCCATGGCGCTGATGGATTTCGCCATCGCATCAATCACGTCACGGTCGTTCTTCATGGTACCGACAGTCTTACCGTAAACAAAACCAGGAATCGCAAAGAACACCAGGATGAAGGCCACGATACCTTTCAGGAACGGAGAGCCTGCCACTTCACCGGTTTCCGGGTGACGCAGGATGCCCCACTCAGGCACGATGGTCAGTGCCAGCGCGGCTGATACTGCCAGTGCAGCGATACCTGCGTTACGCATACCGCGCTTCTCAATCGCAGTCACTTTGCCCGCTTCTTTGGCCTCGAAATCTTCCGCTGCCATCGATTGGTCGTATTTGCCCAGTTTCGGCTCAACGATTTTCTCAGTCACCAAGGCACCCAGAATGGTGATGAGGAAGGTGGAGGCAAACATGAAGTACCAGTTTGCTTCAGGGCCAACCGTGTAAGTTGGGTCAATCATCTGTGCCGAGGTTTCAGTGATGCCTGACAGCAGTGGGTCAACGGTACCCAGCAACAGGTTCGCTGAATAGCCGCCGGATACGCCCGCAAATGCTGCAGCCAGACCCGCCAGTGGGTGACGACCCAGTGAGTGGAAGATCATCGCTGCCAGTGGGATCAGCACCACATAGCCAAGCTCAGAAGCGGTGTTAGAGATGATACCTGCGAATACCACGGTCAGTGTGACCATACGGCGAGAGGCGCCCATCACCATAGAACGCATGGTGGCAGACAGCAGGCCTGAGTGCTCAGCAACCGCCACACCCATCATGGCAACCAGCACGGTACCCAGTGGCGCAAAGCCGGTGAAGTTTTTCACCAGGTTGGTGACGATAAGTTGCACGCCTTCAGCGTTCAGCAGGCTGTTGACGTAAATCATGTCATCGGCAGCGCGGCCTGCGGCACCTTCCGGACGAGGGTCAGCGACGGAAAGGCCAAAATAGCCGGCGATACCCGATGCAAAGAAAATGATCACACACAGAATGGCAAACAGGGTTACCGGGTGAGGAAGAAGGTTGCCGAGGAATTCGACGGTATCGAGAAAACGGGAAAAAAACGACTTGTTCGGCTTCCCGCCAGATTGTTGTTGCGAAGCTGATGACTGCATCAGATCCTCCATGTCATACAACGGTCCATTTAACTGGAAAGCATCCTAGGTCATAGAAATGTCATTTTGCAATACTTAGTGCTATCAATAATGACTTTTGCAGGCATAAAAATTAACAATAAATTAATAAATGGTGGTTAATATTGTTTGTTTTATATTCGGATTGATGGAAATGTCACCGACGGTTAGTGTGGAAATGAAACATGCAGAGAGAACATCAAGTTTGAGCAGCCAAACCCAGAAAAAAGTCTTTTATATTGAGCTGTTGCGGGTGGTCGCCGCGGTGGCGGTGATCGCCATTCATGTGTTGGGGCCTTATCGCTACCTGATGGGCGAAATCCCGCAAAGCGACTGGGTTTCAGCGATAGCCATTAATGGTGCAAGTCGCTGGGCTGTCCCGGTTTTTATCATGATTACCGGTGCATTATTGCTTTCAGACACCCGTCCATTTTCGCCGGGATACTTTGTCCGTCGACGAGTTATGAAAGTGTTCGTGCCGTTTGTTGCATGGTCGGTTTTTTACGCGGTATTGGCCGGGATTTCGTTACAAAATGTAAATTGGACGGAAACTGTACAGCGGTTAACCTCCTTTCCAACCGAAGAAACTTACTATCACTTAGGTTTTTTCTATTACTTTATTCCGCTTTATCTCTTGGTTCCGATATTACGCCCTGTTGCCCAGCGGGATGATCCGGGGCTTTTTTATGCGTTGTTGGGGTCTTGGTTAGTCTTGAGTGCAGCGTGGCTTGCCGGTATATCGCTGGGGCTGGTGGAAGACTTGGTGCTTTATGGCGGCTATTTGCTGCTGGGTTATCTGTTGCACCAAAGCAAACTGCCGTTGAAGTGGCTGCTGTTTATCGGCATCTCGGCGCTGGTGGCAACCGAGTACACCGCCATTTCTGAAAGCGTCTCAAACTATCGATACACAAGTGCGGGATGGTTTTCCTATAAAACCCTGAACACGGTATTGATTGCTGCGATGGTATTCGGGCTTTGCCAACATTGGGCGGAGCGGGTATCTGAGCCTATGCAGCGAAAGGTCGCGGCGGTTAGCTGTCATTCGCTGGGGATTTATCTGGTGCATCCCGTCTTTCTCTGGCCTGTGAGGGAGTTGGCGTTCACGCCGGGAATGACATGGCTGACCATCCCCTTGGTGACACTGGCCGTGTTCGTGTTGTCTTACATGGCCAGTGTGGGATTGTCGAAGTCGCGTTTTACGTCATGGCTGGTGCCATAAGACGAAGGCTTTAGTGGCGCTGTAGCTTGGCAAAGTGGATAAATTCAGCGCCGCGATAGGTCAGGGTGCCACAATCACCGGGTTGTAGGGCATGGTAGTAGTGAATACCCACCTGAAATTCCCGTTTTGGTCCGCCTTCCATCGGTTCGACATAGATCCAGTACTCTTCCGGATCTTCATGCTGTTGCGGGTCGGGAATGGCGACAGATTGCTTGTCGAGAATGCGGATATCAATGGAGCGCTCTTCCGCCCCTTGGCCCAGCATGTGCTTTTGCATGGTCAGTACAAAATAAACACCAGCGATCACCGCGAGGGCGCCTACGAGCAATATCACAGAAATCGGCACGGTGTTCTCCTTTATCCGGCCATTATCGGTCGGCAATGAGTCTACTTCACAGACCCATTTCGCAAACCTGATGAGCGGAAATTTCGTGATCCACTCCACTTATCCTGCTCAGCATTGGCGCTAATGTAAACAAAGTTAAAGTGCATTCTCAGTTTTAGTGTTATGACGTAAGCTAATGATATGAGGTGGACTAAATAGAAGAAGGAGGCCTGCATGGATGAAATTGCCATTGTCGTGAGACAGAGTCGGCGTCTGGAACGGCTCCTCAAAGAACACTACCACGCAGAAGGTCGTGGATTGCATGAATTGGTGAGCAGCTGTCAGGAACGTCTGCCGCATGATGTGATTTCCAAGCTTCGCTTCATTGCCACCATCCGCAACAAAGCCGTACATGAAGATGGCTATGAAGTGGATGACATGCGCGGATTTATGAGTGCATGCAAGCAGTGCGAGAAAGAGTTACTTCCCCGCAGCAGCCGCACCATCTGGCGTATTGCCCTGTTCCTGATCTTCGCCGTGACGGCGGGAGCGGTCTGGTTTTATATTGAAAACTGGCGGCATATTGTCGGGCAGTAACGGCAGCATGATTGACTAAGGCACGGTTTTCCGTGCCTTTTTCTTTTAATCGAGACTGAAAGTTATATGTAAACACTTACCCTTGTTGCGGGTATAAAAGTGCTTTTGATGCCTTGTTCGCTTTCTGAGACGTGTGCGGTGGACAATAAATCCTGCATCTCTAGACTTGGTTGGCTCGCAATTTAAGGGAATAAATCATGTTGAGTTGGGTTGCCGTCTGCTTTTCAGGCCTACTACACATCAATGCCGCGTATAAAGGGCCTCAATGGCAGTTTTATCTGTTCAAGCCCCTGACGATCGCCTTGATGATGTTGATTGGCATGATGGGCGGTGAAGCGAACAGCTATACCTACCTGATCCTTACCGGGCTTGCCTTCTCGCTGGTCGGCGATATTTTCCTCATGTTGCCAAAAGACCGGTTTATTCCGGGCTTATTGAGTTTTCTGGTGGCGCACATTCTCTACAGCGTTGCTTTCTGGCAGCAGTTTGAAGGCCCGATGGTCTGGTGGCTGCCTTCTTTGATTGGCGCAGCGAGCGTCATCGTCTTCCTGCTTCTTCTTCCCAACCTTGGCCCTTTGCTCATTCCTGTTGGGGTATACATTGCGGTGATTGCCCAAATGGCCTGGGGCGCAGGGGAATTCTGGATGAATGCTCAAACGCAGGTCGCGGCACATGCTTTCGGTGGTGCATTGCTGTTTATGGTGTCTGACACTGTATTGGCGTTTGACCGTTTCAAAGGCCCTTTCAAAACCTCAGTGCTGCTCATCATGAGCACTTACTTTTGCGCGCAAGGGCTGATCACGCTCTCCATATTGTCGTAGGAGGTAAAGATGTCTTGGGTTCAGGTGTACAGTGCGGGCAATTCACTTGAGGCGCACAGCCTTAAAGGCATGCTGGAAAGCATGGGCATTGAGGTGGTGTTGAAAGGAGAGTCTCTTTCCAGTGCGACCGGTGAACTCCCTTCTGATGCTATTGCAGTGACGCTTTGGGTGGATGCCATGCGCGAGCAGCAAGCACGCCAAGCCCTCAATGACTACGAAGCTCAGGCCGAGAAAGTCTGGTTTTGTCACGCCTGTGGAGAGGAAAATGGCGGCAGCTTTGAGATTTGTTGGCAGTGCAGCACACCACGCAGCGAGCACTAGCTGATTAAGCTTTGCTTTATATCAAGATTCTGTAGGCGTCGCTGTGATTCTATATGCGCAATGACTAATGGAGTGGAGCCAACATGCCTGCATCAATTCATGTGCATGAGATCCTTAATCATCTCAAGCAACAGCCAATGTCCGAACAGGCGCTGACTCACTGGGTCGATGGTCAATGGGTTGCGAGTGCGCGTTTTCATACCTGCAGCCAACAAGGACTTTCTTTCAGCGAAGTGCTGGAGTTTCTACGTCGTCGCAAAAAAATCTTTGAAGACATGGGTGCGATTTCAGTCAATGAAGCGCGGGTCTGTAATCACTAAACTGCGGCGAGCTGACGTGAAAAAGGCCTCTACTGAGGCCTTTTTCATCTTATTCTTTCACGTTGTCGCCAACCATGTACTTGCGGCGAATATCGAGCAGGGCAAAGATCCCGAAAAATAGGATCGACCACTTCTCCCATTTCGTCATGTTGATCTTGTCGCCGAAGGCACCGATGAAGATCAGCATTTGCAGGCCGTGCATACAGAACAGGAAAGCGGTCATGATGTATAGCGCCATCGCTGCCACCCCCGGAAACGGATGCACGATATTGGCGAACAGAACAAACCAGACAAAGCCGATGGCCGCTTTTGCTAACAGGATGAGTGCTTTCATTTTTCCTCTCTTTGATACAGCCGGAAACTGACTTGTCCGGCATGTTTTTCCTTAATCATGTCCCAATGAGTCGGCACAACCGGTTGTCCCAGTTCTTTTTCCGCCTCAATGTAAATCAGCGCGTTGTGGCTTAACCATCCGTTCTGCTCAAGTTTGCTGATAATGTCACTCAGCAAGTCTTTACGAAACGGTGGGTCAATGAAAACCACATCAAACGGCTGCCCTTTATTGGAGAGATACGACAATGCATCAGTATTGTGCACTGTCGCGTTATCCGCTTTCAGCGTATTGAGATTCTGACTGATTTGGGTCGCTGCGCCTTTGTCCAGCTCCAGCAGTGTCACTTGCTCTGCCTGACGGGACAAGGCTTCCAGCCCCAAACCGCCACTGCCGGCGAACACATCCAGACAGCGCGCTTCATACAAATCTGCGGCCAGCCAGTTAAAGACCGTTTCCTTCACGCGATCTGTTGTGGGGCGCAGGCCTTCCACGTTTTTTACCGGCAATTTGCGACCACGCCACTTGCCGGCGATGATGCGGACAAATCCCGATCCGCCTCCTGCATTTGCTGCTGAAGCATTACCGCGACCGATGTTTCGGTTCGCAGGGTTTTTAGGGTTACGTCGTACCATAGATTTTTTGACCGCTAAGAAGGTGTTAGACTATACGCGTTCGGTAATGGCTCTGCATTTTCCCCAATCTTATTCAGTTAGCGACGTAAGGGCTTTGGCCACTTTCGCCGGGGTTGCTGCGTCGAGAATAGGTATGCATTTACCCACCGTTACCACACTGCATTGACTTAGGCGCAGTGTTCACAGTTTTAGATCAGCTCGCTGTTATCGCGCCGATTGTACCAATCAAGCTTTAGGATTTGCCAATGGCAGAAAAAAAGAAACGCGGATTTATGTCCTGGCTGGGTTTCGGCCGAAAAAATGACGAACAAGATGCTCAGCAAAAAGCCGCAGAACAAGCGCGCTTAGCGGCAGAAGCCGAAGCCAAAGCCAAAGCGCAGGCGGAAGAAGAAGCCCGTTTAGCGGCGGAAGCAGAAGCGAAGGCGCAAGCGGAAGAACAAGCTCGCTTAGCGGCAGAAGCTGAGGCGAAAGCTCAGGCGGAAGAACAAGCTCGCTTAGCGGCAGAAGCAGAAGCGAAGGCGCAGGCGGAAGAAGAAGCCCGTTTGGTGGCGGAAGCCGAAGCGAAAGCACAGGCAGAAGAACAAGCCCGTCTGGTGGCAGAAGCTGAAGCGAAAGCGCAGGCGGAAGAAGCAGCCCGTGTCGCTGCAGAAGCTGAAGCGAAAGCGCAGGCGGAAGAAGAAGCCCGTTTAGCCGCAGAAGCTGAGGCGAAAGCGCAGGCAGAAGAAGCAGCCCGTTTGGCAGCAGAAGCCGAAGCAAAAGCACTGGCGGAGGAACAAGCCCGTTTAGCGGCAGAAGCTGAAGCGAAAGCGCAGGCGGAAGAAGAAGCCCGTTTAGCGGCAGAAGCTGAAGCGAAGGCGCAAGCGGAAGAGCAAGCCCGTTTGGCGGCAGAAGCTGAAGCGAAAGCGCAGGCGGAAGAACAAGCGCGTCTTGCTGCGGAGCAAGCGGCTCAGGCTGAGCAGGAAAAACCGAAAAAAGAAGGCTTCTTTGCGCGCCTGAAACGCGGCCTTCAGAAAACTAAAGTCAATCTGGGCGCAGGTTTCTTTGGTCTGTTCAGCGGTAAGAAAATTGACGATGAGCTTTTTGAAGAGCTCGAAGAGCAGTTGCTGATTGCTGATGTGGGCATGGACACCACTACCAAGATCATCGATAGCCTCACTGACAAAGCGTCTCGCAAAGAGTTAAAGGATGGTGAAGCGCTTTACGGCATCCTCAAGCAAGAAATGGCAGACATCCTGAGCAAGGTGGAAAAGCCACTGGACGTTGAGAAAAAAGATGGCCCATTCGTCATCTTGATGGTTGGCGTGAATGGTGTGGGTAAAACCACCACCATCGGTAAACTTGCCAAGCAATTCCAGCAGCAGGGTAAGTCAGTCATGCTGGCGGCAGGTGACACTTTCCGCGCAGCCGCAGTCGAACAGCTGCAAGTATGGGGCGATCGAAATAACGTTCCTGTGATTGCACAGCACACAGGTGCGGACAGTGCATCAGTGATCTATGACGCGATTGAAGCTGCAAAAGCACGTAATGTGGATGTGGTGATTGCCGATACCGCTGGTCGTCTGCAAAACAAAGCTAACCTGATGGAAGAGCTGAAGAAAATCGTCCGCGTGATGAAAAAGCTCGACGAGAATGCGCCACATGAAATCATGCTGACCATTGATGCAGGCACAGGCCAAAACGCGATCAGTCAGGCGCGTCTGTTTAACGACATTGCACCGCTTTCCGGTATCACTCTGACCAAGTTGGATGGTACGGCGAAAGGTGGCGTGATTTTCGCGGTGGCTGACCAATTCAACATCCCAATCCGCTATATCGGTGTGGGTGAAGGCATTGACGATCTACGTCCGTTTGTGGCGGAAGACTTTATCGAAGCTCTGTTTAGTCAGGAGGACTGATAGGCGTGATCCAGTTTCAGCAGGTAAGTAAGGCCTACCGCGGTGGGCAGCAGGCACTGCAAAAAGTGAGTTTTCACTTACCCAAGGGTGACATGGCGTTTTTGACCGGTCACTCAGGTGCGGGGAAAAGTACCCTGCTGAAATTGCTGTGTGCGATTGAGCGGCCAAGTGACGGACAAATTCTGTTTAATGACCACGATATCTCACGCATTGCGCGAAAAGACATCCCTTTTCTGCGTCGCCACATCGGTGTGATTTTTCAGGATCACAAGCTCCTAATGGACAGAAGCGTGTTCGACAACGTGGCACTGCCGCTACGCATCGAACAGGCGAGTGAAAACGACATTAAGAAACGTGTCTCAGCGGCTCTGGATAAAGTAGGTTTGCTGGATAAGGCAGCCTGCTTGCCGATTCAGCTTTCCGGTGGTGAACAGCAACGCGTGGGCATTGCCCGTGCTGTGGTCAACCGCCCGATGGTGCTGGTGGCTGATGAGCCAACGGGTAACCTGGATGCAGATTTGTCGCAGCAAATCATGGAACTGTTCCGCCAGTTTAACCAAGTCGGTGTGACCATATTGATGGCCACCCACGATACGTCGCTACTCAACCGGTATGACATGCGCCGTTTTGAATTGAATCAGGGTCACTTGTCGGAGGTGACACGTGGCTAACTTCATTTCTGTGCACAAACAGCAGGGCGGTCAGGCGTTTCGCGATTTAATGGCGAAACCACTAGGGAACCTGCTTACGGTTCTTGCTCTTGCATTTTCACTGGCACTGCCGGCCACGCTGTTTATGCTGGCGAAAAACGTCGTTGCAGTGACGCAAGAGTGGCAGGCTCCCAATCAATTAACGGTCTATCTGAACCCAGTGTCGGAAAGCCGCGCGGAAGCTTTTGGCGAAGAACTTGCAGCCTGGTCTGAAGTGGCGACTGCTGAATTTATTTCGCCGGAGCAGGGATTAACCGAGCTTCGACAGATCCAAGGGTTTGAAGAAGCCGTAAGCCTTCTGGAAGATAACCCGCTGCCCGCGGTAGTGGTGTTGACGCCTGCGAGTGATGATGCGGCGGCAGTGACTGCCCTTGCCGCTAAATTGCGAGCCACATCAGAGGTGGAAGAAGTGCGTCTCGACAGCGATTGGCTGCAACGTCTGTCTGCCATTGAATCACTGGTGCTGACATTAACCTGGGTGTTCTCCGGTCTATTGCTAATGGCAGTGTTCCTGATTATCGGCAACACCTTGCGCCTGCAGGTACAGAGCCAGAAAGAAGAGATTCAGGTCATGAAGCTGGTGGGTGCGACTGACAGCTACATCCTACGCCCTTATTTATACACTGGCGTTTGGCTGGCGTTGTCTGGGGCCATCGTGGCTTGGTTGGTCACTATGGTAAACAGCCTACTTTTGGATGCAGCCGTTGCAAAATTGGCTACATTATATAGCAGCGGTTTCAGGCTATCGGCACTAAGCCTTGAAGAAGGGCTGATTTTGCTGATGGTGTCAGGACTGATTGGCCTTCTGGCTGCCAGACTCGCCGCAGCAAAACATATGCGGGATATTGAACCTGTTTGATGTTTGAACCTATCCGATAAAAGCAGGTCACAAAATGGTACCTACTTGCAGTTTTTTTGAACTCGAGTAGAGTATCTGGTTCGCTTCGAAAGCGAAGAATAGTTCGATAAAGTCGAAAAGAGGTGAAAATGACAACAGAGATGTATGCACTGGCCCCCATCTCCCAAGATAGCCTTGATAGCTATCTGCAGCAGGTAAACGGCTACCCAATGCTGTCTGCGGACGAGGAGCGTGAGCTGGCAGAACGTCTTCACTACGAGGAAGATCTGGATGCGGCGAAAGGCCTGATCCTGTCTCACCTGCGATTTGTTGTTCATATCGCCCGTGGTTATTCCGGTTATGGATTGCCAGTGTCTGATTTGGTGCAGGAAGGTAACATTGGTCTGATGAAGGCCGTGAAGCGCTTTAACCCGGAAGTGGGTGTGCGTCTGGTATCTTTCGCTGTTCACTGGATCAAAGCAGAAATTCACGAGTACGTACTGCGTAACTGGCGTATCGTGAAAGTCGCAACCACCAAGGCGCAACGTAAGTTGTTCTTCAACCTGCGTAAGTCTAAGAAGCGTCTGGGCTGGTTCAACGCCGAAGAAGTGAATATGGTCGCAGACCAGCTGGGCGTTGATGCGGCAGAAGTGCGCGAGATGGAATCCCGTCTTGCGGCGCAAGATGCTGGGTTTGACGCTGGCGCAGATGATGATGAGCGTGAAGGCGGTGCAGTTGCTCCTGTCTTCTATCTGGAAGATAAAAGCTCGGATGTCGCGACCAACCTGGAATCACAGAACTGGGAAGACCACGCGAATCGTCGCCTGGCACAAGCCATGTCCGGACTCGACGAGCGTAGCCAGCACATTATCCGTTCACGCTGGCTGGACGATGACAACAAAGCCACTTTGCAGGAACTGGCTGATCACTATCAGGTGTCTGCAGAGCGTATCCGTCAACTTGAAAAGAACGCGATGCGTAAACTGAAAGAAGCCGTTGGCGACGCTTTGTGATTGCCTACTGAATACGTTGAAGAAAACCGACAGATTGTCGGTTTTTTTGTACCTGAAATTCTTCCAAAATCGCTCCGATAAAAATGTTTTCCACAGTTTTATTACGATCAACACAACATATAGTGGATCCGGCTTTCAGATCATACTTTATCAACGCAATCCACAGTGTTTTCCACAGGTGGTGAAAAAGCATACAAAGTCCTTGTATTCTCCATGGCATGGTGAAGAAAAAAGTCATGTACAATGCTGTTTTACGTGTCTTGGAGCCATAAGTGGCCGGGAGACGTATATTGATCAGGTCAGACGGGAGTGGAATAACCCATGGAACAATTTGCGCATATCTCTGTAACGGACGCTTTGGCAATGCTGGAGGGTGATGATCATCACGCTGTGATGGTGGATATCCGGGATCCTCAGTCATTTCAGTTATCTCATCCACAGGGCGCATTTCACCTTACCAATGACTCCATTGTGCAGTTTATGAATGAAGTGGACTTCGAGCAGCCAGTATTGGTGATGTGTTACCACGGCGTGAGCAGTCAGGGCGCAGCACAATATTTGATTAACCAAGGCTTTGAGCAGGTGTACAGTGTAGATGGTGGATTCGAAGCCTGGCACCGACAATCCCTGCCGGTGGAATCGGGCATCTGATCGAAAACAACGAAGAGGTACTATGATAAGGCTGACTGCACTTTCTAACCCCCGAGCCGCGCAGGCTTTTATCGATTACATGGCATCAAGGAACATCGCGATTCAGATGATGCCAGAGGGGGAAGGGCAGTTTGCCTTATGGCTGGCAGATAGCCAGTACCAGATTGAGGCAGAAGCTGAACTCGCCGCTTTCCTTCAAAACCCGGGTGATGAGAAATATCAGGCAGCGTCGTGGAACATGGCTGAAAGCCGCACCGCCAAGTTTTTCTATCCACGTCAGGGACTGCTGACTTCGCTCAAACAAAATGCAGGGCCTTTCACGCTGTCTATCATGGTGGTGTGTATTGTGGTGTATGCCGGGCTGACTTTGGGTTTCGGCAATGATGTGTTCTCTCTGCTCCACTTCCCGGCGACAGACGACCAGCAATGGCAACTTTGGCGGCTGTTCTCTCACGCCTTGCTTCATTTCTCCGCGACTCACATCGTTTTCAACCTGCTGTGGTGGTGGGTGCTTGGCGGCAAAATCGAAAAACACAGTGGTAGCGCCAAGCTCATGCAGCTTTTTCTGCTGACGGCACTTTTCTCCGGCCTTGGTCAGTACGCCTTTGAAGGCCCGGCTTTCGGCGGTATGTCCGGTGTCGTGTATGCGTTGTTGGGTTACTTGTGGCTCATGGGGGCTTTGGCACCAGAGCGGGGACTTTCGATTGAACCGGCCTATGTCGGCTTTATGCTGCTTTGGCTTGCCGTGGGCTTTTTCGAACCCTTCGGTATGGCCATTGCCAATATGGCGCACCTTTTCGGTTTAGTGTCAGGCTGTGCGCTTGGATTCATAGACGCCAAACTGAGAAAGGCGAGGTAATGTGAGCTCTGCTCATCCTTGAACTGGCCTGATTGGCATTCCCAGTGCAGCCACGTAAACTGTGTGTGGTTTTTACTTTTTCGCAGGGGATGCCGTGAAACAGACATTACGCCACCAGGAAATACTCGATCTTGTTCGAAGCAAAGGATACGTCAGCACTGACGATCTGGTGGCTCACTTTGATGTCAGCCCCCAAACCATCCGCCGCGACCTGAACGAACTTGCGGCCGAGAACAAAATCCGTCGCCAGCATGGTGGCGCCACCATCCCTTCCAGCTCTGTTAACACCGCCTATGACGCCCGTAAGGCTATGCAGCACGAAGCCAAGAATAAGTTGGCACAGGCGCTTGTGGCGCATATTCCAGATGGTGCGACCCTGTTTATCGACATCGGTACCACGCCGGAAGCGGTCGCGCGTGCACTGCTGAACCACCAAGATCTGCGCATTGTGACCAATAACCTCAATGCAGCCAGTATTCTGATGGCCAAAGAAGACTTTCGCATCATCATGGCGGGTGGAGAAGTGCGCAACCGTGATGGAGGCATTATGGGTGAGGCGACGCTGGACTTCATTTCCCAGTTCCGTCTGGATTTCGGCATTCTGGGGATCAGTGGTATTGACCTCGACGGTAGCCTGTTGGATTTTGATTATCACGAAGTACGTGTGAAGCAAGCCATTATGGAGAACAGCCGCTCAGTCATGCTGGCCGTTGACCACACCAAGTTTGGCCGAAGTGCCATGGTGAACGTTGGTGATATTGCGCAGGTCGATATGCTTTTCACCAATGCGCCTTTACCGGAAACGCTGCAAGCGCGGTTGCAAGATACTGAAACTCAAATAGAAATGGTCGAATGATTTTCCTTTCCGACAACAAAACCGCCTGATGGCGGTTTTTTTATGCCCGTAATGCGCGATTTTTCTTCATTTTGTCATTGGGGATGGCGCTTTTTTGTACTAGAATGCTCGAAAACGAAAGTTAAAATGTTCGTATGAGCGTGAGGGTGTAATGGAACAGGCAAAAGAAAATCAAAATAACGACGTGTTGGATGTGATTGTTGTCGGTGGCGGCATTAATGGCGCGGGTATCGCTGCGGATGCTGCTGGTCGTGGTTTGAGTGTTGGCCTTTATGAAGCGGCCGACTTTGCTTCTGCGACGTCTTCAGCCAGCTCCAAACTTATTCACGGCGGCCTTCGTTACCTCGAGCATTATGAATTTCGTTTGGTCAGTGAAGCCTTGGCCGAGCGTGAAGTGCTTTTGAAAAAAGCCCCATTCCTTGCCTGGCCGATGCGTTTTCGTTTGCCGCATCGCCCACATCTTCGCCCGGCCTGGATGATCCGTATCGGTCTGTTTATGTATGACCATCTTGGAAAGCGCACCACCTTGCCCGCCAGTAAAGGGCTTCGTTTTGGTGCTGATTCTGTCCTGAAGCCTGAAATGACAAAGGGTTTCGAATACTCAGATTGCTGGGTCGATGACGCGCGATTGGTGATCCTGAATGTCATGGACGCAGCCGAGCGTGGCGCGGAAGTGCGTAACCGCTGTAAGGTCGTGCGCGCAGAGAGAAACGGTGGCGTTTGGGACGTGGATATCCTCGATACTGTGACTCAAGAAGTTTTCAGTCGCCGATGCAAAGTGTTGGTGAATGCGGCCGGCCCTTGGGTGAAATCCTTCTATGACGATAGCACCTCGCTCAAATCGCCTCGCGGCATTCGCCTGATCAAAGGCAGCCATGTGGTCGTGCCTCGCGTCCATAACGAAGAGGCCGCTTACATCCTGCAAAACGAAGATGGCCGTATTGTGTTTGTGCTGCCGTATCTTGACCGCTTCTCCATCATTGGTACGACTGATGTGGAATACAAAGGCGACCCACGTGAAGTGGCGATTGAACAGAAAGAAGTCGATTATGTGCTGAATGTTTATAACCAGCACTTTAAACATCAGTTAAGTACGGATGATGTGGTGTGGACCTACAGCGGCGTGCGCCCACTTTGTGACGATGAATCTGACTCACCACAAGCCATCACCCGTGATTACACCCTCGATCTGGATGACAATGGCGGTGATGCGCCTATGCTGACCATTTTCGGTGGAAAGCTGACGACCTACCGTAAACTGGCTCGTGCAGCGGTGAATAAGCTGGAGCCTTTCTTCCCTGAGATGGGTGAAGACTGGACCGCAGATCAGGTGTTGCCTGGTGGTGAGGATATTTCAAGCTTCGACGATGTGCAGCAGCGCTTGAAACAAGAATGTCCGTGGATGGATGATTTCACGTCTAACCGTCTGGCCATCACTTATGGTAGTCGCGTCTGGGTATGGCTCAATGGCGCGAAGACCGCTGCTGATCTGGGTATCGACTTCGGTGAAGGTCTGTCACAGCGCGAAGTGGAGTATCTGATGGCATCTGAATATGTGCAGGATGCTGAAGATTTGCTGTGGCGTCGCACCAAACTGGGCTTGTACCTTTCTAAGGAACAGCAACAACTGGTTGCTGACTACATTTCCACAGGCGCATCAGCAATGGATGAGGCCGCGACGGCCTGAGTCCGGAAAGCAAAAAAACAAAAGGCGGCTCTCTGGCCGCCTTTTCAGTTCTTAACGCTTACTGGTACAAGTATTTTGTAAACAGCAGATCAGCAATGACTTTCTGGTTGGTTTCCGCCAATAGCATTTCGTTTACCTTGTCCAGACACGCTTTGCGAATCGACTCGCGCCCGGAGAGGGATTTCACACGCACTTCATTTTCCTGGCTCAACACTTCAATGATGGTGTCGCGGATCAGCGGCTGGTGATATTCCAGCATCTGTATCAGTGAAGGGTCATCCACCATTAGGTCAACTCGGACATTAATAAACCCAAGTTTGCGGCCTTCCGTAATAAAGTTAGTGGTGATCTCTGGCTCAAGCGTAAAATAGCTGAACTGTGCGGCATTCTCTTCCTCAGCCAAGGTTGGAAGGGAAAACAGCAGAGACACGATTAAGGCGAAAACAGCAGTGATATTTTTTTTCATGGTTTTTGCCAAACCCCGGATTTCATCAATCTCTTATGGTAGTTTAGCTGCGCGAATAGGGGCACAGCCTGTACAATAGCGCAATATACCTAAACCACTTAAAGCCCGAATCTCTAAGTGGTTTAGGTATATTAATACTAAACACTATTGGCCGATTCGGCGAAAGTTTTGTGGTTTTTTTGCTCTTTGGCTCAGGATAACATGTCAGAATTCAAGGAATTACACTTACAAGCTCTCATGAATGCAAAGTGGGAGGAGCCAGACTGGCAAACACTTGAAACTACCCGCGAAGGGGCGTGGTTACTGGAACGCCACTCGATGACAGAAAGGCTGAAAGCGCACTGTCGTACGCTGGCCGTTGAGGTGTTGGGCTTACATGAAATAGAACAATCTGCCCTGACTGAGAACGAGCTCAGCCTGTTGGGTGAAGAGTCTTGTTTGGTGCGTGAAGTGGTCCTGTCTGGCGATGGGGATGCATGGCTATGTGCACGTACTTTGGTGCCTAAATCGACCCTGACAGAAAAAGAGCAAGACATTGCAGATCTTGGCGCGGTGCCTTTGGGGCAGCGCGTGTTTAATCAGGCCAATGCCCGTCGTGATGCCATTGAAGTGACGACTGTTGTGGTAGAAGGACAAACCCTGCTGGCGCGCCGTTCGCGTTTGTGGGTCAATGAAAAGCCGATGCTGGTCTCCGAGCTGTTTTTGCCGGATGCGCCGGTGTATCAGGAGGAAGGCTAAATGGATGCGGCCAAGGCGAGAGCGTATTGGCAATTAACGCGCATGGACAGGCCAATCGGTAGTTTGTTACTGCTTTGGCCAACGCTTTGGGCATTGTTTTTGGCAGCTGATGGGATGCCGAACCTGCACGTACTGGTGGTCTTCGTACTTGGCGTTATTATGATGCGAGCAGCAGGCTGTGTGATTAATGACTTTGCTGATCGTAACTTTGATGGTCATGTGAAACGCACTAAAGCCCGCCCGCTACCTTCAGGACTGGTGACCGCCAAAGAGGCATTAGCCCTGTTTGGTCTGCTGATTTTGGGCGCATTCCTGCTGGTACTGACGCTTGACCCGCTGACCATTAAATTATCTGTGGTTGCTGCACTGCTGGCGTCTGTCTATCCCTTCATGAAACGCTTCACCCATATGCCGCAGTTGGTGCTTGGCATGGCATTCAGCTGGGCGATCCCGATGGCCTATGCGGCGCAGTCTGGCGAATTGCCGCCAGTGGCGTGGATGTTGTTTCTGGCCAATGTGTTATGGACCGTGGCTTATGACACCCTATATGCAATGGTTGATCGCGATGATGATCTGAAAGTCGGCATCAAATCTTCAGCCATTCTCTTTGGGCGCTTCGACAAGATTGCCGTTGGTATCCTGCAACTGATTACGGTCCTGTTGTTGGTACTGGTGGGCTACCTCAGCGGGCTTTCACAGGTTTACTACTGGTTCCTGTTGGCCGCTTCGGCGCTGTTTGTTTATCAGCAATGGTTGGCGCGTGGTCGTGAGAGAGAGCTTTGCTTCAAAGCCTTCCTGAATAATAACTACGTCGGAATGCTGGTCTTTATTGGTTTGGCGCTTGCTGTGTTGATCAAGTAATACGCAACTTAACAACAATAAAAAAACTCGCCTTGTAGGCGAGTTTTTTGTTTCGGCGAATTGAGGTTATCAATCCTCGGATGGCTGGTTGAGGATAGCCTGAATGGTCAGCTGCACTTCCGGTGAAATCAAACCGAACACACACTCGCGTAGCGCCTCAACGCGATCAGCGCGGGCATGGTCGTCGTCATTCAGATAGCCCTGTTCACGCAGCGAGTTCAGCAATGTCGCAAACACGCCTTTGTCGAAGAATTCCGGTGCGTTGATACCGTGTAGACGGCTCAAACGTTGTGCCATCATCTGGCTTTGTTGCTCCAGATCGGACTTCGAGGTGTCTGGCTCATGGCTGAACAGCGTCAGGGTGATCGCGTAGCGCTGCAGGGTTTCTGCAATCGTGCGGCCCAGCAACTGAAGTTGAGTCAGCTTGCCGTTGTTACGACTGATGGTGTCACCGTCTACGGTGATCAGCGATTGACGCTCAAGCTCAATCAAGGTCGCATCGATGTAGCTCTGCAAAGATGCATCATCGAAGCTCATGAACAGCTCAGCTTTCAGCAGCGGGTAAAGCTGACGAATCGAGTCCATCAGGTTTTCACGTGAAACACTGGTCTTGAATACCAGCATTTGCGCGATCAGTGACGGTACCGCAAACAGGTGAATGATGTTGTTGCGGTAGAAAGTCATCAGGATGGCCTGCTGACGGTCCAGCGAAATCACTTCACCCAGCGAGTCTTTCTCGACCACGAACTTGTTCAGGCTCAGCGCATGCTCAACCAGTTCCTGCGCGGAATCTGCTGGCACTGTACTGGTCGCTGAATACGGTACCTGACGCAACAACTCAAGATAAATTGTGATTTGTTCTTCCAGCGCTTCACGGCTCAATGCACTCTGGCGGGAAGCGAGCAGGGCTGTCGCACACAGGGTCAGGGCATTGGCTGCAGCGGCATCGTTGATTTTGGTCATCATGCGCTCTGCCAACTCATTCACCGCTGGTAGCAACCAATCTGGACGCTGAGGTTCAATCGGGTCGATGTCTTTTTGCCAATCCGGTGCCTTCTCATTCAGAAAGTGGTTCACAGGAATCGGCTCACCGAAGTTTACGTAGCCCTTACCGTAGTTACGCAGTTTGCGAAGAATGCCCAGCACCTGACCGAAACTTTCTTTCTCTTTGCGCTTGCCCTGAAGTTCTTTGGCGTAGGTGCTGACTTCCATCACGTGCTCGTAACCGATGTAGACAGGTACCAAAGTGACGGGGCGCTTGAGGCCACGCAGCATCGCTTGAATGGTCATTGCCAGCATGCCGGTTTTCGCCGGAAGCAGACGGCCAGTGCGCGAACGCCCACCTTCCGAGAAGTACTCCACTGAGTAACCTTTGGCAAAAAGCTCAGCCAAATATTCGCGAAATACCGTGGAATAGAGGCGGTTGCCCTTAAAAGTACGGCGCAGGAAGAACGCGCCGCCGCGACGGAAAATAGGACCCGCCGGGAAGAAGTTCAGGTTTACGCCCGCCGCGATGTGCGGTGGCACCAGACCTTCTTTATACAGCACGTACGAAAGCAGCAGGTAGTCCATGTGCGAACGGTGGCAAGGCACGTACACAATCTCATGACCATCTTGCGCCAGCTTACGGACACGCTCGGAGTTATTGATATTAAGGCCTTGATACAGCTTGTTCCAAAGCCAGGTCAGTAGACGATCGGCATAGCGGATAAGGCTTGGTGAGAAGTCCGCAGCGATTTCTTCCATCATGTCGATGGCTTCTTTACGTACTTTCTCTACCGGCACATCACGGCTTGCCGCTTCATCCTGTACCGCTTTATCAATGGCTTTGGAAGCCAGCAGGCGTTTGAACAGCAATTGACGATCCGGCAAGCCAGGGCCTGATGCCGCCATTTTCTGGCGTGAGAAGTGGATTTTCGCCACACGTGCCAGCTTGTTCGCGATCGTGGTGTCTGTGCCGTGCTTGTCTGCCATAAAACGCAGGGAAACCGCATTACTAAAGCGAACCATGCTGTCACGACCCAGCGTCAAAATGGTATAGCACTTTTGCAGGCCATTCATGGCTTGCAGGGCAGGTGCTGCCGGACGTGATTCATTGCCCGGGTCGCGGTTCCACACCACAGATGCCGGCACCATTTGGATGTCGAGCTCAGTGTCACGCTTGTGCAGCTCGAGCCATTCGGTGAACAGAGTGAGGGAGTCTGCCGGGACAGGGTCGCTGTCTTTAAACATGCGCTTGCCTTCAGACACGCACACATAGCGCGGCAGGCTTTTTCCACCCAGTTCCAAAGGTTCCAGCGGGTCTGGTAAGCCGAGTTGCAGACAGCTGCTGCGCAAGGTCAGCAGATCGGTATGAGAGCGGAACGGCAAGACATAAACCATAGGGCGGGACAGATCGAGGTCCAGCTGGTTTATGGGATCTGACGGAATACTGATGGTTTTCACCAGTACCGACAGCGGTAAATTCAATAGCTTGTGATAAATCGATTGGCAAGCAGACATCTGATCGCAGCCTCTTATATTTTGTGCGTGGCAAGTCTAGCAGAAAACATCCCCGAACTTGCAGGGAAATGACACCAATCCGCGGGCTTATGTCAAGGTTGAGCCAAGGTATGGTGAGCTGGGCAGTCAGAAAAATTGTGAGCTGAGCAGCACCTTTATTAGAGATTGGCGCAAAATCCGCCTTTTCAAGTGGTTAAACACTGGATATACTCACAGTTAACTGTATAAAAAGACAGGTCATGATATGAAGCCGTTAACCGCAAGACAACAGCAAGTCTTTGATTTGATCAAAGCAAAGATCGATGACTCCGGTATGCCACCGACGCGTGCCGAAATCGCGAAAGAACTCGGGTTCCGTTCTGCCAATGCGGCAGAAGAGCACCTGAAAGCGCTGGCGCGTAAAGGCGTGCTTGAAATCGTACCTGGTGCATCACGCGGTATCCGCTTGTTGGTGGAAACCGAAGCGGCGAACGACGATGAAGGCCTGCCTTTGATTGGTCGCGTGGCAGCCGGTGAGCCTATCCTCGCGCAAGAGCACGTGGAAATGCACTATCAGGTTGACCCGAACCTGTTCAAACCGAATGCGGATTTCTTGTTACGCGTTAGCGGTATGAGTATGAAAGACATCGGTATTATGGATGGCGACCTGCTGGCGGTACATAAAACGCAGGACGTGCGAAATGGTCAAGTGGTTGTCGCGCGTGTTGAAGATGATGTCACCGTGAAGCGCCTTGAGCGCAAAGGCAATCAGGTGCTGCTTCATGCTGAGAATGAAGAATTCGCGCCGATCGTGGTTGACCTGGCTCACCAGCATCTCACCATTGAAGGTATTGCCGTTGGTGTGATTCGTAACACAGACTGGATGTAACACTCCAGCTTCGCATTACAAGAGTTAAAGAAACAGGCAGCTTCGGATGAAAAGTCCGGCGCTGCCTTTCTTTTTGCGAGTTTTTCGTGCTACAGGCCGCTTCCCCTCTGCATTTTTGCACACCCGCAATTCTCTGTTCCGCGCGGTCACTATCCTCAAAACAAGGCATTAACTCTTCTTAAAATAAAGATTTTTTTGCTTTGGATTTCTGAAGTTTTTTAAGAAAAGCGGCACAAAATCATTGAGGATGAAACAGTTGTCTTCATCTCGTAAATTCGTGGCTGGCATCATGTTTCGGGGCATTCTGCCGCTCAAATTTTGTTCTTTCCACGTTCCTTGCCTAGCTTTAGTTGTAAACAGAGTGTTAACCAAACTTTCATTTTTTTGCATCCATTTACATTTAGCACTGCGAAGTGACTTTGAGGAGGGAACCGGTGAAGACTCGCCAACTTCTATACGCGCTCGCAATTTTCTCTTCGTTTGCGGCCAATGCTGCCAACGAAGCATCCTCGTTTAACCTGACTCCCGGTGTGACGGAAATCAGTGAGAAAGTCTATGGCCTTCATATGACGATCCTCTGGATTTGTGTCGCTATCGGCGTGGTCGTTTTCGGCGTGATGTTCTGGTCTATCATCCATCACCGCAAATCAAAAGGCGCGGTGGCCGCGAATTTTCATGAAAGCACCAAAGTGGAGATTCTCTGGACGCTAATCCCTTTTCTGATCCTGATTGGTATGGCTGTTCCGGCAACCAAGGTGTTGCTGGCAATGGAAGACCCGTCTGATTCAGAACTGACGATTCAGGTGACCGGCTCTCAGTGGAAATGGCATTACCGCTATTTCGACCATGAAGTGGAATTCTTCTCTTTGCTGGCGACTTCTGCCGCGCAAATTGATGGTGAATCAGCTAAACGTGACACCTACCTGCTGGAAGTTGACCGCCCGCTGGTGGTGCCGATTGGCAAGAAGGTGCGTTTCCTGATCACCTCCGAAGATGTCATCCACTCTTGGTGGGTGCCGGACTTTGCTGTGAAGAAAGACGCTAACCCTGGTTTTATCAACGAAGCTTGGACGCGTATCGACAAGCCGGGAATCTACCGCGGTCAGTGTGCAGAGCTTTGTGGTAAAGACCATGGCTTTATGCCGATTGTGGTGATTGCCAAACCGGTTGACGAGTTCGAGACCTGGGTGACGGAAACGGCGGCTGCGCAAGCCAAGGTGAAAGAAGAAGAGCAGAAATTGCTGGCGATGAACATGGACATGGAAGAGCTGATGGAGCTGGGTGAGGACGTGTACAACTCACGCTGCGCTGCCTGTCATCAGGTCAATGGTCTGGGTCTTCCCGGCGTATTCCCAGCGCTTGCCCAACAGGGCATCTCTGCTGATCCCGAAAAGGTACTCGACCACCTCAATATTGTAATCCACGGCAAACCAGGTACGGCTATGCAGGCGTTTGGTGCGCAACTTGGCCTGAAAGAGCTGGCAGCGGTGATCACCTACGAGCGGAATGCTTGGGGCAACAACACGGGCGATGCCATTCAGGCGTCTCAAATCAATGCTGTGCTCAACGGTGACGATCTTTAAGGAGAAATCGCAATGACGGATATGACGCCTGATCAGGTCGGTCACGATGACCACGACCATGATCATAAACCCCGAGGGTTGATGCGTTGGCTGTTAACGACCAACCATAAAGACATCGGCTCCATGTATTTGATCTTCAGCTTCACCATGTTTTTGTTGGGTGGGGCGATGGCACTGGTGATCCGTGCAGAGTTGTTCCAGCCGGGCTTGCAATTGGTTGATCCTAACTTCTTTAATCAGATGACCACGGTTCACGGTCTTATCATGGTATTCGGTGCGGTCATGCCAGCCTTTACAGGATTGGCTAACTGGATGGTGCCTATGATGATTGGCGCGCCGGACATGGCGCTGCCACGCATGAATAACTGGAGCTTCTGGATTCTGCCGTTTGCCTTCCTGATGCTCATCATGTCGCTGTTTATGGAAGGAGGCGGTCCAAACTTTGGCTGGACCTTCTATGCACCGCTCTCCACCACCTATTCCCCTGACAGCACCGCACTGTTCGTGTTTGCTGTTCATATCATGGGTATCAGCTCTATCATGGGCGCGATCAACGTGATAGTGACCATCATGAACCTGCGTGCACCGGGCATGACCTACATGAAGATGCCGCTGTTCGTTTGGACTTGGTTTATCACCGCATTCCTGCTGATTGCGGTAATGCCAGTGCTTGCCGGGGCGGTTACCATGGTGCTGACCGACAAGTATTTCGGTACGTCATTCTTTGATGCCGCCGGTGGTGGCGACCCGGTCATGTTCCAGCACATCTTCTGGTTCTTCGGACACCCAGAGGTGTACATCATGATCCTGCCGAGCTTCGGGATCATCTCTGCGATTGTGCCAGCGTTTGCCCGCAAACCTCTGTTTGGTTATGCGTCCATGGTTTACGCGACCGCATCCATTGCAGGCTTGAGCTTTGTTGTATGGGCGCACCACATGTTCACAACAGGCATGCCGGTGTTTGCAGAACTCTTTTTCATGTACTGCACCATGTTGATATCGGTGCCGACCGGGGTGAAAGTGTTTAACTGGGTGGCGACCATGTGGCGAGGCTCATTGACCTTTGAGACGCCCATGTTGTTTGCGCTCGCCTTTATTGTGTTGTTCACCATCGGGGGCTTCTCCGGCCTGATGCTGGCAATAACACCGGTGGACTTCCAATACCATGACACCTACTTCGTGGTGGCGCACTTCCACTATGTACTGGTTTCCGGGGCTATCTTCTCCATCATGGCAGCGGCTTATTACTGGCTGCCGAAATGGACCGGGCATATGTACAACCAGACGCTCGCCAACTGGCACTTCTGGTGCTCACTGATTTCGGTCAACATCCTGTTCTTCCCAATGCACTTCCTGGGGCTGGCTGGCATGCCACGTCGTATTCCGGATTACGCCCTGCAGTTTGCTGATATCAACGCGATTGTCAGTGTAGGTGCTTTCCTGTTCGGTTTCTCCCAGCTCATCTTCTTGGTTCTGGTGGTGAAATGTATTCGCGGCGGCGAGCCTGCGCCAGCGAAACCTTGGGAAGGTGCAGAAGGATTGGAATGGACAGTGCCTTCACCAGCGCCTTATCACACCTTCTCAACACCACCGAAAATCGATTAAGGAAAGCGTATGGCAGAGCAAGAACAGCAGACACAAAAAACAGGACGTTCAGCAGCAAAGCTGGCGGGCTTGGCTGTGCTGATGTTTGGCTTTGCCTTCGCACTGGTGCCACTTTATGACGTGTTCTGCGACATCACCGGCATTAACGGTAAAACCAGTGATGTTGCGGCGACGGAAAGCAATCAGGTCGATTTCTCCCGCACTGTTACCGTTGAGTTTGTCGCCTACATTAATCCCGGTCTTGGCTGGGATTTTGTGCCTGAGGTGAAAAAGCTCACCGTGCATCCGGGGGAGACGCGCACCATCGCTTACCGTGCCACCAATAATACCTTGGTGAACTCGGTCGGACAGGCGGTGCCATCGGTTACCCCGGGTCTTGCCGCGCAATACCTGAACAAAATTGAATGCTTCTGCTTTAACCGCCAGCCCCTTGAAGCAGGAAAAGACGCAGAACTTCCACTGGTGTTTTATGTCGACCCGGAGCTGCCGGAAGACATCAGCACCCTGACGCTGGCATATACCCTGTTTAGCGCAAAGACTGAGCCTGTGACTCAGTAAATGCAGTGAGGTCATCATGACGACAGATACCAATACCGATGCCCAGTACGAAAACTACTATGTGCCTGCACAGAGCAAGTGGCCGATTGTCGGTGCTATTGCCTTGTTCTTTATCGCAATGGGCGCTGGTTCGACAGTCGCCGGATTGTTCGGTGGCAATGGTCCATGGATGCTTCTGATAGGCACCGGCATTTTGATGTTTATGCTGTTTGGCTGGTTCCGCGATGTGATTCATGAGTCGATGGGCGGATTGTATTCAGCGCAAATGGATCGTTCATTCCGTCAGGGGATGAGCTGGTTCATCTTCTCGGAAGTCATGTTCTTTGCCGCTTTCTTTGGTGCACTGTTCTATGCCCGCGTCATTGCGGTTCCTTGGCTGGGAGGGGCGAGCAACAATGCCATGACGGCAGCGGTACTCTGGCCCGACTTTATTCCAGGTTGGCCTTTGGTGAAAACGCCAGATGGCACGGAAACCACGGCCATGGGGGCTTGGGGTTTACCGCTGATTAACACCATTATTCTGCTTGCTTCGTCTGTCACGCTGCACTTTGCACATGTGGCGATGGAAGAAGGCAACCGCCAACGCGTGAAACTGTTTCTTGGTGTCACCGTGCTGCTAGGGTGGATTTTCCTTGGGCTTCAGGTGGAAGAATATGTGCACGCGTACCAAGAGCTGAACCTCAGACTGGATTCAGGGATTTACGGGAATACCTTCTTCCTGCTTACCGGTTTCCACGGTATGCATGTTTTCCTTGGCTCGATCATTCTGTTCATTATTTGGTTGCGGGTACTGAAAGGACACATGACCCCTGAGCATCACTTCGCCTTCCAGGCCGGGGCTTGGTATTGGCACTTTGTGGATGTGGTATGGCTGTGTCTGTTCGTGTTCGTCTACATCTTGTAGCGACGCAAATTAATAAGGGCGGCTGTTGGGTTCAATCACTCCGGTCGCCAACGCTACCAGCAAGATGACAAATACAAGCACAGAGAACAAAACGCGACGTCCTAAAAAGCGGGACATGGGAACGTCGGATTGACCCTTAAGCATAATCGGCAGAGCACGGAACAGATTAAACACGATAAAGACCAACAGGCAGACGAGGATCCCTTTGAGCAGCATATTGCCTCCTGAGAGTCAAAAAGGTGACCGGATGTCTTCTTCCAACATACGGCAAATAAGACGGATTGGTTTTCTTGTATTCACTCTGGCGATGACAGTGCTCTTGGTCAAGCTGGGGATGTGGCAAATGTCCCGCGGGGCAGAAAAAGAAGCGCTTTTGTCGCAATTGGCAGAGCGTTCGCAGCAGGAAGTGACCGCCTTGGCGTCTTTGCCACAAGAATTGAAAGGGACGCGAGTCAAGTTAACGGGTCAGTTTGATACCTCAAAGAGTGTGCTGCTCGATAACCAAACCTTCGAAGGCCGTGTGGGATACCGCTGGTTTCTGCCGTTCAGAAGTGACAATCAATGGATATTGGTCGAACTGGGTTGGGTGGCGGCTCCGGCAACAAGGGATACATTGCCGACACTGCCAACACTAGAAGGGCAGTTTTCAGTGACCGGCACCGTCGATTTTCCCTCAGACAGGGTCGTGCTGGCACAAGTGGAAACAGAAAACGGTTGGCCTAAGCGGGTGCAATCGGTGGAAATTCAAGGTCTGGAACAAGCTTCCGGACTTTCCCTCAAACCCTGGCTTATCCGCGGTGATGTGA
The DNA here is from genome assembly GCF_000333895.2 of Grimontia indica. GTDB lineage: Bacteria > Pseudomonadota > Gammaproteobacteria > Enterobacterales > Vibrionaceae > Enterovibrio > Enterovibrio indicus. The sequence goes on along the minus strand of NZ_ANFM02000002.1, from coordinate 154,889 downwards.
TAAGCAACAGCAACGGAGAGAGCTTCAGTACAGGTGCGAAACCCATCTGGGAGCCTGTCGTGATGAAGCCGGAAAAGCACTATGCCTACGCCATGCAGTGGTTTGGATTGGCGCTGGTGGTAGTGATTGGATTTGGGCTTTGGTGGAGGAAAGGACGCATATGAATGGGAAAAAAGCGCTGATACTGGTCACCGTGATTTTTGTTCTGCCGGTTCTGGCTGCCAAATTGGTGTTGGATTTTGGCTGGTACAATAAGGGCGTGACCAACAATGGCGAGCTTATCGCCGAAGAAGTGAAGGCTGACTGGCTGTCACACAACGGGCAATGGCGTTTGGTCTACTCCTACCCCAATTCTTGTGATGAGAAGTGCGAAAGTGCGCTTTTTCAACTGAACCAAATTCCGGTGGCGGTTGGACGTGAGCGTGAACGGGTTGCCAGCATCCTGCTGACACCGGAAAGCTCGGCGGTGGAAGAAGGCACCAATGTCACCCGCCAAAACATCGATGCAACGCAACAACAAACCATGTCGTCGCTGCCCTTCTCTGAAAACGCGATTTATCTTGTTGACCCCCTGAACAACCTTATTCTTGCCTATCCGGTGCCAGCGGAAAAATCAGCACAGGTGGCACAAAGCAAAGGACTGCTGTCCGATCTTCGAAAACTCATGAAACTCTCCAAAGTCGGGTAAGGGAGGTCGTGATGGAAAAAGACAAACGCTATCTCGGACTGATCTACGGTGCACTGGCCTTGGCTTTGGTCGTCGTGGCACTGGGAGCATTTACCCGTTTGACGGAAGCAGGCTTGGGGTGCCCAGATTGGCCCGGTTGTTATGGCTTTCTGACCGTGCCGCAATCTGCAGAGAAAATCGCTCAGGCAACGGAAGCCTTCCCCCATGCCCCTGTTGAAATTCAAAAAGCCTGGAATGAAATGATCCATCGCTATGTGGCAGGCACCCTAGGTTTAGTGATTGCTGCCATTGCCTTCCTTGCGTGGCGTCGCCCTGAACGTAACCGCATGCTGCCGAGTGTGCTGCTGGCGGTGGTGACCTTCCAGGCCGCTCTGGGCATGTGGACAGTGACCATGAACCTGATGCCGATTGTGGTGATGGGGCATTTACTCGGTGGTTTCACAACCGTGACTTTGCTGTTCATGTTGGCGCTGCTGGAAAGGCGGCGTATTAAAGAGCCAACACAGCTAGAGATGGGCGTCCAAAAAGCCTCTATAGGCGGAAAGCTCAAGGTATTGTCAGTCGCTGCGCTTCTTGCAGTGGTGATGCAAATCGCGCTTGGCGGCTGGACATCAGCCAACTATGCGGCTCTCGTTTGTACTCAACTGCCCGTTTGTGAAGTCGACTGGGCAGAGAAATACGACGCCTCGGCGTTTCATCCCATCAGCCCGAAAAATGAGACTTACCAATATGGCGTGTTGAATTTCGATCAGCGCGTCACGATTCACGCCACCCACCGAATCGGTGCCATGGTGGTCACGGCGCTCATTCTACTGCTGGCGTTTGCGGTCAGAAAACCGCTTGGTGCTGGCGCATCGCTACTACTCTTAGGCGCGCTGGGTATTCAGATAACGCTTGGTGTTACGAATGTGGTCGCCTTGCTGCCGCTGTCTGTTGCGGTGGCACACAATGTTTGCGGATTGCTTTTACTTTTAGTGACTGTCAGGACGGTGGTAGGTGTGTTCGCACCTGTTTCAATGACCGCTGCACAGTCGTCTTTGGAAGACTCAGGGAGGTTAAGCCATGGCTAAATTCAATACGCCTTCGCTGGCAAACAGCGCCCCGAATACTGAAACCGCTCAATGGCGGGATTATCTGGAGCTGACTAAACCCAAAGTGGTGGCCATGCTATTGCTGACCGCCATGGTGGGAATGTGTTTGGCGGTACCGTCTTTGCCTCCTGCTCACGCCGTGATTCTCGGGCTGTTAGGGATTGGCATGCAGTCCGCTGCGGCTGCGGTGTTCAATCATGTGATTGACCAGCGTATTGATAGACAGATGCAGCGCACCATCCATCGCCCCGTTGCAAAAGGCCGGGTAGGTACGTCACAGGCGCTGGCCTTTGGTGGTTTGCTGATGGTCGCGGGCTTTGCGCTCCTTTGGGTATTGAATGCGCTGGTGGCATGGCTCACTTTTGCCAGTTTGATTGGCTATGCGGTGGTCTACACCGTATGGCTGAAGCATGCGACGCCTCAGAACATCGTGATTGGTGGTTTGGCTGGCGCAATGCCGCCGCTGCTCGGTTGGGTGGCGGTGACCGGAACGCTCGACCCACATGCACTGTTGCTGGTGATGCTGATTTTCACCTGGACCCCACCGCATTTCTGGGCGCTCGCGATTCACCGTGAGAAAGATTACGCCAAAGCCGGCGTACCCATGTTGCCAGTAACCCATGGTGTGGAATTCACCAAGACCATGATTTTGCTCTACACCCTGCTTTTGGTGGTGGTGGGCTTACTGCCTTGGCTGGCGGGAATGAGTGGACTGATTTACCTCTTCGGTAGTTTGGCGCTCAATCTCGGCTTTGCCTGGTACGCGTGGCAGTTGAAATTCCATGATCGCAAAGGGTTGGCTTGGCAGACGTTTAAATACTCCATTTGGCATGTATTTGGTTTGTTTGTGGCTTTGCTCGCTGATCATGCGTGGCGTGCGATAGGATAGTTGCACACCCAAGCAAACAGTGAGCAGGGATGATGCTTTCCCATCTTCAATTCTCAACGCCGCGACTGGATGTCGCGGCGTTATCGTCTGGTTCAGAGGCCTCTGATAATCTGGCTAAGGAATTAGCAGCCCTATTGACCCCATCGGTGAAGCAGCACTTACCGCCGGATATTCAATCGGTGAATGACGCCCAAAGCGCCGCGGTTTGGCTTCAACAGGCTTTAACCGAATCCACCTTCCTCGCCGTGAAAGAGCAGGATGCCCAATCTCTGGCTGGGTTTATTTTGCTGTATGCATAAACTAATACAGAAGGCTTGCTCGATCTCCGGTTGGGTTATGTGGTGAGTGAAAGACTGCAAAGAAAGGGATTGGCCAGTGAGATGCTGCAAGGCTTGGTGAGCTGGTGCCAACAGAGCGGCAAGGTCGCGACGCTTTCCGGTGGGGCCGAAGAGAACAATCTGGCTTCTGTCCGCGTGCTGGAGAAAAACGGATTTGTGCGTGATGGCGAAACCATCAAGGATACCGTCTTTTTAACCCGCACATTCTGATAAACTGCCGCCTCTTACTCTCTATCTGTCGATAACCACAGAGCCAATTTATGCTGTCAGCGCTGCAAAAAAAAGCCCTTCACGTGCGTGTTTTCTCGCTCGCGTTTCCCATGGTGCTCTCCAACATTACCGTGCCTTTGCTCGGACTGGTGGATGCGGCTGTGATTGGTCACCTCGACCACGCCTGGTACCTCGGTGGCGTGGCGGTCGGCAGCACCATGATCGCGGTGACTTTCTGGCTGCTCGGTTTTCTTCGTATGGCTACCACTGGGCTTACCGCACAAGCTTATGGCGCTGACGATAAAGCGGGGCTGGCAAATGTGTTCCTGCAGGGTATCTCCCTTGCCTGGTTACTGGCATTAGCGATTATCACCGTGCATCCATTGATTGCGGATTGGGTGTTTTCCTACAGTGATGCAAGCGCAGAAGTGAAGCGCTATGCCGATCAGTATTTCTCTGTGCGTATCTGGAGTGCGCCTGCTGCGCTGACCAATCTTGTGATCATGGGTTGGCTATTGGGTGCCCAGAACGCGAAGAAGCCGATGATGCTGCTGATTGTTATCAACGTCATCAACATTGTCCTCGATGTGCTGTTTGTCGTGGGTTTTGGCTGGAAAGTGCAGGGCGCTGCGGCAGCGAGTGTGATTGCTGATTACAGCGGTATGGCACTGGGCTTGTATTTTGTGGCGCAGCGCTGGAAGCAAGAGATGTTGCCTGCTCCATTGGCGCAGTGGAAAAAAGCTTCTGCGGGTATGGGGCGGCTTTTAAAGCTGAACCGGGACATCTTCCTTCGAAGCCTCTGCCTGCAGCTGGCCTTCACCTTTATGACTTTTCAGGGGGCGACACTGGGTGATAACGTGGTGGCAGCCAATGCGGTGCTGATGAACTTCCTGATGCTGGTCTCTTTCGCAATGGACGGTTTTGCCTATGCCATGGAAGCCATGGTAGGGAAAGCAATTGGTGCCCGGAACAGAAACGAGCTGATAGATTCACTGACAGCAACTACCTTTTGGAGCTTGGTGATCTCCCTGCTTATCACTGCCGCTTTCCTGATCTTCGGCGAGCAGATCGTCGGGGTGATTTCTGATATTCCTGCTGTGCGTGAACAGGCATTTGTGTATCTGCCTTGGCTCATTGCCATGCCGCTCGTGGCCATGTGGTGTTTTCTGCTTGATGGTGTGTTTATCGGTGCGACGCGCGGACGTGAAATGCGAAACACCATGTTTGTTGCGATGGCAGGTTTCTTTGTGATTTGGTGGCTATTAAGTGGCTGGGGCAACCATGCGCTTTGGGCGGCGATGCTCGGCTTTATGGCGTTGCGTGGATTAACGCTGGGGGTACTTTTCGTTCACCAGTGGCGAAGAGATACCTTTCTGGCTGCAAACTAGCCGAGACAAAAAAGGCGCCATCGGGCGCCTTTCTTCTCAGATAATCGCTCTTAGTAGTAAGAGTGATCACCGTGTGCGTGCTCGGTGACGTCACGAACGCCGTTGAGCTCGCCGCTGAATTCTTCCAGCAGTTGCTTCTCGATGCCGTCTTTCAGGGTGACGTCAACCATTGAACAGCCATTACAGCCGCCGCCGAATTGAATCACTGCCACTTTGTCTTCAGTGATTTCAATCAGATTGATGTGACCACCATGGCCTGCCAGCTGTGGGTTAACCTGAGTCTGGATCACGTACTCAACGCGCTCCATCAGTGGCGCGTCGTCAGACACCTTACGCATTTTTGCGTTTGGTGCTTTCAGCGTCAGCTGTGAGCCCATTTTGTCAGTGACAAAATCAATCTCAGCATCTTCCAGAAACGGAAGGCTCAGTTCATCTACGTAGGCAGAAAAACCTTCGAATTTGAGTTCGGTGTCAGTCGCTTCCACTGCATCCTGAGGGCAGTAAGAAACGCCGCACTCTGCGTTTTGCGTGCCAGGATTAACCACGAATACGCGGATGTTAGTCCCTTCCGGCTGCTGCTCAAGCAGTTTACCGAAATGGCTCTGTGCACTTTCTGAAATAATAATTTGTGACACGGCTTCTTACCTGATTTATCCAGTATTTGTTTACATTGTACGCTTGTTTTTGTCCGCTATCACCCCTCAAGCTTCGAGGTTACTTTTCCCTCACTTTTCAATTAAGTGGCTTCTGGTGGTGTGCGACAAAGACAATACACATCAATACGTTCCACGCCATGCTGCCGGAGCAAGCGGCAAAGCTGGGCGACAGTTGCACCCGTGGTGACAACATCATCGACCAAGGCGATGTGTGGCGGCAGTTTTCCTTTGATAGAAAATGCCTGCTTTAAGTTTGAAAGACGGGATTGTCGGTCTAATCCCTGCTGTTGGCGAGTGGCACGAATGCGTTTTAAGACATTGGGCTCAGATTGAACCTTGAGTTGTCTCGCGAGCTCTGCGGCCAGCACGCTGCTATGGTTAAATCCGCGCCAAAGCCTTCGTTTCCAGTGCATGGGCACGGGAAGAAGGAGAGGCGCAGGTGATTCAATCTCTGTCGCGAGCAGTTTAGCGAGAGCAGGGGCAAGCCAGTAATGTCCTTGATACTTGAAGCGGTGAAGCAGCTTGTCATAGGGAAAGGAATAGGCACCGACACAAAACAAACTGTCCCACGGCGGCGGCTTTTTCAAACATCTACCGCAGCTTTCAATCATGTAAGGGGTGGGCAAACCACAATGCAGGCAGCGTGGCTGACTGGGCAAGCTGGCGTGACAGGCATGACACCAAGGATAAGCATGCTGCTCCAACCTGTGGTGGCAAAGCTGACAACGCAGCGGCAAGGCACGTAAGATAGTGCTTAACATCAAGGACATGCTTGTTGATAAACGAATTTAGGCAGTGTAAATGACGACTTCTCTGTACTGGCACACGGAAGGCCAGGGTTCCGATCTGATTCTCATTCATGGCTGGGGGATGAACAGCGCCGTATGGAAAAACATCCTGCCTGCTCTCACCCCGCATTACCGTGTTCATTGTGTTGACCTGCCGGGCTATGGCTTCAGTCAACCGACCGATGCCTTTTCCTTGGAGGAAATGGCACAGTGTTTGCTTGATAATTCACCGCAGGAATCTGTTTGGGCCGGTTGGTCTTTGGGGGGAATGGTTGCCACTCAGGCTGCACTGCTCGCACCGGAACGTGTGAAAGGTCTAGTCACGATTGCCAGCTCACCAAGATTTGCTGCAGAACATGGATGGCGAGGGATAAAACCCGAGGTATTGCAGGCGTTTACGAAACAATTGGCTGAAGACTTTCAGACGACGGTTGAACGTTTCATGGCGCTTCAGGCAATGGGGAGCCCGACAGCACGGCAAGATATTAAGTGGTTGAAACAGGCGGTCCTCTCTCACCCGTCTCCTCAGCCAGAGGCGCTTAGCGCCGGCCTTGGTATTCTTGCTGACGCTGATTTGCGGCCTCACTTGCATGATATTTCAATGCCTTGGCTCAGAATGTACGGTCGGCTGGACGGCCTTGTGCCTGTCAAAGTGGCGCAAGAGTTGGATGTTCTGGCACCGCGTTCGCAGCGGCAAATCTTTGCCAAAGCGTCGCACGCACCGTTCATTTCTGATCCCGACCATTTTTCACAAGAGCTTCTGGCTTTTTGTGGCCAATGTTTGCCGTCCTGTTAATGGAAAGTAGCGAAATAAAGTGAATTGGGGCTAAATTTTAATCTGTAGCTGCCGATACTTTAATCAAGTTACTTGCTATGGCATCAGGAGAGACCATAATGAATATAGGTAACGTTGGGTATTCTCAGCATGCTTACGCCAAGCCTATGCAGCCAAATCAGGCGGCAAAGGGCAATGAGGCGCAGGCAGCCGAGGGTGCCAAGCAGTCTTACGAGCAGGTCGCGAAGGAAGTGTCGGACGGTAAGACTGTTAACAAAGCAACGGAAGCCGAAGGCACGAACACTTCGTCTAAAGTTGAGTCTTTCACCTACGGGGCGCTTGGCATGGACCACCCTGAAGAAGTGAAAAGCAACGACGATGCTGCGTATTCCGCCGGTCAGGTGCTTTCTGCACTGGGTACCATTGGCGGACTGATCGCAATATTGGTCTAGTTTCGCTATAGAGATATAGCACGCGCATTCGCGGGGATTACCCCGCCTATGCTCACAGGCGACGCGCCTTCGGTCGGTGTTGGGAGACAACATTGGCATGAACATTTCGCCCGCTAACGTCAGCATCCCTGCTGTCGTACCGTCAGTAAACCCGCCAACGGAGCAAGTTGCGCGGGAAAATCGCGTGCGCGAAAAAATTGTCCCACCCAGTCAGGCAAATGCCACTGCCGAAGAAAAACCAGTACTCGCCGAAGAGAAACAATTGAAGAACCCATCCTGGGATCCTTCTGAACACCCCGATTACGCCGATCTGGAACAAAACCCAAGACAGTTCAATGGTGGTGGTTTTGCTGCACATGAAACCCTAAGTCAGCTGACCAACATGCTTTCCAGCGGTTCGTATGTGCCGCAAAACGAAAACGGCTATGCCATGCGCATTAAGCTGCCGAAAGAAATCCTGGATAAAATCGACGAGCTGAAAGCTTCTCAACGTACTGGTGCGGTGGTTGCCATGCGTTATCAGCAATCGTCTGCCGCGAATATCCCGTCAGAAGTGCTGATCGTGATTTGACGGTAAGCCAAGCAAGCAGAGACAAAAACAGCGCCTCTTGGCGCTGTTTTTGGTTTCCCAACTATCAGTTACGCTTTGCTTTGGCAAAGGCATCGGCAAAGGCGCCACCGAAACCGGATTGCTGGCCGCCACGGTTATCACGGCGGTTGTTGTCATTGCGGTTATTGCCGCCAAAGCTGCGTTCCTGATGGCGAGGACGTGATTCGCGGGTAGGTTTGTTATCTGAACCCGGCTCATCGCTCAGGCGCATTGAAAGACCAATACGCTTACGCTGCAGATCCACTTCCATCACCTTCACTTTCACCACATCACCGGCTTTGACGACTTCACGTGGGTCGGAAATGAACTTATCTGACAGCGCAGAGATATGTACCAGACCGTCCTGATGTACGCCGACATCAACAAAAGCGCCGAAGTTAGTCACGTTGGTGATCACGCCTTCCAACACCATACCCGGGATCAGATCTTTCACTTCATTGACGCCATCGGCAAAGGTGGCGGTCTTAAACTCTGGGCGTGGGTCGCGGCCAGGTTTTGCCAGTTCTGCCAGAATGTCGGTCACGGTCGGAATACCAAAGGTATCGTCAGCGTAGTCTGCTGCTTTCAGCGCACGCAGGAAGTCATGGTTGCCAATCATGGCATCAATGCCTTTACCGGATTTCTCGGCAATACGTTTCACGACAGGATAAGCCTCAGGGTGAACGGAAGAACCATCCAATGGGTTTTTACCCTTCATGACACGAAGGAAGCCCGCACACTGTTCAAAGGCTTTCGGGCCAAGACGCGGCACTTTCAGCAGGGTTTTGCGATCTTCAAAGCGGCCATTTTCGTCGCGGAAGGCCACAATGTTGGCTGCCATGGTGGTAGATAGGCCTGCGACGCGGGTCAATAGCGCTGCAGAGGCACTGTTTACGTCGACACCGACGGCGTTTACACAGTCTTCCACAACCGCGTCCAGACGCTTGGCTAGCTGGCTTTGGCTAACATCATGCTGGTATTGGCCCACACCGATAGATTTCGGGTCGATTTTCACCAGCTCAGCGAGTGGGTCTTGCAGACGACGGGCGATAGAAACCGCGCCACGTAGCGACACATCAAGCCCCGGGAACTCGGTCGCGGCAAGTTCAGAGGCGGAGTAAACCGACGCACCTGCTTCGCTGACCATCACGGTTTGGATTTTCTCACCCGCATCTTTCAGCATGCCAGCCACAAAGGCGTCGGTTTCACGGGAAGCTGTGCCGTTACCAATCGCAATCAAATCCACATTGTGCTTTTTCACCAGTGCCATCACCACGCGTGCAGATTCTGCAATTTTGTTTTGTGGCGGCGTTGGGTAGATGGTGGCGGTATCCAAAAGCTTACCGGTGTTGTCGATCACCGCGACTTTACAACCGGTGCGAAGGCCTGGGTCGATACCCAAGGTGCTGCGGGGGCCTGCAGGTGCGGCCATCAGCAAGTCTTTCAGGTTATCGGCGAAGACTTTGATAGCGTCAGTTTCTGCCATCTCGCGCAGGTTGCCCATCAGCTCGGTTTCCATGTGCATTAAAATCTTGATACGCCATGCAAAGCTCACAACCTGTTTACGCCAGCGGTCAGCGGCTGCAGCGCCAATGGTCACGCCATAATGGTCACTGATGATGGTTTCACAATATGAGCCAGTGGATTTTTCATCCTGACCCGGATCGGCATTCAGTGACAGTTGCAAAATCCCTTCATTGCGGCCGCGGAACATGGCGAGTGCGCGGTGCGAAGGCACCTTGCTGAGCAATTCATCATGAGCGAAGTAGTCTTTAAACTTCGCGCCTTCTTCCTCTTTACCTGCCACCACGCGGGCTTGAATTTCCGCGCTTTGGTTCAGATGACGGCGGATTTTGTCCAGCAGCGCGGCATCTTCGGCAAATTGCTCCATCAAAATCGCACGGGCACCGTCGAGTACTGCTTTGGTATCAGCAAAGCCTGCGTCAGCGTTTAAGTATTTCGCCGCTTCGGTTTCTGGTTCGTGGTCTGGCTGTTCCCACAGCAGAGTCGCCAGTGGTTCGATGCCGGCTTCAATCGCGATTTGACCTTTGGTACGGCGCTTGGGTTTATATGGCAGGTACAAGTCTTCAAGACGGTTTTTACTGTCTGCATCCAGAATGTCTTTTTTCAGTGCACCGGACAGTTTGCCTTGCTCATCAATCGATTTCAGGATCACCTGGCGGCGCTCTTCCAACTCACGTAGATAACCCAAGCGGGATTCAAGGTTACGCAACTGGGTGTCGTCAAGGCCGTTGGTCACTTCCTTACGGTAACGGGCAATAAAGGGGACGGTATTGCCGTCATCCAGCAGGTTTACTGCCGCAATAACCTGTGCATCGCGTACATTCAGTTCCGTCGCGATCTGTTGGTAGATTGAAGTTGTCATGGTGTTCCTTAGATTCATTGTCACGCTGCAGCGTAACCTTAGTGTTCGTCTTGCTGGTAGCGGATACTGTTGACGTACCAGACTTTCGGCCCTTCCGGTGTGGTCACCACCGCTTCGTCATCCACTTCTTTTTTAATCAAAGCGCGCGCCATAGGGCTGTCGATAGAAATGTAGTCTTTCCGGCCATAAATTTCGTCGGGACCGACAATGCGGAAGGAGAGAGTGTCGCCATCTTCGTTTTCGATATCGACCCAGGCACCGAAAAACACCTTACCGTCCTGTTGAGGGCTATAATCGACCACACGCAGGATTTCGAGACGTTTTCGGAGGTAGCGGACGCGGCGGTCTATCTCGCGCAGCAAGCGCTTATTGTAGGTGTAGTCCGCGTTCTCTGAACGGTCGCCAAGACTGGCGGCCCAAGAGACAATCTTGGTGATTTCCGGGCGGCGCTCTTTCCAGAGGTAATCGAGCTCTTGTTTGAGTTTGTTGTAGCCTTCCCGGGTGACCAAATCGGTTTTTTTCATTCTGCTTTCCGAGCGATTGTTTCGTTTTCCGGCAAGAGTTATAACCGCTTTGCTGCCATGATTAAAGCGAAGCTGCCCGGCAACGTTAAGCTGAGGCACGAATTTCGCATTCAATTTTCTGGGGCAGGGTTACAACTGGTAACAGTTTTTCTTCCCACAGGACGTTACTCTGATGTTTTATATCAGTGTCAGACTTTAATATTGTTGGTGGCATTTCCACCACACGGAGAGAAAGGTAAGTCATGCAAGATAATCATAAGATCCTGGTTGTTGACGATGATATGCGTCTTCGCTCGCTGCTCGAGCGTTACTTGTCTGAGCAAGGTTTTCAGGTGCGCAGTGTGGCGAATGCCGAGCAAATGGACCGTTTGCTCTCTCGTGAGAATTTTCACCTGATGGTGTTGGACCTGATGTTGCCGGGTGAAGATGGCCTCTCTATCTGCCGCCGCCTACGTCAGGCGAACAATCAATTGCCGATCCTGATGCTGACGGCAAAAGGCGACGAAATTGACCGCATCGTGGGTCTGGAAGTGGGAGCTGACGATTACCTGCCGAAACCCTTCAATCCACGTGAATTGCTGGCACGTATTCGTGCAGTGCTTCGTCGTCAGACGGTAGAAGCACCGGGTGCGCCTTCCAGTGAAGAAAAAATTGTCGAGTTTGGTCAGTTCCGCCTGAATCTGGGCACCCGCGAAATGTTCCGTAATGACGAGCCGCTAACGCTGACATCGGGTGAGTTTGCCGTGTTGAAGGCACTGGTGACCAATGCCCGTGAGCCGATGTCCCGCGACAAACTGATGAACATGGCTCGTGGTCGTGAGTACTCCGCGATGGAGCGTTCGATTGACGTTCAAATCTCGCGTCTTCGCCGCATGATTGAAGAAGATCCAAGCAAACCTCGCTATATTCAGACCGTTTGGGGTCTGGGCTATGTGTTCGTACCGGACGGAGAAGCCTAATTAATGCGCTTCTCTCCACGCAGTAACTTTGCTCGTACGCTCGTGGTGCTGGCTGGCCTTCTGATTGCCAGCCAGATCTTCTCTTACCTTACCATCCTCAACTACGCCCTGCTGCCAAGCATCAAACAGTTCAACAAAATCCTCGCTCATGAAATCGAAGTCATGCTGGATGACGATTTGCTGTTATCGAACGGCAAGGTTTATCACATGGATGAACTGTTACGTCGTCAGTTACTCGAGAAGCTTGGCGTCACCATGCACGATGACGATGAGCCAGCGATGATGGAGGAGTTTGATAACGCCGCGTCAGTGGATTATCTCAGTGCGGACATGTCTGAGAAGCTCGGTGCCCCGACGGAAGCGCGTATCAGCCTAGAGTCGAAGAACTATGTGCTCTGGCTGGAAAGTGAGGCGTTCCCCGGTTACGTAATGCGGATACCGCTGTCTGAGCTGCATCAGGATGACTTCCAACCCCTGTTTTTCTATTCCATGTTTATCGCCTTACTGGTGATCGGGGGCGGCTGGATGTTTATTAAGGTGCAGAACCGACCATTGGCGGCACTGGAACGTGCGGCGCAGGATGTGGGACACGGCAAATTCCCCGAGCCCTTGCCGGAACGAGGTGCATCAGATATCCGTGCGGTGACGAAAGCGTTTAATCAGATGAGCGAAGGCATTCGCAAACTGGAGGAAGACAGGGCACTGCTGATGGCAGGTGTCAGTCATGATCTCCGTACGCCGTTGACCCGGATTCGTCTAGCGACTGAAATGATGTCGCCGGAAGACAGTTATCTGGCTGAGAGCATGATTAAAGACACTGAAGAGTGTAATGAAATCATCAACCAGTTTATGGATTACTTGCGTTCGGTTCAGCTTCAGGACATGACAGAGATTGACCTGAATGTGGTGGCCGAAGATGTGTCTGTCGCTGATGGTGCAACAGGGCATGACCTTGAAGTATCTAAAGGCGAGCTGGTTGGAAAGCTAGATGCTAACGAAGTGGCTATCCGCCGTGCGGTGACTAACTTGGTGGTGAATGCAGTGCGCTATGGTGGCGGTTGGGTCAAAATCAGTACCGGTACGTCTGCCGACCGTCGACATCAGTGGATTGCGGTGGAAGATAATGGACCGGGTATCGCAGCCGATCAGATTGACACAGTATTACAGCCCTTTACCCGTGGCGACACCGCGCGGGGCAGTGAAGGCACTGGCCTTGGACTTGCCATCGTCAAGCGTATTACTGAGCAGCATAACGGTACGCTAAAACTCAGCCAGCGCTCACAGGGCGGCTTGCGGGCGCAAATTGTCTTGCCAGTGGCTAAACGCCAGCCGAGAAAGCGGCGTTAAAAGCATCTTTACAGAGAAAAACGCGGAGCCTGAATCCGCGTTTTTTTATTTTTTGATATGAAAATCCACTCATAAACTTGTCTCATGTTTGAATCATCTGCTAATACTGTAATACAGCGCCGATACAGCAGAGATGAAACATGAAGATAGTCATCGACCCGCAGGATCCGTCCCCGAAGTTCAAACAACTGATGACGCAAATTCAGCGTCAGATTGTTGCCGGGACGCTCATCCCTGGGGAGAAGCTGACTTCTGTCAGAAAGTTAGCGGCAGAGTTGAATATCAATCCGATGACGATTTCACGTTGCTACCAAAACATGGAAGAAGAAGGCTGGTTAGAACGTAAACGCGGTGTGGGCATGATTGTTGCGCGGCAAGGACTGCAGGGCAGGATGGAAGACCGCTTTGGATTTATAGAGCCCACCCTGAAAGCGCTAATTGATGATGCCCGGGAAGTGGGTTACAGCAAATCAGAAGTGATGGCGCTGGTGATGCAGTATTGGGAAGACTGATTAGCAACACTGGTTGAATGAAGAAAGGGCGGATATCCGCCCTTTTTTTATGCGTTGCTGTACTTGTCGTTGTTACCAAGCCAGCGGGTGATAATGGCTTTGGCGTTGTCCGGATAGTTTTGGTGCAGATACAACGCGAGTTTCTGCACTTCAGGGATGAGTTTCTGATCGCGGACCAAATCGGCAATTTTAAACTCTGCCATCCCCGTTTGTTTGGTACCCAAGAGCTCACCTGGACCACGAATTTCCAGATCGCGCTGGGCAATCACAAAACCATCGCTGCTTTCACGCAATACACCTAAGCGCTGGGTGGCGGTCTTTGACAGCGGTGCGTGATACAAAAGCACACAGTGGCTGGCGACGGAACCACGTCCGACACGACCACGAAGCTGGTGAAGTTGCGCCAGACCGAGACGCTCTGGGTTTTCGATGATCATCAGGCTGGCGTTTGGCACATCCACGCCGACTTCTATCACGGTAGTGGCGACCAAAAGATGAAGCTCACCGGATTTAAACGCCTGCATCACTTCCTGTTTTTCTGCCGCTTTCATCCTGCCATGTACCAGGCCGATTTTTAGATCGGGCAGAGCACGTGCCAAATCATCGGCCGTTTCTGCGGCAGCTTGCGCTTCTAACACCTCAGACTCATCAATTAAGGTACACACCCAGTAAGCCTGACGTCCTTCTTCCAAACAGGACGCGTGGACACGGTTGATGATGTCGATACGTCGGGTATCCGGCACGGCAACGGTTTGGATCGGTGTGCGTCCCGGTGGCAGCTCGTCGATGATGGAGGTGTCGAGATCGGCATAGGCGGTCATCGCCAGCGTGCGTGGAATAGGCGTCGCAGTCATGATGAGCTGGTGGGGATGAATGCCTTGCTTCATCCCTTTCTCACGAAGCTCAAGGCGCTGGTGGACGCCAAATCGATGCTGCTCATCGATGATGACCAGGGCAAGCTTGTCAAACTCGACATGCTTTTGGAAAAGGGCGTGGGTGCCCACTACCATTTTGGCTTCGCCGCTGGCGATTTTGGCAAGCTCGGCTTCTTTGGCTTTGCCTGTCAGTTTGCCCGCAAGCCAACCAACGGAAATGCCTAAAGGCTCCAGCCAATTGGCAAAGTTAATCGAATGCTGCTCAGCAAGGAGTTCAGTCGGTGCCATCAAAGCAACCTGATAGCCTTGCTCAATCACCTGCAATGCAGCGAGTGCAGCCACTAAGGTTTTGCCTGAGCCCACATCACCCTGTACCAGACGCATCATGGGCTTTTCCAATCCCATATCGCGTTCGATATCAGCCACCACGCGTGATTGCGCGCCCGTTGGCGTAAATGGCAAGGATTCCAAGAGTTTTGGCTTTAACTCGGTAGAAGGCGGCAGCGAAAATGTCGGATCTTGCTGTAACTTGCTGCGAACCGCGAGCATCGAGAGGTTCTGCGCTAACAGCTCTTCTAGGATGAGGCGCTTCTGAGCAGGGTGTTCACCCTTCTCCAACTGGGTCACCGAAATATCCGGTGTTGGACGATGCAGGATTTTCAGGGCGTCACGCAGGGTGATTTGCCTGTCGTATAAGCCTTCCGGTAAGAGTTCCTGCACCGCAGCACCATCAAGCAACTCAAGCGCCTGATCGGTCAGGTTTCTCAGCGTCAACTGGCGAAGGCCTTCTGTGGTTGGGTAAACCGGCGTCAGGGTTTCTTCCAGTGAAAGCTCTGTGGGTTCGGAGAAGACTTTATATTCAGGATGGATGATTTCAAGGCCACCCTGACCGCGTTTGATTTCGCCGTAAGCTTTGACGCGTTTGCCCTGTTCAAGGCTGTTTTTCATTGCCGCATTGAAGTTGAAAAAACGCAGCGTGAGCGAGCCGTTACCGTCTGTGATTTTCACCGTCAGCATACGGCGACGCCCAAAGACAGTGTTGTTGCTAACCACTTCACCTTCAACGGTGGCATGCTGGCCCGGCATCAGGCTCATGATAGGCCAGATGCGGGTGCGGTCTTCATAGCGGTAGGGGAGATGGAATAGCAGATCCTGCACCGTGAAAAGCCCGAGCTTTTCCAGCTTCTCTGCCATTTTGCCGCCGACTCCGGTCAGCGAGGTAACGGGAACGGCATCCAACATTGACGCGCGCATGGTGTGTTCATCTCTCCTAAATCAATACGATTACAGGCTTATTTCGCTGCCTGCATCTTGGCCCACCAGGCTTCATCGGCAACGATTTGGCCTTCTTCATCCAAATCTGGGTAAGGCAGGCCTTTACGTTTGGCGACTTTTGCCAACACAGGATGACCACGCTCGAAGATGATGCGGTCAACTTCCGCTTGTGGGATCAAAGTGCGTGTACGCTGGTACATGCCTGCGTTTTGGCGTTGGCGCTGCGCTTCATACAAAATCAGCGCGCTGGCGACCGAGACATTCAGTGACTGTACCATACCTATCATGGGAATGATGATGTCTTGATCAGCCAATTCAAGCGCTTGCTTGCTGATGCCGGTCTTTTCCTGACCCATCACGATGGCGGTCGGTTTGGTGTAATCAATCTCACGGAAATCAACGGCGGTATCAGACAGGTTGGTCACCAGTATCTGCATGCCTTTAGCTTTCAGGGTTTCAAACGCCTCTGGTGTGTTGTCATGGGTGACAACGTCCACCCAGTTTCGTGCACCTGCAGAGGTGCCGCCCAATGCGCGCATTTTGCTGTCTTTCGGCCAGACGGCATGAACTTGATGGACACCGACAGCATCCGCAGTGCGAATAATGGCGGAGATGTTGTTGGGCTTATGGACTTCTTCCATGCACACAGTAAGGTCCGGCTGGCGGGTGGCCAACACTCCATGGATGCGTGCAAAACGTTCTGGTGTCATGGTGTTTTTTCTCGTTTATAAAAACGCCCGCAAAGGGCGGGCGTTTGTGTTTGGTGCCTGGGTTTTAAATCAGTTTTTCTGACGACTGACTTTCACCACATTCGGCATGATACGGATACGGCGCATGATATTTGCCAGATGGACACGGTTATGAGTCGTGAGTTTCACGTAAATCGTATACAGACGGCCATCACGCTCTTCCGTCGTCAAACCCTGAATGTTAGAGCCTGTTGCGGCAATGGTGTTGGTCAAATCGGCCAGTGCGCCCTGATGGTTGAGCATGTCAACGCGCAGTGCGGTCGCAAAGTCCTGATCAATGTCATCACCCCATTCGACAGACATATATTTGTCTGGCTCCTGACTATAACCGCGGATGTTGGCACATTCTTCACGGTGAATGACCAACCCTTTACCTGGGCTGACGTGTCCGACGATGTGATCGCCCGGAATAGGGCGGCAACAGTTCGCGTAAGTCAGCAAGATACCTTCAGCGCCACGGATTGGCAGGCATCCGCCTTGCTCTTCCAGGCTGTCAGCATCACCAAGCAGACGCTTGGCAATCACCACGCTCATCAGCTCACCAGCACCGATATCTGCCAGCAGATCTTCCTCGCTTTCGAGCTTGAGATCGTGCAAGACCTTGTCGATGTTTTCTAGCTCGATGTCCTGAATATTCTTCTCGCCAAGGGCGTGGTTCAGAAGACGGCGACCCAGAATTACAGACTCTTCGCGACGCTTGGTTTTCAGTACCTGACGAATCTTGGTACGCGCACGGGAAGTCACCACATAGTTGAGCCACGCCGCGTTTGGACGCGCGCCAGGGGCTGTGATGATCTCTATGGTCTGGCCGTTTTTCAGCGGTTGACTGAGTGGATAAGACTGACGGTTCACCCTCGCGCCGACGCAAGAGTTACCGACGTCCGTATGCACGGCATAAGCGAAGTCCACAGCGGTTGCGCCAACAGGCATTTCAACAATGCGGCCTTTCGGCGTAAACACGAACAACTCGTCCGGGAATAAGTCTGATTTCACGCTCTCGATAAATTCAAACGAGCTACCTGCACTTTGCTGAAGTTCCAGCAGGCTTTGCATCCAACGTTGCGCGCGCACCTGCGCGGTGGTACCACCGCCGCCAGCACGGTCTGCACCGTCTTTGTATGCCCAGTGAGCCGCAACACCTTTGTCCGCCATCTGATCCATGTCTTCGGTACGGATTTGTACTTCAACAGGGACACCGTGAGGGCCGATCATGGAGGTATGAAGCGATTGGTAGCCGTTGGCTTTCGGTACTGCGATGTAGTCTTTCATGCGGCCCGGGCGTGGCTTATACAGATTGTGCATTTGCCCCAGCACGCGATAACAGGTATCCACCGAATCGACAATCACGCGGAAGGCATAGAGGTCCATGATGGTGTGGAAGCGTTGCTCCTTGTTCTTCATCTTGTTGTAGATGGAGTAGAGGTTCTTCTCACGACCCAACACCTTGGCATTGATACCCGCATCCTGGAGGCGGCCTTCAATTTCGGCGTGGATTTTCTGGATCATCTCTTTGCGGTTGCCGCGGGCATGAATCACCACTTCGCGCAACACGCGGTACCGGGTTGGATAGAGGGCTTCAAAGCCAAGTTCTTCCAGTTCCACTTTGATGTTGTGGATACCCAGACGGTGCGCCAGTGGCGAGAAAATCTCGAGGGTTTCGCGGGCAATGCGGCGACGTTTGTCTGGACGCAATGCACCCAATGTACGCATGTTGTGCGTGCGGTCAGCGAGTTTGATGAGGATTACGCGGATGTCATGGGCCATGGCCATGATCATTTTGCGGAAGTTCTCCGCCTGCGCTTCCTGACGGTCGCGGAATTTGAGCTTATCGAGCTTGGAGACGCCATCTACCAGATCGGCGACGGTATCGCCAAAACGTTGTTGCAGGTCTTCTTTGGTAACGTCAGTGTCTTCAATCACGTCATGCAGCAGCGCTGCCATCAAGGTTTCGTGATCGAGGCGCATCTCCGCAAGAATACGGGCAACGGCGATAGGGTGGATGATGTATGGTTCCCCGCTTGAGCGGGTTTGCCCTTCGTGGGCATCTCGCGCGACCAAATACGCTTGCCGGAGTGCCTCTAAGTGCGACTCCGGCAAGTATTGTGCTGCGACTTCTTTCAGGCTATCGAAGAGATACAATCTGCCTGTTTCCCTGAAGTTAAATTAGCGAAGAGTACCTGTGATGGTGCTTACAGCAGCCATTTCTGCAGCTTCTTGTTCTTGCTGCTCTTGGCGCTCACGTGCATCCAGGATCTCTTTAGTGATCAGGCCTTCCTCAATTTCACGCAGAGCGATAACAGTTTGCTTATCGTTCTCTTCCTGAACCAGTGAGTCTTTACCACCAGTTTGCATTTGGCGTGCGCGACGAGCTGCTACCAATACTAGATCGAAGCGGTTGCCAATTTTTTCAACAGCGTCTTGAACGGTTACGCGTGCCATGAAGAACTCCAGTAAGTAATAAAATCAAAATGACCGAAAATTATACAAAAGCGAACTGACCTAAACAACAAACATCTTTCAATAGCGATGCTTATTAGTCCAACAACCTGTCGATCATGTCGTGGTGACGGCTGTATTGCTTGTCTTGCTTCATTCGCTCGGCGCGAAGGATGGCTTTGATGTCCATCAGAGCCACATCGAAATCATCGTTCACGATAACGTAATCATACTCGTTATAGTGAGAGATCTCAGAACGGGCTTCTTCCATGCGTTTTGCGATGACCTCATCAGAATCCTGACCGCGCGCATTCAGGCGGCGCTCAAGCTCTTCACGGCTTGGCGGCAGAATGAAGATGCTTTTTGCATTCGGCATTTTCTCGCGAATTTGCTGAGCACCTTGCCAGTCGATGTCGAGAAAGATATCGACGCCTTTTGACAGCATTTCTTCAATCCACAGGCGTGATGTGCCATAGAAATTACCGAATACTTCGGCGTATTCTAGGAAGGCTTCTTGTTCGATCAGCGCTTTAAAGTCCTCAACAGAGACGAAATGGTAGTGAACACCGTTCTCTTCGCCCGGACGAGATGCACGGGTGGTGTGAGAAACAGACACTTTCATGTCGTAACGAGGATTATCTTTCAGCAATGCCGAAATCAGGCTTGATTTACCGGCACCACTTGGCGCTGAAACGATGTAAAGCGTACCTTGGCTCATGGTCTTGATCACTGTGAGGTTAAAGGGCGCGCAGGGTACCATGACCCGCGCAAAAATTGAATTCCACTTTTAGGATAACCCAATAATGGCTGCAACCTAAAGCGGGAACAAAAAGCCCGGCACAAAGACCGGGCTTTTCAGCTTTTCGTATCGATTACTCGATGTTTTGGATTTGCTCGCGCATCTGCTCGATCAGCACTTTCAGTTCAACGCCAGAAGCAGTGATGTCCGTGCTGATGGATTTTGAAGCCAGCGTGTTCGACTCGCGGTTGAATTCCTGCATCATGAAGTCCAGGCGACGACCACAAGCGCCACCTTTTTTCAGGATCTTCTTGGTTTCTGATACGTGAGAGTCAAGGCGATCCAGCTCTTCCGCAACATCAGATTTTTGAGCCAACAAGATGATTTCCTGCTCCACGCGGTTGGCGTCCAGTTCGACTTTCGCTTCTTCCAACTTGGTCAGGAGACGTTCACGTTGCCATTGCAGGATTTCCGGCATTTTCGCGCGTACTTTCACCACTTCTGCGGCAATGCCTTCCAGACGCTGCTCAATCAGCGCTTTCATGTTGTCGCCTTCGCTGGCACGTGCAGCGATGAAGTCATCAACAGTTTTGTCGAAACCTTCCAGCAAGGCTTTGTTGATCACGTCCATGTCCTGCTCTGGGGTCTCCATCACACCCGGCCACTGCAGTACCTGGAAAGGACCAATATTGCCCTCGCCGGACATTTCTTTGATCCACTTCGCCGCGTGAATCACCTGCTTAGCCAACTCTTCATTGATTTTAAGTTCAGTGTTAGCTGACTGATTGGCTTCAAAGCGCAAGTTGCATTCCACCTTGCCGCGGGCAAGACGGGAACGGAATCGTTCACGAATGATTGGTTCAAGGCCACGGAACTGCTCTGGCATGCGGATATAGGTTTCGAGGTAACGTTGGTTAACCGAGCGGATTTCCCAAACGGCTGTGCCCCATGTGCCCTTGATTTCCCGACGGGCGTAGGCAGTCATACTGTGGATCATTGAAGTTCACTCATTGATGAAAGTTGTGATGATTATACGCAGTCGCTGCCTTTTATGTCAGCAGCATGACGGGAAACAGAAGAAAAAAGCAGACAAGACCGCTTTGTATTAGCGTGTAAAAGGTGAAGCCGTTATAATCGCCGGTTAACGAAATTCAGCATTTATAAACAGGTGAATCCTATGCGTCCTAGCGGCAGAGAAGTTGGTCAAATTCGTCCAGTCACAATTACCCGTCATTTTACCGCCCATGCGGAAGGTTCTGTGCTGGTGGCGTTTGGTGATACCAAAGTTATCTGTACCGCAAGCGTTGAAGAAGGCGTGCCGCGCTTTCTGAAAGGGAAAGGACAAGGCTGGGTCACTGCTGAGTACGGCATGCTGCCACGTGCGACCCACACCCGTAACCGTCGTGAAGCGGCAAACGGTAAGCAAGGCGGCCGCACCATGGAAATTCAGCGCCTGATCGCCCGCAGCCTGCGTGCTGCCGTGAATCTTGAAAAGCTGGGCGATTTCACCATCACCGTTGACTGTGATGTTATTCAGGCTGACGGTGGTACCCGCACTGCATCGATTACTGGCGCAAGTGTGGCGATGGCCGATGCGCTGAACAAGCTGGTTAGCGAAGGTAAGCTGGCAGAGAACCCAATGAAAGGTCATGTCGCAGCAGTTTCTGTGGGTATCTTTGAAGGGACGCCAATCTGCGATTTGGAATACGTGGAAGACTCGGCAGCAGACACGGATATGAACGTGGTGATGCTGGAAGATGGCCGCATGATTGAAGTGCAGGGTACTGCAGAAGCGGAACCGTTCACTGCCGATGAGCTTAATGCCATGTTGTCTCTGGCAACCAAAGGTATTCAGGACATTGTAGCGATTCAGAAAGCATCGTTAATTGATTGATGAGAAAGCGGCTTCTATTGGAGCCGCTTTTTTTTAACCTAATTTTGAGTGAGGCGGATGTGCCTCAGGTAAAACCGGCAAGCTAGCCGACTTTTGTTCGACAGGAGAGAAAATGAAAGCCTATCAGCGTCAGTTCATCGAATTTGCATTGGAAAAAGAAGTATTGAAGTTCGGTGAATTCACTTTGAAGTCGGGTCGTAAGAGCCCTTACTTCTTTAATGCCGGTCTGTTCAATACAGGCAGGGATTTGGCGCGTCTGGGCCGTTTCTATGCCGAAGCGTTGGTTGATGCAGGCATCGAATACGATCTGCTGTTTGGTCCCGCGTACAAAGGTATTCCGATTGCGACCACCACAGCGGTAGCGCTGGCTGAACATCACGATGTGGATACGCCTTACTGCTTTAACCGCAAAGAAGCCAAAGATCACGGTGAAGGTGGAAATCTGGTGGGTAGCGCGCTGGAAGGCCGTGTGATGTTGGTGGATGATGTGATCACTGCAGGTACAGCGATTCGCGAGTCGATGGAAATCATTCAGGCGAACGGTGCTGATCTGGCCGGAGTATTGGTGGCAATTGACCGTCAAGAACGCGGTAAAGGCGAGCTTTCTGCCATTCAGGAAGTCGAGCGTGACTTTGGCTGTCAGGTGGTTTCTATCATCAGCCTTGGCGATCTGGTGACGTATCTGGAAGAGCAGGGCGGTAACCCAGAACAATTGGATGCAGTAAAAGCATATCGCGCGGAATACGGTATTTAATACCAATCGTAGTAAATATCTGCTCATCCTAGCTTGTTAAAATGCTCGATAATTGCGTTGAAAAATTTGATTGTAGAATAACTACTTATCGAAATTTTTCGCCTTGTTCTCAAGCATTTTTCCTACGCTATTTCTGATCACCTACCTACTGTGATTGGTATAATCAGTCTTGAAGAAAACAAAAAGGCTGCATCATGCAGCCTTTTTTTGTGTCTTTCCGTCGTCGATCAGTTCAGCTGCGCACTCAACAGTTGCCAGTATTGGTCAAACTCCGCAGTCGGCGCATATTTGAAGTTTGAACGCACGAAGCGGTTGAGGCTACCTTCTACCTGACCGAGAAGCTGAGCTGCGAGTACATTCTCATCAACCGGGAAACCTTTCCCTTCACGAAGACGGCGCTCGCGCAGTACCTGACGCAGTTGGCTCTCGATTTTTTCAAACAGCTGATTGATGCGACCTTGCAGTCTGTCCTGCTCAAACATCAAGGCATGTCCGGTCATGATACGTGTCAGTCCCGGATTACGCTCTCCGAAAACTAACAGCAATTGAAGGATCAAGCGTAAACGGGTCATCGTATCTTTTTCATCACTTTGGATGCGGTTGATACGGGTGATCAGTGACTCTTCGATAAACTCAATCAAGCCTTCGAACATGCGTGCTTTACTTGGGAAGTGTCGGTATAGCGCGGCTTCAGAAACGCCTACCTGCGCGGCAAGTTTGGCGGTGGTAATGCGTTGACTGCCCTGATTGGACTCCAGCATTTGAGCCAGGGCCTGGAGGATTTCCTCTCTGCGATTCTGCTTTTTTTGGCCAGCCATGAATAGATGGTTCCTTTATTGTTCTTGGGGTCACTGACCCGAAATCTAGGCTGAAGAGCCGCTATATTAACGACGGCCTCTCTGTATTAAAAGAATAATGCACCTTGATTGCAGGTGAAGCCTACAGTAATTCCCGAAACCGTGAATGCGGCATAAAAAACGCCACACTTCTGTGGCATTTTTCAGATATTTCACCGGGTTAACGCTGTTATTTTGTACCAGAGTGTCCAAATCCTCCGGCACCACGCTCGGTCGCGTCGAAGTCTTCAACAATGTTGAACTGGGCTTGTACAACTGGCACAAAAACCAGTTGCGCAATACGCTCACCTGGCTCAATGGTAAAGGTTGTGTTGCCTCGGTTCCAGCAAGAAACCATGAGCTGGCCTTGATAATCTGAATCGATGAGGCCTACCAGGTTGCCCAGAACGATGCCGTGTTTATGGCCAAGACCTGAACGTGGAAGAATGGTGGCTGCCAGTGAAGGGTCAGCAATGTGGATAGCAAGACCCGTTGGCAGAAGTTCCGTTTGGCCCGGCTCCAGTGTCAGCGGTGCATCCAGCACGGCGCGAAGGTCCAGACCTGCGGAGCCTTCTGTCGCGTATGCAGGAAGTGGGAATTCGTTACCGACGCGTGGGTCGAGAATTTTTAAATCAATTTGTTTCATAACCTATTTCCGCTGAGTGTTATTTGTTGGTGTAAAGTGCCGTGATTTCGCTGACAAGCTGGTTGCCAATCTCAGATTTACTTGCCAATGGCAGTGCCTTGTCACCTTTCGGCCAATAAAGGTGTAACGCGTTTTGGTCGCTGTTAAAGCCTTGCCCTTCCTGAGAGACATCATTGGCACAAATCAAGTCCAGAGTCTTCTTCTGAAGCTTACCGCGTGCGTACTGCTCTACATCTTGAGTTTCAGCTGCAAAGCCGACGGTAAACGGGCGACTTTCTTTCAGTGAAGCAACAGAAGCGACGATGTCAGGGTTTTTGACCAGTGTGATCGTCATATCATCTTCGCCATCTTTCTTTTTCATCTTCTGATCGGCCACATTGGCAGGTCTGAAATCAGCGACCGCCGCACAGGCGATGAAAATGTGATGTTTAGGAGCGTGGGCGTGAACAGCGTCATGCATTTCTTGCGCGCTTTCGACATTCACTCTGTTAACGCCATTTGGCGTTGGCAGGTTCACTGGGCCACTGACCAGAGTGACACTCGCGCCACGTTTAGCGGCCGCTTCTGCGATCGCATAGCCCATTTTCCCTGAGCTGTGATTGGTGAGGTAACGCACCGGGTCGATGGCTTCGCGGGTTGGCCCTGCGGTAATGAGAAAAGAAGTGCCGGAGAGATCGCCGTCGGTGAAGTGGTGTTCAACCAGTCCGACCAACTGCATTGGCTCTAGCATGCGACCTGGGCCAATATCACCACAGGCCTGTTCACCGCTTGCTGGCCCCCAAATTGGGTGGCCGCGTCGTTTCAACGTTGCGAGATTTTCCTGCGTGGCAACCGCGCGATACATTTGCTGGTTCATAGCGGGTGCAACAGCTACTGGCGCATCTGTTGCCAAGCAAAGTGTGGTGAGAAGATCATTGCCCATGCCTGCCGCCACACGGGCAATCAGGTCAGCAGTGGCGGGTGCCAACAATACCAAATCTGCCCATTTGGCGATTTCGATATGACCCATTGAGGCTTCAGCTGCAGGGTCTAGCAAGCTGTCAGACACGGGGTGGCCAGAGACTGCCTGCATGGTCAGCGGGGTGATAAATTCTTTCGCTGCGTGAGTCATGACAATGCGAACGTCAGCGCCACGTTCAATCAGGCGACGCGTCAGATCGGCACATTTATAAGCCGCAATACCGCCACCGATACCTAAAACAATCCGTTTGCCCGAAAGGGTCTGAGTGATTTTCTGAGCCATAACTAATGTAGCCAAAGGATAATGAGAGGAAAGATAACACAAAAGACCGGGAAAGCGCCTGTTACGCTCGACGAATGTGAAAGCGATATTATTCACGTTCGAAATGTAAATACGTAGCCACTCAAACTTGCCGAGTTTGTAAGTCTATCGCAGCGTTTTGATGATGATGTTGACGGTTTTTAAGGTGAAAGCGACGCTCGGGGTTTTCTTTTCCTGAGAATGTCATGTCCCTGAAAAACTTGCCTGAAGAGTGCCGTCCCCGAGAGAAGTTGTTGGCGAGAGGCCCAGAGTCTCTCACCAATGCAGAGCTTCTTGCCATTTTCTTGCGCACCGGCGTAAAGGGCATGAATGCGATTGAACTCGCTAGCTACCTTTTGGAGGACTTTGGTTCACTGAGAGGGTTAATGCAGGCTGAACTTAAACAATTCAGTGAACGCAAAGGGCTGGGCTCAGCGAAATATGCCCAACTTCAGGCCGTGTTGGAGCTTAGCAAACGTCACCTAGGTGAAACGTTGGCGAGGGAGGATGCACTTTCCAGCCCGTCACATACCGCCAGATACCTTTCCTGCAAACTTCGTGACCGCCCAAGGGAAGCCTTTCTCGTGCTGTACCTTGATAATCAGAATCGCCCTATAAAAGACGAGATTTTGTTTGAAGGTACAATCAATGCTGCCAATGTTTATCCGAGAGAAGTGGTTAAACGTTGTCTTGATGTAGGCGCCAATGCAGTGATTCTCGCGCATAATCACCCTTCAGGTATCGCTGAACCCAGCACAGCAGACCGTCATATCACCAACAGAATCGGTGATGCATTGGCTTTAGTGGACATTCGTTTGCTCGACCATATGGTGATTGGGGACGGGGACGTGGTATCCTTCGCCGAACGTGGTTGGATTTAAGGGTATTTCGGTACTCTGGTCGTCTTTAACACCTTTTCTCTAATTCGGTAGAAAGCCGCTAACATGGCGTTTTTTCTGGGGGTGAGTGAGGTTTACCTCAGGTCAACGTCACCTAGGTTGCTAAAAAACGATCAAAAACTGTCAAAAGGATCTGCTCGGGACTTGAGCAATGGAAAGACAGTTAGTATAATGCGCCACCTTTGATAGCCTTGACGTAGAGCCTGACCTTGTTTGCAGGACTGGCGGACAAGGTTGATATCGAGCTGAAACGATTTGGAGAGACATTCATGTCACGAGTATGCCAAGTAACTGGCAAGCGTCCTGTAGTTGGTAACAACCGCTCTCACGCTAATAACGCCACCAAGCGTCGTTTTCTGCCGAACCTGCAAACTCATCGTTTCTGGGTAGAAAGCGAAAACCGCTTCGTTAAACTGCGCCTTACCCCTAAAGGTATGCGCATCATCGACAAGAAAGGTATCGATACTGTTCTGGCAGATATCCGTGCCCGTGGTGAGAACGTTTAAGAGGACTTAAAGAATGGCTAAAGGCATTCGCGAGAAGATCCGCCTGGTATCATCTGCTGGTACTGGTCACTTCTACACTACTGATAAAAACAAACGTAACATGCCGGGCAAGTTCGAGATCAAGAAATTTGATCCAGTTGTTCGCCAACACGTTATGTACAAAGAAGCAAAAATCAAGTAATTGGTTTTCGCCTCTTATAAAGAACCCGGCTTTGGCTGGGTTTTTTTATATCTGTAAATCAGAGATTTCCGGATATATACCCAAACAACCTGAAGATGCAGGATTCAGCGAGATTGACTGGCGTTGTGATCGCGGCGTTCCTTTGTAGGTGTAGTCATCTCCATCAAAAAGGAACAACAAAGAGCACGGCGTCAGTCTACTCGCCCGAAGGGAGGCCATCAATGCGCCCACTTCTTCGTTAAACTCCACGGAAATAGAATGACTATTCCTCGGGGAATTTGCCTCGAATTGAACGTATTGATGACCTCTGAATGCGAGCATTTTCAGGTTGTTTGGGTATACACTTTAAGTGACGACTGATGACACTGAGAGTGAGTGATGGCTACACCGTCCCGCAGAACATTCAATAACTTCCTTATCCTGGGGATTCTGGCGTTTATCACACTGATAAACCTGCCAACCTACCTCAGAAGCCAGCTGGCAGACAGTGAGGCCGAACAACCGGTTGAGCAGGTTCTGCCTGATGGGATCATTGCGTTGATGCCATCCGATGTGGAAGTTAAAGCGCTGCGTTTTCCGAAATTTACCCTCACCAATGCCATGCCATGGCAAACCGATAAAAAGCTTTCTATCTCTGCCACTGAATTGGCAAACCGATGGATTAACCTGTCTGGCACAGAAATCGACACAGACACCTACGACAAGTTAAAGCCTGGTCTTCGTGAACCGGCGACTTTGGTCGTGGATAGAGGTGAAGCCGTTGAGCCTTTACGTCTGACCTATTATCAATTGCCTCAATTCTGGCTCATTCAAAACTGGGAAAACCGTTGGCTTGCAGTCTCAGTTGATCCAAACTACCTGTTCCCATTCGCCAACCAGAATTAGCAGGATGCCAGAATTACCGGAAGTTGAAGTGAGCCGTATGGGTATTAAGCCCCATGCGACGGATCAGGTGGTCACCAAATTGGAGGTCAGACAACCCAAGCTGCGTTGGCCTGTTCCGGACACCTTATTTGATATCGAAGGTCAGACAATTCGTGCAGTGAAACGCCGCGCAAAGTACTTGATACTGGAAACCGATATTGGCTACGCACTGGTGCATTTGGGGATGTCCGGCAGTTTACGTGTGTTGCCACAGGCGACAGCGCCGGATAA
Source organism: Grimontia indica (assembly GCF_000333895.2). Lineage (GTDB taxonomy): Bacteria > Pseudomonadota > Gammaproteobacteria > Enterobacterales > Vibrionaceae > Enterovibrio > Enterovibrio indicus. The sequence goes on along the minus strand of NZ_ANFM02000002.1, from coordinate 127,091 downwards.
ACACGATCATGTCGACTTGCACCTCTCCAATGGAAAAGTGATCCGCTATAACGATCCTCGCAGGTTCGGTGCCTGGCTTTGGCAGGAAAAAGGTGGCGACCACCCTGCTTTAGAGAAACTCGGTCCCGAGCCACTCACTGACGGGTTTACTGGTGAATATCTGTTTGATAAGGCAAAAGTGAAACGCACGGCTATTAAGCAGTTTATTATGGATAACGCCGTCGTTGTCGGGGTGGGGAACATCTACGCCAATGAATCCCTGTTCACCTCTAGAATTCATCCCCAACGTCCAGCAGGGCAGCTTAGCCTTGAAGAAGCTAATACGCTGGTGGCTGATATCAAAGACGTTTTGGCGACCGCCATTAAGCAAGGTGGCACGACGCTGAAAGACTTCACTCAAGCCGATGGTAAGCCTGGCTACTTTGCTCAAGAGTTGTTGGTGTACGGCAAGCAAGGAAAACCGTGTCCGGTGTGTGGCACTGAGCTTGAGAGTGTGAAGATAGGGCAGCGAAATACGGTGTTTTGCCCTGAGTGCCAAAAATAATAAAGCCCGCTTAAGCGGGCTTTGCCGTTGTTATTTCTTCAGTTGAGATTTCAATGCTTCGAGCACTTTGGGATGAACAAATCCGCTGGTATCGCCGCCGTGAAGTGCCACCTCTTTCACTAGAGTGGAAGAGATAAATGAGTTCTCTTCCGAAGGCGTGAGAAACACGCTTTCCAGCTCCGGCATCAAACGGCGGTTCATGTTCGCTAGCTGAAACTCATATTCGAAGTCGGAGACTGCACGTAGTCCGCGCACAAGGATATTTGCCTGATACTGTTTGGCAAAGTCCACCAAAAGCCCGGAGAAACCCACCACACTGACATTGTCGAGATGCTCGGTCACTGCTTTTGCCAACTGGACACGCTCTTCAAGGTCAAACAGGGGCTTTTTGCTTGGGCTGGCAGCGATACCCACGACGACTTCATCAAACATTGAAGCCGCGCGCTCAACCAAATCAACGTGGCCATTGGTAATCGGATCAAAAGTACCCGGATAGATCACTCGAGTGATGGCTTTCTTGCTCACAGTCGTACCCTGCAATTTTCTAAACTGGCGACATGCTATCAAAAACTCATGGAATTTGATTCCCCACTACGACCCAACATGATGAAAATACCTACACAACCGACATTTTTTCTTTTCATCCAACGCTTAGCGACACGCGGCTCATCAGGTATGATCATGGGTGAATTCGGCACCGGGTAGTGATAATGAAAAAAATCCTTGTCATCAGAAACGATAAAATTGGCGACTTTATGCTGGCGTGGCCGGCATTTGCCATGTTGAAGCAATCTATGCCAGACGCAGAAATTACCGCCTTGGTACCGTCCTACACCAAAGCGTTGGCTGAGCTTTGTCCTTCGATTGATAAGGTACTGGTAGATTGCGGTAAGAAAGCGGATAAATTGAACAAGAAAGCGCTAATCAGCCAATTGAAAGCTGAGCAGTTTGACGCTTCCATTTGTTTTTTTTCAGATAGCTACAATGCGACTCTGGTTTGGAAAGCGGGAATACCTTTCCGATTGGCACCAGCGACGAAAATATCGCAGTTTCTTTACAATCACCGCGTGACGCAGCGTCGCTCACAATCAGCTAAACCTGAGTTTGAATACAATCTTGATCTCGCGCGTGCTTTCCTCGCAAAGCTGGACGTGGAGGTCAAAGAAGTCAGTGCACCTTATCTCTCTTTTGATGGCGAAACGCTGTCTGCCCAAAAACAGAAGCTTTCTTCCGGGTTGGGACTGAATCTCGATAAACCTTGGCTGTATGTGCATGCAGGGAGTGGTGGCTCAGCGAATAACCTGTCCTTGGCGCAGTACACAGATTTGGTCGTTGGTGTTGCCTCAGATAAAGAGATTGAAGTGGTGCTTACCGCGGGGCCAGGGGAAGAAGAGAAAGCAGCGGAACTGCAATCCCTGCTAGCGGAAAAGTCGGTTCACGCTGTCGTCTATGACAAGAACGATGGCTTGCAGGATTTCACCCAATCCATCGCGTGTGCAAGTGCATTTATTGCGGGTTCCACTGGGCCTTTGCACATAGCAGCGACGATTGATGTCCCAACCATTGGCTTTTTCCCTGCTAAGCGCAGCGCCACACCCCTTCGCTGGAAACCGATCAATAGTGAAGGGCGCCATATTGCGTTTGCTCCGCCAGCAGCGAAAGACAAGGAAGAGGCGGCAGACATGTCTAAGGTTGCAATCGAAGCCATTCTGCCAGACGTAAAGAATTTCTTGGGACGCGTTATTTAGCGGCGCGACTGTCGTTAGCCCTAATCCACAAATCAGCGTACTTCACAAAGGTGGAGTGCGCTGAAAGCACCGCAATTAAAAAACCCTGTTTGCCATCCAAGAAACCACGTTTCAGCACATACATCTTCAGGAAGCACCCCAGTGCATGAAGAATCCCTTGGCTGATACTGCTTTTCTTTCCCCGTGCCTGACGTCCGTCTGCCCAAGACTTGGCATAGAATGCAGACTTCACCAGATACTGGTGCAGATCCCGATAAGAGTAATGCAACATATCACCATTAAGCGTCTGCTTGGTGGAGCCTTCAGGCTCAATGATTTTCTCGTGTACCAGTGCGTCGTTGTAGCCAGTTAGCTCGCGAGGATATAGGCGTACAATTTTGTCGTACCAGCCAGAGTGTTTGAGGAACCTGCCAAAGACCCACGTCGTACGACGAAGAATAAATAGCGTTTTCTGCGGTGGGTTGGCAAGTACGCCAAGAATGCTGTTTTTAAGCTCTTCAGTGATCACTTCGTCCGCATCAATCGCAAGCACCCAATCTTTGGTGGCGTGGCTTTGTGCAAGCTGCTTTTGCTTACCAAATCCTGGCCACTCAGCGTTCACGAACACCTTAGCGCCCGCGGCTTCTGCAATGGCTACGGTGTTATCTGTGCTGCCAGAATCGACAACAATGATTTCGTCCACCCAATCAAGAGAAGCGAGGCATTCAGGCAATATCTGCTCTTCGTTTTTGGTGATGATAATCGCGCTGATGGTGGCGCGCTGAGCCTGGCTCATAGCAGTTCCTCTTTCTCGGTGACTTCATCGAATCGAGCTATCACCGACTCAATCGTAATGCGTTGCATGGCGTCCTCGTCTTTCACTCTGGTGCGCCAGGAAACTTCGTCGACAGTTTTACCCGCCTCCGATTCAATAGCTTCGGCATAAGCACTGACCACATAGTGTCGCCAGTTATAGGGGCCGGTTCGGGCTGGGTTGTGATGGGCATAAAGCCCAATCACTGGTGTACCGACGGCATTGGCAAGGTGAGCTGGGCCACTGTCGGGTGCCAGTACCAACGAAGCGTGCTTTTCGAGTGCCAGTAGTTGGAGCAGGGTGGTTTTGCCAATGAGGTTTTTCACGGGTTGCGATAGCTGGCGCTCAATCGCCTGACCTAACTCAACTTCAATTTTTCCAGGGCCACCTACGAGGATAACGTCAAAACCCTTGCGTAATGCATGCTCGATGACCCCCGCGTAGCCTTCTGCTGTCCAGTTTTTGAATGCTTTGCTGGCCGCAGGCGCGACCACAAGGGTAGGCTTTCCATTCATTTGGCCTTCTGCCCAAGTGAGGTCCTCATCCGCAATGGGTAATGACCATGTTGGCGTTTGGGGCTGGATCCCCAGCGCTTCAGTAAACGCCATAAAGCCGTCAAGAACATGAAGCGATTGGGGTGATGGCACTTTGACATTGGTAAATAAGGATTGAAGGTCGCTAGCTCTTACTTTGTCGAAACCGAGTCGGTATTTGGCTTTGATGCCGACTGAAAGCAAGCTGGCGCGAATGGCGCTTTGCATGTGCAGAAGCGCATCAAATTTTTGCCCTTTCAGCGATTGCCACACCGCTTTCATTCCCTTGAATCCCTGCTTCTTATCAAAGGCAATAACAGTGACACTCGGTAAAAGAGGCGTTAGCAAAGCGGCCTCTGCTTTACCCGCTATCCAGGTGATTTTGGTATCGGGCCATTGAGATTGAATGGCTTGAACAGCAGCCATTGCGTTGCATACATCACCAATCGCTGAAAGACGAAGGACACAAAGGGACTGAGGTGCGGTGGAAAAAAGGGCCATGATGCTGCTTATGTGGTTATCTTGACTGAAATTATGCAGTTGCCGATCTGCAATGTAAAATGCCTTCGATGAGAATAGGCCTATTAATGGGAGTGCCTGTGGAATTGCTGGCTGATAACAACATCCGCGTTTGGTTCGATGAGACTTTGCTGAAAGAAGATGCATTAAAAAGCTTCGATATTGCTTTCTGGCAAGATAAAGACGCGGTGATCGGGTCAGCTACAGGTCGTGGTACTACCTGGTTTGTGAAAACGGAAACCGTTTCTGCCGCGCTGCGTCACTATCGCCGTGGTGGGCTATTTGGCAAGCTGGTCAGCGACAGTTATTTCTTTACCGGATGGGAAAGCACCCGCTCTGCTGCAGAATTTAACTTGCTCCATTACTTGCGCGAGCAGGGCATTCCCGTTCCACGCCCCTTGGCGGCAAGAGCGATAAAAGACGGGCTGACCTATCAAGCCGATATTCTGGTCGAAAAGATTGATGGTGCGAAAGACTTGGTTGATGTGTTGAGGGCCTCACCGCTCACTGAAGACAAGTATCGCGACATAGGAAAGCTAGTTCGAAAGCTCCATGATGCAGGCGTTTGCCACACTGATCTGAACATTCACAATATCCTGCTCGACGACAAAGGCGCTTTTTGGTTGATTGATTTTGATAAGTGCGGCCGTCGCTCAGGTGAGGGTTGGAAAGCCGCAAACTTAAGCCGTTTGCAGCGATCGTTTCGTAAAGAGGTGGGCAAACGCCAAATCCAATGGCAGGAGTCAGACTGGCAGTTTTTACTTCAAGGCTACGGTCATTAACTTTCAAACCATTGGTTAATAGTGTCGAGCGTTTTCGTGACAGCGCCTCTATTCTTCTCCATCACTGACAATGCAGCTTTGCCGGCTTTTTCACGCTGTTCATTGTTATTTAGCAGCGAGACAATCTGAGCGGCTATCTCTACTGGGCTTTCTTTTACCGTGCATGCACCGACATCGATAAGCTGCTCAGCAATCACTTGAAAGTTGAAGTAGCTTGGGCCAGTTACCAGCGGCTTGGACAGCGAAGCCGGTTCCAAAAGGTTATGCCCGCCAACTTTATCGCCAACAAGACTCCCCGCCATAAAGGTCACATCGCTTGCTGCAAAGAGGTTCATCATTTCGCCAATGGTATCGCCAAGGTAAACCTGAATATCTGGGCTGACTACCTGTCCTAAGCTGCGTCTTGCCAGTGAAAATCCATGAGACTCGACGAGGGTCGCGACATCACTAAAGCGCTCAGGATGCCTTGGAACCAATATCAACAGAGCGTCAGGCTGGCTTTCAAGCACTAACTTGTGCGCATGCAGCAATATTTCATCCTCGCCGGGATGTGTACTCGCGGCTATCCAAACCGGTCTTTGGGCAAGCTGTGACTTCAGCTCAGTCACTGCAGGTGAGTGGACGTCAAAGTCTGGCAAATCGAATTTGACCGAACCGGAAACAGAAACATTATCTTTGCTGACACCAAGCTCGACAAAACGTCGGGCATCATCGTCGAATTGGCAGAGAATATGATTAATACTGTCAGAAAATATTCTAAATAGTGCTTTGACTCGTTGGTAACCGCGTTTTGATTTTTCAGAAAGGCGCGCGTTCATCACAACAACGGGAATACCCGCCTTTTTTACTGTAGTCAGAGTGTTAGGCCACAGCTCGGTTTCCATAATCAGCATGATTTTTGGGTCAACACACTTGATAAAGCCCTTAACCGCAAAGCTAAAATCGATGGGCATGTACCTATGCTCTATACCTTCAATCTTCGAGGCAATTTCTGCACCTGTCGCAGTGGTAGTAGTCACCAGAATGGCTTCATTGGGATAGTGTTTTTGTAGTGCTTGAATGATGGGTTTAGCGGCAATCACTTCACCGACAGAGACAGCATGGATCCAAATGGGGTTCTCCCCGTTTAAAGGGGGCGTGTGTCCAAAATGCTCAACCCAGCGTTTACCGACCTTGGGCTTTCCATCTTTGGCTCTGTAAAGGCCAAAGAGCAGAAACGGAGCGGCAATAAGCAATAAAAAAGTATAGAGAAAGCGCACGGCTGAGCCTTTTTCGAAAAATGAAAGGCTAGTGTACAAAGGGCTCCCCTTAGAGAGAACCCTTTATCAAAAACTATCGTTGTTTGGTGATGTCTTCTTGCACGAGAAGTGCTTCGACTTGCTCAGCATAACTCACTTTGTGGGTATACTTTTCGCTGTCGCATGCTGCAACAAGATTCACAACAATGAAAAAAGCAGCCAGCCCAAGAAGTCCTTTGATGAGGCGATCTGGCATTTCAACGCGCCATTGCTTTGCTGCAACCAGGATCGGAATTAACGCGATTGTTTACTCCCCTTATGTTGAGACAGTCTGTCTAAACTGGAGTTTTCTGCCACATAAAAGCAAGAACACCATGAAAAAATCACGCTTCACCGAATCTCAGACCGTCTCCATCCTCAAAGAGGCTGATGCAGGCGTGAAAGTGGATAATATTTGCCGCTGGCATGGCATCAGCAATGCGACCTATTACAACTGGAAAGGCAAATATGGTCTTGGCTGCTTCAGAGTTCAAGTGCACTAAAGAGCTTAAAGCAGAGAATGCCAAGCTGAAGAAAATGTTTGCCGATGTCAGTCTCGAAAACCATGCCATGAAGGAGTTGTGCGCAAAAAAGGGCTGGTAGTGCGTGAGAAGGGAGATTGTGCACGCACATTGGCTACTGCAGGCCTCAGTGTTTTGAAGGCTTGCCAACTTACGCTATTGTGACGAGCGAGTTACTATCGCACCCCGAAGTACTGGCGTGTTCACGATGTTGAAGTTACTGATGCAATTAATGCGGTATTGGAAAAAGCGCCCAATGCCGGATTTTGGAAATGTTTTTGGCTAATAGAGCGAAAGCACAAGCGGTTCAATCATAAACGCGTGTACCGTGTTTACTGTCGCATGGGTCTTAACCTAAAACACCGTCAAAAGCGTGTATTGCCCGCACTAATAGCGATACCACTTTATGTTGTTGATGAGCCCAACAGCCGTTGGGCATTGAATTTCATGCATTGCTCTCTGTATTGAGGGAAGCTTTTTCGCACTCTCAACCTTCTGGATTAAAGGACACGTGAGTGGCTGGCTATTGAGAACGATACCAGCTTGCCCGCAGGTCGAGTTGTTAGAGTACTGGAGCAGCTAAAGAACGAGCGCGGTTTACCGAATCAACTTCGCGTCGATAGCGGGCCAGAGCTCCTTTCAGAGCGAAGATACATTCAGCCAGGAAAACCTCAGCAAAATGGATTTGTGGAGCGCTTCAATGGTTCACTCCGTCACAAGTTTATGGATGCTTATTTTTGGCTCACTTGAACAAGTACAAGACATGGCATGGGTATGGATGTGTCATTATAACGAACATCGTACTCAAAAGAGGCTAGGAAATATCCCTATGGCCGAATACCAGTAGGAAACTGGAAACCTCTAGCGGTGTGTTGCCTCGTTAAAGGGTAAGTGGACAGCAGTGAGCGCAGCTTCCTTTCCAAAGTTTCTGGAAAGGTTTAGCAATTTAACGCGCTTATCCAAGGGAGCCATATCTTTGAGTACGGCTAGTGTGTTGTCTTTACTGCCATCATTTACAAATACCAACTCATAGGTAAAACTGGTTGGCTATAGTATTTCAGTGATTTGCTTGTGAAAGGTTTATGGCACTTCCTGTTCGTTATAGCGCGGGCAAATAATTGAGATATTGGGTTGGTCCATTTTAGCTCCAGTAGATGCTCTCAAGGAAAGGAGGTTATGAAAAGTTACCAATATTGCGTGATTGGAACAGGTTCTTATTTCCAGTGATTGCTATCCCTGTCATCACGATATTGTATTCGGTGGAACGATATTCAATACTGTGCCTATTTGGTTGTTGAGCTGATGAATGCTAATGAGCACTAAGATCCAAGATGAAGACATTACCTTTGTTGTCCAAGGCCCAGTTCAAGGCAGTGATATCCGTTCTCAGATCCCGGGGATAACCCAGCGATGCTTGGAGAGTGTAAGACGTTATTTTCCAGGTGCGACGATTGTTTTATCGACTTGGAAAAATCAAAAGCTTGATAACCTCGATTACGATGTGTTGCTTGAACTTGACGATCCTGGGCAAAACACTGTTTTCAATAACGATGTGGAACAACGCCTCAACAACAATAGACAGTTGTACAGTACCCACCAAGGCTTGAAAGCCGTGAAAACTCGCTATGCGGTGAAACTGCGTAGCGATAACCTTCTTTCTGGACGGCAGTCTGTGACGCTTTTTGAGCAATACCACAATACTAATAGAAGGGCTGAAGATGCTTTGTTTGAATCTCGTGTTTTGACAAGCAGTGCCTTTTTCATCTCCCATCATCGCGGTGCACCTAATTACTTCTGCAAGAGTGATTTGTTCGACTTTGGCCTTACTTCCGATCTGCTAAAAATATGGTCAGACAAGCTGCTGGATGACCAGTACTTTTACCCTGTGCCAGGCTATAAAAGTCGCCCTCCAGCGACAGAGCAATTTTTATGCTTGAAATGGATTTCTGAGCTTAAGAGTTTAGATTTGAAAATTAATACCCGGGTGAATGATGATGCGGGATTGGGAAGTGATTTTTGGGGGCGTTGCATTGCGGCAAACCTGATTGTGGCAAAACCGGAAGAAATTGGACTCGATACAACGGAGCGTTTTTATAATCGCGGAAATCTGGTGTTCGAATACGATTTTGCCGACTGGAAAGAGCTGGCAGGCATTGAACCTCAGCCGCTTAATGTAAAAAAAGCGGTAAGGTTTTTTCGGAACACCGTCGAAAATACATACCGCTTTTTTTATCAAACCCTTAAGCGTTAATTTTTTTTAAACGCTTCATACTCATCGGGCACGCCACAGAAAATGACGTCCTCTCTAGGAATGAGGTGATAGTGGACTGACTTGTCCTGCTGAATGAGATGATTGTATAGCGGGGCGACATACAGCTCACCTTTTTCCCAAAGCTCTTCTCTTTCTAAGTAGAAGTTATACGCTTCAAGAAAATCTGCTGTTGATGCAAAGTGGTAGAGACCTGTACAACAAAGATCTGAAATTGGGCGCTTTTCTGCTGTTTCGGTAACTTCCGTTGAAGTGTTACTTTTCGGAAGTACGAAAGACCAGTTGTCACCGCTTCCTCGAAATACCTCAAGATAACTGTCTTTACTTGGTAGTAAAGCAGCAGGGAATTCGAACCCTGGGCGGAAGGTATCTATGTTAAAAATAGTGATAGGCTCTGCTTCATCTCTGCAGCCCTTCAACCCCTGAAAAACGGTTTCTGCTTGTCCGCGAGTCTCGCCTTCCAGTGCAACCACATGACATGTTTTGATACCCAAAGACTTCGCCTTCTCTAAGACAAACTTAGGTGTGTCAAAAACATCTCTAACAATAAAGAGAAATGGCTCTGACTTGAAATAGCGTTCGAAACTTTTTACGGCATGTTCGAATACAGTAATGCCTTTCGCTTCGAGCATATATTTAGGCTCTTTGTAACCCGCTTTAAAAAATCGTGAGCTTAATCCTGCCATTGGTATAATAATCATTACAATGACTCCTCCAGTAAGTCTGCAATTCTAAAAGCATTAGAAAATAATGCCATTTGTCTATTTTCATCATCGCTATGTAACGGAAGCATTGATAGAAAAAGATGTAACTGCATTGCTAATAACTCCCGATAGCAGACAGAGTACTTTCTTTCAATGTTATCTATGAAAATTTTCTGAACTTCTAGTAGTTGATTGGAAGAAGGTAACTCAAAATTAATACTATTTTCGTCATGTGAAATTTTATAATAACCTGCGATGATCCAATCATAACCACCAATAATAGAATGGCTAAGCTTTGCTAAATCATAGCGAATATCTCCGTAAATAGAAAATTCACCATCGGATGTTAATCCTCTTGGATCCACCGTCTTAATGTTGGACGTTCTAAAGTCGAAAAGAATATTACTAAAACAAAAGTCACCATGGACAACTGTACACATACCTTTGTCGCTTGGTAAAAATTTATTCGCAAGTGAGATTAAACTATTTACTGAATGCTTTTTACATGAATTGTAGGACCAAACTTTATCCCTACTTATATTTTTTGAATTACAGAATAATTCTAACCTTTCTTCTGTTTTCTCAATAAAAAGTCTTTCTAGATCTCGGTCAGATGTGCTTACTTTTTTATACTCTAAACATGCATCAATAAAGTTAAAACAACCAGTTAAGATCCGCTTCCATGTCATAACAGGAAGACGGCTAAAAACGTAGAGTTCGTTGAGCGCCGTATGATGGAGGTATTCTAATTCGTAACTTACTTTCCTCTCATCGGAATCAAAGTTTAGAAGTTGAGGTAGATATTTACGAAGTCTACTGGGGATCCCTTCAAACCATAAGGCTTCGGCCATTATCTTATTATTATTTTCACTGGTCTTTTTTACACTATCAGCTGATATTTCTAGCTCATTAAAGCTTCGTTGAGTAGTAAAAGCTGCTTTGGAGTGGAAGTAAGTGTGTATATGACCAAAATCAAGCCAGTCATCAACATGAACTGACTTCATCGGATGTTTTCCATGATAGTGATTTATACCATCTAAGAAGTTCCATCGCTTATGAATAAGAGACTTAACCAGACTGCTTGGATGCTCAAAATTAAAAAAGCCATTTACTACAGAGTGAGTGTTTTCCGGCTCTAAATTAGAATTCTCTTTTAACCAGACATCGCCATCAGAGCTTAAATAGGCCCACTGGTAATTGTCCTTTACTTGGCTTACGGCGATACAATTTATATCCTTTGGATAGTCGAGTAGAAGCGTATCACCATATAATAAAGTCAGGCCTTCATTTTCATCAAAATCAATGAGATTGAGAGCGGCGACAATTGATTCACCGAGGCCTAGTTGTTCTGGGAGAAATATGGTTGTGACTTTGTTAATTTTCAACCAATCTTGGTCGTACTCATCAAGTGAAAATGTCTCAGGTAGCGTTAGAAAAATTTTCTCACTGGGTGCAATACGAGAGATCTGGTGTTGGAATAACCGCCTATTACCCAATGGCAAAAATGAAGGAGGAAGAGCTCCGAATTCGGATTGTAGTTCTGCTCCGCAGAATGCAGCTGATGCAATTAGGAACATAAGTTCTGTATCTCCAATTTTTCCTTTTCTAATAGCGCCGTAATTTCATCAAATGTCATTTTTGCGAACTCGCTAGGGCGAACAGAACGATCGTCAATATAAAAACCTTCTTTTCCACACCATGGCTTACCAACAAGTACTTCATCATATGGAACATCATGCTCATCTAGCCATTGAGTAATTATAGGTAAGGTATGGATGTTGATCTTACCAACATTACCGCTAAATGTTCTCATATTGCGTGCAGTGTTGATTACAATTTGGAAACCCTGATTTCTGTATTCTCTTAACTGTTCTATGACAGGAGTGTTGGGGGATACTTTTTCATAGTCATTTGTATCGCCAAGGGTGATCGTATTATCCAAATCGACAATTAACTTTTTCATAGCTAGGGTTATTTTCACCTGAGTTGTCACGGTGATAAATGATCGCAGTTTATGGATGCGACTTCCTCACCGTTTTGTTAAAGTTTCTATCGATAAAGTCTCTCATATGAGGGAGCAAAACCACAGCATTTTCCCTGCAAAGCTTTGAAGTGCGAATGCAAATCATGGTTATGCTCTTAAAAAAAACTAAGACTGCTTTATCCGTTTATAAGCCGAAAATACTGTACTAGGGGATAACTCATCCAGGCATTTCAAATGTTCAAGGGGACATTGTCTTTTGAAGCATGGTCTACAGTCAATGTCGTTACTCACAATTGCAACTCGTGTTGACAAAGGGGGAGTATACTCGGGTGAGCTTGATCCAAATATAGCCACTATTCTGGTGTTAACTGAAGCGGCGACGTGCATCAGGCCTGAATCATTTGAGAACACAACGTTACAAGCTGCTAGCACATCAACAGCATCGTTCAAGGAGGTCTTACCTGCTAAATCAAAGCAATTTTTCTGCAGGTGCTTGGGAATTAGATGAATGATTTTACGAGTGACATCTTTATCTTTTGGACCACCAAAGAAACAAATTTGTTTGCCTTCTTCCAGAAGCCACTCCGCGACTTTTGCGTAATGCTTTTCTGGCCACCTTTTTGCTGGCCCAAACTCAGCTCCGGGGCAAATTCCAATAATATCTTTGCTATTATTGATACTGAATTTTTTTAAGCAATTGATTTTATTGTCTTCATCGATAAGAAGAGACGGCTTTGGGATATCCTTCAATTGCACTTGTTCGACCATGTCTTGATGTGTGTATGCAAGCGCAACGTAGCGTTCGACCATATACTGAAAAATGTTACGGCTAGGCCTAAGATCATTTAGGAGGCCATATCGCATCTCTCCTTTCCAGCCAGTTCTAACAGGGATATCAGCGAACAATGGTATCAGCGCAGATTTTGCTGAGTTAGGTAAAACAATAGAATGGGTGTAGCTTTCCCGTTTTAGTGATCGACCAAGTCTCCAACGTCCAGCAAGGTTAAACTCGCCATGACCTATGGGCATTTCTATCGCTCTATCCACCTCCGGCATTCGCTCGAGAATAGGTCTGCACCAAGCTGGAGCCAATACATGAATTCGCGCATTGGAGAACTTTGCTTTGATTGTTTTGTACAAGCTTTGTGACATCACCATGTCACCGACCCATGAAGGGCCTATGATTAACCATCTTGAAGCGTGTTGTGATGAATGCATAACGGCGATTAAACCCGTACCTTTAGGTCTCTTAAGAGGTTATTGTACTTATAATGAGCTGAGCTTCATAGTGACAAAATAGGGCTTGTGAGGCTTTAAAGAATTGAGATGCAATGTCGGGATCCTTATAATCGGTATAAGAGTAGGACAACCAATCCAGGTAGTGTAGATACTCCTCAGAAGGCGAATTTATGAGTGTTACCTCGAAGACCGCAGTTTTGTGTTTATCTCATTTTCGAGGAGGCATGGAGCTAGACGCACTTAAGCAAACTAATCTGTTTTTAAGCTATGGCGTAGATGCTGTACTGATCTGTAGGAAAAATACATTTCTCGAACAAATAGCAAAAGAGCAAGATATTCCGCTAATAAGCATTGACTTCAAGGCAAAGTTGAGTATTCCTTTAATCTTTGGTTTAAGAAAAGCGATTAAAGAAATAGATATTAATACGTTGATATTCTTCGGAGCTTCAGAAATAAAATCTATCTATTTTTCCGTGATGGGGACTAATTGTCGAGTTATTGTACGGCATGGTACAACTAAATCTTCATCTAAGAAAGATCCGATCCATCGTATATTCTATAGCTGTGTCTCTGACTATGTGGGAATAAGTGAGCATTTGTCGAGAAATATTCTAGATATTTTACCTGCAAGCGAAGGTCAGGTTCATACTATATATAATTCTTTGGATACTAATGATATTGGTTTTAATAGAAATTCATCACTTACTTTTCTTCATATTGGTAGAGTGGAAAATGGGAAAGGTGTGATAGATGCTATCAAGGCTTTGTCGAAAGCTAAAATACCTATTCAGAGTAAAGTTATTACATATGTCGGATCGATTGAAGAGAAATCTGTCCAGAAAGAAATTGAGAGACTAGCTTTGGAGGGCGGTGTTAATGTTGTATTTGAAGGTTTCTGCAAGAATGTATCCTCTTTCTACAGTGACAACAGTTTTTTTCTTTTCCCAAGTTATGGCGAAGGATTACCAAATGTTATGCTTGAAGCCATCTCAAAAGGCTTAAGTTGTATAACTTATGACAACACCGTATTTTCGGAGTTTATTAAGCTAGGTTTTGATGGTGTCTACTTAGCTGAAGATAGAAATATTGATGACTTGTCCAAAATGATTGAAATTGCATATCAAGAAAGAAAAGGGGTCAACTTAGAAGCTAATATGACTCGTTTTAACGATGTCTTTTCCATTAATGGTAATATTAAGAAATGGTTGGAACTGATTGATGGCTAGTTCTACTAATTTAAATAGGTTGGATTTTTTTGGTGGCAAGTCATTATTATATAGAATAGCACTAAGCTTTTTCTTTTTGTTTGCTATGTCTATCTCAACTTCAAAGGCTGGGATGAATGTCTCGGCATCGATGCTTGCCATTATTTCTGTTTTTGTTTTTCTTTTTAATATAAAGAAAATCCATAAAAGTCGTCATATTAAAAATATTTTTAATTTGTCACTTTTTATATACTTTGCATTTGCATTTTCTAGTTTTTTTCATCCTAATTCTATAGACTTAAAAGAGTACCTATATAAAAATCTCTATTTGCTCGTAATTCCCATAGCTACTTTTTTTCTTGCTTTTTCAGATATAAGGAAAAAGGCCATAATATTATTTGTCATTTCTAGCTTTGCATCTGCTTTATATAGTATATATAATTTTGTTACTGTTGCAGAGTTTAATGTTATGGTTAGGACAAGTGGTTTTCTCTCCTCGGATAGGCATTTAAATGCAGTTATTTTTTCTTCCTGTATCTGTCTGCACTATTTGTTTAAAGATAGTTTGAGCAACAGACTAAAGATTCTGGCTGTTTTTATGCTTCTTACTTTTTTAATAAGCTTGATAGTATCGAGTACAAGGGGCGGGTGGCTCGCTGGGACAGTATCAATTTCTTTCTTAATCTTAAGGTTCCATCGAAGGTTCGTTCCTCATGTTACTATTATCTTCTTCTTCTTAACTATATTATTTAGTTTTTTCGGTGGAGGGGTTTATAAAGAGGTGTCTAACCGTTTTTCATCAATTACTAATATAAGTACAGATTACTCTAATACGTCAAGAATCAATATGTGGAAAGGCGGTATGAACTATTTGCTTTATCTTACCGAGACCCAACCAACGACTATGATTTTTGGAGGAGGAATGAATAGCTCCGCCTCAAACTATTTTCAATACTTGGAACAATTACCGGAACAACAACGGCTTTCTTACGGTGTTGATGGTGAGAGACTTGGAGGAACTGATTTCCATATGACATTTATTGATATGTCAGTCAAATCAGGAGTTTTATTTACACTAATAATTCTAAGTCTTTTTACTATTATATCGATCCGTGCAGTATTTAGTAAGGGAGGTGATGATTTTGTCATTTTTACTTCGGCTTACCTATTGGGTGTGTTCCTTTGGCTTCCATTTTACAGTATTATGCAAGGCTATTCGGCATATATTTTTACGTTTGCTATCGCAATAGTTTTGTCTGAAAGCGTAAAGATTGACTTTAATAGCGGGAGAGCAAATGAAATACAGCTGGTTTGAAAAAGGAGCCTACGCAGCTCCGGTGGCTAAAAAATTCTTAGCATCTAATTTCCAACCTGAAAAAATAACAAAAATAGCTGTTATCCGACAAGCGGCTCTTGGTGATCTAGTACTTGTACGGCCTTTTCTAATAGAGGCTAGGAAGTTTTTCCCAAATGCAGAAATAGTTTTAGTCGGTGCTACTAACTACAAATATGGCTTACCCAGCGATTTGGCCGACTGTACATATATCATGTATGGAAAAGACGTTAAAAATAATTATTCTTTCTCTGAAAAGTTAAGCAACATAAAAGGTTTAGGAGAGCAAGACATTATTTTCGACTTGTCCTGTACAAACCGTTCTCTATGGTTGACTGTGCTGAATAAAGCGAAATTAAAGTTTGGGTTCCCTTACAAAGCAGTACTGAATGGTACTGTTTATAATGTGTCTGTACCTCGCTCTGATTTCCAACATGAGCTCGATTCTATGCTCGACATGTTAAGATTCCTCGGGCATGTACCGCCACACATACCTGATTTCGGCTATCCAGACAATCGATGTTTTAGTGCTCTAGAGAATCAAAGATTTGTATACTTCAATGGAGCATCTACTGAATCAAAAATTCTACCAAAACAGCAGATGTATAGTTTAATGAGTGATACTGCAGTGGCCTTTCCAAATACTAAACACTGCTATTTAGAAGGTGTTCATGACCGTGAGAAAGGAGATTTCTTAACTCCTCTTCTGACTGAACATGACAATATAGAGATCATTGAAAACAAAAGCCTAGAGCAACTGACAGAGTACTTAGCTCGTTCTGCTATGGTTATTGCTCCTGATACCGGGATACGAAATTTGGCTATTGCCACTCATACACCGACGGTAGGTATTTTTTACTCAACAGTACCATTTAGATACACTCCGAAATATGAATCTGGACACGTAATGGTGATGAATGCAGACAGCTCAATTCCAACAAATGGTCAAATAATTGAGGCTATTCGTAACAATCTCAACTCTCTGTCTTTGTGATTAAGAGCAGTAGCATTGCTATACATGCTACTGCTCTTGTTTGTTGTTTATGTTAGTAATTCTGACTACCATCTGGCTTTGAGCGGAGTAAATTCATAATCCACATATACTGGCCAGGGTCGTTTTCCAAAAACTGTTCAATGCGTTCGTTCATCATGCGCGCATCCGTTTCTTCGCTGCCTGATGGGAATGGAGCCAGTGGCGGCTGCACAATCACCTCAAAGTTTCCGGTTTCACGGTTATAAACAGGCATTAGCGGAACGATTTTCGCGCGGCTCAATGTCGCAAGCTTACCTAAACCAGACAGTGTTGCTTTCTGCGCAGCGAAGAAAGGCACAAACACACTGTAATCCGGGCCATGATCTTCATCCGGCAGATAGTAGCCAAGGTAGCCCTCACGCACGGACTTAATAAAAGGCTTAATGCCATCTGCACGCTCGTGAGTTCTGCCACCATATTTCAGGCGCTGCACGTTCATTAGCCAGTCTGCCACTTTGTTCTTTTGCTTTTTCACCATGGCAGCGACAGGTAAGCCTCGCGAAGCTAATTGAACTGCGGGATAATCAATCGCCCAGCTATGAGGTACTAACAGAATGACTTTTTCGCCATTCTCGACAAGCTCTGTCAGAATTTCCTCATTGCGGAATAAGGTGCGCTTTTCCAAATAGCGTTTGCTGCGCATCATGATGGTGGCGAAACCCAGCAGAACACACCCCGCATTAATATAGCTTTGCTCTAAAATGGCGGAACGTTCCTCGTCGGTTTTTTCTGGAAAACATTGCTGAAGATTGATCACCGCACGTTTTTTGGCGCGGTTATTCATTTTTACCAGGCGTTTGGCGAGAAACTCAGCGAATTTGTCGCGAAGTCTGAACGGCACAAAAGCCATAATTGCGGCGAAGAGAATACCCAGCCAGGTACCCCAGTAACGCGGGTGCAAAAAGGCCCATTCAAACGTTGGTAGATAAGAGCTATTTTTAGGGTCTTGGCTCATAGAGTCGGAACTACAAAAATCGAACTTAGGAAGAAAAACGGGTGACGTTGTTATTCCACCCGTTTTCAGTCAATTACTTATTAAGAATTGCCATGTACTCGGCAACGCCTTCCGCGACGGTTTTGAATTCGTCAGGATAACCGGCTGCGCGAACTTTGGTGAGATCTGCCTGAGTGTAAGCTTGGTATCGGCCCTTCAGGTGGTCTGGGAATGGGATTTCTTCCACTTCGCCTTGACCATGGTGCTTGATGACGGCTTCAGCGACAGCACGGAAAGGTTCTGCGCGACCGGTACCACAGTTGAAGATGCCTGATTGACTGTTTTGCCAGAACCAGATGTTCATCTTGCACACGTCACCAACATATACGAAATCACGCTTGAAGGTGTCGCTGCCTTCGAACAGTTTCGGGTTTTGGCCGTCTTTAATTTGGTTGTTCAGGTGAAAAGCCACAGACGCCATGCTGCCTTTGTGGTTCTCGCGTGGACCGTATACGTTGAAGTAACGGAAACCGGTGATTTGAGACAGTGTCTCACCGTGTGCTTCAGCGTCTGCCCAAATGCGGCGAACGTAGTTGTCAAACAGCTGCTTGGAGTAACCGTAAACGTTCAGTGCGCCTTCATATTGTGGCTCTTCGATGAAGTCGTGGTCACGGCCGCCGTAAGTTGCAGCCGATGATGCATACAGGAATGGAATTTCGCGCTCGAGACAGTAATGCAGCAACTCTTTTGAATACTCATAATTGTTGAGCATCATGTACTTGCCGTCCCACTCAGTGGTCGCTGAGCACGCACCTTCGTGGAATACCGCTTCGATAGGACCGAAATCGTCACCCGCCATGATTTGCGCGATGAAGTCTTCTTTGTCCATGTAATCAGCGATATCCAGGTCAACCAGATTCACGAACTTGGTGCCGTCTTTCAGGTTATCAACTACCAGAATATCGTTGTAACCTTGCTCGTTCAGCGCTTTAACCAAATTGCTGCCGATCATGCCGGCGCCGCCAGTCACTATAATCATATATTTACCTAAATTCTGTTGACCTGAATTATGAGAAGACCCCACCAGTAATTCAGTGAGGCTATGGTAATATTTCCCTTTCTGGGCTTGAGGATAGCAGTTTAACCATGAAAACCCGTGATCGCATTATTCATTCAGCGCTGGCGCTCTTCAACGAGCAGGGTGAGCCAAACGTCACCACTAACCATATTGCTGCCGATCTGGGGATAAGCCCGGGAAACCTGTATTACCACTTCCGTAATAAGGAAGAGATTATACACAGTATTTTCGATCAATACGCGCTCGATCTTTCGACAGGTTTCCAGCCGGAAGTCCCAGCGGAATCTGACGAACAGCGGCTGCTTGCATACCTTGATGCCACCTTCCAACTGATGTGGAGATACCGTTTCTTCTACGCCAATCTGCCCGATATCCTAAGCCGCGATGCTGAGCTTCAGAATAAATATCTGGAGGCGCAGCAGGCATTGAAAGCCAATCTCTTTGCGATGCTGAGCCGCTTTCGTGAAACGGGATGGCTGGATATGGACGATGAAGCGCTGCAGTCACTGTGCAGCACGCTGAAACTCGTCGCGTCGAGTTGGATATTCTATCAAAGTGCGCAGTCACCGCAGGCGAAAGTGACGCCAGTGGTGATTTATCAGGGCGTGCTGCAAATCCTCAACATGGTGTCACCGATGACGACCGATAAAGGCAGAGCAGTAGTATTAGGTTTGATAGGGCACTATCGCGAACAGATGGAAAGCACCAAGGCGGCTTCCGACTCAGCGTGATCGAGCACAATAAGATGTACTAATTCAATAGACGCGACCTTCCTCAGAACTCTATCATCTACACTCTTTCTAATATGTCATACTGTAAGCTGGGTGTTATTTAGACACTTTAGCTTTCAGTGATGCAATAATCATATTGATATCAACCTGTTCCTGTTTCCATCGATGGAGTAAGCGATGACTGCCGCTTTTTACCAGCAAATTCGCCAGCAGCTTGAAGAAGTAAAAGCTGAAGGCCTGTACAAAGATGAACGTGTGATCACGTCGGCCCAAAAGGCGAACATCTCAGTAACGTCAGGTGACGAAGTATTGAACTTCTGTGCCAATAACTACTTGGGGCTGGCTAACCACCCTGCGCTGATTGAAGCGGCAAAAGCAGGAATGGATGAGCATGGCTTCGGCATGGCGTCGGTGCGCTTTATCTGCGGCACCCAAGATTCGCATAAGGTATTGGAAGAAAAGCTTTCTGCCTTTCTCGGTATGGAAGACACCATCCTTTACTCTTCTTGCTTCGATGCCAACGCTGGCCTGTTTGAAACTATTTTGGGTGCAGAAGATGCGATCATTTCCGATGCGTTGAACCACGCCTCTATCATCGACGGTGTGCGTTTGTGTAAAGCGATGCGCTTCCGCTATGCCAACAACAATATGGAAGAGCTGGAGCAGCAACTGATTGCGGCGAAAGAAAAAGGTGCTCGCAACACATTGATCGTGACAGACGGTGTGTTCTCGATGGACGGTGTTGTCGCAAACCTGCCTGCTATCTGCGATCTGGCAGAAAAATACGGCGCATTGGTGATGGTGGATGATTCTCATGCCGTGGGCTTTATGGGCGCAAACGGTCGTGGTACCCACGAATACCATGACGTGATTGATCGTATCGACATCATCACCGGCACCTTGGGTAAAGCCATGGGCGGCGCGTCAGGCGGTTACACGTCAGGTAAGAAAGAAGTGATTGATTGGCTGCGTCAGCGTTCACGTCCTTACCTGTTCTCGAACTCACTGGCACCAGCGATTGTTTCAGCGTCTATCCGTGTGATTGATCTGCTGGCAGAAAGCGGCGATCTGCGTGACAAACTGTGGGACAACGCCAACCACTTCCGTGCCCGTATGAGCGAAGCGGGCTTTACGCTGGCAGGCGCGGACCACGCCATCATTCCTGTGATGCTGGGTGATGCAAAAGTAGCGGGCGAATTTGCAGAACGCATGATGAAAGAAGGTATCTACGTAGTCGGTTTCTCCTTCCCTGTAGTACCGAAAGGTCAGGCACGTATTCGCACGCAAATGTCAGCGGCACACAGCCGTGAGCAACTGGACAAGGCAATCGACGCCTTTATCAAAGTCGGTAAAGACATGGGTCTGATTGGATAAGCAACGATGACGAACAAAATGAAAGCGCTGGCAAAATTGAAAGCAGAACCAGGGATCTGGATGACAGAGACCGATTTGCCAGAGCTGGGCCATAACGATCTGCTGATCAAAATCCGCAAAACCGCGATTTGTGGTACCGACGTGCATATATACAACTGGGATGAGTGGTCACAAAAAACTATTCCTGTGCCAATGGTTGTAGGGCATGAGTATGTGGGCGAAGTGGTTGGCATCGGCCAGGAAGTGCGTGGTTTCGCCATTGGCGACCGCGTATCGGGTGAAGGTCACATTACCTGTGGCCACTGTCGTAACTGCCGTGCTGGTCGCACGCATCTTTGCCGCAACACCATTGGTGTGGGCGTAAACCGTGAAGGTGCGTTTGCCGAGTATCTTGTGATCCCAGCATTCAACGCATTCAAAATCCCGGAAGACATTTCAGACGATTTAGCTTCTATCTTCGACCCATTCGGTAACGCGGTTCACACTGCGCTGTCTTTTGATCTTGTTGGTGAAGATGTCCTGATCACTGGTGCTGGCCCAATCGGCATCATGGCGGCAGCGGTTGCGAAGCACGTGGGCGCCCGTCATGTGGTGATCACCGACGTGAATGAATACCGCCTGGAACTGGCACGTAAGATGGGTGTAACCCGCGCGGTGAATGTGGCAGAAGAAAAACTCGAAGACGTGATGTCAGAACTGGGTATGCGCGAAGGCTTCGACGTGGGCCTTGAGATGTCCGGTAATCCGTCTGCGTTCAACGGCATGCTTCAAACCATGAACCACGGTGGTCGTATTGCGCTGCTGGGTATTCCGCCATCAGACATGGGTATCGACTGGAATCAGGTGATATTCAAAGGTCTGGTGATTAAAGGCATCTATGGCCGTGAAATGTTTGAAACCTGGTACAAGATGGCAAGTCTGATCCAATCGGGTCTGGATCTGAGTCCAATTATCACGCACCACTACAGCGTGGATGATTTCCAGAAAGGCTTTGACGTGATGTGCTCTGGGCAGTCGGGTAAAGTTATCCTCGATTGGACAAAGTAATCATCGTCTATCGCTTGAATTTTAAAACCCGCTCCGGCGGGTTTTTTATTGCCTGAGTGCCAGTGAGATTGGCACCAGTTCCACTTCTTTTTGAAGCTCAGGAAGCTGTGCTTGTAAGGTTTCCAATGTGACAGGGAAGGGGTGGGCAATCACCACAGCAACACCGCGGCGTTTGGCTTGTTGTACGGCAAGTTTGAGCTGGTTTTCGATGAAAGCTTCATTAGGGAAATGGTCAAGAAACACATGACGGCGATTGGTGGCGAGACCATGTTCGCGGGCTATCCGCTGGGCAACGGTTTTTGGCGTGGTGCGGCTATCGATAAAGCCAATCTTACGCTCTTCAAGAAGCTCCATGATCCAATGCATCGGCGTCTTATGTTGGGTCAGTAAACTGCCCATATGGTTATTCACTGCCACTACCTGCGGAACGCGATAAAGCGCCTCTTTCACTGAGCCCTGCATTTCCTTTTTACTCATGGCAAGCGTCAGTGAGTTAGGCTCTTGCGGCGTGCCATCAGGGCTTTGCATCGGAAGGTGAAGCAAGACTTCGCGCTGTTGGCTCAAGGCAGTCAGCGCAACCGCCGTGTCGAATTCGGTGAAGGGGATGATGGAGACACTGATTTGCGGCGGCAAAGCGGCAATCTCTCTTGGCATCATTTCGTAGCCAAGGTCATCGATAATAAAGGCGATTTTAGGTTTGGCTGCGATGGGCGCAGCCAGAAAGAGAAGGAGTAGGGTGGTAACAGCAACAATCCTTTGCATCTGAAACCTGCAGTGCCTTTACCGTGTCAGCCAGGGGCTGGGGTTGGTGGCGTTACCCTTGCGCCGGATTTCGAAATAGAGCGCCGAGGCATCCTGACCGCCACTGTTTCCGACAAGGGCAATCGGGTCACCCGCTTTGACCGTATCGCCGACATTGCGCAGCAAAGCCTGATTGTAGCCGTAGAAGCTCATGTCTCCTTTTCCGTGGTCGACCACCACCATCAAGCCATAACCGCGTAGCCAGTTTGAAAGCACCACAGTGCCATCGTGAGCGGCTTTGACTTCACTGCCTTCTTTAGCCGCGATAACCATGCCATTCCAGCGCAGTTGTCCGGTTTGTTCAGTGCCATATCGGTGCAGGATTTTCCCTTTTACTGGCCACTGCATCTTGCCTTTGTACTTACCGAGGCCATCCATTTTGACTTTGGATTGCTCGGCGGCAATGCGGGCTTGTTCTGCGGCGCGTTCAAGCTCTACTTTCAGACGCTTTTCGTTATTACGAAGCTCAGCAAGGTAACCCTTGTCACTGTTGATTTCACGGCGGATAGCGCCTGCTGTTTTCTTCTGAGCCTGCTGCTCTTTTTCCAGCTTAGCTTTATCAGCGGCAAGAGAGGCAATTAGTGTCTTTTGCTTATCGGTTTGCTGCTGCAGGGTGCGGCGTTTTAGCTGCAGCTCAGTATCGGTAGCAGCGAGTTCGTTGATAGCATCCGTTCGCGCCTTGGAAAGTTTTTCTGCATACACCGTCATACGATCCATGTCCGTGGAGTCTTCACCACTTAATAGCGCATTCAGTTGGCTGTGTTGGCCTTGTCGGTACTGGCTGTTTAAGAGCTCTTTTAAAAGCTCCATCTGGCCAAGCTTAAGCTGTTCAAGACGCTGGCTTTCACGGTTTAGTGTGGCGATATCTTTTTCGATAACGCTTAAATCAGCATTGGCATCGCGCATCTGTGTTGCGATAGCGGCGATGGATTGCTCTTGGGATTTGAGATTGGATTGCAGCGCGTTGAGTATTTTCGATTTGGAATTGAGCTGCTGTTCCTGACGGGAGATTTCACTTTTCATGCCAGAAAGCTGCTCGTCACTGGCGAGAGAAGCTGGGCTGGTAAGCAGGCACAACAAAACGCCAGCGCTTATGGCACTGGCGCGCAACAATTTTAAGTGGCGCAACGTTCTTCCCTTCATGGCAGGCAGTATATCAAGCCGATCTGGAGTTGGCATTACTCTGCCTGTCTCAGCATCGCAAGTTCGAGAATAAAATCGGTGAAGTTTACTTCCTCTATTTTAAGAGAAAATCAGGAAGTGAGTTGTCAGAATTGCATAAAAAAACGCGCTCCGAAGAGCGCGCTTTTCATCACTGAAGAGTGTGGCTAATTACTTAGCAACGAACAGTGGTTTACCGGTCATGTCAGCTGGCGCTTCAACACCGGTCAGTGCCAGCATCGTTGGAGCCAGATCAGACAGTTTACCGCCGTCAACCAGGTCGATGTCTTTGCTGCCTGCATAAATCAGTGGTACTGGCAGGTTAGTGTGCGCAGTGTGAATACCACCGGTTGCTGGGTCAACCATCATTTCCGCGTTACCGTGGTCAGCAGTGATCAGCAGTTGACCATCAACTTCTTTGATTGCTTCAACAACACGGCCAATGCAGAGGTCGATAGCTTCAACGGCTTTCACTGCTGCATCGTAAACGCCAGTGTGGCCAACCATGTCACAGTTCGGGTAGTTACAGATGATTTGGTCGAACTTGCCGCTCTTGATCGCGTCAACCAGCTTGTCAGTCAGCTCTTCAGAGCTCATTTCTGGTTGCAGGTCGTAAGTTGCGACTTTCGGGGAGGCAACCAGAGCACGCTCTTCGCCTTCGAATACGGATTCAACACCACCGTTGAAGAAGAAAGTGACGTGCGCGTATTTTTCGGTTTCAGAAATACGCAACTGAGTTTTACCTTGCTTAGACAGCCACTCACCCAGGGTGTTAACCAGGTTTTCTGAAGGATAAGCACATGCGGTGTCGATGTCTGCCGCGTATTCCGTCAGCATCACGAAATCTGCAAGCGCTGCAACTTTGTTACGAGCGAAGCCATCAAAGCCAGGCATGAATGCGCGGGTGATTTGACGCGCGCGGTCAGCGCGGAAGTTCATGAAGATCACTGCGTCGCCGTCGTTGAAAGACGCAACAGGCTGGCCTTCAGTGCGGATTTCAGACGCTTGAACGAATTCATCGTTTTCGTCACGTGCGTAAGCAGCTTCCAGCGCTTCTACTGCAGAGCCGTAAGTGAACGCGCCTTTTGCTTCAACCATCAGGTCATAAGCTTTTTCTACGCGATCCCAGTTGTTGTCACGGTCCATGGCGTAGTAACGACCTACGATAGATGCCGTACGGCCTTTACCCAGTTTTGCAAACAGGGCGTCGAAACGCTCCAGTGATGCTTTCGCGCTGCGAGGTGGGGTGTCACGACCGTCCAGGAAGCAGTGCAGGTACACTTCCTCAGCACCACGTTGAACTGCCATTTCAACAGCTGCTGCAATGTGGTCTTCGTGGCTGTGAACGCCGCCTGGGGACATCAGACCCATGATGTGAACCGCTTTGCCTGCTTTCGCTGCTTTGTCGATAGCACCGGTCAGTACAGGGTTATCGAAAAACTCACCATCTTGGATAGCTTTGGTGATTTTAGTCAGGTCCTGGTAAACGATGCGGCCTGCACCAATGTTGGTGTGGCCCACTTCTGAGTTACCCATTTGACCGTCTGGCAAACCAACATCCATACCTGATGCAGAGATCAGGGTGCTGGTGCCCGCCATCAAGCCATCAAGAACAGGTGTATTCGCGTTCGCAACTGCGTTGTCGCTGTTGTCTTCGCGGTAACCCCATCCGTCCAGAATAACGAGTGCCAAAGGCTTCTTAGCAGACATACGGTGTCCTCTTTATGTCGATTTCAATATTCGTGAATTAGCGTAACTTTACTACATTTTATTGGTTAAGCAGTAGGCAAACTTTTTCGCTAAATTTTCAACAAAAACTGTAATGGAGGGTGCCGAGCCTTGCATTTACTGGTCTGCGCAAGAGTCTTACCTTTTCGAAAGGGTCTCGTTATTGAAGAGCACCAAAGAAAATTTTGTAGTAAGTAAACAGATCAGTCGCTTATCTTTCGCTTCAACTGGGTGAGCTGAGCAGAATACGCCCGGAAATAACATTCCCCGTGTAGGACAGATATTGAGGCGAATGTGACCGATTTCAAGCTTTTTGATCCTGTTGTCAGTGAGCGGGGGCATGGAAATCCAAGCCCATGCTGTATTTGCACAGTTTGAAGGTTATACTCGGGTTCGATTTTTTGTGCCGACACTTAGTAGAAGCGAGCCATGCAGCAGTTTATTGAATTTGTACAAGCTAACTTGATCTTGTCCCTGGTGTGGGTGGGTCTGGTTGTTGCGCTGATCCTGTCAGTCATCAAACAGAAAACCGCACTTTATAAAATCATTACGCCAAGCGATGCGACTATCTTGGTTAACCGCGAAAAGGGTGTGTTTGTTGATATCCGTAGCCGCGATGATTACCGCGCGGGTCATATTGCGGGCGCACTTCACGTTTTGGTGAAAGACATCAAAGCGAATAACGCCGCTGAGATTGAAAAACATAAGTCTGACCCAATCATCTTGGTGTGTAAGACTGGTCAAACGGCGATTGAAAGCGCCAACGTGCTGGCAAAAGCCGGTTACGAGAACGTGAATGTTCTGAAAGATGGCCTGATCTCGTGGAATGAGGCGAACCTGCCACTGATCCGCAGCAAGAAGAAAAAGTAACCAAAGACGGTTTCACTATTCTGAAGGCAGCTCAGTGAGCTGCCTGAATCGTTTTAAAATGCGTGAAAGCATTTGTCTAAATAACAAGGATTTATCACTATGGCTGAAGCAGCAACTAACCCACAAGCGCAACAGAACTTCGCGATTCAACGTATCTTCCTGAAAGATGTTTCTTTCGAAGCGCCTAACTCTCCAGAAGTGTTTCAGCAAGAGTGGAACCCAGATGTAAACCTGGATCTGGATACCCAAAGCCGTGAACTGGGCGAAGGTGTTTATGAAGTGGTTCTGCGTCTGACTGTGACCGTGAAAAACGGCGACGAGAACGCATTCCTTTGTGAAGTTCAGCAAGGTGGTATCTTCTCTGTAGACGGTATGGAAGCGCCACAACTGGCACACTGCCTGGGTGCATTCTGCCCGAACATCCTGTTCCCATACGCGCGTGAAACGATTTCTAGCCTGGTAGTGAAAGGTACCTTCCCACAACTGAACCTGGCACCAGTTAACTTTGATGCGCTATTCATGAACTACCTGCAAAGCCAACAAGCGCAAGAAAAAGACGGCGCTGACGCGTAATCAGTAATTTTAAGGTCGACACATGACAGATATCGCCAACGCCAATGTGGCAATGACCGTTCTGGGCGCAGGCTCTTACGGTACGTCTCTCGCAATCTCACTGGCCCGGAATGGCGCCAATGTGGTGCTGTGGGGTCACGAGCCAGAGCATATGGCACAGCTCGAAATTGATCGCTCAAATGAAGCGTTTCTGCCGGGTGTCGCATTTCCCGACTCACTGATCCTGAGTGCTGATCTTGAAGCATCTATTCAAGCCAGCAGGGATATTCTGGTGGTGGTGCCAAGCCATGTGTTTGGTCTGGTGCTGGCACAGGTGAAACCTTTCCTTCGTGATGACCAGCGTATCTGCTGGGCGACCAAAGGCCTTGAGCCAGAAACCGGCCGCCTGTTGCAGGACGTCGCGCGCGAGCAACTGGGTGAGGACGTGCCAATGGCAGTATTGTCTGGCCCAACGTTTGCCAAAGAGTTGGCGGCAGGTTTGCCTACAGCTATCTCGGTTGCTTCACCAAACGCTGAGTTTCTGGCTGAGCTGCAGGAAAAAGTGCACTGTGCGCGCTCTTTCCGCGTTTATGCCAATAGCGACTTTATCGGTATGCAGCTTGGTGGCGCGGTGAAAAACGTGATTGCGATTGGCGCGGGGATGTCTGACGGCATTGGCTTTGGTGCCAATGCCCGTACCGCACTTATCACCCGTGGCCTTGCTGAGTTGACACGTCTTGGCGTGGCGCTGGGTGCAGAGCGTGAGACCTTTATGGGTATGGCGGGTTTGGGTGATTTGGTACTGACCTGTACCGACAACCAATCCCGCAACCGCCGTTTTGGTCTGGCACTGGGTCAAGGTAAAGGCGTTGATGAAGCGCAGGATGAAATTGGTCAGGTGGTCGAAGGCTACCGTAATACCAAAGAAGTTCGCGCACTGGCAAAACGCACTGGCGTTGAAATGCCTATCGTCGAGCAGATTTTCCAGGTGTTGTATGAGGGCAAAGATGCCCGTCAGGCGGCGCAGGATCTGTTGGCGCGCCAACGTACCTCTGAATAGTTTCTCCGTTCAGTCGGGTCTAACAAAACGCGGGACTAAGGTCTCGCGTTTTTTGTTTTTGCGACAAACAGCAAGGAGAAGGTCAACCAAGCTGACAGACCAATCGGTAGTGTTGGGTTGTTTGGCGTTCTATGTCACACTTAGGTCAATGCTTCGCCGAAATGCCGCGGAAAGAGCATGGAATGATCGAAGCATAAAGCAATGTACTGACAGCAGGTATGGGTAAAAAGATGCAAAGGATGTGCGGTGAAGGCCGCGATAAAAAATGCCAGCAGGAAAAAGTCTGGAAGGCCATCAAGCGTGAGGCGAAGGAGCAATCAGAGCGTGAGCCTATGCTCGCGAGTTTCTTTCATGCCACTATCATCAAACATGACTCCTTGGGTGGTGCGCTGAGCTATATTCTGGCTAACAAGCTTGCTACGCCGAGCATGCCTGCTATGGCGGTGCGTGAAGTGATTGAAGAAGCGTATGCCGGTGACAGCAGTATTGCCGAGTCGGCGGCTTGTGATATCTGCGCCACGGTGGAGCGCGATCCTGCCGTTGAGCTTTACTCCACGCCATTGCTTTATCTAAAAGGTTTTCATGCCCTGCAAGGGTTCCGTGTGGCTAACTGGCTCTGGCATCAAGGCCGCCGTGAATTGGCAGTCTATTTGCAGAATCAGATTTCCGTGGCCTGCCAGGTCGATGTTCACCCGGCGGCGCGCATTGGCCGCGGCATCATGTTTGACCATGCAACCGGCATTGTCGTGGGTGAAACCGCGGTGATTGAAGATGATGTTTCCATTCTTCAGGATGTGACTTTAGGTGGTACCGGTAAAGAGTCCGGCGACCGTCACCCAAAAATCCGCTCCGGCGTAATGATTGGTGCCGGGGCAAAAGTCCTTGGCAATATCGAAGTGGGTGAAGGGGCGAAAGTCGCGGCATGTTCAGTGGTGCTTATCCATGTGCCACCGCACACCACAGCGGCGGGTGTGCCTGCCAAGATTGTCGGTGCGCCAAGCAGTGACAAACCTTCGTTCGATATGGACCAGAAGTTTAAGTGCGGGCAGAGCTTTAGCGAAGGTGATGGTATCTGAGTGTCACCTGCCTGAAACGAGACGAACAGCGGATACAAAAAACGGAGCCATTAGGCTCCGTTTTTTTTCGACCAATGCTGAATTAGAACAGCTTGGTTGCCACGTCGTACAGATCCTTGCGGAATGGACGGCGCATGTTGTCGATAGCATCGATGATGTCGTGGTGAACCAGCTGTTCGTTCTGAACGCCCACACAACGACCACCTTCACCTTGCATCAGCAGTTCAACCGCGTAAGCACCCATACGTGATGCCAGAATACGGTCAAACGCACGTGGCTGACCACCGCGCTGAATGTGACCCAGGATAGTTGCACGGGTCTCACGGCCAGTTTCCGCTTCAATGTACTTCGCCAGTTCATTGGTGTCAGTCATTAGCTCAGTGATAGCGATAATGGCGTGCTTCTTACCCTTGTAGATACCTTCTTTGATCTTTGAAATCAGGTTCTCTTTGTCCAAACCGATTTCTGGGGTAATGAAGTATTCACAGCCACCTGCGATAGATGCCATCAGAGTCAGGTCACCACAGTGGCGGCCCATGACTTCAACGATAGAAATACGCTGGTGAGAAGAAGACGTATCACGCAGACGGTCAATCGCTTCAACAACGGTGTTCAGTGCAGTCAGGTAGCCAATGGTGTAGTCAGTACCTGGAATATCGTTGTCGATAGTGCCTGGCAGACCGATACATGGGAAGCCCATTTCAGTCAGCTTCTTCGCACCCATGTAAGAACCGTCACCGCCGATCACAACCAGAGCGTCGATGCCGTGCATCTTCATGTTCTGGATGGCTTGCTCACGCACTTTCTCTTCTTTGAACTCAGGGAAGCGCGCAGAACCCAGGAAGGTGCCGCCTTTGTTGATAATGTCTGACACGCTGGTGCGGTTCAGTTTCTCGATACGATTTTGATGCAGACCCTGATAGCCGTCGTAAATACCGTAAACTTCCAGACCTTCGCTCAATGCGGCGCGAACAACGCCACGAATCGCTGCATTCATACCCGGGGCGTCACCGCCACTGGTCAAAACACCAATTTTACTAACCATGGTTACCCTCTGACTTTGGGAATTGAAATTTCAAATCCATTGACTCTATGTTGGCGCTATCATCCCACCCCTGCTTTCCGTTGAAAGTCTTAGCGGGTAACGCGGGTTTGCCTCAACATCCGAGACGTGCCAGTTTAGCCTGCTGGCACTTCGTTTGAAACTGTAACTTTCCTACTTATGAAAGACTATTACAATTTTGCTAACGTTTTTCGTTGATAAATATCAGTAACCGTTGCAAATATTCGTGCGCCAATGTGTATTAAATTTGTTCGCGCGGTGATTTTCCTACGATTGAGACCGGATCTTGGTGAATAAGGATATCTGCGCCGGGGTAGGCGACCTCCAGGCGGTCTTCTACCGCATCTGCGATCCGGTGCGCATCGACCAGCTTGAGGTTGTCGTCCAGTTCAAGGTGAAGCTGAATAAAGCGGGTTGCACCTGCCTGACGAGTACGAAGATCATGCACGCCTTCTACACCCGGTACCGTCGATGCCAAGGTATAAATCTTCTCCTGATCTTCTACTGGAAGCTGGCGGTCAAGCAGCGACTGCACTGCCTCATTCGCCATCCTAAAGGCACTGACCAGAATAAAGACGCCGATACCAATGGCGAAAATCGCGTCCGCCATAGGGAAGCCGTACCATGCCAGTCCGAGTGCCACGATAATGGCAATGTTCATCAGAAGGTCAGATTGGTAATGCAGGGAATCTGCTGCAATCGCCTGACTACCTGTTTTGCGAACCACCCATTTCTGGAATAGGACTAAGCCACCGGTGATCAGCGTCGCGATACCACTGATGAGCACACCCGCCTCGGGGTGGTTCAACTCAGTCGGTTTGAACAGTCGCTCGACGCCATTGAGCAGCAGGAAACAGGCAGAACCGACAATAAATGCTGCCTGTGCGAGGGCGGCGAGAGACTCCGCTTTACCGTGTCCGAACTTGTGCTCTTCATCGGCAGGTTGAAGTGCATATCTGACAACGACGAGATTGGTGACCGACGCGAGAAGGTCAATCAGGGAGTCGACAAGAGATGCCAGCAGGCTGACCGAGCCTGTGTACCACCAGGTAAAAAGCTTCATTAAAAGCAAGAAGGTAGCAGTAATGGTCGCTGCCCACGCAGCGGTCTGAACGAGTCGGGCGTATCTTTCAGTCATGAGCACTATCAGCGTGATTTAAGTGTTCGCAGTATAACGTTTTTTTACGACAAATTAATGCACCGCATCAGACTGGCGTTCAGAGGCAGAAAGACAAATGCCGGCAAGGGCCGGCATTTTGGGGAACTTATTGAGGGGAAAGGGCGGTTAGCCGCGATCTTCCATGCGTTTTTGCATGCGCTCGGCCATCTTATCCATGTTTTCTTTAACCTGAACTTTTTGCTCAGGTGTCAGAATGCTCATCATTTCGTGTTGGCTTTTTACCATGGCTATACGGCGCTCGACCTGCTGGTCAACCATCTTTTCTGCCAGTGCGCGAACAGCTGCTTCATCGAAGTTATCTGCCAGCATCAGCTCTTGCATCTGTTGGCGTTCTGCCATCATCTGGGTACGGAATTCGCCTTTGTTGGCTTTCATAGCTTCGCGTTTTTGCTCGCGAAGGGTTTTCAGTTCTGCCTTTTGCTCGTCGGTCAGGTCAACGCCACGCAACAGGTGTTTACCCATCATGCCTTTACCGCCGTGCATACCTTCACCACCGTGATGTTTGCCGCCAAATGCCATGGCAGACATTGAGCCCATCATCAGAGGCAGGGCGATAACAGTTGCAGCAATACGTTTTGAAAATTTCATGGTGTTCTCTCCGGTTTTTGTTGTGTCGCTTGATGGGAGTAACTTTACCCACTGGGATGTAAACCGGTGTTCTGCCTACGTAAAGCAATGTAAAGGCGGGTAAAGCTAAGACTTACACATGGAATCAGCTCGATGAATGGCAGATACTAGCCATAACAACACAGTATTAGGCGCACCCCATGGCAAACATTCTTCTTATTGATGACGACACAGAACTGACCAGCCTACTTCATGACTTATTGGAGCTGGAAGGCTACCAGGTGGATACCGCCAATAATGGTCAGGAAGGCCTGGATAAGATCAGTGAAAGCACCGATTTGGTGCTGCTGGATGTGATGATGCCGGTACTGAATGGCATGGAAACCTTGCGCCGTCTTCGCGATAGCTGGGAAACCCCGGTATTGATGCTGACCGCTAAGGGTGAAGAGATTGACCGCGTGATGGGGTTGGAACTCGGTGCGGACGATTACCTGCCAAAACCTTTCTCTGATCGTGAGTTGCTCGCCCGTATGCGCGCTATTTTGCGCCGCACCGCGAAGGCTGGCGAAGACAAGCGATCAGACGATAACCAAGACAAGCTCGAATATCAGGATATCGTGATCTATCCCGGCAAAATGGAAGTGTATTGCCAGTCTCAGCTGATTGAGATGACCGGCACGGAAACCGCTTTGCTAGCGTATCTGGTGAAACAGCCGGGAAGCGTGGTAGCAAAGGCAGATATCAGCCTGAATGTGCTCGGAAAACGTCTTGCCCCGTTTGATCGCGCCATCGACATGCATATCTCCAACATCCGGAAAAAACTGCCTGAACGTGAAGATGGCAAGCCGCGAATTAAAACCCTGCGCGGCCGTGGCTATTTGCTGGTGGAGGCATAATGAAACTGCCGACCATCAAGAGTCTTTATGGCCGTATTTTTGCCATCTTCTGGCTGACTTTGCTATTGGTGTTGATTGCTGTATTAGCGGCGCAACACAGTGACCCTCGTCAGCAACATACTGTGCCCACTGGGATGCAAACTGAGTTTAAAGAGCTGGCTCAGAGAATTTCGGAAGAAGTGTCAGAGATGAGAGGGTCGCTCAAACAAAAACTGCTGCGTTTACAAAGACAACAACCTGAACGTAAACCGATGAAAATCTATTTCACGACGCTTGATGGTGAACTGCTGGATAGAGGTCATCATGGTGGCAGCAGAATGCTGAAAAACTTCACCACGCTTGCTGATGACCCAGAAGACCCGATGCAGCGCCTTTATGGAAAATGGATGCTGGCTGGACCGTTTTTGATTGATGATGGCAGCGCTCAGGCATTGATGTACGTCGGCAAGCTGTGGCGCGATAAACCGCCGTTTTACGTACAAATTCTTGATAGACCTTTTCAACTGCTGTTGGTCACCATGGTGGTCAGCACGCCGCTATTGCTTTGGCTCGCGTGGGTAGTCACCCGCCCTGCACGCCGCCTTCAGGCGGCAGCTGAACGCGTCGGCGAAGGGCGCTTTGAAACTGACCCTTCTTTGGAAAAAGGGCCGCGAGAGTTTGCACAAGCGGGGGCCAGCTTCAACCAGATGGTGACGGCATTAAATCAGATGATCAGTGGGCAGCAACGTTTGCTGTCCGATATCTCCCATGAGCTTCGCTCTCCACTGACCCGGCTTCGTATGGCGAATGCACTGGCGATTCGCAAACAGGGTGAAAGCACAGATTTGGCGCGCATTGATACCGAAGCTGAGCGCATGGAACAGATGATTGCTGATTTGCTTTCTCTTTCCCGTATGCAGCTTAACAGCCATGCCGAACGTGACGTGCTGACACTGGCAGAACTTTGGGAAACCTTATTGGAAGATGCAGAGTTCGAAGCGGGGGAGTGCGGAAAAACGCTGGTGTACAACACGATTCCCGACGCCAGCGTTGAAGGAAATGGCAACCTGCTTTGCAGTGCGTTGGAAAACGTTGTGCGCAATGCCATTAAGTATGCGGACACTAAAGTCGAAGTGTCTTTCACACAGCGTGATAGAGAGTTAACGGTCAGCGTCAGTGACGATGGGGGAGGCGTACCTAAAGAAATGCTGGATGATATTTTCCGGCCTTTTTACCGCGTGTCGACAGCACGTGACAGGCAAAGCGGTGGCACAGGATTGGGGCTCGCGATTACTGATAGTGCCATGCGCCAACATAATGGCAGCGCCAAAGCGAGCCTGAACAGCCTAGGCGGTTTGACCGTTCACCTGACACTGAAAACGTTGAGCTGATAATAGCGTCAGCAAAATTTACGATAAACCTCTCATTTTAGAAACGCTTTGCTAACCTTATTGATAAGTTTGATGGAGAGAGGCTGCCTCTCTCCCTACCTATGCAGTTGAAGGCTTAGCGGAGAGGCTACTCATGTCAGCAAACAAAATGACGATTAAACAGCGTCTGACCATGTTCGTCGCTTTAGTATGTGGAATACAAATTCTTGTCGGAGCGTTTGTCTTCTATAAGTTGGCTTACATTGAAAGCCATGTTCAAGGTGTCGCTCACCGTGATATTCCTGTTCTTGAATCCATCAGTAAAGCAACCGAGCATCAAGTCGAGCAACGTGTTCACTACAACAAAGCCTTCCGCTATGCGCTTGAGATCGGCAAGGAACCCAATGCGCAGGAAAACTACGACAAAGAAAAAGCCTATTTTTATGATTTAGGAACGAAAGTCGGAGAGGATTGGATAAAAATCAAAACGCTATTGGCCGATGGTGCCACCAACGGTACTGCTGAAGAGCAAGTTGCATTCGCGGCTGCTAGCGTCAAACTCGCCGATTTAGAAGCTTTACATGCCAAGTGGATGATTCACGTCGAAGACGTATTTAAAGAGCTTGACGGGCGCCATTACCACGAAGCGGAAGTCCTTGATGTGGTGGTGGGTAAGGAAGCAGAGACAACCACAAAAATAGTCGACAGCTTGTTGACTGACGTGGGGAAGTTCACTGAAGCAGCGGTTATCGATATTGAAGAAAAGGCTGTCGTCTTAGAGCTCGTCGTCATCGCTTCTGTGATTGTTGCGCTAATTGTCGCCATTATCATGTCTAAGATGATTCTCAACCGGATCTATGAAGGCTTGAATAAGGTATCTGCGGCGCTTTCAGTGCAAGCTGATGGTGATTTCAGCAAACCCACCGTGGTGGATGAGCCCGGCATTATCGGTGAGTTACAGAAAAACCTCGAAGGCACCCGTCAAAGCACCAACGGCATGATTGCCAAAGTCGCGCAGGAAGTTTCTGATGCAGTAAATCTGCTGGATGAGGCGGCGCAGGCTGTGAAGCGAAATTCGGATGCGCAAAGCGGAGAGATCTTGCAAGTCGCTACAGCAGTCAACGAGATGTCAGCGACGGCGCAGGAAATTGCCAACAACGCCACTCAAACTCAGCAAGCAACAGAAGAAGCCTCAAGCAAATCATCTGAATGTATGCGCATCAATGATGAAGCGGTCAGCCAAACCCAGCAACTGATTGAAAGTCTGACGCAAAGCAGTGCGGCGCTGACAGAGCTGGAGAAAAACAGTGCCAATATCACTTCTGTTTTGGACGTGATTAAAGGTATTGCCGAGCAAACCAACCTATTGGCATTGAACGCAGCCATTGAAGCGGCGCGTGCCGGTGAGCAAGGTCGTGGATTTGCTGTGGTCGCGGATGAAGTGCGAAGCCTTGCGCAGCGTACCCATGATTCGACCTCAGAGATTGAAACCATGATTGCCCAGCTCACCAGCGTGACCAAAGAAGCCGTCGACACCATGCAGCAAAGCTGTGAAATGGGTGATAAGACCATCGAGCTTTCTCATCAATCAGCTGATCTTCTTAACCAGTCGAGCGAGGCGACGTCTCGTGTTACTGACATGAATCTTCAGGTCGCGAGTGCCGCGGATGAACAAAATGGCGTGGTGGAAGAAGTGAACGTGAACGTCAGCAAGATAAGTGATATGGCCAATGAAAGTGCTCATCAAGTGGCCGGATTGGTGAATGCGACAGATAAGCTGAATGTGATTGCGAAAAACCTTCGTGTCTCGGTAGGGATGGCTTCCTGATAACCACGTAGATGAAACAAAAAAAGCAGGCGAAGGCCTGCTTTTCTTTTTTAGAGTCCACCTTCAAAGCCAAGCTGTCGCCAGGCTTCATAGCAAATGACTGCCACCGAGTTTGCCAGATTCAGACTTCGGCTGTCCGGCACCATAGGAACGCGGATGCGGTGATCCGGTGTGAAGGCGTTGCGAACCTCATCTGGCAGGCCGCTGGTTTCCGAGCCGAACAGAAACACATCACCCGCTTGATAGCTGACATCAGAATGCGGGCGGCTGCCTTTCGTCGTGCAGGCAAAAATACGGCGCTCACCCATGGCTTCGAGAAACGTCGCATAGTCAGGATAACGGGTGACATTGGTCAGGTCGTGATAATCGAGCCCAGCACGGCGCAGTTTCTTCTCTTCGAAGTCAAAACCCAGTGGTTCAATCAAATGGAGTTTGCAGCCTGTATTAGCCGCGAGACGAATGATATTGCCGGTGTTCGGGGCAATCTGGGGTTCATGAAGCGCAATGTGAAACATGGAAGCAGGCTCGCCGTCAAAAGAAAAACGCAGTATAGCGGGCGAGAAAGGTCGGATAAAGAAACAAAAAAGGAGAAGCCTTGGCTTCTCCTTTCGGTTCAGAACGGGTCTGAATTACGCTTTTGCTGCCGCCGCTGCTTTTGCGATAGCTGCAAAGCTTTCTGCGTTCAGTGCTGCGCCACCAACCAGTGCACCGTCGATGTCTGGTTGTGCGAAGTACGCTTCTGCGTTTTCTGGCTTAACAGAACCGCCGTATTGGATAACAACGTTCTTCGCCACTTCTTCGCTCTTCGCTGCGATGTGTGCACGGATTTCAGCGTGGATGCGTTGTGCATCTTCAGCAGTCGCTGCTTTACCGGTACCGATTGCCCAGATTGGCTCGTACGCGATAACAGCGCCGTTCAGTGCTTCAACACCTTGAGTGTTGATCACAGCATCAAGTTGACGTGCACACACTGCTACGGTTTCGCCCGCTTCGTTTTGTGCTTCAGATTCACCGATACACAGAACAGGAACCAGACCGTGCTCTTTCAGGAATGCAAATTTCTTCGCTACGTACTCGTCAGATTCTGCGTGGTAATCACGACGCTCTGAGTGACCGATGATGATGTGAGTCGCACCGAAGTCTTTCAGCATTTCCGGAGAAATGTCGCCAGTGAACGCGCCGCTAGCGTTAACGTCAACGTTCTGAGAGCCCAGCAGGATTTTGCTTTCTGCTTTGCCCAGCAGCTGCTCTGCCAGATCCAGGTACATCACTGGTGGTGCAATCGCAACGTCTACACCTTCAACGCCAGCAAGTTGTGCGTCCAGACCTTTGATCAGATCCGCTACCATGGCTTTACTGCCGTTCAGTTTCCAGTTACCCATTACCAATGGACGGCGCATAGGGAATTCCTCCGTAATCCAATTATCGAAATTCAGTTTCGGCAACGATAACAGCAGCGCTGTCAGCGTTTCCTGTCCAAAATCATAAATGCCATCGTTTTTACTCGTTTTGCGCGCAAATGTGAACCTTTGAGTAACAAAATTTCGTTATAAATTTTCGGATTAGCACTTGCGAGTGAAAGATGGCGTGGTGTGATCTGAGGAGAATATTCTTCTCTTTAGTAACAATCGTCCGAAATGCTGCGGTAAAGTGGCTCATTATCGTAACAAGGAGTGAGTTATGCCTCATATTGTCATGGAGTACAGTGACCCGGTTTCAGAGCGGGTCAGCATTGGACAACTCTTGGAAGATTTGCATCAGACCGCCATTGGCAGCGGCATCTTTGATGTCAGTGACGTTAAATCACGCGCCTATGCCTGCCATGATTGGTTGGTTGCGGATAAGGATGATCAGGAAAACTTCATCCACGTTACTTTGTGGCTGTTGGGCGGGCGCGATGAAGAGCAAAAGCGAAACCTCAGCCATGCCTTTTTGGATGTGATGCAGCAGCATGCGCCGGAGGTGGCGAGCTTAACGGTGGATGTCAGGGATATGGACAGACGCTGGTACGCGAAAGTAAAACGCGAGGTTTAATACCAATAGTAGTAAATATCTGCTCATCCTAGCTTGTTAAAATGTTCGATAACTGCGTTGGAAAATTTGATTGTAGAATAACTACTTATCGAAATTTTCCGCCTTGTTCTCGAGCATTTTTCCTTCGCTATTTCTGATCATCTACTTACTGTGATTGGTATAATGCGCGATAAGGCAAAAAAAGGTGGCGGTGGCGGACCACCGCTCAAAAACTGAGTTAGCCTTCAATCGCAACGGTTGCTTCGTTACGTTTCGGGTGCAATGTAGTGACGGTTGCGCTTCGCTCAGTTAAAGCTGTTGGGTTATTGATGGCGGTTGAGAAGCGATCAAACTGACGCATCAACTCTTTCATCAACAACGCATTCACGTGGTTTGGGTTTTTCCCCGACGCGATTACACGGTTAATGTGACTCATCTGTGCGCGCAGTTTTGGCTGCATGCTTTCGCTCGCG
This sequence comes from Grimontia indica, assembly GCF_000333895.2. Taxonomy (GTDB): domain Bacteria; phylum Pseudomonadota; class Gammaproteobacteria; order Enterobacterales; family Vibrionaceae; genus Enterovibrio; species Enterovibrio indicus. The sequence goes on along the minus strand of NZ_ANFM02000002.1, from coordinate 88,826 downwards.
CTCTCAATGATCTCTTCGCTCATTTCAATCCTCAGCGCTTCCAGTGCTTGTGGATCGTTTTCTGCTAACGCTTTTAATTCGTCAAATGAAGGCAACGTTTTCATGGCATTACTCCTCTGGCTGCGCATGACTTGCCTTTGACTATACGGTTAAAAAATGAGCGATCAATCACACTAATGGCTCATAAGTGAGACATTAACTGTTAATGGGTTGGGTGTGTTTTGAGAGTGATACAGGTAATTGGTTGATTGTGACCCAAAACACGACATACGGTAATTTGAAGTCTCATGGTTGAGAATTTGCGTAAAAGTGGGTGATTTTTTCTTGGGGAGGGAAAAACGGACGTTTTTCCCAGAGAATTAGACAAGTGGTTGTGTGCTTGCCTTACCAATATTGTTCTGTCGTGATGTTGCCGGGCTTACGGCGCAGGTTTTTCTCTAATCCTTTTTCAATCAGGATGGCACGCACGTCTTTGACCATTTGCGGGTTACCGCAAAGCATCACCTGACTTTTTTCCTGCGTCATCGTAAGACCAACCATTCTTTCTAGTAGGCCATCTTCAAGGGCATGTGTGATCCTGCCTGACAACGCGCCGGCTTTTGGTTCGCGGCTGACGAACGGCTGGACGATAATTTGATCGCTGCGTTTTTGCTTCAGCTCGTTAATTTCTGCTTGGTAGCTGAGGTCTGCCGAGAAACGCACCGCGTGTACCAGTACGACCTTACGAAAACGCTGCCATACCTCATCTTCTTGCAGGATTGACAGGAAAGGCCCAATGGCTGTCCCGGTGGAAAGCATCCAGAGGTCTTCGCCCTCGGGGATTTCTTCCAGCGTAAAAAAGCCGCTGGCTTCTTTGGTGATGAGAACCGTGTCCCCCGTTTCCAGTGCATGAAGCCTTGGAGATAAGAGGCCATCTGCTACACGGGTGGCATAAATTTCAAGGTGTTTGCTGTTGGGTGGATTGACGAAGGAGTAAGCGCGCTGAATGATTTTGCCGTCGATTTCCAGCCCAAGCTTGGTAAATTGCCCGGCAGTAAAAGCATCGACTTCTGCGTCGAGGACGAGGCTGAACAGATCTTTATTCCAGCGACGATTTTCTATAACTTCCGCTTTGATCCAGGTAGCCATACATCCTCCTCAAAAGTCAGTTTTTTATGCGCATTACTCTCGTGCTTGAACCCTGTAAGTACAACGACGTTGCCCTTCAATAATGTGCTCTTCACGCGTGACCAGATACTCATCACCCAGTACAGTGCGGAAAATATTTTTCTCTGATTTACACAATGCCGGACAGCGTTTTGCAGCCTGACAGATAGGGCAGTGGTTTTCGATCAACAGGAAACCTTCCTCTATTTCCTGAAGCTCGGCCATGTAACCTTCGCTCTCTCTAAGATACGCCAAGGTTTCAAGTTTAGCCTTTAAATTGTGGCAATCTTTGAGCGCGTCGCGGTAATGCTGCAACGTTTTTTCTTCACGTTGCTGAATGACTTTCTTTAGCCCGGCTTCGCCAAACAGGGACTCCACGGAGTCGATGACGGAAATCGCGAGATCGCCATGACTGTCTGCAAAACGGCGATGTCCTTCTGCGGTCAGCGACCAATGGCGCGTCGGGCGGCCAACTTTGACGCGAATATCACTAAAATCCAACAGGCCTTCGTCTTCCATGGCCTGAAGGTGCTGGCGAATGCCCATGGTGGTTAAGCCCATTTCATCTGCCAACACTCGCGCACTTACTGCGCCTTCACGTTTTATCTTGTGCAGGATTTTATCGACTGTTTTCATCGCATCTTCGTCACTGATTTGGATACTTCATTATGCGGGGATGTGGGTAAATAAAGCAATGTCTTTACTTATTTAATGCTAATTCAGTGGAGCGAGGCGCTCTATTTCAGTAACGAAAAATTCAGCGGCGTAGTCCGTGTCGTCAAAGTGAGAAGCACTGTCACATCCTTAAAAATCACACCTGAAAGTCAACTGATCGCATAAGGTCGTGGTACGAAGGTGTATTTCCCTGTCTAGACTCTCCCGATGTTTTGAGAATTCAGGTTATCTGTTCTCAGTTTTTGGCGGTCGCAGGAGGTCGCATGACGGAGCAAAAAAGTTTCCCTGTTAAAAATCTTGTCATTCTGGCTGGGATTGCCGCGATACTGGCGATTGCCGCCTATTTCTATATTCGTCATCAGGAGCAATATCCCAGCACTGACGATGCCTATATACATGGCAACATTCTTTACATCGCACCGCAGATCAGCGGGCAGTTGACGGAAGTCAACGTGGTCGATTTTGACTATGTCGATCAGGGACAAGTCATTGCCCGTATTAATCCGGCGCCTTATCAGGCAAGGGTTGAGCAGGCGAAAGCGGCTTACGAAAGCGCAGTCGCTGCCAACAAAGCCACCAGTGATGCGATTGTCGGTGCGAGTGCGCAGATCCAATCCGCTTCGGCACAGCTGAATGATGTTGAAGAGAAGTACCGGCGAAATATGGCGCTGGTGGAACGTGGCGTGTTGCCAAAGCAATCCGGCGACGATTTGAAAGCGGAACTGGCCGCGGCGAAAAACAACCTTGATGCCGCAAGGGCGAGAATGTCCCAGCTTATCAGTGAGCAGGGGGCATCGGGCACGGAAGCCCCCGCTGTACGTCAGGCAGCAGCTGCCTTGTCAGAAGCGTCTCTCAATCTTTCTTATACCACGATCATCGCCCCAACCTCCGGCACCTTGGGAGATGTCAAAGTGCGTCCGGGCAGTGTGGTTGCGCCGGGACAGTCCTTAATGCCGATGATTGAGGATAATTCCTTCTGGGTGGAAGCTAACTACAAAGAAGATGCTTTGGGTTATATCCAACAGGAAATGACGGCGTCGATTGTATTGGATATGTATTCCGACGTGACATTTAAGGGCGTGGTACAGGCCATTTCGCCGGCAAGTGGTACCTCTTTTTCTCTGTTGCCACCCGAAAATGCTACAGGGAATTGGGTGAAAGTGCCGCAACGATTTCCGGTGAGATTGACCATCACGAGAGAGGCTGACGAGCCGCCTCTGAGGGTTGGGGCGAGTGCGACCGTAACCATTGATACCCTTGCGAAGGCGAAAGCCAATGACAGCCAACAGTGATGTTTCTCCGCAGCCGATGGAGGCTGGCAGTGCGAGGTTGATGGTCACTTTGGCGGTGATGCTCTCCGCCATCATGGTGTTGCTGGACATGACCATCGCCAATGTGTCGTTGCCGCATATGATGGGCGCGCTGGGTGTGACCTCTGAGCAGGTAACCTGGGTGTTGACCTCTTATTCCATGGCAGAGGCGATATGTATTCCCCTGGCGAGCTACCTCAGCCTAAAATTCGGTGTGCGTAAGTTGCTTTTGGTGTCCGTCGCGGGATTTATTACGACTTCTGCACTTTGTGGGCAGGCGGACACCCTGACTGAAATGATCATTTTCCGCATCATGCAGGGTGCGTTTGGGGCGGCGGTTATTCCTCTATCGCAATCCATCATGGTACAGATTTATCCCAAGGAAGAGCGCGGTAAAGCGATGGCGCTCTTTTCTGTCGGCGTTTTACTGGGGCCCATTCTTGGCCCAACGGTGGGCGGACTGATCACTGAGAACATGGACTGGCGATGGATTTTCTACGTTAACGTGCCAATTGGGGCGCTATGTCTATCACTCCTCTATTTCTTTGTGCACCTCGATGGCCGGGGTAAAACTACTGTCGACTGGCCGTTGGTATTTGGCATGGCCATCGGTATTGGGCTTTTGCAGATGGTGCTTGAGCGCGGTAATGAGGATGGCTGGTTTAGTTCAAACACGATCTTGTTCTCTTTGGTCATTGCTGTACTGGCCTGGGCGTTTTTCCTGATACGCTCGTTCCGCACCAAAGGCGAAATCGCGCCAATGTGGCTACTCAAAGACAGGAACCTATTGCTGTCTTGTATTGTGATGACGGGTTTTTCAATGGGCATGTTCGGTATCACCCAACTGCAGCCGATGATGCTTGAGCAATTGTTGAATTACCCAGTGGATACCACGGGCTTTGTGATGGCGCCGCGGGGGCTTGCATCAGCAATTGTGCTGCTCTCTATCTCCCGGATTATCGACCGTTTGGATCCGCGAATGCTGATAGTGATTGGACTGGTTCTGAATGGTATCGGTAGCTTTATGATGATGCGCTATTCGCTCGATATCGATATCTACTGGGTGCTGCTGCCAAGCATCATTCAGGGGGCTGGAATGGGCTTGGTATTTGCACCACTGAGCCAACTGGCATACGCGACACTCGCGCCAAATCATGCGGTGGGCGGGGCGGTGGTGTTTAATCTTTGCCGTACTTTGGGTGGTTCATTCGGTATCTCTATCGTGAACACGTATTTCAGCCGTATCCAGCAAAAAGAGTGGAACTCTCTGGGTGGTGGGATCACACCCGAAAACCCGGTGGTTCAGCAATTTGCGGCCGCGCAGGGACAGTCGGTCACGGATCCGGGGTTTATTGCGACGGTGACCAATATGCTTCACCAGCAATCGACGTTGCTCGCGTTCGTTTACACCTTCGGATTTATCATGGTGTCGTACTTCTTTTTAGTGCCTTTATTGGCGCTGTTCAAAAAAGGCGAGAAACGGGAAGGTGGTTTGCCGGGCGGCCATTGAGTCCTCTGGCCGATAAACAAAAAAGCACGCCTTGGCGTGCTTTTTTCTGGTTCATCACTGTAATTACAGGATGTTTGCTTTCACTGCGTCGTCTTTACGATCCAGATAATGGATAGACTTGATACGACGGATAGTGCGGCACTTACCGCGAATAAGCAGGGTCTCTGTGGTCGCGATGTTGCCTTTGCGGGTGATGCCTTCCAGCAGATCGCCTTTGGTGATGCCAGTCGCTGAGAAAATCACGTTGTCGCTGCTCGCCATGTCTTCCATCTTCAGGCGGACATTGGTTTCGATGCCCATCTCTTTACAGCGCTCTATTTCCAGTTCACCCATACGGCGGTTTTCTTCGCTGTCTTCTTTCACTTCATGGCGAGGAAGAAGGCGGCCGTTCATGTCACCGCCCAGTGCGCGGATAACCGCGGCAGACACCACACCTTCCGGTGCGCCGCCGATGCCGTACATCACATCCACTTCGCTGTCTGGCATACAGGTCAGGATAGAAGCAGCAACGTCGCCGTCAGGAATCGCGAAGACCTTGATGCCCATTTGCTGCATTTCGCGGATGGTGTCGTCGTGACGTGGCTTCGCCAGCGTGGTGACAACAAGCTCGTCCAGCGATTTACCCAGCGCCTTGGCAATGTTGAGCAGGTTGTCGTGAAGCGGCAGTTCAATGTTGATCACGCCTTTGGCTTCAGGACCAACCACCAGTTTTTCCATGTACATGTCTGGGGCTTTCAAGAAGGTACCTTTCTCGCCTGCTGCTAATACAGCCAGCGCGTTGGACTGACCCATTGCCGTCATACGGGTCCCTTCGATTGGGTCAACCGCGATATCTACTGCATCGCCACCCAGTCCCACTTTCTCGCCGATGTAGAGCATTGGCGCTTCGTCGATTTCGCCTTCACCGATAACAATTTCACCTTCAATATCGGTTTTGTTCAGCAAAACGCGCATCACTTCTACGGCAGCGCCATCAGCGGCATTTTTGTCACCGCGGCCAAGCCACTTGTAACCCGCCAGTGCTGCGCCTTCTGTGACGCGTGAAAAAGCCATCGCTAAATCGCGTTTCATCTTAACTCCAGAGAATTTAATACATGAAAGTGGGGCATTGCCGACATCTTTGAGCGGCAACGAAAAATCTCGGCGCGGATTCTACCATAAGGAAAAAGGAAACGTTTGCGTTTTTGAGACGAAGGCGCGCCCCTCCGATGGAAAGGCGCGTCAACAAAAGGTTATGGCTGCTCCCAGCCTTTGGCACATTCGACAGCCCGCTGCCAGCCGCGATGACGGCGCTCGCGTTTGCCGTCGTCTGCGCATGGTGTAAATACACGGTCTATCTGGGCTTTGTCTTTCAGCTCATCAATCGAACCCCAGAAACCCACGGCAAGGCCAGCAAGGTAGGCTGAACCTAGAGCAGTCACTTCGGTGACTTTCGGGCGCTGCACTTCGGTGTTCAGCACGTCAGACTGGAACTGCATCAGGAAGTTGTTTGCCACCGCGCCGCCGTCGACTTTCAGAAAATCGAGTTTGATGCCGGAGTCTGCTTCCATCGCAGTCAGTACATCGAGAGACTGATAGGCGACACTTTCCAGTGTGGCGCGGATGATATGGTTGGCATTCACGCCCCGGGTAAGGCCGACGATGGCACCGCGCGCGTACGGGTCCCAATGTGGCGCACCCAAACCGGTAAAGGCAGGTACCACATAAACGCCATTGCTGGTGTCGACCTTGGTAGCGAAGTATTCAGAGTCGCTGGCATCGGTAATGAGCTTCATTTCATCACGTAGCCATTGGATGGATGCGCCGCCCATAAACACGGCACCTTCCAGCGCATAAGCCACTTCGCCTTTCGGGCCACAGGCCAACGTCGTCAGCAAACCATTGTGAGAGGTGACTTTCTCCTTGCCGGTGTTCATCAGAAGGAAACAGCCTGTGCCATAGGTATTTTTCGCCTGACCGGCTTCCACACACATCTGACCGAACAGGGCGGCTTGCTGATCCCCTGCGATCCCGGCGATCGGGACGCGGGTGCCGCCTTTACCGCCGAGGTTAGCCTGACCATAAACCTCAGAAGAGGACTTCACTTCCGGCATCATGGAAAGCGGAATATCCAGCGCTTTGAGCAAGGTTTCATCCCACTCGAGCGAGTTAATATTAAACAGCATGGTGCGGCTGGCGTTGGTGTAGTCAGTGACGTGGACGCGTCCTTGAGTCATCTTCCAAATCAGCCAGGTATCGACGGTGCCGAACATCAGGTCGCCGTTTTTTGCGAGCTCATGTGCGCCATCAACATGGTCGAGAATCCATTTAATTTTGGTGCCGGAGAAATACGGGTCTACCACCAAACCAGTATTGTCACGAATGTACTCTTCGTAGCCGTCGGCTTTAAGCTGCTCACAAATCGGTGCGGTGCGGCGGCATTGCCAGACAATGGCATTATAAATCGGCTTTCCGGTGTGGCGATTCCAGACAATGGTGGTCTCACGCTGGTTGGTAATACCAATAGCAGCGATCTCATCGGAGCGTATTCCCACTTTGCCCATGGCCTCTACCAGTGTTGAGGTCTGGGTAGCGAAGATTTCCAACGGGTCATGCTCAACCCAGCCGGACTCAGGGTAGATTTGGGTGAATTCGCGTTGGGCGACCGTCACGATATTGGCATCGTGGTCAAGGATAACGGCTCTTGAGCTGGTGGTTCCCTGATCGAGGGCGACAATATATTTCGGTTCGGTGCTCATGAAATCTCCTCGCTGTTTTCTTAAAGCATAGCGTTTTAATGTTCACTACTTTATCGGCGAAACAGTTTTCGGAAAGTGGCGGGCAAGCAAAATGTGCGTTCGCTCATTATTTGTTCTTTTGATGAGCGTTTTCGCGCATTGGATGCTTAGAAATGAGAAATGAGAAAGGAGACGGTGAGATTCCCAGAAAAGAAAAAGGCTGACAGCAAAGTGTCAGCCCGGCCGAGTTCGGCAAGTCTTGGAGTAATCCAAGAGAGATACGATCGCTATTACCCTAACACGGGTCGAGTGAATAAAAATTGTTTGTGATCGCATTTTTAGTCATTCTTGTGAGTGGCAAAGCATAATCATAAAGAATCAAAGGGTTAGGAATTCGCATAAATGGTGATTTTTTGTCCGCTTGTGACCGAAATAGGAAATCCGAAGGTGCGACTCATGTCATGGGCAGTTAGAATAGCTCTTTGGGACGCACAAGGCGTGAAACCAGAGATGGCGAGCCTTGGCGAGAGAATTGATAAGTTGGAACACATAGGTGGCCTTGATGTCATTGGAAATTTTAGAGCAGCTTGAAGCCAAGGTTCAGATGGCAGTAGACACAATTTCTCTGCTGCAGATGGAAATCGAAGAACTGAAAGAGAAGAACGAAACACTGAGCAGTGAATCAAACACGAACCGTGAAAGCCGTGAAGCGCTGGAGCAGGAAAATGCTCGCCTGAAGGCTGACCACGAAGCATGGCAACAACGCATTCGCAGCCTGCTTGGCAAAATCGAAGAAGTCGAATAAGCCAAAACAAAAACAGAGCCTTAAGGCTCTGTTTTTCTCTCTGCGGGTAGCAGGGGGGGTTATTCGATATCAATCGCTTCCTGAGAAAGGATAACGCCTGTGGTATCTGCATACAGGTGGTCTTCCGGCAAGAAAGTCACGCCACCGAAATTCACGGGCACATCCACTTCACCAATACTTTGGCTGTCAGCTCCCACCGGAATGGATGCCAGCGCCTGAATACCGATATCCAGCTCGTCAATGGTATCGACATCGCGTACACAACCATACACCACAATGCCTTCCCAGTTGTTGTCCGCAGCCATGGCGGCAATGTCAGCATCAACCAGTGCACGGCGCAGGGAACCGCCACCGTCAACGAGCATCACACGGCCTTCACCGTCCTGCTCGGCCACTTCACGAATCAGTCCATTGTCTTCAAAGCACTTGATGGTAGTTACCTGACCACCGAAGGAGCTACGGCCACCGTATGAACTCATCATCGGTTCAAGAACATCAACCTGATCCAGGTACATGTCACACAGTTCAGAGGTATTGTATTCCATAGTCAGACTTCTCTTAGGCTATTGGGGCTGAATCGTTGTGGCGCCAAGATTGGGCTTCGCGTCACCCTCAGCAAAAAAGTATACGACAAGCTAAGGCTTTGCAATGACTCACGGCACAATTCATCAGGCCGCTTGTCATCACCTTTGTCACTGTATCAACTAATTAAGATGCCTGCCGCAAACAAGACGTTAGTTAGCAGTGCGAGTTTTACAATATCACCCATCATTGGACGAAGGGTTTCACCATCCGGCGATTGCCAAACGGCAAGGCCGTGTTTTGCTGCCAAAGGCAGTGCTAACAGGAACAGCCAACCTGACCAACCTACAGGTTGAAGCAGTGAAAAGAGGGCAAAGCTTGCGAAGGCAGTGGCGAGCAAGACCTGATGATAAGCTCGGCCCCATTTTGGTCCCATTCGGACTACCAAGGTATGTTTGCCGCAGGCGCGATCATTATCAATGTCGCGCAGATTGTTGATGTTCAGTACGCCGACGGCCAGTAAACCACACGCCGTGGCAGGCAGTAGAACGACGGAATTTAACGTGCCTGCTTGCAAATAATAGGTACCAGCCACCCCGAGCCAGCCAAAGAAAATCAGTACCGACAGGTCGCCCAATCCTTTGTAGCCATAAGGCTTGTTCCCCACGGTGTAGCAAATGGCCGCGACAATCGCGAGCGCGCCAAGGCCGATAAAACTGAGGATGTCAGCAGTTTTGTCGAATGCCGTCAGCACCAGTGCCGCCCCCACGACGATAGTCAGGACCACGTTGAGAATCATGGCCTTTTTCATCGTGGCTGGCGTAACAAGGCCTTGCTGAATCGCACGTTTAGGACCAAGACGGTCATCATTATCTGTGCCTTTAACGGCATCACCGTAATCGTTGGCAAGGTTCGACAGGATCTGCAGAAGCAGCGCGGTCACCAGTGCCAATACTGTGAGGGTGATGGAAAACTGCGAGGTTTGCGCTGCTACAGCACTGCCACACAGAATGCAGGCTATCGCCAGTGGCAGGGTTTTCGGACGGGCGGCGTCGAGCCAGGTTTTGAAAGTAGATGCGGACATATCGCCTTGGCATTGAATGATTTAAAGCAGGTCACATTATTGGTGTTTTTGTATCAAGGGGCAATGCTAATACCAATCGTAGTAAATATCTGCTCATCCTAGCTTGTTAAAATGCTCCATAACTGCGTTGAAAAATTTGATTGTAGAATAACTACTTATCGAAATTTTTCGCCTTGTTCTCGAGCATTATTCCTGCGCTATTTCTGATCAGCTACCTACTGTGATTGGTATAATCCCGGATGTGGCGTATCCATATACGAGAAAGGGCAGCGATATGCTGCCCTTTGAGTAACTTTACCCGAACAATTACAGGATGAAGCGGCTCAGATCTTCGTCGTCGACCAGCTCTTCAAGGTGGCTGCGCACGTATTCTGAGTTGATTTCGAAAGACTCACCGCCACGCTCGCTCGCGTCGAAGGAGATTTCATCCACCAGACGTTCCATTACAGTGTGCAGACGACGGGCACCGATGTTCTCGGTTTTCTCGTTCACACGCCATGCCGCATTTGCGATCTCTTCAATACCATCTTCGGTGAAGGTCAGGTTCACTTCTTCGGTACCCATCAGCGCCGAATATTGCGCCGTCAGGGACGCATTAGGTTCAGTCAAGATGCGTTTGAAGTCAGATGCAGTCAGCGCTTCCAGCTCAACGCGGATTGGCAGGCGGCCCTGAAGCTCCGGGATCAGATCTGACGGAGACGCGACCTGGAATGCACCGGATGCGATGAACAGGATATGGTCAGTTTTCACCATGCCGTGCTTGGTAGAGACGGTGCTGCCTTCAACCAGTGGCAGCAGGTCGCGCTGAACACCTTCACGGGAAACGTCTGGACCTGAACTTTCACCGCGTTTACAGATCTTGTCGATTTCGTCGATGAACACAATACCGTTGTTTTCCACTGACGCGATGGCCTGATCTTTCAGCTCTTCCTGATTGACCAGCTTCGCCGCTTCCTCTTCAGTTGCAGCCTTCAGCGCGTCTTTCAACTTCATCTTGCGCTTTTTCGCTGTGGTGCCGCCACCCAGATTTTGGAACATGCTCTGCAGCTGGTTGGTCATTTCTTCCATACCAGGAGGTGCCATGATTTCCATGCTCATCTGTGGAGCCGCCAGATCGATCTCGATTTCTTTATCGTCCAGTTGGCCTTCACGAATTTTCTTACGGAAGCTTTGACGGGTTGCCGAGTCTGCTTTTGGCTCTTCGTTCTGACCCCAAGCGTCACGTGGCGGTGGAAGAAGTACATCGAGAATGCGCTCTTCTGCCAGCTCTTCTGCGCGGAATTTCACTTTTTCCATCGCTTGCTGGTGGGTCATCTTGATCGCCACATCCGTCAGATCGCGGATGATGGTTTCAACTTCTTTACCCACATAGCCCACTTCGGTGAACTTGGTGGCTTCTACTTTGATGAACGGCGCATTTGCCAGCTTCGCCAGACGGCGGGCAATTTCGGTTTTACCAACACCGGTTGGGCCGATCATCAGAATGTTTTTCGGGGTCACTTCGACACGCAGATCTTCATTGAGCTGCATGCGACGCCAGCGGTTACGCAGTGCGATAGCAACGGCGCGCTTGGCTTTGTCCTGACCGATAATGTGTCGGTCAAGCTCGGAAACGATTTCACGTGGGGTCATTTCAGACATGCTTTGGATCCTGTCTTAATAATCGAGTTCTTCAACGGTGTGGTGCTGGTTGGTGAACACACAGATGTCACCCGCGATGGTCAGCGACTTTTCAGCGATTTCGCGTGCATCCAGCTCAGTATTTTCAAGCAGTGCAGTGGCTGCTGCCTGTGCGAAGTTGCCGCCTGAACCAATCGCAATCAGATCGTGTTCTGGCTGAACTACATCACCGTTACCTGTGATGATCAGCGACGCTGTTTCGTCTGCCACTGCCAGCAAGGCCTCAAGGCGACGCAGTGCGCGGTCAGTACGCCAGTCTTTAGCCAGCTCTACTGCCGCTTTGGTCAGATGACCCTGATGCATTTCCAGTTTGCGTTCGAAGCGTTCGAACAGGGTGAATGCGTCGGCTGTACCACCGGCAAAACCTGCCAGTACCTTGTTGTTGTATAAACGGCGAACTTTACGGGCATTGCCCTTCATGACCGTATTACCCAGTGACACCTGGCCATCACCGGCGATCACTACTTTGCCGTTGCGGCGAACAGAAACGATAGTTGTCACGGAAGAACCTCTACTTTTCTCTCTGGTTATTACCAGTATGGGTTGTTACTGCAGAGGTGGGGACGGGGATAAATAAATTCAAGGGTAAAGCCATCGAGATTATGGCTTTACCCTTCAAGTGTTCAGAATCAGTTCAGCTGGCGGGAGATCAGTTCCAGTACCAGATAGCACAAGGCTCGATGCCTGCTCGGCGAAGCAGGTTGCGATCGCGCTCTGCTTCACGCTTCATTGGGTAAGGACCAAGTACCACACGGTACCAGAGGCCTTTTTCACCCTGACTGGTTTTGATATGGCTTTCGAGACCCTGAAACGCAATCATGGCTTTGCGCTCGTCAGCTTGACTGGCACTGCGGTAAGCGCCGCACTGCATCAAATAAGGTCGGCTGGAAAGTTCTGGCTCGCTGGCCTCGACTTTCACTTCTTTGTTTTCCAGCTCTTCAATGTAGCTCCATTTCTCCTCAGGTTTAGGCGGGATCACTTTCTCGTCTTTCTTCTGAGGTTTAACGGCTGGCTTCACCGGTTTGGTTTCAACAACAGGCTCTGCGGGTGGTTCACTGGTGGAAAGGTAATAGAGACCATAGCCAAAGCCTGCCACCAAGATCAGAGCGAGAAAAGCCCATTTGAAAGGAAAAGCAGGTTTAGGAGGCTGCTTCTTGGTGTTTCGGGTTGGTTTACGTGGTGCTTTGCCACGCTTGACATAATCTCTGGTTGCCACTGATTTTCGTGTCTTTTCTGCTCAATAAAGGCTATATGGTACTGGCTCGCGAACTTGCGCGCCAGTACCAGTCTGACCAGATTAGCGTGATGGTGGTGCCACACTCTCGCGGATAACGAGTTGGGCATCAAGAAGGCGTGAACCTGCTTGCACATCATTGCCTTTGAGGATTTTCAGCAGCATTAACATCGCCTGACGGCCAATGTCGTAGCGTGGCTGGGAAACCGTGGTCAGGGCAGGGTCGCAGTATTCTGCGAACTGGATGTCATCGAAGCCGACAATCGAAATGTCATGCGGCACGCGGAAACCCAGTCGTTTTGCTTGCTGCATAGCACCAATCGCCATCACATCAGAGTGACAGAATACCGCGGTCGGTGGGGTTGGCAGCGAAAGCAAGGTGGTCATTGCACGTGCGCCTGCAGCAAAGGTGAAATCACCGGTCACTGTGTATGCAGGGTTGATGGTCACGCCACCACGGCGCAGCGCCTGTTGATAGCCCTGCACGCGGAACTGGGTGAGCGCAGCATCAGGATCGCCGGTGATCTGCGCGATCTGCTTGTGGCCTACCTGAGTCAGGTAGTTCACGGCTTCAAACGCTGCAGTCAGGTTATCGATGTGAACGGTAGGCAGTTCCAGTTCAGGTGCGTATTCACAGGCCATGACAAGTGGAGGCAGGTTTTTCTGCTCCGGTTTGCTGACGTCAAAAGGAAGATCAGTACCTAAAAGTAGCATGCCGTCAGCTTGCTTGGTGAAGACCAGATTAACGAACGAGCTTTCACGGCTTTCCTGTTGGCCACTGTCACCCAGCAGCACGAGATAGCCGTGCTCCATCGCCGCTTCTTCGATACCGCGGATGATCTCTGTAAAGTAGGGATCACAGATGTCAGGCACGATAGCCACGATGGTTTTTGATTCATTGCGACGTAAGTTTCTTGCCAGCGAGTTGGGGCTGTAGCCCGCTTCCATTACCGCTTGCTCAACTTTCTTTCGGGTAGACGCCGAGACTTTTTCCGGGTTCATCAGCGCGCGAGAAACCGTCGCCGTAGAGACGCCGGCCAGATGGGCAACATCCTTCATTGTCGCCATAGTGTAATTCCTCTTTCTCGTTATGATTGGCGATGCTTCCCAGATGACCGGGACCTTCAGCAACGGGACAATTTTTGTCCACACGCCCTATCTTAATCCTATGGAGATGTATTAAACATGGTCATGTTAACAGTAATTGCAAGAATACCGTGATCTCGGTCGGTTTAAGTGAATGAAATTGCATTCAGCTCATATCTTGCGGTTCGATATCTAGTGACCAGCGGACTTTTTTAGACAGCGGCAACTGGCGTATCGCCGGGAGCGCCATGGTTAATCTTTGCTGCAAAATCCTGCGGTTAGGCGCTTGGAAAACCAGCTGCCAGCGAAAACGTCCCGCCCGGCGGTGCAATGGCGCTGGCGCTGGCCCCATGACTGCGCATTCATCTTCCTGGATTGGTGATGCATCAAGCACTGTTCTCGCCTGATGCAGAAACTGCTCCACCTCTCCACTATGGTGTGATTCGGCGCGAAGCAGGGCGAAGTAGCTGTAAGGTGGCAGATGCGCCATTTTCCGCTCATTTAATGCCTCGGCAGCAAAGCTGTCGTAGCCTTTGTGGATGAGTGACTGCAATAGTGCATGTTCGGGGTGGTGGGTTTGTAGCAAAACATAGCCGGGCTTGCTGGCGCGCCCGGCACGTCCTGCTACCTGAACAAACAGCTGCGCCAAACGTTCCGGCGCACGGAAATCGTTGCTGAACAGGGCGCTGTCTACATCCACCAAAGCCACCAAAGTGACATCAGGAAAGTGATGGCCTTTCGCCAGCATCTGGGTACCAATCAGGATTTGGTACTCCTTGTTGTGAATGGCATTTAGATAGGCTTCAAGCGCACCTTTACGACGTGTGTTATCACGGTCTATTCGGATGGTTTTGAATTCCGGAAACAGGGCTTCCAACTGGGCTTCCAGTTGCTCGGTGCCCACGCCAACGCTGATCAATTGTGTTGAGCCGCAGCTTCCACATTGGTGCGGAATAGGGCGTTGCGATCCGCAATGGTGACAGCGAAGTTCATTGCTGCTCTGGTGTAGGGTGTAATAGGCGTCACAGCGTTTACATTCCGCCAGCCAGCCACATTCATGGCACATCAATGCGGGGGCATAACCACGGCGGTTCAGGAACAGCATCACCTGATTGCCTTGAGAAAGGTGCTTTCTCATCTCGGCAATCAAAGGCGCTGAAAGTCCTGCTTCTAAATAAAGGCCGCGAATATCCAACACCCCGTTTTGGGTTTTCAGTGCATTTCCCGCGCGCACGGATAAAGTCAGATGGTGGTATTTACCGGTTTTGGCGTTGTGCAAGCTTTCAAGGCAAGGTGTGGCGGAGCCGAGCACAACAGGCACATTCTCTTCATGCCCACGCATGACTGCCAGATCGCGGGCGTGATAACGGAAAGAGTCCTGCTGTTTATAAGAGGCATCATGCTCTTCATCGACAACGATAATGCCAAGTGATTTGCAAGGCGAGAACAGGGCAGAACGGGTTCCGATAATAATGGCTGCTTCATTGTCTCTGGCTGCCAGCCAGGCGTTGAGGCGCTCGGTATCATTGAGCCCGGAATGCATCACCACCACGGGAACATTGAAGCGGCGCTTGAAACGGTTGATGGTTTGCGGCGTTAAGCCAATTTCGGGTACCAGAATGAGTGCTTGCTGACCGCGTTTTAGCACAGGCTCCAAAAGGTTCAGGTAGACCTCTGTTTTCCCGGAGCCGGTGACGCCCTCTATTAAATAGCAGGCAAATTCCGGATTGGCGTTAATAGTGGCAACCGCCATCGCCTGCTCGCTGTTGAGTCTTGGTTTGTCTTCCACTACTTCATAGCTTTGTTGCCACGGCTTGGCACGCTGCTCTTTCACCGCTTCAATCCAGCCTTTTTCTTCCACCGCTTTGAGAATGGTGGCGCTTAAGTCTTCTTCCAGCAGATCGCTGTGCGTCATCGCGCCTTGGCGTAATAAGGTGAGAACGCGCGCCTGTTTAGGCGCACGGGTGAGGGCTGACAATGGCTGCTCTTTCCCGGCTTCGGTCAGTTGCCAGCACTTTTCACGGTCTTTGACTGCTGGTTTGCCTTTCCGCAGCGCGCCCGGCATGACAGTCGCCAGTGCATCACCTAATGGATACTGGTAGTAGCGGCTTGCCCAGTTCAATACCTTATATAAAGAGGGCGTCCATAGCGGGGCGCTATCCAAAACCGCATTGATGGGTTTGATTTGCTCGAGCGGAAATTCAGAGGTGTCGGTCAATGCGACGACAATACCCACTTTATATTGCTTACCAAACGGGACACGCACGCGACCACCCACAACCGGCATTTCATTATCAATGCGATAGTCGAAAGTTTTATGAAGCGGAACGGGCAGCGCCACCTGAGCAATCGTCGGGGTCATGGTGTGATAAGGTCTTGGAATTCAAATAAGGTTGGCGACAGTGTACCCATGCTGCTGGCGGGCGAAAAGCACAGGGTGAAGATTCTTTGGCACTGCCCATTGAAAGTACATGGAAATGAATTGAACAAAAAAGTTGCGATCGCAGGTCACCTTGATTAGAATCCGCGCCTTACAAACAGTTTGTTAACGACGTGTGGTGCCCGATAGGCTCGGGAGAGCGACACGGCCTTAGATAAGAGGTAACCCCTATGAAAGCTGGTATCCATCCAGAATACGCTGCAGTAACTGCAAAATGTTCATGTGGCAACACTTTTGAATTCAAAACGACTCTGGGTAAAGACATCAACCTGGACGTATGTGACAAGTGTCACCCATTCTACACCGGTACTCAGCGTGTAGTTGACACTGGTGGTCGTGTTGACCGCTTCAAGAAACGTTTCGGCGTTCTTAGCAGCAAGTAATTGCGAATTTAATAAAAAAGGGTGCGTAAGCACCCTTTTTTTGTTGCCTGATACAGCTTGTAAGACCTTTTACACCCTTCAGTATAGGTAGACTATTACAGTTTATCCAAGCGAGTTTTGCCAACTTGGTTCAATCCTTACTAGCTCTGGCTTTCGCGCTGCGTTAACATTTTAAATTCCTTTATCTTCCGCCCAATGACCTGAAAGTGTCATAAGAAATGACGACACTTGTCTTTTATTTGAGTCCGCTAAACTCAATAGAGGAATAAGTCGTTGCCTGTGTGGAGATACAGGCAATGAGCGGGAAGATGCAACCCGGATAAACATGGGAATGCGCAAATTCCGCCACTTGCTGATTGCAATGCCCAGCTTGCGGGAAGGCAGTCAGCAAGATAATGGGGCAGGCAGAGGGCCCCTTATTATATTTAGCCAATAACAATTACAGTCAGGAACAATACATGTCTGAAGACAAACGCCAACAGGCGCTGGATTATCATGAATTTCCAGTGCCGGGCAAAATCTCCGTAGAACTCTCCAAACCCGCTGATACGGTAGAAGATCTGGCGCTGGCGTACAGCCCAGGTGTTGCTGAACCCGTCCGCGAAATCGCACAAGATGCCGACAACGTTTATAAATACACTGCAAAGGGCAACATGGTTGCAGTGATCTCAAACGGCACCGCGATCCTCGGTCTGGGCAACCTTGGCCCGCTGGCTTCCAAGCCGGTGATGGAAGGTAAAGCACTGCTGTTCAAACGCTTCGCTGGTCTCGATTCTATCGACATCGAAGTGAAACACCGCACTATCGAAGAGTTCGTCGATACGGTCGCGAACATCTCCGACACCTTCGGTGGTATCAACCTGGAAGACATCAAAGCACCAGACTGCTTTGAGATTGAAAAGCAGCTCATCGAGCGTTGCCATGTGCCGGTTTTCCACGATGACCAACACGGTACCGCGATCGTGACTGCCGCAGGTATGTTGAATGCGCTTGAGCTTCAGGGCAAAGACATCAAAGAGTCAGTCATCATCTGTCTGGGTGCAGGTGCTGCTGCAGTGGCGTGTATGGAACTGCTCATCAAGTGCGGTGCGCAGCGTGAGAAAATCTACATGCTGGACCGCAAAGGCGTGATTCACACTCGTCGTGATGACATCAATGAATACAAGCAACTGTTTGCCAACAACACGGACAAGCGCACGCTGGAAGACGTGATTGAAGGCGCAGACATTTTCCTTGGTGTATCCGGCCCGGATCTATTGCCACCTGAAGCGCTGAAGCTGATGGCGGACAAGCCAATCGTGTTTGCGTGTTCAAACCCTGACCCTGAAATCAAACCGGAGCTGGCACACGAAGTGCGTGATGACCTCATCATGGGTACCGGTCGTTCCGATTACCCTAACCAGGTAAACAATGTGCTTTGTTTCCCATTCATTTTCCGTGGCGCACTGGATGTTCGTGCCAGCCGTATCAACGATGAAATGAAACTGGCTGCGGTAGAAGCTATTCGTGCATTGGCGAAGGAGCCGGTACCGGAAGGCGTATTGAAAGCAGCACGTGTCGATAAGCTGGAGTTTGGTAAGGAATACATCATTCCAAAACCAATGGATCCGCGCCTGCTGCCGCGTGTAGCAAAAGCCGTTGCTCAAGCCGCGGTAGATTCAGGTGTCTCGCGTATTGAAATGCCGGAAAACTACATGGCAGATAAAGAAGTGTAATGACGGCTTTACACTCATAAAAAACCAGCCAATCGGCTGGTTTTTTTGTTTGAATCTTTTCGAGAAGTTAACGAAATCAATACTCTTCTTCGTTAAACTCAATGCCCAATTCCTTCATAATGCGCTTAACTTCAGCTGGCACACTATCGCTTTTATCCTTGCGAATATCGTCGTCCGTTGGCAGTGGCTGTCCGGTGTAGGCATGCAGAAATGCTTCACAAAGCAATTCACTGTTGGTGGCATGGCGTAGATTGTTGACCTGGCGACGGGTACGTTCGTCTGTCAGGATTTTAAGCACTTTCAGAGGGATAGAAACGGTGATTTTCTTGACCTGCTCTTTCTTTTTACCGTGCTCGGCGTAAGGGTTAATATATTCGCCATTCCAGTCTGCCATTGTTCACCTTCTGTAGCAGTTTAGGGTCTAAAATCGCTGCCAACACGGGAAACAAGGTGCCCAAGTTGGATGAAACATAAATTCTAGCGATATTAACTGCTATATGTAAAGACATATAGACGTCTAGAAGTGTTGACGTCTCACGTTTGAAAAGGGTAAGGTTGACGAAATACCAATCAGGTCACGTTTTGATCTAAGATTGCGCCGAATACGATCTATCTTTTGACAGGGAAGCACGCCATGAGCGACAAGAAGTCCGCAACCATCGCCGTTCGCACCGGTATCACCACAGATTCACAACACCACGCCGTTGTGCCTCCACTGTATCTTTCGACCAATTACGAATTTCCTGAGTTTGGCGAAGTGCCAACTTATGACTACGCCCGTGGTGGCAACCCAACCCGCTCTTTGCTGGAAAAAGCATTGGCCGATCTGGAAAACGGCTCAGGCGCTGTGGTCACTAACTGCGGCATGGCAGCCATTAACCTGCTGCTGTCACTGGTTTCGCCGGATGACCTGATTATCGCCCCGCACGATTGCTACGGCGGTACCTACCGTTTGTTCGATTCGCGTGCAAAGAAAGGCGCTTTCAAGGTGGAATTTGTAGACCAAACCGACGCAGCTGCACTGGACGCTGCGTTGGCGAGGAGCCCCAAGTTGGTGTGGTTGGAAACGCCGTCCAACCCACTGCTGCGCGTGGTGGATATTGCAGCCATCTGCGAGAAAGCCAAAGCTGTGGGTGCTTGGGTAGGGGTTGATAACACCTTCCTGTCCCCCGCTTTGCAGCAGCCACTAAACTTAGGCGCAGATTTTGTTGTTCACTCGACCACCAAATTTATCAACGGTCACTCAGACACCGTCGGTGGTGTTGTCGTGGCGAAAGAAGCCGAGCTTTATGAAGAGCTCAAATGGTGGGGTAACTGCATTGGGGCTACCGGTAACGCATTTGATAGCTACATGACACTACGTGGTCTTCGCACTCTGAACGCAAGAATGCGCCAGCATGAGGAAAACAGTGCAGAAGTACTGGAATACCTCAAGCAGGAATCTCTGGTGAGCACTATCTACCATCCGGCGCTGCCAACGCACCCGGGTCATGAGATTGCGAAGAAACAACAATCAGGTTTTGGCGGAATGTTGAGCTTTGAGCTTAAAGGCGATGAAAGTGAGCTGAAACTTTTCCTATCCTCCCTTAAGCTGTTCACTTTGGCGGAATCATTGGGTGGTGTGGAAAGTCTGGTGACCCATCCAGGCTCAATGACGCACCGCGCCATGTCGGACGAAGCGCAGGCAGAAGCGGGCCTGGCAGCCACACTGCTTCGCTTGTCTGTCGGTCTGGAAGATAAAGCCGACTTGGTTGCCGACCTGAAACAAGCATTCGATAGAGTAAGAGAGAGCCAGTAATGAGCGCGGTTGAAGTTGTATCACCCCAGCAGTCGCAAGCCCGACAGTTACATAAGTTCGGTGGCAGCAGCCTTGCCGATCCTGATTGTTTCCGCCGTGTCACACGCATTCTGGCACAATACAGCAGTGAAACAGACATTATTGTCGTTTCTGCAGCCGGCAAGACTACGAACCGCCTGATTGAATGGCTTGATTTGCTAACGAAAGATGGCCGTCTGGCGCACGAAGCGTTGCAGGGCCTACGCAAATACCAGCAGGATTTGATTGAGAACCTGATTGAAGGTGAACAGAAACAACTGCTGGTGGACGAACTCTACGAAGATTTCAGCACGCTGGCACAAGCCGGTGAGCAGCCATTGACCCAAGCGCAACGAGCATGGGCACAAGGCTTTGGCGAGGTGTGGTCAGCGCGTTTACTGTCTGCATTGCTGACCCAACTTGAGCTACCAGCCGTGAAGCTTGACTCCCGCTCTTTCCTGCGTGCGGAACGTGGCGCACAGCCAGAGGTGGATCGCGCAAGCTCGTGGCCGCTTCTAAAAGAACAACTGGTTCAGCACACCAAACGTCGCATTGTGATCACTGGATTCATGGCACGTAACACTGAAGGTGAAACCGTGCTGCTGGGGCGTAATGGTTCCGATTACTCAGCAACCATTATCGGTGCACTGGCAGATGTTAGCCGCGTGACCATCTGGAGTGATGTGGCGGGTGTGTACAGTGCGGACCCGCGTATTGTCGGTGATGCCTGCCTGCTACCACTGCTGCGTCTTGATGAAGCAGCTGAACTCGCGCGCCTAGCAGCACCTGTGCTTCATACCCGCACGCTTCAGCCAGTAGCACAAAGCTGTATCGACCTGAATCTGCGTTGCAGCTATGACCCAGAGTCAGGTTCAACACGCATTGAACGCGTTCTGGCGTCTGGTCGCGGTGCGAAAATCATTACCTCATTGAGTGATGTCTGCTTGCTTGAACTGGATGTACCGCGTTCGCACGACTTTGATACCGCGCGACGTGATATCGAACGACTGCTGACCCGAAATCAAATTCAGCCGCTGGCGTCATCATTCAGTGCCGACCAACACCGTATCCAACTCGCTTACACTGGCGAAGTGGTGAACAGCGTGTTGGAGCAACTGCAAAACGCCGGCATTCCTGCCGATATCCGTCTCCGTGAAGGCTACAGCATGGTCGCAGCGGTGGGCGCAGGTGTCACGGCGAACCCTGTGCATTGCCACGGCTTCTATCAACAGCTTCGCAGCCAACCGATTGAGTTTATCTGCGAATCTGGTAGTGGCCTCAGTATCGCGGCAATCTTGCGTAAAGCGAACACTTCGGCGTTGGTGTCAGATATTCACCGCGCACTTTTCCAGGCGCAGCGTCGTATTGGTTTGGTGTTGCTGGGTAAAGGCAATATCGGTAGCCGTTGGCTGAACCTGTTTGCGGAGCAAAAAGCGGCACTCGAAAAACGGCATGGCATGAGCTTTGAGCTGATTTCGGTGCAAGACAGTGATAACCAGTGGGTCGACTTCGATGGTATTGATGCAGATAGCGTCATGACTCGTTTTGATGAAGTCGCCAAACCCTATGAAGGGAGCGATTGGCTGACGGCACTGCTCAATCATCCTTACGATGATATTGTCGTGCTGGACGTGACCGCCAGTGCACCGCTTTCGATGCAATATCCTGATCTGGCCGAGCATGGCTATCACCTAATCTCTGCCAATAAGGTGGCAGGCTCTGCGAGTGGCGAGCTGTATCATCAGGTTCAGGATGCGTTCGCAAAAACCGGTCGTTTCTGGCTTTACAACGCGACAGTCGGTGCAGGCCTTCCCGTGAACCATGCCGTGCGTGATTTGCGCGAAAGCGGCGACCAAATTATTGCGATTTCAGGCATCTTCTCTGGAACCTTGTCTTGGCTGTTCCAGCAATTCAACGGTGACATCAAGTTCAGCGAGCTTTTGGAACAGGCGTGGCAACAAGGTCTGACCGAACCTGACCCACGTGAAGATCTCAGTGGCTCAGACGTGATGCGTAAGCTGGTGATTCTGGCGCGCGAGTCCGGTCTGGATATTGAACCGGAGCAGGTGCAGGTGCAATCTTTGGTACCTGAGGCACTTTCTGCGCTGTCGCTCGATGCATTTCTGGATAACAGCAGTCAGCTTGATGAAGCGCTTGAAGATTGGCTTGAGCAGGCGAAAAAAGAGCAGGGCGTTCTTCGCTATGTAGCAAGACTTTCACGAGATGGAAAAGCGCGTGTTGGTATTGAAGTGTTGTCTGAAGAGCATCCACTCGCCAACCTGCTGCCTTGCGACAACATCTTCGCGATTGAAAGTCAGTGGTACCGCGAGAACCCTTTGGTTATCCGCGGCCCAGGTGCAGGACGTGATGTGACAGCAGGCGCTTTGCTGTCTGACTTGAATCGCATCGCATCTTTACTGAAATAGCCATAAATCGGCTGGAAAAAGCGGAGCTTAGCCTCCGCTTTTTTGTACCCTAAGTCTCAGGGGCTGTTGACCTTTGGTGGTTAAATTTTGTTCTGGCTCTAAGCGTTTTGGGCGCGGCGAGGTGTGTGCCGCCTAGTTATTCTAAGCAAATACACCTCAACAAAGCATAAAACGCTTAGAGCAGAACCCTTCGGGCAGCGTTTGTGGGAGAGTTTCTGCTGCGTTATCGGCTTCTCATGTAGGCTAGCTACACATCGAAGCCTCCGCCTTGCATAAACCCCCCACAAACTGCTGCAAAAATCATCACCAAAGGTCAACAGCCCCTATGGTAAAGCGCGCACGCTCATTTTTGAGTGCTGTGCTTGAGAGACTTACATGATCATCATGAATAAAATTCAAGTTAAGTAAGTTGACTTTAAATTGCCCGCAATTCAATATCTAGACATATAGACGTCTATATGGATGTCGGCTTTAAAGGATTTTTTCGGTCGGATGTTGCCGAAGTAGGGAGACGCTATGGGATACTCACATGCCAGTCATCTGGATGCACTTAATCAAAACCTTTCTGATTTGAACGGCGACATTAACGTTTCGTTTGAGTTCTTCCCACCCAGCTCTGAAGCCATGGAGCAAACGCTTTGGGCTTCGGTACAACGCCTGAAAACCCTGAAACCTAAATTTGTTTCCGTGACTTACGGTGCAAACTCCGGTGAGCGTGACCGTACCCACGGTATCGTGAAGAGCATCAAGCAGGAGACAGGTATTGAAGCTGCGCCTCACCTGACCTGTATCGATGCGAGCCGCGATGAGCTACGTGAGATTGCACGCGACTACTGGAACAGCGGTATCCGCCATATTGTTGCCCTGCGTGGTGACCTGCCAGAGAAAAGCCAGAAACCGGATATGTACGCAGCGGACCTGGTTGAGCTTTTGAAAGGTGAAGCTGATTTCGATATCTCCGTTGCGGCTTACCCGGAAGTTCACCCAGAAGCGAAAAGTGCGCAAGCTGACCTGATCAACCTTAAGCGTAAAGTCGATGCTGGCGCAAACCGCGCTATCACACAGTTCTTCTTTGATGTTGAAAGCTACCTGCGTTTTCGTGACCGCTGCGCTGCGGCAGGTATTGATGTTGAAATCATCCCGGGGATCTTGCCTGTATCAAACTTCAAGCAGGCTTCGAAGTTTGCCAACATGACCAATGTGCGCATTCCAGCTTGGATGTACAAGCAGTATGAAGGTCTGGAAGATGATGCGGTAACCCGTCAGATGGTCGGTGCGAGTAACGCTATTGATATGGTGCGCGTGTTAAGTCGTGAAGGCGTGAAAGACTTCCACTTCTATACGCTAAACCGTGCTGAGTTGACCTATGCGCTTTGCCACACATTGGGTGTGCGTCCTACTGCGTAGAATGAAAAGTCCACAAGCCAAAAACAAAAAACCGTCGCAAAGCGACGGTTTTGTCTTTTCTGGAAAGTCCTTACTGGGCAACGACTTTCTTACTCATTGACATGGTTTCCATGGCATTGAGTTCAAACAGGACTTCTTCTGCCCACGTTAACCATGCTTCTTTGCGAAGAATGTTGCGGCGCAGTGTCAGTCGCTCCAAACGGCCTTCTCGGGTCAGCAGTGCAGAGTCAGCGTACTGGCTTCGCTCTATGTCCCTGTATTGGCTTAGCTGCAAGCGGCTCTCGTCCATCAATGCATGCATATGTTCGATCATTGGTGCTGGGTCGAAAATGCTGCAGGTCAGTAGTTTTGCAGATACTTCATCGCGGTCGGTTGGGTGTTTTGCAGGCATCAAGAACCACTCATAAAGGCTCTGTCTACCAATGTCCGTGATGGAGTAGACCTTTCTGTCAGGTTTGCCATCCTGTGGTTCTAAACGACAACTCACTGCGCCCATATCGGCCAGTTTATTGAGTTCGCGATAGACTTGTTGGTGGCTGGCTTTCCAGAAGTGCCCGATAGCGTTAGAAAACTCTTTGGTTATATCATAACCAGTTGCATCGCGGTGGCTAAGCACCGTGAGAATTACGTGCGGTAGTGACATCTCTTCTATCCAAAATCTTAAAAGGCGATCCTTAGCCCTGGGATGCCGCTCTTTGGCGAATTTATTTTTTCCACAACACTGGGCGGATCGACACGTTTTTCGTTGCCGTCCATACATAGCTTCTTGCCAACAATGCACCAAAAAATCGTGGTGCGAAAAGCGCTGTACAGTGACACTTAAACGGTTATTTATACTTCGGTGTTTTGCCTATACCTTTGTCACGATAACGTCACGAACAGGCAAGAAAACATATTAATAACATTATCAACGCAACAACAATCGAAAAAGGCTCCCCAAAAATAAAAAAGGCTGCAACATGGCAGCCTTTCTTAATTTTGAATCAATTTCTCATTTATCCGGTGTTGCGCATACCTGCGGCTATGCCGGCGATGGTCACCATCAGTGCTTCATCAAGCTCAGTGTTCTCTTCGTCTGTCGCACGCGTACGGCATAAAAGCTCTGCCTGAAGCATGTTCAGTGGCTCAACATAGATATTACGCAGACGGATAGATTCCGCGCCCCAAGGGTTTTGCTCCATCAGGTGATCGCTGTTTTCTACCATCAGCACGGCTTTGATGTCCTGCGCCAATCGGTCTCGCAGTTCATCACCCAGTCGCCATAGTGATTCATCCACCAGTTTCTCGTCATAGTATTGAGAAATCGAAGGGCTGGTCTTGGTGAAGACCATTTCCAGCATACCCAGGCGGGTAGAGAAGAACGGCCATTCGCGACACATCTCTTCAAGATTCTTCAGGTGGCCATTGTCGATGGAGAATTGAATCGCCTGACCTGCGCCCAACCATGCTGGCAGCAGCAGACGGTTCTGACTCCATGCGAAAATCCATGGGATAGCGCGAAGGCTTTCTACGCCACCATTCGGGTTACGTTTCGACGGACGCGAGCCCAATGGCAGTTTGCCCAGTTCCAACTCTGGTGTTGTCGCTCGGAAATAAGGAACAAAGTCTTCGTGACCACGAACGACACCGCGATAAGCCTCACAGGAAACTTCACTCAGCGTTTCCATCAGGTCGCGCCATTCCTGCTTAGGTGCTGGTGGTGGCAACAGGTTCGCTTCCAAAATGGCGCTGGCGTAAAGATTCAGGCTCTGAATCGCTACATCTGGTAGACCCAGTTTGAAGCGGATCATCTCGCCCTGCTCGGTCACTCGCAGACCGCCTTTCAGACTACGAGGAGGCTGGGACAGCAGTGCAGCGTGCGCAGGTGCACCACCGCGACCAATAGAACCACCACGGCCGTGGAACAGCACCAGATCGACACCAGCGTCTTCACACAGCTCAACCAGTTGTTCCATGGCTTTATACTGAGCCCAGCCCGCTGCCATCACACCCGCATCTTTGGCGGAGTCTGAGTAGCCAATCATGACCATCTGGAAGTTTTGAATAAAGCCGCGGTACCAGTCGATGCTCAGCAGTTGGCTGATCACAGACTTGGCATTGTTGAGGTCTTCCAGGGTTTCAAACAGCGGACACACGTCCATGCGGAACGGGCAGCCTGCCTCTTTTAGAAGAAGGTGAACCGCCAGCACGTCAGACGCTGTGCGCGCCATTGAAATCACATAGGCGCCCAGTGCTTCACGAGGCTGCTGCGCAACGATACGGCAGGTATCCAACACTTCCTGCACTTCATCAGAAGGCTCCCAATCAAGTGGCAGCAAAGGACGCTTAGAGCTCAGCTCACGGATAAGGAAAGCTTGCTTGTCCTGCTCGCTCCACTGGCTGTAGTCGCCCATGCCCAATGTGCGGGTCACTTCAGACAGCACATTCGCGTGGCGGGTGCTTTCCTGACGGATATCCAGCTTAATGAGGTTAACACCGAAGGTGCGGATACGACGCAGCGTATCAAGCAGCAGACCATCAGCGATGATGCCCATGCCACATTCATGCAGCGACTGGTAGCACGCGTGAAGCGGTGTCCACAGTTGGTCAACGTTGGTCAGAATGTCTTTTTCATCGCTACGGCGGCCATGGATTTGGGCATCCAGGTGATCCAGGGTATTGGTCAGTGTTTGACGCAGTGATTTCAGGATCGCACGGTACGGTTCGTGCTCATCACCTGCCATGGCGCGAACCATGTCATTACAGCGGGTCATCGACAGCTCGCTGATGAGCTCCTGAATGTCGCCGAGATAAAGGTCAGCCGCTTTCCAGCGGGACAATAGCAGCACTTCACGGGTGACTTCTGATGTCACGAATGGGTTACCGTCGCGGTCACCACCCATCCAGCTCGAGATCTGGATTGGCGATGCTTCAACTGTCAGGCCGCGGCCAAGGTGGCGCTTCATCTTCTGGTCAAACTGACGCAGGAATTCCGGTACCGCTTGCCACAGGCTGTTTTCAATCACGGCATAACCCCATTTGGCTTCATCAAGCGGGGTTGGGCGTTGCTTACGGATAACGTCAGAGTGCCACGCCTGAGCAATCAGTTGCTCAAGGCGAAGTTCTGCTTTATCACGCTCGCTGGAAGAGAGGTCGCCAAGTTCAAGTTTGGACAAACATTTGTTGATTTGAACCAGCTTATGAATGGTAGTACGACGCGCGATTTCCGTCGGGTGTGCTGTCAGCACCAGTTCGATCTTCAGGTCATCAACGGCTTTATCACGCTCACCGTCAGACACATCTGCGTTTTGCAGTCGCATAAACAGATCGTCCAGTGAGTCAGGATTACATACCTGCTCTTCACAGTGGCGGGAAACAGAATGGTACTGTTCAGCGATGTTAGTGAGGTTGAGGAACTGGCTGAATGCGCGCGCTACAGGTAGTAGCTGGTCATTCGGCAGGCTTTGCAGCACATCGATCAGCTTGGCGTGATCGTCTTTATTACCCGCAGAAGCGGATTTAGAGAGCTGACGGATCTCTTCTACTTTGGCCAGCAACTCTTCACCGTGGGCACCTTTAATGGTGTTACCCAGAAGGTGACCGAGCATGCTGACATTGCTCTTTAGAGCGTCATACTTGTCATTCATAGTGCGTCCGTTTCGTAACTTTGTTACATCCAAATTGCAATCGTAATGGCTCAATCTAGCCAATGAGTGGCATAAAGGTCAATCACCCACCGTATTATTTCACTGCATTTTTTTGTCTATCCCTTGAGCAATAAGGCATTGCAGAAGTTGTAACAAAATTACATTTAAAGCACAGGGTTTAGGCAAAAACGCTAGCCTGTCGCAGGTGGGTGACTTTATTTTAAACAGACTGTTGACATTAGTCATTTATCACGCTAAAAAGCACATATAAATTCATTTAAAATGAATAAACAATTATAATTCGCCAAAAAAAGCTCATGGAAGCAGCGAAAAGGTACGATACGAATATGGATAAGTTCTCAAACTCCCTTCTCCAGCGACGACGCCGACGTTAAAAACGTTGGGCGTATCTGCCCCTCCTGCAGCTGAGCGAGCTGAATGTTTCATCATTCTACCCAAAGAAATAAACGGACTTTTCATGTTAAAGACAGTGATTGTCGGTGCAAGTGGATACACAGGTGCCGAGCTGACCAAAATGGTATTTCTCCATCCTGAGCTTGAGCTTTCAGGATTGTATGTCTCTGAAAACAGTGTGGATGCGAACAAATCTATCGGTGACTTGCACGGTGCACTGAAAGGTCTGGTCGACCTTCCACTTCAGCCTCTTAAAGATGTCAGTGCTGTCGCAAAATCTGCGGATGTGGTGTTGCTGGCAACGGCTCATGAAGTCAGTCACAACATTGCACCAACCTTCCTATCTGAAGGCTGTAAAGTGTTTGATTTGTCTGGCGCATTCCGTGTTCAATCTGACAGCTTCTACACCGACTACTACGGCTTTGAGCACCAATATGGCGAGTGGCTGGAAAAAGCGGTTTATGGCTTGGCAGAATGGAACGAGGCTGATATTGCGAAAGCAGATCTCGTCGCCGTTCCAGGTTGTTACCCAACTGCGTCACAGTTGGCGTTGAAACCACTGTTGGATGCTGGACTTATCGACACCCAACAATGGCCGGTGATCAATGCGGTGAGCGGTGTGTCTGGTGCGGGTCGCAAAGCTTCTATGACCAACAGTTTCTGCGAAGTTAGCCTTCATGCTTACGGTGTATTCACACACCGTCACCAACCGGAAATTTCTACTCACTTGGGATGTGATGTGATTTTCACGCCGCACCTTGGCAACTTTAAGCGTGGGATTCTCGCGACCATCACGGCCAAATTGGCAGAAGGCGTCAGTGAAGCGCAGGTAACAGAGGCGCTTGAAAAAGCATACGAAAACAAAACGTTGGTTCGTCCTTTAGGCACGGGTCAAAGTGCCAAACTGCAATCTGTTCAAAACACCGGATTTTGCGATATTGGCTGGTCTGTGAAAGGTCAACACGTGATTCTGACGTCGGCAATCGATAACTTGCTGAAAGGTGCCGCCAGTCAGGCGATGCAGTGCATAAACATTCGCTTTGGATTCTCGCCGCTCACGGCGATTGTGTAGGAGAGTGGCAATGAGTTTACGTCCTTTGGTAGTCAAACTGGGTGGTGCAGCGCTGTCTTGCACAGAGACTTTGGATAAATTATTCGCATCAATCAGCCAGTATCAGGCTTCTGCGAATCGCCAATTGGTGATTGTTCACGGTGGTGGCTACCTCGTTGATGACTTGATGAAATCGCTAAACCTGAAAGTGGAGAAAAAGCAGGGTTTGCGAGTCACTCCAAAAGATCAGATCAATGTGGTCGCGGGTGCACTGGCGGGTACGGCCAACAAACTGCTGCAGGGCGAGGCAATCAAATGTGGCATTAACGCAGTTGGTCTGAGTCTGGCTGACGGCGGTGTATGTAAAGTGACCCAACTTGACCCTGAGCTTGGCAATGTGGGCAAGGCAACACCGGGCGATTCTTCCGTCGTACAAGCGATTTTGTCAGCAGGCGCAGTGCCAATCATCAGCTCTATCGGTATTGATGCCGAAGGTGAACTGATGAACGTGAATGCGGACCAGGCGGCAGTGGCAGTAGCTGCTGCATTGGATGCTGAACTGGTTCTGCTGTCAGACGTGAGTGGCGTACTCAATGGCAAAGGCAAACTCATGCCAACGCTTGATGAGAAATTAGCAGATGAATTAATTGAAAGCGGCGTGATCACTGACGGCATGATCGTCAAAGTGAAAGCGGCGTTTGAAGCGGCAAACGCGTTGGGGCGTCCTATTCAGGTCGCGAGCTGGCGTTATCCCGAGAAGCTCGCTGAGATGTTCGGCGGCAGCAATATCGGCACCCGTTTCACCGTTTAAACAATACAGAATTTATTAGTCGTTACCGCCTGTACTGACCGTCAGAGCGGTGAACATGGAGAAGTTAAAATGAGCGATATCAAAAAGGTAGTACTAGCATACTCTGGCGGTCTGGATACGTCTGCGATCATTCCTTGGCTGAAAGAGAACTATGACTGTGAAGTTGTGGCATTCGTTGCCGATGTGGGCCAGGGTGAAGAAGAGCTGGTTGGTATTGAAGAGAAAGCGATCGCTTCGGGTGCGTCAGCATGTTACATCGCTGACCTGAAAGAAGAAATGGTTGCTGACTACATCTACCCAAGCCTGAAAACCGGTGCAGTTTACGAAGGTAAATATCTGCTGGGTACGTCAATGGCACGTCCAATCATCGCAAAAGCACAAGTGGAATGTGCGCTGGAAGTTGGCGCAGATGCACTGTGTCATGGCTGTACCGGTAAAGGTAATGACCAGGTGCGTTTCGAAAGCGCGTTTGCTGCACTGGCACCGCAACTAAAAGTGATTGCACCTTGGCGTGAGTGGGACCTGCGTTCTCGTGAAGCCCTGCTGGATTACCTGGCAGAGCGCAACATCCCTTGTACTGCAAGCCTTGAGAAAATCTACAGCCGTGATGCAAACGCATGGCACATCTCTACCGAAGGTGGCGTACTGGAAGATACCTGGAACCAGCCAAACGAGCTTTGCTGGGTATGGACTGTGGATCCAGAGCAGGCACCTGATCAGTCTGAAACTGTTTCTCTGTTGATTGAGAAAGGCGAAGTGGTTGCGGTTGACGGTGAGCGCTTGAGCCCATACCAAGTGCTGACCACGCTGAACGAGAAAGGCGCGCGTCATGGTGTAGGCCGTATCGATATCGTTGAAAACCGTCTGGTCGGCATGAAGTCCCGCGGCTGTTATGAAACTCCGGGCGGCACCATCATGATGGAAGCTCTGCGTGGTGTTGAGCAGCTGGTTCTGGACAAAGATTGCTACGAATATCGTGAAGAGATTGGCCTGAAAGCGTCTCACCTTATCTATGATGGCCGTTGGTTCACGCCGCTGTGTAAGTCACTTCTGGCGGCAGCAGAATCACTGGCTGAGCCAGTAAGTGGTGAAGTAGTAGTGAAACTGTACAAAGGACAGGCTACAGTAGTGCAGAAGCGCTCGCTCAACAGCCTGTACTCCGAAGAATTCGCGACTTTCGGTGAAGATGACGTTTACGATCACAGCCATGCTGGTGGCTTTATCCGTCTCTACTCGCTGTCGAGCCGTATTCGTGCGCTGAACGAGAAAAAACAAAAATAAACAGCAGCTGGAAGCAATAGAGTTTTAAGGAGAAGTAAGTATGGCGTTATGGGGCGGAAGGTTTAGTCAGGCAGCAGACACGCGGTTCAAGCAGTTTAATGATTCGTTGCGTTTTGACTATCGCCTCGCGGAGCAGGACATCGTAGGTTCAATTGCCTGGTCAAAGGCACTGCGCTCAGTGGGCGTATTGTCTGAGATTGAGCAGCAACGCCTTGAGCTTGCACTGAATGAAATCAAGCTGGCTGTGATGGAAGATCCAGAGCAGATCCTGCGCTCTGACGCTGAAGACATTCACAGCTGGGTCGAGCAGCAACTGATTGCCAAAGTGGGCGATTTGGGTAAAAAGCTGCACACCGGTCGTTCGCGTAATGATCAGGTGGCGACTGACCTTAAGCTTTGGTGTCGTCAGCAAGGTCAACAGCTTCTCCTTGCACTCGATAAACTGCAAAACCAGATGGTAAAAGTCGCGGCAAAGAACCAGAACACGGTGCTGCCGGGCTACACTCACCTTCAACGTGCCCAGCCAGTGACTTTTGCACACTGGTGTCTGGCTTATGTTGAAATGTTCGAGCGTGACTACTCGCGCCTGAGCGATGCACTGAACCGCTTGGATACCTGCCCATTGGGCTCTGGTGCGCTGGCAGGTACGGCGTATCCGATTGACCGCGAAGCACTGGCACACAGCCTGGGTTTCCGCCGTGCAACCCGCAACAGCCTGGACTCGGTTTCTGACCGTGACCATGTGATGGAGCTGATGTCTGTGGCATCGGTGTCTATGTTGCACCTGTCGCGTATGGCCGAAGATCTTATTTTCTACAACTCTGGCGAGTCCAACTTTGTTGAGCTTGCAGACGCTGTGACATCAGGTTCATCCCTGATGCCACAGAAGAAGAACCCAGATGCGCTTGAGCTTATCCGTGGTAAGACGGGCCGCGTTTATGGCGCCATGTCGGCGATGATGATGACAGTGAAAGCACTGCCGCTTGCTTACAACAAAGACATGCAGGAAGACAAAGAAGGGCTGTTCGATGCGCTCGACACCTGGTTTGACTGTATTGAGATGGCGGCGCTTTGTTTTGATGGCATCAAAATCAACAAAGACCGCACGCTGGAAGCGGCGATGCAAGGTTATTCCAACGCGACTGAGCTTGCGGATTATCTGGTTGCTAAAGGCATTCCTTTCCGTGAAGCGCACCATATCGTGGGTGTCGCTGTGGTCGCCGCCATTGAAAAAGGCTGTGCGCTGGAAGAGCTTTCTCTTGATGACATGAAGCAGTTCTCGCCAGTGATTGACGAGGATGTTTATCCCATCCTCACTATTGAATCCTGTCTTGAGAAGCGTTGTGCGCTGGGTGGTGTGGCGCCGAATCAGGTGGAATACGCCATTAGTCAGGCAGAGAAGCGTTTGGAAAAACGTTACTCGCCAAGCGTGAAAGTACGTGGCGCGCGTCTTACTGACCTCGATGCGATTGAAGGCATGGTGGTTTACTGGGCGGGGCTGGGTGAAAACCTGCCGCGTGAACGTAATGAACTGGTTCGTGATATTGGTTCGTTTGCGGTAGCTGAGCATCAGGGTGAAGTGACAGGTTGTGCATCGCTTTATGTTTATGATTCGGGTCTTGCGGAAGTGCGCTCTTTGGGCGTGGAAGCTGGCTGGCAGAATCAAGGGCAGGGCAGCGCGATTGTTCAACATCTGCTGAAAAAAGCGAGTGGCATGGCCATCAAGAAAGTGTTTGTGCTGACCCGTGTACCAGAGTTCTTTATGCGTCAGGGCTTTATTCCAACGTCTAAATCTTTGCTGCCTGAAAAGGTGATGAAAGATTGCGACCGCTGTCCACGCCTTCATGCGTGTGATGAAGTGGCGCTGGAGTTTACCTTTGATCAGGACAGATTGATTGCTAAAGCCAACGTCGCTTAAACAAGCATCGAATAAATAAAAACCGGCTTAGGCCGGTTTTTTTGTGTTTTCTAGGTGCTACTTTTTGGGTTCGGGCGCATTCATCCGAAACGGCATCAGAATGAGGTGAAGGGTGAGTAAAATAGCGCTGGCACCTGCACCAAAGAGCAAGGTGATGGACTCTATCGATTTCGGTGTGTCACTGAACCCGATAAACCATATTGGCCACAGCACCAGATTCATCACGGCAAGTTGAATCATGCAACGTTTGCAGCGGCCGAGTTTGGCGCGAATAGTGAGAGAGGCGTCTTTGCAAAAGCGGCAACTCATGGATAGCAAGCCCAAAAATATCAACTTGTTGCAGCCTACAAAGAAAAAAGCCCTCCGTAAAGGAGGGCAAACCACAAACTCTTGGGGAGAGTTAGGTGAACGTGCAAGTTATGCAAGCAAGGGGATTAACACTGTTATTGGTATTGGGTTTTAACAGCCTGGACCGCAATCCAGGCAGTGCTTGATCATTTCAGGACCTAAGTGCAGCTTGGCGTTCAGGTCACGCAGTGCGGTACGCACGCCTTCTTCAATCACCGGGTGATAGAAAGGCATATCCAGCATCTGAGAAATGGTCATTTGGTTTTGGTGTGCCCAAGCCAGCAGATGTGCCAGATGCTCTGCATTCGGGCCCATCATCTCTGCGCCAAGGAAGCGACCGGTACCCTGCTCACCGTAAACGTGCAGCACACCTTTGTTTCGTAACATGACACGTGAGCGGCCTTGACCTTCAAACGACACAACACCGGTTTCGAAACAGCCACAGGTGCCAAGACGTGCGGTGATTTCTTTGTAGGTTTCACCCACCATGGCAATTTGTGGATCAGAGAACACAGCAGCGATTTTGCTTCGGCGCAGACCCGCACGAATATCTGGGAATCGACCTGCGTTGTCGCCGGCGATTCGACCCTGATCCGCTGCTTCGTGAAGCAATGGGATCTGGTTGCTCGCATCTCCTGAGATGAAAATCGACGCGACACTGGTTTGCATGGTGTATGGGTCAGCCGTTGGTACACCGCGTGCATCCAATTCCATGCCTGTGTTTTCAATGTCCAGCTTGTCGACGTTAGGACGACGACCGGTTGCTGCCAGCACATAGTCCACTTCCATACGTTGTTCCTGACCTTGCTTGTCAAGGTAACGGATATGGACTTTTTCGCCTTCGCGCACCATTTCTTCGACTTTAGCGTCAGCGTCCAGATAGAACTCTTCGTTGAAGGCTTTATCTGCGTAAGCCATTACCGTTGGGTCAGTTAAAGGACCTACCTGACCGCCAACACCGAAGACTTTCACTTTCACGCCAAGGCGATGCAGTGACTGACCAAGCTCAAGACCGATAACGCCTGGACCGAATACAGCGACAGATCCTGGCAAATCATCCCAATCGAATACGTCATCATTCACAATCAGACGGTCACCCAAATCATTCCATGGCGCCGGCCAGGTTGGGCGTGAACCCGTTGCAATCACAATGCGTTTTGCTTCGATGCGGGTGTGGTCGTCGACAACCAGAGTGTTGTCGTCAACAAATTTGGCGTAACCGGCGATTTTGTCTTCTACCGGGATTTCATCAACACCTTCGAGAACAAAGCCAACGAAACGGTCACGTTCGCGTTTCACACGATCCATCACTTCACGGCCATTGATTTTAATTTCACCTTGAGGATGCACGCCAAAACCGGGCGCTTTTTCGATGTGGTGAACGGCTTCAGCAGCGGCAATCAGAAGTTTCGATGGCATACAGCCAACGCGCGCACAGGTCGTGCCGTAAGGACCGCCTTCGATGATCACAACATTGTCGGTGTGTGCTTTGGCTGCGCGGTAAGCACCCAGACCTGCGGTACCTCCACCAATGACGGCGACATCTACATTCAAGGTTTTCATTATTATTCTCCAGGTAAATCCGGTTACAAGCGTTAGGATTAAGTAGGGCAGCCTAAGCTGCCCTGTTCGGTGTTATGCGAAGTATGCTTCCAGCTCGTCGCTGCCACCGATGTGCTTACCGCCAATGAATACTTGTGGCACTGTAGCGCGGCCGCTTACTGCACGCAGGCTCACAGTGGTAGCATCCTGACCCAGCACAATCTCTTCAAACTGTAGCTTGTTATCGATCAGCGTTTGTTTCGCTTTCGCACAGAAAGGACAACCTGGTTTGCTGAATACCGTAATTGATTCTTGCAGTTTATGGTTTGGTGCAATGTAGCCAAGCATAGTGTCTGCATCAGAAACCTTGAAGGGGTCGCCTGGCTCGTTTGGTTCGATGAACATCTTCTCTACCACGCCGTCTTTTACCAGCATGCTGTAGCGCCATGAACGCTCACCAAAGCCCAAATCGTCTTTCGCTACTGCCATACCCATGCCGCGAGTAAACTCTGCATTGCCGTCTGGGATGAAAGTGATGTTTTCTGCTTCCTGGTCTGCTTTCCAAGCGTTCATCACGAACGTATCGTTGACAGACACACAAAGAATGTCATCGACACCGTGCTCTTGGAACACTGAGTACAGCTCGTTGTAGCGAGGCAGGTGCGTTGAAGAACACGTCGGAGTGAAAGCACCTGGCAGGCTGAATAAAACAACCGTTTTACCGGCAAACAGCTCGTCAGTGGTCACGTTTACCCACTCATCACCCTTGCGAGTTGGGAAGGTAACGCTTGGTACTTTCTGACCTTCTTTGTTAATAAATTCCATGGTAATACCCCTTAAATAAATTTTGTTTTTCAGTTCTTTAATCCGGTGTTCCCGGTTGATGTGTGTATATTAGGGCGAAAGGGGTAGATAGTTCTAATTGATTGGGTTTATCATTTTAATAAGTAAAATCTATCAAAGAGGTTTGGTGTGAATATTCGCGATCTCGAATATCTGGTGGCTCTGTCCGAGCACCAGCACTTCAGAAAGGCAGCGGAAGCCTGTTTCGTCAGCCAGCCAACATTGAGCGGCCAGATCCGCAAGTTGGAAGATGAACTGGGTGTGGTGCTGCTGGAGCGCACCAGCCGAAAAGTGCT
This sequence comes from Grimontia indica, assembly GCF_000333895.2. GTDB lineage: Bacteria > Pseudomonadota > Gammaproteobacteria > Enterobacterales > Vibrionaceae > Enterovibrio > Enterovibrio indicus. Next base: position 52,740 of record NZ_ANFM02000002.1, on the reverse strand, counting down.
GTTCACTGACGCTGGCATGCAGCTTGTCCGTCAAGCACAAAAAATCCTGATGGAAGTGAAAGTGCTGGAAGAGATGGCAAGTCAGCAAGGCGAAGAAATGGCGGGGCCGCTGCACATTGGGTTTATTCCGACTGTCGGCCCGTATCTGCTTCCCCATATTGTGCCAGCGCTGAAAGAGGCATTCCCAGAGCTTGAACTTTTCCTTCACGAAGCACAGACCCATCAACTTGTGCAGCAGTTGGAAGAGGGGAAACTGGACTGCATTATTCTGGCATCCGTTAAAGAAACTGAGCACTTTAAGGAAATCCCACTGTATCTTGAGCCGATGTTGCTGGCGTTACCGGAAGGTCACAAGTGGTCAAAGGCTGAAACCGTGCCGATGGATGACCTTCGTGGCGAAACATTGTTGATGTTGGCAGATGGGCACTGTCTTCGCGATCAGGCGATGGGCTTTTGTTTTGCAGCAGGCGCGAAGGAAGACTCGCGTTTCCGAGCGACCAGTCTGGAGACCCTTCGCAACATGGTGGCGGCAGAGACGGGTATCACTCTGCTGCCGAAGCTGTCTGTCCCTGAGAGTATGCAGCGTGATGGTGTGGTGTATGTGAAAGCCGTGGATCCTGAGCCTCAGCGCTTGATCACCTTGGACTACCGTCCCGGTTCGCCACTGCGGGCGCGCTATGAAAAACTGGCGAAAGTCATTGCTGATGCCATGGGTAAAGTCTGTAATCCGATAGGCTAACTTCGCGAGACCAAAAGAAAAGGCGCCCAATGGGCGCCTTTGTGGTTTCTTTAGCACTTAGAAAAGCTCTTCACCTTCCGACTCGTAAATATTTCCGCTGCTGGCGGCAGAGGAAACATAGTCAGTTGGCTCGGTGCCCTTTTCGAAGTATTCGAACATTGAGCTTGCATCATTTTTGCGTGTCAGCAAACCGGTATCACGGTCAATGCGCACTTTCACGATGTCGGCGGGAACTTCTTTGCGTTGCTCTGGTACATCAACCAGCGCATCAACCATAAAGTCTATCCAGGCGGGTTGCGCGGTTTTTGCCCCCGCTTCCGCACCGGAGATCTGGGAGTTATCCAGGTTCGCGTTGCGGGAGGTTCGGCCGAGCTCACGTGAGTGGTCATCGAAACCAACCCATACTGTTGCGACCATGCCTGGCGCAAAGCCACTGTACCATGCATCTTTGGAGTCGTTGGTGGTGCCCGTCTTACCACCGATATCACGGCGGTTAAGCGGTTTTTGTGCGCGCCAGCCGGTACCGTTCCAGCCAGTGCCCTGACGCCAGTCGCCGCCACCCCAGATGTTCGCTTCCATCATTTCGCGGGTCAGGAACGCATTCTGTTCACTGATGACTTGTGGTGCGAACTCTGGCTCGTTTTCCATTGCTGCGGTTTCATCCAGCAGGTTTTCCTCTTCCATCAGGTTATCGGAGCTGAGTTTAGACGCATTGCTGTCGCAGTTATCGCGGCAGATAGTTTGTGGATGTGCGGTGAAAAGCAGCTGTCCAAACGGGTCTTCAACCTTTCTGATAAAATATGGCTTGAGGTAGTAACCGCCGTTAGCAAACACGCTGAAGCCTTGTGCTACTTGCATTGGTGTCAGGCTGCCAGCACCCAAAGCCAGGGTTTCAGAGCGTGGCAGTTCTTCATGCTTGAAGCCAAAACGGGTTAGGAAGTCGATGGTCTCATCCAAGCCAACTTTTCGCAGCACACGAACCGCCATCACGTTTTTAGAGGTTGCCAGACCAATGCGTGCACGGGTTGGACCAATGTAGGTTGGTGGTGAGTTTTTCGGACGCCACGCTGTACCTTGGCTTGAGTCCCATTTGTTGATGGGAGCGTCATTGATCAAGGTTGCGAGTGTCATTCCCTGGTCCAATGCTGCCGAGTAGATAAATGGCTTGATAGCAGAGCCTACCTGACGGACGGACTGGGTGGCACGGTTAAATTTACTGTGAACGAAGTTAAAACCACCGACCAATGCTTTGATTGCCCCGTTTTCCGGTGACATGGCCACCATGGCGGTGTTGGCGTCCGGCACTTGACTCAGGTTCCATGCGTCATTGATCTTGCGTACCCAGATTTGCTCACCCACAGCCAGAATATCTGCGGCCTGTTTCGGGGCAGTGCCTTGACGGGTGTCGGTTTTATAGCGACGCGCCCACTTCATGCCATCCCAAGGCAGGGAAACTGTCTTGCCGTCTTGCAGCTCCACCTCAGCCGTTTTCCCTTCTACTTTGATGACAACTGCCGGGTTGAGCACACCGTAGGTAGGTTGTTTTTTCAGGTGGTTAGCAATCTTTTCTGAATCCCAAGGTTCAGCGCCGTCTTTCCAAAGTGTTGCGACCGCCCCCCGGTAACCGTGGCGTTCGTCGTAGGACAACAGGTTGTTGATGGCGGCTTTTTCAGCGGCATTCTGCAGACGTGAATCGAGCGTGGTATACACCTTCATGCCGGATTCATAAACGTCTTCACCGTATTTCTCTACCGCCCAGGCGCGTGCCATTTCTGCCATGTAAGGTGCGTTCAGTTCGATTTCTGCGCCATGGTAGCGGGAAACAATCGGCTCGTTTCTCGCTTGTTCGTACTCAGAACGGGTGACATAGCCTTCATCCAGCATACGTTTCAGCACCACGTTACGGCGGTTAGTCGCACGCTCTACCGAGTAAATCGGGTTCATGGTTGACGGCGCTTTAGGCATACCGGCAAGGGTAGCGAGTTCGCTCAGCGTCAGGTCTTTCAAGTCTTTACCAAAGTAAACACGTGCTGCGGCACCAAAGCCATACGAACGATAACCAAGGAAAATCTTGTTGACGTAAAGCTCCATGATTTCCTGTTTCGTCAACAATTGCTCGATGTGGATCGCGATAAATATCTCTTTGATTTTACGCATGATCTTCTTTTCGTTAGAAAGGAAGAAATTACGAGCTAACTGTTGGGTGATGGTACTCGCACCCTGTTTGGCGCTGCCCGACATGGCGACCACGATCGCAGCACGAGTGATACCGATTGGGTCGATACCCGGGTGATCGTAGAAACGGCTGTCTTCTGTGGCGATCAGCGCGTCAATCAAATCTTGTGGGATGTCGTCATAAGTTACTGGAATACGACGTTTTTCACCAAACTGGGAAATCAGTTTGCCGTCTGCGCTGTACACCTGCATCGGAGTTTGCAGTTCAACATCCTTGAGTGTGGCAACATCTGGCAATTCCGGTTTTACGTAAACGTAAAAACCAAAAATTGTACCCACTCCAAGTAATATGCAAATTATTGCAAGGATAAGCAGTCGCTTAATGAACTTCACTTGATATTTCCCGTAAGTTTTCAGTCGAGTCGTTCAAACCATTAGTGCTCGTAGTATAAAGAGAACTGAACAAAAAATAACGAACCTGCGGAGAGAACTTTCAAAAAAGTTACTTGATGCTGACTTTTAAGAAGGTGGCATTTCAAATGTTTGCTGGAAAAACCGCTATGGGGATCGATGTTGGCACACATTCTATTCGTGCTGCGATGATCCAAAAACGTGGCAAAGCATTAAGGCTTCAGGCTCTCGTTGTAGCACCGCGAAAATCCTCCTCTCTCAATGACACCCTTAAGTTGGTTAAGAAGCAACTTCGCAAAGCCTGCGGTGTACCTTGGAACTGGCCACAAGCTCAGATCATGGGCGTCCCTCAAAGCAGTGTGGCGATGAAGCGATTCCCGATAGCACTCGATATTCCGGAGCATGAGCAATACGTTCAGGTCGGCCTCCAGCTTAGTGAGAGTCTGGGGATGCCGATGGATGAACTGCTCTATGATTACCGCCCTCTGCCGGAAAGTGATGGGGTGGAGGTCTATGCCTGCCGCAAGCCCATGCTCAAAGAAACCCTTTCCGGTCTTGAATCTGCTGGCTTTTCGCTTTCAGTGATTGAGCTCCAAACCCATGCTCTGATGCGTCTTTATAAACAACATATGACCGCCCGGCCGGATGTCGGCGCTTCGCTGATGGTGGATGTCGGCACAGAACGTCTTCAGATTTGTTTGGGTGACACCAAAGACGGCCATTTCTACCGAGAATTGCCAGTGCCCTTTGAGCAAGGCGATCAAAGTGCCGAGGATCTCCGTGAGCAATACACCCAACAGCTTGCTGAGACCATTCAACGTCAATATCAACTGGCCTCTACCCAGTTGCAGGGAGCCCGTGTATCAACGGTTTGGCTCTCAGGCGATGGGGCGAAAAAGATCGACATCTTTAAACTGGAAAGTGCGCTAGGTTGGCGGGTCAGGGCATTGAATCCACTTCAAGGGCTGAGCTATTCGCCAAAGCTTGTCGACAATCTGAATGAATCAGCGGCGGCTTGGTCCACATCGATTGGACTGGCACTGAGGGGAGTGGAAGATGAACGTTAGTATCAACCTCCTCCCTTGGCGTGAAATGCAGCGTCAGGCGACCCGTCGACGCTTTTTCAATAAATCCGTATTGGTCTTGGTATTGGTTTCCTTTTGCGTCATTGGTGGCCGTTGGGTTGTTTACAACCAACTCACTCTCCAAGAGGAGAGAAATGCGCGTTTGCAGCAGGAAATCGATGAGCTGAATGCCACTCTCCGGGATTTTGCTAAACGAGAAGTGGAGCGTGATGAGCTTCATCGCCGCCTGACCCTCGTAAATTCGCTACAAAAGCAGCGCAACAATGCCACGTTGCTTTTCAATCTGCTGCCACAAATTACACCGGATGGGGTGGTACTCGATAAAGTGTCGATGACCGCAGGTACGGTGACCATTGAAGGGCGAAGCCGCGATAACGCCAAACTCGCCAGTCTGTTAGCCCTGCTTGAAGCTGACTCTGGTGCCAAGAACGTACAGATCCATTCCATTATTAACAACGCAGCGAAATCGTCCCTGATCGCCAAAAACTTTAAGGCGACCTTTGATCTGGCAGATTACATGTCGCTCGAGTTGCCAAAGGAGGAAAACAATGGCCGCTGATTGGCGTGATTGGGAAATCGATGAAATCCCAGAATGGCCAGCCACAGCACAAAATGTGCTGCTAGGTCTCTTAGCCATTTTAGTGTTGGCTGCCGCTGTTTTTTTTGTCGTCCTCCCTGCAAAGCAAGACGTGGAGTTGGCTAAACAAGATGAAAACCTGCTGCGTACTCAGTTTCGCATCAAAGCTGAGCAAGTGGCTGCGTTGCCAAATGTCGATGAGCAGGTTGAAGAATTGCAGCGCTTTTACGGTCACCTCACCAAACAATTGCCTGCCGAAGATGAGTTGGCGCTGCTGCTTGCCGGTATTAACGATACGGGCCTTCAATACAACCTCAATTTCCAAAAGCTGAACTGGAAACCGGGTCAACGCGTTGGCTGGTTGTATCAGGTGCCACTGGATATTGAGCTTACGGGTGAGTATGCCGACATGGGAGAGTTCTCTGCCGCGCTGGCGCGCTTGCCTCGTATTGTAGCTTTGCAGGATTTCACACTGTCCCGTGAAAACGAGAAAGTCGATACCCTAAGATTTGCGGTGAATGCCCATACCTATCGCTATGAAAAGCAACAGGAGGTCTCGCAATGAGATACCTGATTGCGACGCTGAGTCTGCTTTTGCTGTCAGGCTGCATGCAGGAGCCGAAAACGCAGGATCTTGAACGTTTTATCGTTCAAACCTATGCCGCTGCCAAGGTGACGGCAACGCCACTTCCCCCTGAGCCGACTTACTTTCCAACACCATTTAACCCTGGCATTGATACTGATCCTTTCGTGCTACCGATTGCCATGGAGGAAGAGCAATTGGTGAAAGGAGACTGCTGGCAGCCAGAAGACCTGCCGGGGAAAGACCCGCTTGAAAGCTATGAGCTGTCGTCGCTTGAATTTAAAGGCGTGATTGGTCTGCCGGGCAGCTACTGGGCGTTGGTCTCTGCACCGGACGAAAGTATTCACCGAGTCGGCTTGGGACGCATGCTTGGCAACAACCGTGGGCGTGTCGACAGTATCAGTCAGCACACACTCTCCATCACAGAACACCTGCCTGACGGACTTGGCTGCTGGCAGGTACGAAACGTTAGATTGGCACTCAACAATAACTAAAAAGGGTAACTCATGATAAGCCTGAGGAAAGGATGCCGGGGTCTGGGAGCAGTTTCCCGCAGCTTGATAGTGATCGCCAGTTTGCTGGCGGCACCATGGTCGTTCGCGGCCAATCAGCTGCAGCACATCGATGTTAAAGCAGGGGAAAGAGGTAAAACCTTGCTGACACTGACGCTTGAAGATAAGTCAGTGGTCACCAACTTCAATAAGCGCGATGGGGAACTGTCGATAAGCCTGAAAGGCACGTCAGTGGAAGATAATCTGATTGGAGTCAGAAGCCTTCAGGATATTGGTAAAGCAACCGCGAATCTGGAAGTGAAACCCGTCGACGATGATGTTGAACTCAATGTTTCCACCGAAGGGCATTTCGGCTACGACTACTATCAGACGGGCAGTGTATTGACGGTTGAGATTTTCCCGTTTGCCTCACTGCCTTCGAAAGAAAAGTCCGCCGCTGCAAAGAACCAGAAAAACAAGAACATCTCCATTAACTTCCAGGATATTTCAGTGCGCTCAGTACTTCAAATGGTGGCAGAGCACAATGGATTTAACCTGGTGGTGTCAGACACGGTACAGGGGAACCTGACACTGCGCCTTGACGATGTGCCTTGGCAAAAGGCCTTGCAGACCATCTTGAATGTGAAAGGTTTGGATAAACGCCAGATGGGCAACATTCTGCTCGTTGCACCTAAAGCTGAGCTGGATGAGCAGGAACGTTTGGTGCTTGAAAAACGCCGTCAGGAACGTGAGTTGGCATCGCTACGCTCTGAGGTGATTCAAATCAAATACGCCAATGCTGTCGACCTAAAAGACATGTTGGGCGGCGGTAGCGGCGGAGAAGGTGAGGATGAAGGGATCAGCCTGTTGTCTGAGCGTGGCAGTCTTGCTGTCGATCCTCGAACTAACTCACTCGTGATCAAAGATTTGGCCGACAATATTGACGTGGTCAAATCCCTGATCGAATCGTTGGATGTGCCTGTCGACCAGGTGGAAATCGAAGCGCGTATTGTGACAGTGGACGAAGGCACGCTGGATGAAATTGGTGTGCGTTGGGGGGTTGTAAACAGAAACGGTTCATTCACACAAGGTGGTTCTATTGAGGGCAACCTCGGCTGGGAGAATGGCCTTGGCTTCGATACGGATAGCGGTGACTTCCTCGACATTAGCAATTTAGATGGTGTTGAATCGTCGACGGGTAACATCGATGACTTTTTGAATGTTAACTTGGCAGCGACCAGCCCTAACGCAGCGAGCATTGCCTTCCAAGTAGCAAGTTTGGGTAAAGATTTGTTATTGGACCTTGAACTGTCAGCCCTTCAGGCTGAATCCAAAGCTGAAATCATCTCCAGTCCGCGCCTTTTGACCACCAACAAACGCCCTGCTTACATTGAACAGGGTACCGAACTGCCATACTTGGAAGCTTCTTCTAGCGGTGCAGCAGCAGTGTCGTTTAAAAAAGCGGTATTGAGTTTATCGGTGACACCACAAATCACGCCGGACAACAAACTGGTGCTCGATCTTCAGGTCACTCAGGATAAACCGGCAGGCACGGTCAAAGCCGGTACGGGTGAAGCAATGGCAATTAACACCCAGCGAATTGGTACTCAGGTATTGGTGAATGACGGAGAAACGGTTGTGCTGGGGGGAATTTACCAGCATGAGATGATGGAAGGCGTGGATAAGGTGCCATTGTTGGGGGACATTCCAGGTCTCGGTCAACTCTTTCGTCGTAACTACGAAACCATGGGTAAACGTGAGCTATTGATCTTCGTTACGCCTAGGATTATGACGCAATAAATTGAAGTAATTCATTTAATTAGCTTGTTTGTTGATCGTTATATGTAGTGAGGGTAGGAATCCACATTCGTGTGAATTTCTGCCCTTTTCTTGTCCTTTTGGTCGTCAATCGGGAATTTAAAGGCGAAGCGAAACGTATTTTAAGTTGCCAAACGCCCAGTCGACCTGAGATAATTTTTGGTCTGATCACGAATATACTGTGAGGAATTTGGCGCCTCGGGCTTTCTGATAGCGAGCCTGCGGGCGGTGTTGTTTTCATTAACCGCGCGTAAACTGCTTAAAATGGCTGAAAAACGAAATATCTTTCTTGTAGGTCCAATGGGGGCTGGCAAAAGCACAATTGGTCGACACCTGGCACAACAACTACACATGGAATTTTTCGACTCTGACACTGTGATCGAAGAGCGCACAGGTGCAGACATTGCATGGGTTTTCGATGTTGAAGGTGAAGAGGGATTCCGCGTTCGCGAAGAGAACGTCATCAACGACCTGACAGAAAAACAAGGTATCGTTCTGGCAACCGGTGGTGGTTCAATTAAGAGCCGTGAAAGCCGTAACCGTTTGTCTGCTCGTGGTATCGTGGTTTATCTGGAAACCACCATTGAGAAACAACTGGCGCGTACTCAACGCGATAAAAAGCGTCCTCTGCTGCAAACTGAGCAACCACGTGAAGTGCTGGAAGCGCTGGCGGGTGAGCGTAACCCTCTGTATGAAGAGATTGCAGACTATGTTGTACGCACTGATGATCAAAGCGCCAAGGTCGTGGCTAATCAGATCATCGAACTGCTGGAAAATCACTAATCGTTAAAGGAACTCCATGGAAAGGATTGACGTAAGCTTAGGCGACAGAAGTTACCCTATTTCTATCGGTGCAGGATTGCTTTCCGATCCCGCGTATTTTTCTGATGCCCAAGGTCGTCGCGTGGTGGTGGTCTCGAATGACACCGTCGCACCGCTTTATGCGGACCTTCTTATGGAAACCCTGAACAAGGCTGGCGGTGAGCCAGCTTTGTTGACCCTGCCGGATGGCGAGCAATACAAAACCCTCGACACCTTTAACACCATTAATACCTTCCTGCTTGAAGGCAATTACGGCCGTGATGTGCTGATTGTTGCTTTGGGCGGCGGTGTCATTGGTGACGTTGTTGGCTTTGCGGCAGCGTGTTACCAGCGTGGTGTGGACTTTATTCAGGTTCCAACCACATTACTGTCTCAGGTGGACTCCTCTGTCGGTGGTAAAACCGCAGTGAATCACCCTCTGGGCAAAAACATGATTGGTGCCTTTTACCAACCTAAAGCCGTTGTCATCGATATCGATGTCATGCAAACCCTGCCTCAGCGCGAGTTTGCCGCGGGTATGGCAGAAGTCATCAAATACGGCATCATTGCCGATCCAGAATTCTTCGTTTGGCTAGAAGATAACTACCAGCCACTCAACGCCTTAGATGCTGAAGCCTTGGTATATGCAATCAAACGTTGCTGCCAAATCAAGGCAGATGTGGTGGCGGAAGATGAAAAAGAATCCGGTGTTCGCGCATTACTGAACCTCGGACATACCTTCGGGCATGCGATAGAAGCGGAAATGGGTTATGGCAACTGGCTACACGGCGAAGCCGTTTCTGCCGGTACTGTCATGGCTGCTGTTACCGCGGTGCATCAACAATTGCTGACACAAGAAGATGTTAGCCGTATCACTTCCTTGCTCGAAAAAGCCAATCTCCCCGTGAAAGCACCCGCAACCATGGGCTATGATGCCTTTATTAAACACATGAAACGCGATAAAAAAGTGCTTTCCGGGCAACTACGTTTCGTGCTGCCAACCTCCATTGGTACAGCCGAAGTGGTTGCGAACGTGACTCCTGAAACGCTTGCTGAGGTCATTAAGACACACTAAGCGGGTTTGTATATGACAGGCTCCCATGAAATGATTGCGTTGGATCTGGATAGCCAGATCCAACTTTTATCTAGAATCCAATTTCTTACCCGATTCAGCTCCAACCTTGTTCAGATCACTGGTGAGCCAGGGGCGGGCAAAACGTGGCTCAGCGAACGATACCTCGAAAACTGGGCAAACGAACCCATCCAATCTCTTCTAATCTGTAATCCGAGCCAGCAGGATGCTCAGCATCGTGCCATTATTCTCAGACAAATCGTGCGTGATGGTGTCTTTAACGAGCAAGACTCGATGCTGCAAAGCCTCGATTACATGCTCGAAGGCCGAAGTGTGCATGCTTTGGTCGTGATAGATGACGCGCAGCGCTTGAGTGCCAATCTCATCGCAGAGCTGTGGGCGCTGGTGACCGAAGCGCAGCAGCGTGACAACTGGCAGATTAACATTCTGTTATTTAGCCTGCGTGGCAAGCTCAACAAGTGGCTTCACAAAGTGTCTTATGGCCAGGGTGTGAAACCTTTGGAGTTGGAAATCAGCCCGCTGGCAGACAATGAGCGAGAAATGTTCATTGAAGTCATGATGGTCAGTCGCCAGCTTGATGCTGCCCAACGGCGTGCACTCAAACAAAAAGCCGCATCATTGCCTTCTTTACCCGGAGCCCTTCGCGGGCTGGAACAGCAGGAGACCACTGCAATGGAAGAAAAGAAACGTCGCTCGCCCCTCCCTTTGATTTTGCTGGTGGTGCTGTTGTTAGTATTGGGTGGTGGCTTGGTGTGGTGGGCACTGAACCCCCAGATGACATCGGAAGAGACGACTGAGTCTGTTGTGCCGGATGGCGTGAAAGAGCTTTCCGCTATTCTGGATGAAAAAGAAAAGGAAATGGCGGCGCAGCAAGGTGAAGGTCAGGGTGGTGAACAAGCACTGAACAGCAATGCGCAAGTGACAGACGACACTGCGGCCTTGCCGGAGACGCCCTCGGTAGAAGGCATGACGGTTGGACGCCGCGATGAAAACCGCCGTATTGTGGTGCCTGATCGTGTGGTAGACGCCATCATTGATGAGCAGGCTGTCGGGGGTGACGGCACGAGCGCGGTTGAACAGCCGCTTATTCCTGAGTTGGTGCCACCTTCCGAAACCACTGTGCGTGTTGAACCCACACAGCCAGAAGTGACAGCCGAGACTGTGACTGAAGAAGTGGCAGTGGTGGCACCTTTGTCGCCGCCGGCAACCAATGCCGATGTGCCTCTGGCGAACCAGTTGCTATTGACGGTTCCAGAATCGCGCTACGCGCTTCAACTCGCGGCATTGCAATCCAAGCAGGCGGTAAACGAGTTTTTGCAAGAATATGCGATTGCTGACCGCGCACTGGTGTACGAAACCCGCCGAAACGGTGAACCATGGTTTATGGTGCTGTTGGGTGACTACCCTTCGGTTACAGAGGCGCGACGTGCAGAATTGCAGCTTCCGGCGAATATTCAGGCGCTGACCCCTTGGGCTAAATCTTTCGTTCAGATCCATAAAGAAATCGGACTGGTTAACTAATCCGCCTTGGTAATGACAAGGCACGAATTTACGCTGATTGATGGTTAAAAATGAGATACAATCCGCCACCGTTCGAGCAGCAGTGGTGGTGGATACACATTAATGAAAAAGCATCGTGCCTTTCTTAAGTGGGCCGGGGGCAAGTACTCTCTGGTCGACGATATCCGCAAGCACCTGCCGGAAGGAAAAAAGCTGATTGAACCATTCGTTGGCGCGGGCTCTGTGTTTCTGAACACAGACTACGACCAATACCGTCTGGCGGACATCAATCCGGATCTGATTAATCTTTATAATCTTCTCAAGCAAGAGCCGGAGCGTTACATCGAAGACGCCAAGCGCTTGTTTACCCAAGAGTACAACCAGAAATCAGCTTATCTGGCGATTCGTGAAGAATTTAACCAGACGAAAGATCCGTACCTTCGTTCCCTGTACTTCTTGTACATGAACCGCCATGGTTTTAACGGCCTGTGTCGTTACAACAAAAAGGGCGGCTTCAACGTGCCGTTTGGTTCATACAAGAAACCTTACTTTCCTGAAGCTGAGCTCGAGTTTTTCTCTGAGAAAGCAAAGAAAGCGACCTTTGTATGTGAAGGGTACCAGCAGAGTTTCAAAAGTGCCCGCCGTGGTAGCGTGATTTACTGCGATCCACCTTATGCGCCTCTGTCGACGACGGCCAACTTCACGACCTATGCGAGCGGCGGTTTCAGTTTGGACGACCAGGCATTGCTGGGTGAGTGGGCGCGTAAAGTGAGTATCGAGAAAAACATTCCGGTGCTGATTTCAAATCACGATACTGCTCTGACCCGAAGCCTGTATCATGGCTCTCACTTCAACATGGTGAAAGTAAAACGCACCATTAGCCGCAATGGTGGTGGGCGTAACAAAGTGGATGAACTGCTGGCACTGTTTGCTCCAGACGTATCAGAGCTTCTTTAATTTGGTATGATGAGCGAAACTAAGCCCATCAGCCCCAGCACAAACACCACGACAAACACGAAACCGACAACGATATAAGGCACCATACTGGCTTGCTGAAAATCCCGTTGTCGGTTTTTGTCTGACTGCACGCCAAACATCGCTGCAAACACGCTTTTTACCACATCCATCATGCCCACTTTTTCCTGTTGCGGTTTGTCGTTATCCATTGAGTCATCTTCACCATTCATCTTGATTAATCCCAGCTTAGAACAGGGGGAAGGGCAGCGTCTGTCCCAGCTTCAAAATTCAGAGGTTATGGTTTGAATCAGAGGATCTGATAAGACAGATGCCATGCAATCGGGTAGAATTGCGCCGAAATTCGGGTAACACCGACACCACTTTCGGGTAATGCCAATTTACAGTGAGGCTATAGGATGAAGGATTTTCTCATTGCACCGTCGATCCTCTCGGCGGATTTCGCACGTTTAGGTGAAGACGTTGAGCGCGTACTGGCAGCAGGTGCTGACGTGGTGCATTTCGACGTGATGGACAACCACTATGTCCCAAACCTCACCTTTGGCGCGCCAATCTGTAAAGCTCTGCGCGACTACGGCATTACTGCACCCATCGATGTTCACCTTATGGTGAAACCGGTTGACCGTATTATCCCAGATTTTGCCAAGGCCGGTGCCAGCATGATCACCTTCCACGCGGAAGCGAGCGAGCACATCGACCGCAGCCTGCAGCTGATCAAAGAGCATGGCTGTCAGGCAGGTCTGGTGTTTAACCCAGCAACGCCGCTGCACTATCTGGACCACGTGATGGACAAGCTGGATATGATCCTGCTGATGTCCGTTAACCCAGGTTTTGGCGGTCAGTCCTTTATTCCTGAAACCCTGAATAAACTGCGCGAAGTGCGTCGTCGTATTGACGAGAGCGGTCGCGATATTCGCCTCGAAATCGACGGCGGCGTAAAAGTAGATAACATCCGTGAAATCGCAGAAGCAGGCGCAGATATGTTCGTAGCAGGCTCGGCTATCTTCGGTCAGCCGGATTACAAAGCTGTGATAGACGAAATGCGCGCGGAACTGAGCAAAGTAGGAAAATAAACCGTGACGGTAAACTTTGACGACATCAAATACATTGCCTTTGATCTGGACGGAACGCTGGTAGATAGCGTGCCGGATCTGGCGGAAGGTATTCGCATGGCACTGGCAGATCACGATCTGCATTCGCCAACAGACGATGAAGTGCGTAACTGGATTGGTAACGGCGCAGAAATCATGCTCAAGCGTGCCCTGAGCCAGAGTGTCACTATCAAGGCTGATATTGATGAAGCACTGTATCAAAAAGTCCGTGAGCGTTTTGATTTCCACTACGCAAACAATGGCCATGACAAAACCATCGTCTATCCGGGTGTGAAAGAAACCCTGACTGCTCTGAAAGCGGCGGGTTACACCCTGGGTATTGTGACCAACAAACCGTATCAGTTCGTGCCGGAGATTTTGGCGGATTTAAATCTGGCGCAGTTCTTCACTGACGTGATTGGCGGTGATTCCCTGCCAACCAACAAGCCGGACCCGGAAGGTCTTCTCAGCCTGCGTGACAAGCACAGCCTGAACAACGAAAACATGCTGATGGTGGGCGATTCGAAAAACGATATCCTCGCCGCGAAAAATGCAGGTTACGCTTCTGTAGGTCTGACTTACGGATATAACTATGGTGAGCCAATCAGCGACAGTGCTCCGGAATTTGTCGCTGACCACTTCAACCAGCTTTTAACGGTTCTCAGCACCGAAAAAACAGCGTAAATTAAAGCTTCGACTATTTTCTCGAAATGACAGCCAGCAGCGATGCTGGCTGAATTGACTGACAGGAACAGAAAGAACATGAGTAATCCTACGACCAAACCCATTGTACTTAGCGGTGTTCAGCCATCAGGCGAACTCAGTATCGGCAACTACATTGGAGCTTTGCGTCAGTGGGAGCAAATGCAGGATGATTACGATTGCCAATACTGCATCGTAGACCTGCACGCGATCACTGTTCGTCAGGAAGCAGAAAAGCTGCGTGAAGCGACGCTGGACTCACTGGCGCTGTGCTTGGCTGTAGGCGTAACCCCAGAGAAAAGTAACCTTTTCATCCAGTCTCACGTGCCTGAGCATGCGCAACTGGGTTGGGTTTTGAACTGCTACACCCAAATGGGCGAGCTGAACCGCATGACCCAGTTCAAGGACAAATCAGCACGCCACGCGGAAAACATCAACGCCGGTCTGTTTGGTTATCCGGTACTGATGGCTGCGGATATCTTGTTGTATCAAGCGAATCAGGTGCCAGTCGGTAACGACCAGAAACAACATCTGGAACTGGCGCGCGATATCGCAACCCGTTTCAACAACGTGTATGGCGAGGTATTCACAGTACCAGAACCTTACATCCCACAAGTGGGTGCGCGTGTGATGAGCCTGCAGGATCCGACTAAGAAGATGTCGAAGTCGGATGATAACCGCAACAACGTGATTGGCCTGTTGGAAGATCCGAAAGCGATCGCTAAGAAAATCAAACGTGCAGTAACCGACTCCGACGAGCCACCACGTGTGCTGTTTGATATCGAGAGCAAGCCGGGTGTTGCCAACTTGATGGGTCTGATGTCTGTGGCGACCGGTAAAACGTTCGCAGAAATCGAAGCGGAATACGAAGGCAAGATGTACGGCCACCTGAAAACTGACACTGCTGATGCTGTGGTTGCTATGCTAGAGCCAGTACAGACACGCTATCAGGAGTTCCGTGCTGACCGAGCGTATCTCGATCAGGTGATGAAAGCTGGTTCAGAAAAAGCGTCTGCACGCGCTGCTGACACACTGAAAAAAGTGTACGAAGCAGTAGGCTTTGTTGCTTGCCCATAAGCACCGTTTAGAATGTTGAAAAAAGCAGCGAGAAATCGCTGCTTTTTTATTTTCGCCGCTATTCCCTCCACGTTCGCCTTCAATTCCCCCCTCCTTCTCGTGACTTTTGTTGTTATCTGAAATTGTTGATTTCTGAACGCCGTCCTGATTGTTGAGTGCTATGTCAGAATTGATATACAAACTTGGGCTTCCCATCACGTAAATGACATGTCGAGATGTTAAATCATTTGCACTGTTTATGACTTCAATCCCAATAAGGACAGAAAATGAAGATCTTTACATGGAGCCCTCTGGCTCTGGCTCTCAGTGCAGCGCTTCCTGCCAGTGCTGACATTCTCATCACGGAATACGTCGAAGGCTCCTCCAACAATAAAGCGATAGAGCTGACTAACACGGGTTCAGGGGATGCTTCTCTCGACAACCTCTCGCTCCGATTGGCTTTCAACGGTGCCACCAGTTTTGGTAATACAATTGCGCTTTCCGGTACCTTGGCAGCAGGTGAAAGCTACGTGGTTGCTAACAGCAGCGCGGCGGGGGAAGTCACCGACGTCAGCCAGCAAACTTCTGGTTCGCTCTCTTTCAATGGTAATGACGTGGTGGCCTTGGTCGATGAAAACGATAACGTGCTCGACAGCCTCGGGCAGCTAGGTAACAGCGGCAACTACGGAAAAGATATCACGCTGCGCCGTATCGACGGCAGCACAGGTCGCACAGATGCGTCTTCGGCGTTTGACGCCTCAGTGGAATGGCAATCTTTCGCACAAAATACCTTTGACGGTCTGGGTTGTAGCGGTGTTGACGCTTGTGATGGTGGAGGTGGAGGTGGCGGCACCTTCAGTTGTGAAGGTGAGACCCTCACACCGACTTATGCGATTCAAGGCAGTGGTGATCGCAGCCCACTGGTACCAGATGGCAGTTTTGAAGCTGAGGGTACCTACTATGTCGAAGGTGTTGTTACCGCGGTAACAGAGAGCCTCTATAAAGGCTTCTGGCTTCAGGATGCTAACGGTGATGGCGACAACGCAACCTCAGATGGTCTGTTCATCTTTACGGGAGATGCCCCTCAGGGTATTGAGCCTGGCATGCAGGTTTGTGTGGCGGGTACTGTCAAAGAGTTTTTCAATCTCACTCAACTGGATGCGTCCGACAAGCAGTGGGAGGTGATTGATACCGTGGGCGAGCTTCCTGTCACTGATTTGGCAGTGGAAGAGGGTGAAACGCTGGATGCGGCGCTTGAACGTCATGAAGGCATGAAAGTGCGTCTGACGCAGGAAAGTGAACTGGTCGTGACCCGTAACTTCGGATTTGATTACGATGCTTTCCGAAACAACATGGTACTTTCATACGAAGCGCCCAACTTTAAACCGACACAACTGTATATTGCTGGTTCTGATGACGCGGTAGCCTTGGCTGCAGCTAATGATGCAAACCAACTGTTTGTGGAGTCAGACCGCAAAGCGCCGAATGGTGTTGTGCCTTACTTCCCGGGTCTGGATGCTGAGCAGGGTTATATTCGTATCGGCGATACTGTCACTAACCTCGAAGGTGTGATTGGTTACAGCTTCAGTGATTACCGTTTGGTGGTGACCAATGAGCTGGTGGCGAGTGACTTCGTGCGTGAAGAAGATCGCACCTCAGCGCCAGAAGCGTTTGCTGACACCAACCTGAAAGTGGCCAGCTTCAACGTACTGAATTACTTCACCAGTGCGAGTGCCATAGGCGGCGATCTTAATGTTACCTGTCAGGATCAGGCAGATGCTGATGCTTCCCGTGGTTGTAACCGTGGTACCAAAGACGCCGCAGAGTTCGCGCTGCAGCAGGCGAAAATCGTCAATGCATTGACCGCCATGGATGCAGACATCGTTGGTCTGATGGAAATCGAAAATAACGGTTTCGGTGAAAACGGCGCACTGGCAAATTTGGTGGCTGAGCTGAACGCCCAGTTTGCTGATGAAGCTGATCACTACGCGTATGTGACGCCTGCAGAAGCCGATTTGACCGAAGGTACATTCCTTGGCAGTGACGCCATTCAGGTAGCGCTGATTTACCGTCCAGCGCGCGTAGAGCTGAAAGATGATGCCATGGTTATCCGTATGCCTGAGCAACATATCAGTGGTGAAAACCCTGACGGCGAAACCCGCCAGTTGGATAAATTCCAGCGTGACAGTCTGATGCAGTCTTTCAACCTAAAACGCGGTGAAACCCTGTCTATTGCGGTCAGCCACTTTAAGTCGAAAGGTTCTGGTTGTTACGAGGATTGGGTTGCTGGTGAGTTTAGTGACGATCCGGCCGATCTTCAGGGGCGTTGTAATGAGTTCCGCGTTTCTGCCGCAGAAACCCTAGGTAACGCTCTGGCAGGCGTGAAGGGCGATGTGATTGCGCTGGGTGATTTCAATGCCTATGCGCAGGAAGACCCAATGCGCGTGCTGACCGATTACGATGCGGATGCCGCGGAGCGTAAGATTGTCACTGCAGCAGGCACCTCGATTGCTGGTGTGACGCTGGATGAAACGGCGCGTGAAGTGGGTGACGGTTTTGGATACGTCAACTTGGCAAGTTATGCATTGGGCGATGAAGCCTTTTCTTACACCTTTGATGGCGAGCTCGGTAGTCTCGACCACGCGGTGGGCAATGCCAGCGTGCTGGAGAAAATCACAGGCGTGGAAGACTGGCACATCAACTCAGTGGAAAGCACCCTGTTTGAATATTCCGGCCGTTTCACCGGTGATTTGGTCAAATCGACAAACCCATACTCGTCGTCAGATCATGACCCTGTGATCGTCAGCCTGAATTACCCGGACAAGCCGCAGAAGTTCAAGCTGCGCTTTAAGAACAAGAGCTTCTTCTGGGTTCAGCCGACGGTGAACGGTGAAGTGAATGAAAACCGTCCTTGGCTGCGTTGGAAAACCAACATGAAATACACCGAAAAGAGTGAATTTCTGAAAGACCTGGGTGTTGGGTACGGCGACTCCGTCGAGTTGGGCTTCCGTCTATGGGGCTTTATTGCGATTCCATGTGGAGATGCCGTGCTGGAAGAAAACACACGCGCTGTGTTTAAAGGATTCCAGTGTAAGATCAAATAGTCCTCTACCTATCCTGCCACAGGCTCCTTCGGGAGCCTGTTTTTTTCCGCCCTTTTAATGGGTTGCCTGCTGAATCTTGACTAAGCTTTAGTCATGTCTCATAGACAAGGCAGTGTCTTGTATTTGTGATGTTGAATGTCAGGTGCCTATATTCACCCAGTCACCAGACGGCATTGCAGCATCAATTTTTTGGCTTCGGAAGCTTTCATGTCGATCATTGAATCACTATCGATGTTCCTTCTACCGGCGGCAAGCGAGCAGCTATTGCCAATGGGCTATATTGACCCGTGGCTCCAACTGTTGGCGGCCATGGCAGCGTTTATTGCCGCTTCCATGACCTTCATTCACCGTCCGCTGGAAGAAAAGAAACTGCATTGGTTCAAGGTGTCTCCTGTACCTATCAATGCACTGACACTGACGGTCGCCATGTCGTTGGTTCATGTTGCCAACGTTACAGCCAGTCCGACCTACCAGTCCTTGGGTTTCCAGCCAGCTTTGTTGTATCTGCCATTGGTGTTGACCTTCGGGCTCAACTTTTCAGCGCTCAGGATGATCTCGTTTGCCAAGAACAGTCCATTTCGAATCCTGGTGGCATCTGGCCTTATCACGCTGGCCATGGTATTGCAGAATCTGATGGCTTTTACTGGCGTGAATCTGACGTCAATCTACCAACTTGACGCCGCGATTTATTCTCTCGCTGTTGTGATTTCAGGTTTTCTGGTGACCATTGCTCTTTGGAGCCGCTTCTCAACAGAGAAAACCGGATTTTGGGATAAAAATCTTACTGCCGGGCTACTCAGCGGTGCTTGCTTAACGGTTGGCTCGCTGGTGATGGCGTTGGCGTCTTCAGAAGCGGTCGTGTTGTCGCGTCAGCCTCTTCGTGATGAAGCCCTTCTGTTCACTATTCTCGATGTGGTGCTGGTGCAGGCATTTCTTGCCATGTTTGTGATTGTCTTCAATCAGTTGGCTAATGCCTGGCTTTGCAGCCATGCTGAGGCGCACCTATTTAGCAAACGGGAGGAGCAGCTTTCCTCCATCCTGCAAACCGCGACGGAAGCCATTGTGGCGATTGACCGCAAAGGCAATATCACCTATTTCAACAAATCCGCCGAGCGTGTTTTCGGTTGGCACTCTACAGAAGTGCTTGGCAAAAATGTGCGTCTGCTGGTGACCGATGAGCATCAGCACCGCCACGATATGTACATTCACAACTTCCTCGAAAGGGGAGACGCATCCGTGGTGGGATCGGTGCGGGAAGTCATGGCCAAACGGCGCGACGGTTCGCAACTGCCCGTCAGGTTGTCTATCGGCCATCATGGTTCTCAAGGGCAACATGAATTTGTTGCCGTGATTTCAGATATCTCTGAACAACGCAGTATGGCTTGGGCGCTTCGGGAAAATGCCAAACAGTACCGGGCGTTGGTTTCCAACCTGCCATGTATGGCGTTCAGGGAAATGACCGGAGCGACCCGACATATCGTTTATATCAGTGACGCGGCGAAGTCATTGACCGGGTATAGCGCGTCTATCCTGACCGGGGAAAATGGCGTTTCCCATTTTGTCGACCGCATTCATCCCAGTGATACCGCCAGCTATCGAAAAGTGCGGGAGCTGGCTTCCCGGCGCAATGGAAAGTACGACTGTGAATACCGCTTTCTGACCCGGGATGATGAAGAGAAATGGTTCTGGGAAATTGGTCACAGCTACCGTGCGGAAGATGGCAGTACCTGGATAGACGGTGTGATTATTGATGTGACCGAAAAGCACGAAGCAGAAGAAGCGTTCGAGGAAAAACTGCGTCTTGCGGAAAAGGCGACTCAATCCAAAGCCTCTTTCCTTGCCAACATGAGCTACGAGTTCCGCTCACCCATGAATTCTATTCTTGGCCTGACGGAAGTCTTGATTGAAGAAACGGCAAGTCCTGCTCATCGACATCATCTGGAAGTGATTCGTGAGTCTGGCAACAGTCTATTGAAGCTTATCAACGATATTCTCGATACGTCGAAACTGGAAAGCCAATCCCTGCCGCTCGATATCGCTGATTTCTCGCTGGTGCAGCTTTGCCGCCAGATTGAGTTCATCGCCCGAGAGACGGTTCAGGCGCGCGACCTTTACGTCAGCTTGCATTACAACGACGCACTCTGGGAGCACTATGTCGGTGACTCTCGACGCATTAAGCAGCTGCTGCAAAACCTGATGCGAAGCGCTCTGACCAAAACGGAAAAGGGCAACGTCGCCCTCCATGTTGTGCCAACCAATGACATCGTGCGCTTCGCGGTTGCCAGTTACGCCTATAACCAGAAAGAAACCAACCAGGAAGAAGCGGTGAACACCGGGCAGACACTTTCTGCGACACTGGTGACCCAGCTCATTGAGTTGATGGGAGGACACCTCTGGTTTGATGGCGAGTCGATTCATGGCTCTGTGGTGTATGCCGATTTGCCCCTGATCCCGGCGCAAAGTTCCTCGAGAATGCGCGAGGTGCCTGCCGCCAATTATGCCTTGCCGCCGCTGGAAGTGTTGGTCATCGATGATGTGCAGCGCAACCAGCAGGAACTCAGGGATATGTTGCTCCGTCAGGGTGTGAAGGTGCTGACATTTACCGACCTTGAAGCGGCGGAAGATGTGCTGAAAACACAACCTGTGGATGCGGTTTTTCTCGATGCTTACCTCAGTGAAGAACATTATCCGTCCCCGCAAACCCTGCGTGCCTGGGCTGAGGTGTGCCGCAGTGAGCGACTGAAAGTGGTCGCGATGAAGCTAGCGGCAGACCCCACGACTGACAGCGAGTGGGAGGCACTAGGGTTTGATTACACCATCGACAAACCGTTTATCAGCAATGATGTCTTCGCCATGCTGGCGAACTGTTGTGGCGGGGAAGGCGCTGACAATGTTGCCGTACTCACTCCCCCGACTGATGAGGCCGAACTCTTTGATGATGCATGGGCATTCCAGCATTGGCCTACCACCGACATTTTGCTCAGTGTGATCCGGGAGTTCTACACCACCTATGGCGGGCTACCGGAGACCATCCAGCATCTTTTGCTAGAGCAGCCGGAAGCACTGGAGCCTTTATTGAAGCAAGCCAAAGAATCGGCGAAGTGCATCGGTTTTCCAGCGATAGAGCAGCGAGTGACTAAGTTGCTGGGTTATGTGGAAGCCGGTGATGTTGCAAAAGCGGAGTCTAAGTTGGAAGCCCTGCAGCAAACATTGCAAGAAACCTTTGACCGGGCGCTGGCTTACCTTGGCATCAGGGCTCACGAGCTGGAAGAAGGCGCGTTGGATAGCCCAATGTCCCAGGAACAGTTTGAACGCAAAACCGAGGTCTTCGTCAGCAAACTGGCTGAAGGTCAGTATGACGATGAACTCTATAAAGAACTGGTACCAATGATGGCGGGGCTGGTTCCCCCCACCTTGCTGTCGCAGTTTGTGGCATCGATAGAAAGTTTTGAGCTGGATGAAGCTTATCGACTGATTCTGGCCGTGACAGAACAAATGCCAATGTCACAGAACACAGGAGTACAAGGCTATGGCGTATAAAGTGCTTGTGGTGGATGATGAACCCAGCAATCTCCATGTGATGCGAACTATCTTGCAGGATCAATACACGCTGATTTTCGCCAAAAGTGGCGAGCGGGCGATTGAATTGGCAATGCAACAGCGCCCGGATTTGATTCTTCTGGATATCATGATGCCTGGCATGAATGGCTACGAAGTCTGCCGCGCACTGAAAACCGAAAAAGCAGTCAGCCATATTCCGATCATCATCGTATCGGCACTGGATGAATACCAAAGTGAAGTGGAAGGCTTGAAAAGCGGCGCGGCGGATTTCCTGATAAAGCCCGTGTCGCCAGAACTGGTAAAAAGCCGCGTCGCGAACCTTTTAGGGGAAGCACGAGCTACCATCATGCGGGAAAACTACCAACTGGTGATAAACCAAATTGCTGCAGTCGCCGCGCTTCACAACAACTACGTGGAAATCACCGCGCCCCGTATTGCAAAGTTTTGCGAGTGGTTGGCAGTAAAATATGGCCTGACCAAATCCAAAGCTGAGGACATTGGCCTGGCCTATCCGCTTTGTCAGATAGGGGAGCTTTGGGACGATGGCGGCAACAACACGACAGCAGAAAGTCGGAGTTTGCTGCTGCTATCAGAGGCCACCAAAGGATTTGCCTGTGTCGCCGCAACTTTGCTGACCTACAAAAATACCCGCTGGGATGGCTCCGGTTTCCCCGAAATTGAAGGGGATAAAATTCCTGAAGAATGCCGGGTGGTAACGGTGGCTGAAGCGATCGACAAAGAGATCGAAAACCTCGAAGGCAGCGTCTCAGAGAGGGTGAAAGGGGCGATTTTAGCGCTCTCCCAAGAAGCGGGAACCCTTGCTGACCCTAGGCTCATCCACATTCTGGACGAAAACAGCGAAGAGCTTTGTAGCCTCTACTTTGATTGGCTGGCCTCACCGTGGCCAACGCCCATTCTCCCTATCAACGAGTTCTGATGCAGTGTGAATAAGCCTGTGTTAGCATTTGCGCCCAGTCCCGCTGATGTATGGCGGGCAGGACGTGATGGGAACCACTGTGCTTTTGATTATTGATAACTACGATTCATTTACCTACAACCTGTATCAGTACTTTTGTCAGTTGGGTGTCGAGGTCGAAGTGATCCGCAACGACGCCATTACCCTGGCCGACATTGAAGCCATGTCTCCTTCACATCTGGTCATCTCTCCAGGCCCTTGCACGCCGGATGATGCGGGTATCTCCCTTCAAGCGATTGAGCACTTTGCTGGAAAACTGCCGATTCTTGGCGTGTGTCTGGGACATCAGGCGCTGGCGCAAGTGTTTGGTGGCAAAGTGATCCGTGCCAAGCAGGTCATGCATGGTAAAACCAGTCCGGTTATCCATCGTAATCTCGGCGTGTTTCACTCGCTGAACAATCCGCTGACAGTAACCCGATACCACTCACTGGTGGTGGAAGCGGATACATTGCCTGAGTGTTTTGAAGTGACGGCATGGACAGAAGTGGAAGGTGAGTTTGATGAAATCATGGGTATTCGCCATAAAACCCTCGACCTTGAAGGTGTGCAGTTTCACCCAGAAAGTATCTTGACCGAACAAGGCCACCAACTGCTGCAGAACTTCCTTACACGCGATTGATTCCAACTCTGGCATTCAACCTTCCGAACTTGTGTTGAAAGCCGATCATCATCACTCTTTTTACATTTTTGTTTCGCCGTTTTCCTGTTGTTAACAGTGAAACCTTATTCACTCCCTTCGTGCTATCTCTCGTTTATTTCCCAACAGGAAAGACAGTCTTACCGCTTGTTCTATTAATCATTTACCCTTCTTCACGCATAAATATGGCACTTGTGTGAATTTCCCATAGTTTATTGCGCTAGATTATAAAATTTTCTGCTATTGATGCGGTTAATGAAATGTAAATACTATGCTTATAGCAGAATCGACAGAAGGATATGAGCGATGACAGCCGAACATAAAGTAGAACGTAAACTGTTCGATGAAGTGATGGTGCCATGTTATGCACCCATGAATATGATCCCGGACAGAGGCAAGGGTGCTCGTATTTGGGATCAGGATGATCGCGAGTACATCGATTTTGCCGGCGGTATCGCCGTGAGCTGCTTGGGACATTGCCACCCAGTGATGGTGGATGCATTGAAAGCCCAAGCCGAAAAACTGTGGCACCTCAGTAATGTCATGACCAATGCACCTGCACTGCGTCTGGCGAAAAAGCTGACTGAAGTGAGTTTTGCTGAGCGCGTTTTCTTTGCTAACTCTGGTGCAGAAGCTAACGAAGCAGCGCTGAAACTGGCACGCCGCTGGGCAGTGGACGTCCACGGCCCAGAGAAGAGCGAAATCATCGCCTTTACCCAAGGTTTCCACGGCCGTACTTTCTTCACCGTCACCGTGGGTGGTCAGGCTGCATACTCCGATGGCTTCGGACCAAAACCGGGCAACGTCACCCACCTGCCTTACAACGATTTGGATGCACTGGCTGCGGCCATGTCTGACAAAACCTGCGCCATCATGATGGAACCACTGCAAGGTGAAGGCGGTATCGTCACCCCAGATCCCGCTTTCGTTCAAGGCGTTCGTGAGCTGTGTGACAAGCACAATGCTCTGCTGATTTTCGATGAAGTTCAGACAGGTAACGGCCGTACAGGGACTTTCTACGCGTATGAGCAAACCGGTGTGACGCCAGACATCCTGAGCACGGCGAAATCGCTGGGCGGTGGCATCCCAATTGGTGCCATGCTGACCACTGAAAAACTGGCTGCTCACATGAAAGTCGGTACCCATGGCTCCACTTACGGCGGTAACCCGCTGGCATGTGCGGTTGCCGAAGCGGTGGTGAACGAAGTGAGCAAGCCGGACGTGCTGGCTGGTGTGAAAGAGCGTGAAGGTTGGTTCCGTGAAGGGCTGGAAGCACTGAATGCGAAGTACAAGATGTTCAGCGAAATTCGCGGCAAAGGCCTGCTGATTGGTGCTGCCCTCAACGAAGAGTGGAAAGGGCGCGCCCGTGATGTGCTGCTGGCTGCTGGCGAAGAAGGTTTGCTGTTATTGGTTGCCGGTACCAATGTGGTACGTATGACCCCATCACTGGTTATCACCAAAGAAGAAGCAGAAGAAGGTTTAGCGCGACTGGATCGTGCACTGGCAAAACTGACGGCGGCATGATCGCCCAACGTTTTGACCACTCATTGCATCAGGAGGAAGTAAGATGCTGGTAATTCGACCAATCAGAGAAACGGATTTTGACGCCTTAATGCTTTGTGCAGAGGAGTCCGGACACGGTTTTACGTCGCTCCCTGTTGACGAAACCCTGATTAAAGGCCGTATTGATCACTCGCTGGACAGTTTCGCCCGTAACGCACAAGCACCGGGCATGGAAGGTTACCTGATGGTAGCGGAAGACACTGAAACTGGCGAAGTGGCAGGCACCACCGGCATTGAAGCGGCCATCGGGTTGGACAACCCGTTTTACAGCTACCACATCAGTAAAATCGTTCACCATTCACGTCGTCTGGATGTGCATAACGTGGTGGAAGTACTGACCTTCGGGAACAACTACACGGGTGCAACGGAAATTTGCACCCTGTTCCTGCGCCCTGAGTTCCGTCAGGGATTGAACGGTAAATTGCTGTCTAAATGCCGCTTCCTGATGTTGGCCCAGTTCCCGGAAAAATTCTCCGACGTCATCTTCGCAGAAATGCGCGGTGTATCTGATGAAGACGGAAACTCGCCATTCTGGGCTTGGCTTAAAGAGCATTTCTTCTCGATTGATTTCACCTTGGCAGACTACCTGACAGGAACGGGCCAGAAAGGCTTCATCGCTGATCTGATGCCTAAGCTGCCAATCTACGTGAGTCTATTGAGTGAAGAAGCGCGTGAAGTGATTGGACAGGTGCATGAGAAAACCCGTCCGGCACTTCGCCTTCTGGAAAAAGAAGGTTTCACTTGCCGTGGCTATGTCGACATTTTCGATGCTGGCCCAACGGTAGAGTGCCTTCGCCAGAACATAGATTCTATTCGTCGGTCATTCACCGCAAGAGTGAAGATCGCCGAGCACAGCAGCGCACAGGATTATTTGATCTGTAACAGTGACTTTGAAAACTTCCGCGCCACTGCAACCAAGGTTGGTGTCGATGAAGAGCGCAATGAAGTGCTCATCAGCAAGGAAGTGGCAGAAGCGCTGTTTGTACAAGATGGAGATACCGTGCGTCTGGTGTCGGTTTAGGAGAGACGATCAATGACACAATGGATTGAGAACAAAGCCATTGAGGGTAAGGGCGACGCGTTCGAATCGCTCAACCCATTTAACAGCGAAGCGGTCTGGTCCGGCAAAGCGGCCACGCCTGAGCAAGTGGAAGCGGCGGTTGATGCCGCGCGTTGTGCGTTTATCAGCTGGAAAAAAACGCCGTTTACCGAGCGCCAGGCGCTGGTGGAGCGTTTCGCGGAAAAAGTAAAAGAAAATAGCGAGCATATTGCGAAAGTGATCGCCGAAGAAACCGGTAAACCACTGTGGGAAACGCGCACAGAAGCGGCGGCCATGGTCGGAAAAATCGGTATCTCTTTGCGTGCCTATCAGGAACGTACTGGTGAACGGGCAAAAGACGTAGCGGGCACACAAGCGGTGCTGCGTCATCGCCCGCTGGGTGTGATGGCGGTATTTGGCCCATATAACTTCCCTGGGCACTTGCCGAATGGTCACATTGTTCCGGCATTACTAGCGGGTAACACTGTGGTGTTCAAACCCTCAGATCTGACGCCGAAAACGGCCGAAGAAACCCTTAAGCTCTGGATTGAAGCGGGTTTACCTGAGGGCGTGATCAACATGGTTCAGGGTGGTCGAGAAACCGGTGAAGCGCTGGCGCAATCAAAAGGCATTGATGGCTTGCTGTTTACCGGCAGTGCCAACACTGGCCATATCCTGCACCGCCAGTTCGCAGGTCAGCCGGGCAAAATGCTGGCGCTCGAAATGGGCGGCAACAATCCAATGGTGATTTCAAATGACTATGGCGAAGTAAATGCTACGGCATACACCATCATCCAGTCAGCCTTTATCAGCGCAGGTCAGCGTTGTACCTGTGCCCGTCGACTCTATGTGCCGAAGGGTAACAAGGGTGATGCCTTGCTTTCCCGTTTGGTCGAGATGACCAAGAACATCCGCGTCGGTGGTCAGTTCGATGAGCCAGCACCGTTTATGGGCGCGCAGATTTCTGTTCGCGCCGCAGAAGGCATTCTGGCTGCGCAGGCGAATCTTGAGTCTCTTGGCGGCGAACCACTGCTGAAAGCAGAGTTGCTGCACGATGCTGTGGTGTCTCCAGGCATTATTGAAGTGAGCAAAGTTGCTGAGCTGCCAGATGAAGAATACTTTGGCCCACTGCTTCAGGTGGTTCGTTATGATTCGCTGGAACAGGCTGTCGAGCTTGCCAATGATACCCGCTATGGGTTGTCTGCGGGTCTGGTATCCACCGATGACGCTGAGTGGGATTACTTCCTCGACCATATCCGCGCAGGCATTGTAAACCGCAACCGACAGTTGACGGGCGCAAGTGGTGATGCACCGTTTGGTGGACCTGGCGCGTCGGGTAACCTTCGTCCAAGCGCTTACTACGCGGCAGACTACTGCGCTTACCCGATGGCATCGATGGAAGGTGAAGACGTTTCACTGCCAGCACAATTGAGCCCAGGGCTCTCACTTTAATATTCCGCAATCACAAGCATTCAGGAGGATGTGATGGAACGCGTTCAGGCTTTATTCGACGGACTTTGGAAAGATTACACTGCACGCCTGTGCCCTTCAGCAGCAAAGGTTCATCAGCTGCTGGAAGAAGGCACGCCGCTGCTGAATGACCACATTGCACTGCGTACCTTTGCGTTGCCAAAAGTGGGTCTCGACAGGCTGGCTGCGCCTTTCATTGCTATCGGCTATGAGCCAAAGGGCGAATATGAATTCAAAGCTAAGAAGCTGTTCGCACGCCATTTTGAACATCCGAACCCTGATGCACCTAAAGTCTTCATCAGTGAGCTGTTGGTCGGTCAATGCTCTTCAGAGCTTCAACTGGCAGTTCGCTCGCTGGTGGACCAAGTGGATGATGCCGCATTAAATGATCCTGCTTTCCTTTACGGTGGCCGTTTGTGGGATATCGACTTTGATACTTACAAGAAACTGGCTGATGAAAGTGAATATGCAGGCTGGTTGTCAGCGCATGGCTTTGGCGCCAACCATTTTACTGTCAGTGTGAATCAGCTGAGTACGTTGGACACAGTAAAAGGCGTCAATGACCTGCTGCGCCAGTCTGGCTTTGCCATCAATGAGTCTGGCGGGGAAGTGAAAGGTAGTCCGGAAGTGTGTCTGGAGCAGTCATCGACCATGGCTGACAAAGTGAGTGTGGTTTTCAGCGACGGCGAACAAACCATTCCTGGCGGATTCTACGAATTTGCCAAGCGTTACCCGCTGGCTGACGGCTCTCTCTACCAAGGTTTTGTCGAAGCATCAGCAGACAAAATCTTCGAGAGTACCGATCAGTAACGCTTCATCAGTGAAAGGCTAACTCAGTAGGATTGCGTGGTTGGCCAATCTTCCGCTGAAGGCGTGTCTAAACGACGTCTGTCCTCGCCTAGCATGCACTGAATGTGGTAGTGCGATGGGTCGCTAAAGCCAGTCAATTCAGTGCTGAGGTGGCCCGGGGTAGCGGAAACTGGCGTTTGCTGAGCAGGTTGTGAGAAGTGCTGGATTTCCATGTCCATGTCGATGTTCCCTAATACAACGACTGCATGCGAATGCATACATAGCTTGCATTGAAAATTAGCACTGAATAATGACATTCGCTGGAAAATCGACGTGATCACGATCACGCTGCAAACAAAAAAGCCACCGCATAAACGGTGGCTTTCTTTTTAGGCTGGGTACGCTTAGCGAGTACCGTATACCACGATGGTTTTACCGTGTGCAGAAATCAGGTTCTGTTCTTCCAGCATCTTCAGGATGCGGCCAACGGTTTCACGTGAACAGCCAACGATTTGACCAATTTCCTGACGGGTGATCTTGATTTGCATACCGTCTGGGTGAGTCATTGCGTCTGGTTGTTTTGCCAGGTTCAGCAGCGTCTGAGCGATGCGACCAGTTACGTCCAGGAACGCCAAGTCACCAACTTTCTGGCTGGTCACTTGCAGACGGCGAGCCATCTGAGAAGACAAGCGCATCAGGATGTCTGGGTTAACCTGGATCAGCTGGCGGAATTTCTTGAATGAGATTTCTGCAACTTCACATGGAGATTTTGCGCGAACCCAAGCGGTACGCTCCTGATCTTCCTCAAATAGGCCAAGTTCGCCAATGAAGTCGCCCTGGTTGAGGTAAGAGAGGATCATCTCTTTGCCTTCTTCATCCTTGATCAGTACAGCCACAGAGCCTTTCACGATGTAGTACAGCGTTTCTGCTTTCTCACCCGCGTGGATAAGAGTACTTTTCGAAGGGTACTTATGAATGTGGCAGTGTGAAAGGAACCACTCTAGTGTTGGGTCTGTTTGAGGTTTTCCTGGAACCATATATCTCATTTCCTCTGCAGTTGTTGCCTGATGAGTCTTCCTTAGCCCACCGTCCTGCGGCACAAGTCCGTTGGATAGCATAAAGTGTCGGCAGTCAGGCTACAAGCTCTCTGTTTGAGTCATTGAGTTTATCCTTTTTCCAGCACGATTTCTTGATTTTGATATGGACTTCTCCCCCTATTAAAGGCTAAAAACGTGGACAAGATCACGACCCTGAAAGTAAATGGAGGTAAGAAATGCAAGCGAGCGTCAAATGGTGTGGAAATGAGACCTTCCTCGGACTGTCAAATTCCGGCCATAGCATTGTGATGGATGGAAACGGTGGTGCAAATGCCCCAAGTCCGATGGAAATGGTGCTAATGGGCGCGGGCGGATGTAGCTCTGTCGACGTGGTTGCAGCACTGAAAGAAGGTGCACAGCAGGTGGTTTCTTGTGTGGCTGAGCTAAGTGCTGAACGCCGTGAGCAAGCACCAAAGCTGTTTACCAGAATCAATATTCACTTTGTCGTGACAGGTAAAG
Organism: Grimontia indica; assembly: GCF_000333895.2. Taxonomy (GTDB): domain Bacteria; phylum Pseudomonadota; class Gammaproteobacteria; order Enterobacterales; family Vibrionaceae; genus Enterovibrio; species Enterovibrio indicus. The sequence continues at coordinate 22,948 of NZ_ANFM02000002.1, read as the reverse complement.
CGCTTGATGAAAGCCGGGTAGCCTCTGCGGTGAAAGACAGCCTCGAGAAATACTGCTCTGTTTGCTTGATGCTAGGTGCAGGAGTGGAAATGACCCACAGTTATGAGGTGATTGAGGAGGCTTGATCATGTAACAAAAAGCCTGAACATCAAACGGTAAGAATGAAAAGGAGGGTTAGCCCTCCTTTAGTTTATCTGTGGTGTGTCGAGATCATCAGACAGAGCATTTCTCACCTCATCACTGATCGTCACGCTGAGTTCGAGTGCAGGATGATCAACGCCCGCGGTCAGTGCGTCACCTTTTTTCAGGGCGGTGATCATCGGGGGTGTCAGCTCGAATCGCATAAAGTGCACGCTCGAGGTTTTTTCGTCATTGTCGCGTTCAAGGTCCTCATCGCAGATAGGGTAAACCTTCGCATCGTTGCCTACTCTCAGCCAGACCTTGTTCTCCACGCCAATGAGCTTGGCGAGTTCTACTTTCCTGATTTCTGGGTCAGCATACTCAATCATCATGGTAGCTTTCAGATTGCTGCCATCAGGGATCAGAGGATTGTAGGCATCCAATTCTTCCTCAATGCCCTCTGGCTCGAAGATGCGCTCAATACGCAGCATTTCCTGAATCTGGTATTGGATGGTCTGACGGTTTTCAAAAATCAGCCTTGCATGATCACCAAGCTTCACGAAGCGGTGTTTTTTGTGCTCCATGATTTGGTGGCGGAATTGGGCGCGTGCACGGGCGTAATCCTCCAGCGTCATTAAGTCATCTGCAGTCAGTTTTTCCATGGTTTTCGCTCCCTGTTACAGGCCGTAGGCCTTCCTCAATAAGGTCATGGGGTGAATGGGTTTATCCACCTCCGCCAGTTTGGCAATGTGCGCACCTGCCATCGGGCAGTCACTGGCAAAGTAGTCGGCGTTGGCTTGTTTCACTTTCTTTGCCACGGGGCGACCTATTTTCACTGCCTTATCATGCGTTTCCACTTTCACCGCGTAAGTCCCGTCGTGACCCGAACAGCGTTGCTCCGGTGCAACCTGAGTGCCAGGCACCAAACGGAGTAGATCTGCGGTTTTTAGGCCAATATTCTGCACGCGAAGATGACAGGCGACGTGGTAGCTGATGTCACCAAGCGGCGTATCGAACTCGGTGTTGAGTTTGCCGGCTTTGTGGCGAAGCATCAGATATTCGAAGGGGTCATAGAAGGCATCACGGACTTTGGCGACATCCGGGTCATTGGGAAACAAGAGCGGAAGCTCCTGTTTGAACATCAGCACGCAGGATGGTACCGGTGCGATAAGGTCGAACCCTTTCTCCACCATCGCAAGAAGCTGCGGAATATTTTCTTCTTTGGCGCGCTGAACGCTTTCTAAATCGCCCAGTTCCATTTTGGGCATACCGCAGCAACGCTCTTTGCCGACCACTTCGATATGGATATTGTTCTTCTGAAAGACCTTGTAGAAATCCTCACCGAGTTCTGGACTGTTGTAGTTGCCGTAACAGGTGGTGAACATAGCCACCTTCCCTGTGGTTTCGCCAACAGGTTCTGGCGTGATGTCTTTCACCATTGAGGCAACACGTTTTCGCATGGTGTTGCTGTCGTATGTCGGAACAATAGCGTCTTTGTGAACGCCGGCTTTCTCAAGCACGCTTCTAAATGCATTGTTTTTGTTCATCGCGTTTACGGTGACATCCACAATGGGAATCGTTGCCATGCCACCCACCAAATCTGTGCTTGAAAGCAGTTTGTCCCGCAGCGATGCACCTTGCTCGTGAAATTTCACCGCTTTGGCGCGTAGCATCAGGTGAGGGAAGTCGATTTCCCACTCATGTGGCGGGACGTAGGGGCATTTGGTCATATAACACATGTCACAGAGGTAGCATTGATCTGCGACTTTCTGGTAATCCTTCTTATCAACGCCATCGACTTCGAAGGTTTCGGATTCATCAATGAGGTCAAACAGGGTGGGGAATGAATCGCAGAGGCTCACGCAGCGGCGGCAGCCGTGGCAAACGTCGAAGACGCGCTCCATTTCTGCTTCGAGCTTTTCGCGATCGTAAAAGTCTGGGGATTGCCACTCAATTGCGTGGCGGGTGGGGGCGTCAATGCCTCCTTCGCGTTTTTCTTTCATGACGTGTCCCTGCTACTGGTTGTGCCGGTTTTCGGCAGTCACTGTGCGTTATCGTCATTAGCGCCTATTGCGCTCTGAAAGGGCGGACTGGCCGCCCTTTTTGTGCGACTAGCTGTCGAGGTTGTCGAGTGCTTTCTGGAAGCGGTTCGCGTGGCTTCGCTCTGCTTTGGCGAGCGTTTCAAACCAGTCCGCGATCTCATCGAAACCTTCGTCGCGCGCCGTGGCGGCCATGCCCGGATACATATCGGTGTATTCGTGGGTTTCACCGGCAATCGACGCTTTGAGGTTTTCTGCTGTGTTACCCATAGGTAACCCTGTCGCAGGGTCGCCCACCTCCTCTAGGTATTCCAGATGGCCGTGTGCGTGGCCCGTTTCACCCTCGGCCGTTGAGCGGAAAACGGCGGCGACATCGTTGTAGCCTTCAATGTCTGCTTTTGATGCGAAATAGAGATATCGACGGTTTGCCTGACTTTCACCGGCAAAGGCGTCTTTGAGGTTTTGCTCGGTTTTGGTTCCTTTCAGTGACATGGCTCTGTCCTCTTTTATGACATTGTCTTGCTTCTGCTGGTTAAAAAGTAACCAGCAAGATTAAGTTAAGGACAGGTTTGTTATTCGGTCTAATGAATAAAAACGTAATCCGCGATAGATTTTATCGATGGCGGATTACGTTTAAACGTGGTAGATGAGTTCAGTGGTACTAGCTGATTTTGCCGGTTTCAATCAGCTGCTGGATAAGGGGGCGAATAATCAGTTCCATGGCGAAACTCATCTTGCCGCCCGGCACAACCAGGGTGTTATGACGGGACATAAAAGAACCTTGGATCATTGAAAGCAGATAAGGGAAGTCGACTTTCTTGATGCCTCGGAAACGGATCACCACAAAACTTTCATCCAAGCTTGGGATGCCTTTTGCGTTGAGTGGATTCGAAGTATCTACCGTCGGGACACGCTGGAAGTTGATGTGGGTTCGGCTGAACTGCGGTGTGATGTAGTTCAGGTAGTCGTCCATCGAACGAACAATGGAATCCATTACCGCTTCGCGGGAGTGACCACGGTCGCGGGTGTCGCGGACAAACTTCTGGATCCACTCCAGGTTCACGATTGGCACCATGCCGATCAGCAGGTCAACATGTTGTGCGACGTTGATGTCACCTTCTACCACACCGCCATGAAGCCCTTCATAGAACATCAAGTCAGTGTTTTCCGGCAAGTCCTGCCAAGCTGTAAAGGTGCCCGGCATTTGGTTATAAGGTACAGCTTCATCAAAAGTGTGTAGGTAGCGACGGAACTGACCCGTGCCTTCCTCACCGTATTCCTTGAAGAAAGATTCGAGCCTTGGGAAGTCGTTGGCAGTTGGGCCGAAGTAACTGATATGACGGCCCTGTTCTTTGGCTTTACGGATTTCCACGTCCATTTCAGGACGGGTATACCGGTGAAAACTGTCACCTTCCACCCAAGCGGCGCTAATCTTCATCATGTTGAAAATTTTGCGGAATGCGTCTGAGGTGGTGGTAGTCCCTGCGCCGGACGAACCGGTGACTGCAATAATGGGGTGCTTTGCAGACATGACAAACCCTGTCAATTTAGAAAGATGGCAACAGTTAACAGGGTCTCGCTGGCTTGGTCAAGCGATGGGTATTAGGCAAGTGATCGCACAGGTTTGATATCCACCGTTTCGTGCAACTCAGAAAACACCACAACGGCTTCTTTGTTTTTGAGCAAGTTATAGACCTGTTCCACCTTTTCCTCGAAGCTTGCTTCCTGCTCGCCGTAATCTGTCCCTTCACGCAGCACAAAGTGCTCAATCAGGTTTCTAAGGGTCTCTTCGGGGATCTCTTGCCAGGGAACAATCATGGTGGCTTTACCTACTACAAAAAACGGTGCCGGAAGGTGGCGTTAAACACGATATCCGTGCTGTTATCGTGATTGAACATATTCTCTATAGCCACCAATTCTATCGCACTGTTATTAAAAAGGTAGCGATAACCCAGCGCAAACTCGTGCACCAAGGCATTAAGTTCACCCAGCCCTGCACCGGCTGCTTTGCCTTGCGATATCAGGTATTCGCCTATCAGCTCATGATGCGTGAACCATTGATACTGGTAGCTGATACCCGCGTGAATACCCCAGGATTTTACCTCAACAAAATGCTGGGGTTTATCCGGTCGGTGGACGAGCGACACCATGGCGGTCAGCCGGTGTTTCTCTCTTTGGTAGCCATAGTTGAGCTGAGCAGACTGCTCGAAGGAAGTGTTGGCAAACACGCCATGGCTGACCCGGTTAAAGAACAGGGTGACACCCGCACTCACCGCATGGTGCATGGCTTCATAGAGTGTTTGCTCGCCATACAGATTGATGGCACTGAGTAAAGGGTCGCCAGTGAAGTCTTCGACTGGCGCGTCCATGGTGCTGGGGACATAGATGTAGAACCTGTCTTCATCGACTTCGGTGCGACCGTTTTGGTCGATGCCAAAAATGCTATGGAACTTTTCCGTTAGGCCATCCAATCGGTTGTTTGCCGCATAGCGGTATTGCAGCCAAACCCCAATCCGTTTTTCCTCATCCAGCGCATGAACGAAGCCGCCCATAAACTGGTTGTGATAGTAGTCGAAGTTGTATTCCTGTGAAGGTGCCCAAACGCTGCCAATAGCGACGGAAGCGAAGGCATCTGTTTGTCCCGCTTTTAATTGAAACGGGTCTTGGAGTATCGGTGTGAGCCCTGTGGTTTGCAGCGGTGCCTGACTTTGGGCAATCAGCGGCCCAAAGCGCAAAGGGTCTGTGTTTTCTGCCTGCGTAGCGAGGGGGAGCCACCATAGCAGCATAAAAGCAGTGCGAGATATTGCCATCGTCCACCTCTCTCGCCCTGCTTTCTTGGTGTTATTGCGCCTTTATTCGGCGTCGATGTGCAGGGCTAACCAGCGTGGCACCTCTTTTTCCAGCCAGAAGTCTGGTGCATTCAAGGTACCGGAGATAAATCCGACGTGACCGCCATATTCGGTCAGGTGATAGTCAATGTTGTCCGGTAGCGGCGCTTTGGGGATCACCGCTTCCGTCATAAAAGGATCATCTTTAGCATGGATCACTTTGAGCGGAGCCGCAATTTCCTGCAGCACACCTAAGCCGCTGCATTGGCGATAATAATCCTCAGCATCGTTGAATCCGTGCAGTGGCGCTGTGACGGTTTGGTCGAACTGATAGAGGTTCGATATCGCCACTTTCTCCCCACTTTTCCAGTGCCCGATTTGCGGGTGACGGGCAAGCTTGTTACCGAGGGTGCGGTTCATTGAGCGGAGCAGATACGCTTGATAGACGCGGGAAAAACCCTGACGAATGCGGCTGGAACATGCTGCCAGATCCAAAGGTGGGCTGATGACGCATCCAGCTTTGATGATGGGATCGTCTTTAAACTCTGCCAGATAGCGCACCAGCATGTTGCCACCGAGGGAGACGCCGGTAGCGACTTTGGTATTGGCAGGGAATCGTTTGTTTAGATACTCGAGGAAAAAGCGGGCATCCCCCGTTTCACCAGAGTGATAGCTGCGTGGCATTTTGTTCAGCGAGCCGCTACAGCCGCGAAAGTGCATTAAAACACCGACCCAACCTTGCTGTTTAAAGGCATTGAGCAATCCGTTGGCATAAGGGCTGTAAAAACACCCGGCAAGGCCGTGAAACAGCACCACAATAGGTTTGTCACCAACGCTGGCGGGGTCTTGCGTCCAGCTGATATCCAGAAAATCCCTATCCGGCGTTTCAAGGCGTTGCCAGACCGGTTCAAACACCGCTTTCCTGCGCAAAAAGCGCGGAAGCAGGGTTTGGATATGTGGGTTTTTGCCGCCTTTCATCGGCACGAAAGGCTTGCTTGCTGTTTGTTCCATTTCTATCTCTTACAACGCAAATTCAGTCAGTGGTGGATTCGCCAACAGCTTGGCGAGCTTCTCGCAGCCCTGTTCAAGTAACTCACGACTGGGCGGTGCGCTCACAGCAATCCGCACCGTCGGTGGCGCGGAATATCCCGCAGGCACAAAAAGCTCAGACGATTTCAGCTCCAGGCCTTCCGCTTTGCTCGCCGCCAGAAACTCACTGAGAGACCAGGCTTCGGGTAATGTTAGCCAGCCGTGAAACGCGTTGGGATGGTAACGCATCGACTCAGTACCAAGATAGCGGGTGACGATTTCCCACCGTGTTTCCATTTCAGTACGAATGGTTTCAAGGATCTGGTTTGCTGAGCCATTCTCCAAAAGGATTGATGCCATGGCGGTTAAAAGCGGGCTGATCATCCAGCTGTGGTTTTGCAGTGCGTTAACGAAGTGGGGATAGAAGCGTTCCGGCAGATGCAGGAAGCCCAGACGAAGACCGGGAGCCAATGTTTTCGCCAACCCACCAATATATATCACATTGTCAGCAGCCAGATTGACCATCGGCGAGGGCCGTTCGCGGGGAAGTAGGCCGTTAATGTCATCTTCCACGATCATCAATTGCTGTTGTTCACATACCTCGATGAGTGCGTGACGACGGGCTTCACTCATTGTCGCGGTTGTGGGGTTTTGCAGGGTAGGGGTGAGGTACACCAATCTTGCCTGATATTGCTGGCAGGCTGCGCTTAAGGATTCTGGCAACATGCCTTCATCGTCCATCTCTACGGGCTTCACCGTGAGTTGCAACTGTCTGGCAAGACTGAGTAAACCGGGATAGGTGAATTTGTCGGTAAGGATGGTATCCCCGGCTCGACAAAGGGTCATAAGGCAAAGCTGCATGGCATTTTGCGCGCCAGAGCAGAACAGCAAGCGCGACAGATCGGCGTTCACCTGATGCCCTTTCAACCAGTCGGCCAGAATTTCACGATGACGCACAATGCCGGAAGGCGGCTGATACAGCATCAGACTATTGAGTTCCTGCGGGTGGGCGGCAAGTTGCTCCAGTGCCTCCGCGAAGAGATCGGCACGGTTAATCGTTGGTGGCACGTTGTAGCCAAAGCTCAGTACATCTTGTCGATCAGGATCAGAAAAAGACCACAGTGGGCGGTTGTTCTCGCAAATGTAGGTGCCTGCACCGACTTTGGCTTCGACAATTCCTCGTCGCTCCGCTTCTGCATACGCGCGGGTGACCGTTCCTACGGTGACTGACAACGCATCCGCCAGTGCGCGGTGGGTCGGCAGTTTTGTTCCCGGTGCCAGTTCTTTGCTAACCACTTTATCCGCAATGGCATCGGCTATTTGCCGATACATAGGAGCGCCGGACTTCTCCAATGCAATATTGATGATTGTCATGGTGACAATAAACCTTTTGATCTGATTTTTGATCCCTGTTAGCGTGAATTTTGAACAATTAATAGGTCAATTTCAATTTTTAGCCTGAATTGTATCGATACAATGTGAGCAGGGAGACAATTCATGATGGAACTATCTTTTTTGGCGACGCTGGCGCTTTTTGCAGCGACCATGACAGGCACGCCAGGACCAAACAACATGATGCTGACAGCATCAGGGGCAAACTTCGGATTTCGACGCACAGTGCCACACCTTATTGGCATTTCATTGGGGGTGGCGTCATTGATTGGTGTGGTTGCCGCCGGACTTGGCGCAGTATTTCAGCTCTACCCTTGGGTACAGGAAGGGATGAAGCTGCTCGCCAGTGCCTATCTGCTCTACCTTGCCTGGCGTATTGCGAGGGCGGGCGCACCTTCTGAGGATGCTTCCAGTGATCGCCGGCCAATGACCCTGATGGAAGGGGCATTGTTCCAGTACGTCAATCCCAAGGCGTGGGCAATGGCGGTGAGTGCGGTGGGTACCTTTACCTTAGCAGGCGGAGACTATTGGTTATCTTCCATGGTGATTGTCACTACCTTTCTCATCGTGGGCTTGTCTCTCACATCTATTTGGGCGGGCTTTGGCGTCTGGGTGGGGAAAGTGCTGTCTTCAGAAAAAAGCTGGAAAGTGTTTAACCGCGTGATGGGCACCCTGACCGCATCCTGCTTAATCTTTATTTGGCTGTAAGCAGGGAGTCTTGTGTGTCTGTACTTAATTTTTCTTATGCCACCATCAAAGATGCCGAGAAATTCGGCGAATATGTGTTAGCCGCCAAAGTGCTGCTCGACCAAGCTGGTGTGGAAGTGGTGGTTCGAGGAAATTGCGTGGGGACTTTCCGAGGTGACAAAGCGGAAGAGCATGTCACCGCCGTTTTTCGCTATCGGGATATTGAAGCTGTCGAACGTTTTTACGCTTCTCCGGCGTATCTTGAATTGGTGCCACTTCGCGATGAAGCCTGTGAGATGACGATAGTCCTTTACGACGAGCAGGTATGAAGTCCTTTCATCAACGCCGGATAAAGGTAATGTGCATCCCCATCTAACTGCGAGCAGTACATCTCCAAAGAGGAAGAGGCGTTTTCTTCCCACACTTGTTGGTTAACACAGGCGAGCAATTCCTGCTGCTGGAACTTCTCTAATGTCAGCTCATAGTTAAGCATTTTCTGGTAAGCCCCGCGTGAGAGCTGTGGTTTGAGATCGCGCCGCATCAATCGATAGCGGGTGAGAAGGGTTTCTGACTGAACCAATGATTGGCGAAGTTGAGCGAGTGATGAGGCCGAGAGGGAAAACCCTGTGTCTTCCAGCCAGGCTAACAGCAGGGCGAGGTTCACATTGCCTTTGAACTGATCCTGAAGTTTAAGGCAGGCGTGTTTGACCTCTTGCTGTCCATAATGATGCAGACAAAATTGCCACAGCCCATCGGCTGTGGCTTGCTGTTTTAGCGGCCTTGGAACTCCGCTTCCATTTGCTCTAGTTGTTCCTGAAGATCCATCCATTCCAGTTCGACCTCTTCGAGCGATGATTTCGCGTCTGCCTGCTGGCGCAGCAATTCGGTAAGTTTCTCTTTGTTGGACGCTTCATAAATAGAAGGTTCCGCCAGTTGAGATTCTACTTCAGCAATTGTTGCAGAATACTTTTCGAGTTTTGTATCCAGCGTGTCAATTTTCTTGCGGATAGGCGCGGTCTGTTTGCGAAATTCTGCTTCCAGACGTTTTTGTTCTTTACGGGCTGCTTGAGTATTTGTACCTGCAGGTTTGGCGTTTTCTGCCTGTTCCTGACGACGCTCAGAGCGCTGCAATTCATTCAGCCACTGATGGTAATCATTCAGGTCGCCATTGAACGGCTCAACCTTACGGTCATGCACCAGATACAGATCGTCAGTGGTTGCACGGAGCAGGTATCTGTCGTGGCTCACGATAACCATGGCGCCTTCAAACGATTGCAGTGCCATGGTTAGTGCAGCGCGCATGTCCAGATCAAGGTGGTTGGTGGGTTCATCGAGCAGCAACAGGTTCGGTTTTTGCCAAACAATCAATGCCAGCACCAAACGTGCTTTTTCGCCGCCAGAGAAAGGGGCAATCACATCCAGCGCTTTGTCGCCATGGAAGCCAAAGCTGCCGAGGTAATCGCGAAGCTGTTGCTCTGTCGCTTCCGGTGCCAGACGCATCATATGCTGAATGGCCGTTTCATCATCACGCAATGTTTCTAACTGGTGCTGGGCAAAGTAACCAATCTTCACACCCTGCGAATAACGCAGCTCACCAGCCTGTGCGGGCACTGTGCCTGAAAGCAGTTTTATCAGCGTTGATTTACCCGCGCCGTTACGGCCAAGCAGACCAATGCGGCTGCCTGGCACCAGATTCAGGAAGATTTTTTCCAGAATCATGGTGTCGCCGTAACCTGCGCACACCTCTTCCATCATCAGGATAGGATTAGGCAGAGCAGATGGCTCACGGAATTCGAAACTGAATGGGTTGTCAAATTGCGCCGGGAGCATTTTCTCCATGCGTTCAAGCGCTTTAATCCGGCTCTGCGCCTGACGGGCTTTACTGGCTTTATAGCGGAAGCGGTCAATGTACGACTGCATGTGCGCCATTTGCTTTTGCTGCTTCTGGTACATCGCCTGTTGCAGGATCAGCTTTTCTGCACGCATGGTTTCGAAGGCTGAGTAGTTACCCGTGTACTCGTTCAGCAGCTCATTTTCGATATGGATGATGCGGTTAACCACTGGGTCAAGGAAGTCGCGGTCATGGGAAATGAGTACCAGAGTGCCGCGGTAGTTTTGCAGCCACTTTTCCAGCCACATCACAGCATCCAAATCCAAGTGGTTGGTCGGTTCGTCGAGCAGCAGTAAGTCTGAGCGACAAAGCAGTGCCTGTGCGAGGTTCAGGCGCATACGCCAACCACCGGAGAATTGGGTGAGGTTCCAGCTCATCTGCTCCTGACGAAAGCCGAGGCCATCCAGCAACTCTGCTGCGCGGGCGCGAATGCTGTAACCGCCAACGGCATCAATTTTGTCATGAAGGGTGGCGACCTTGTGGCCGTCATCCGCTTCTTCTGCAGCACGAAGGGCCTGTTCCAGCGCGCGGTATTCGCGGTCTCCGTCAATCACATATTCAATCGCTTCGCGTTCCAGCGCCGGGGTTTCCTGTGCCACCCATGCCATTTGCCAGCCGCTTGGGAAGTTACAACTGCCCGCATCAAGGGACAGTTCGCCTTTCAGCAACGCAAACAGGGTCGATTTACCGCAGCCGTTTTTACCGACCAGACCGACTTTGTCGCCCGGGTGGATAGTGGCAGACGCATTGTTAAGCAGCGGTTTGCCACCACGAAGTAGCTGAATATCAGAAATAGTGATCATGACTCTTGGCGGCTCCGGCCGCAGGAATGTGGGGTCGAAAAACTGGCGCTGTTATATCACACGACGGCGATTTACTTAAGAGAGGCGCAAAAATGGACCACGGCAGAGCGGTGAAATGCGGGACGATTTACCGTATGGTTGAAGGATGACGCCAAAGCCGCAGAGTTGGCAGTTTTGTGTCATGATAAAAAGATTATAAAAAATATTATGTTACCTCTTCGCTCTACCACACATTGGGCGTTGGAAAGCTTAAAAGGATTTTGCTGCCAAATGGGAACCCCGACAACGTCGTTATTTAAATCGAAAGTGCTGGTGGTCTTTGCTCACCCAGACCCGCACGAGTCTGTCGCCAACAAACGGATGATTGAGGCTGCCCGTCAATTTGATCATGTCAAAGTACACGACCTCTATGCAGCCTATCCTGACTTTATTATTGATGTTCACCATGAACGTGAGCTTCTTTTAGAACACGATGTGATTGTGTTCCAACATCCACTTCAAATGTACTCCTGCCCTTCGCTTTTAAAAGAATGGATTGATGTGGTGCTTGGCAAAGGCTTTGCCCATGGTGGCGGTAATGCATTGGCTGGCAAGATTTGCCGCTTTGTCATTACCACCGGAGGTGCTGCGGAAGCCTTCAGCCAAACCGGTTACAACAAATACAGTATGGAAGAACTTTTACAGCCGTTTGAGCTGACTGCACTCCTTTGCCAGATGCGTTGGGTCGATCCGCTTGTGCTTCACTGGGCTCGCCGAGTGAGCGATGAAGACAGGGAAGCCCATGCAGAACTCTACGCCGATTGGCTCTGTCATCCTGTGTCGGAGGTGGTGTAATGGGACATAACTACCTTCTAGACGCTCTGATTTTCCTTGCTGCTGCTGTGGTGGCAGTTCCCCTTGCCCAGCGCCTCGGAATTGGCTCTGTGCTGGGATATCTGATCGGCGGCGTGGTGATTGGCCCTTGGGGGCTTGGCCTGATTACAGATGTAGAAGCGATTCTGCACTTTGCCGAGCTTGGCGTGGTGCTGCTGCTGTTCCTGATTGGTCTGGAATTGAATCCAAAGAAGCTGTTGCAGATGCGACGGCCAATCCTTGGCTTTGGTGGCTCTCAGGTCTTTATCAGTACCGTGGTGATTGCTCTTATTGCCTATTACTGGGGTGTCGGTCGCGTTGATGCCTTGGTTGTCGGGATGGGACTGGCGCTGTCATCCACGGCCATCGCCATGCGGATTATCGAAGAACAACGCTTGATGCGCAGCGAAGCCGGGCAATCAGGCTTTGCGGTGCTCTTGTTTCAAGATATCGCTGTGATCCCTATGCTTGCGGTGCTTCCTGCGATGGCAGGTGGTGCGGGTGGCAGCTGGCTGGATGTAGGCATCATGCTGGGAGCGATCTTGGTGCTCTTGGTCGGTGGTCATTACCTTTTGCGTCCTTTGCTACGTTGGGTGGTGCTCAGCCGCGTCAAAGAGATGTTTACCGTGACTGCTTTGATGCTGGTGATTGGTATCGCGATTGGTATGCAGTCACTCGGACTTTCTATGGCGCTAGGCACCTTCTTGGCAGGTGTGCTGTTGGCAGAGAGTGAATACCGCCACGAGCTGGAAATCGCCATCGAGCCCTTTAAAGGTTTGTTGCTGGGCCTCTTTTTCATCGCTGTGGGCATGGCGGTTGACCTTGGTTTGCTGCTCCAATATCCGCTGGAAATTTTATCTGCGGTCGCTGGCTTGATTGGCGTAAAAGCCGCCATCATATATGGGTTAGCCCGCGTCTTTGGTGGTAGCGAGAAATCCCGCAGTCACGTTGCTTTGCTGCTTAGCCAGGGTGGGGAATTTGCGTTTGTATTGTTTACTGCAGCGCGAAGTGAAAACCTGCTGACGCCAGAGCTTAATGCTTTCCTGCTGGTGGTAGTGAGTCTGTCTATGATGACAACCCCGATACTGCTGATGCTGCAATCCAAATGGTTTGCCCGCACCATAAATGCGGATGCCGAAATGCCCGCGGCGGAGCAATTTAATCATGAAGGCGCCCGCGTCATCATCACCGGCTTTGGTCGTTTTGGTCAGGTGGTGGGTAGATTGCTGTTCGCCAACAAGATCAAACTGACCATACTGGAGCGCGATCCTTCGCAAATCGCCTTGCTGCGTAAGTTTGGCTACAAGGTGTATTATGGGGATGCAACCCAGCTTGATTTATTGAGGGCCGCAGGGGCGGCAACGGCGGAGGCCATTATCGTTTGCGCGGATTCGCCGGAAGAAGTGATGGAAATCGTCGAACTTTGTCAGCAACATTTCCCGAATCTGAAGGTGCTCGCCCGGGCCCGAAGCCGTGTTGAGGCAAACCAATTACTCGATCATGACGTGGTGGGTTTTTCCAGGGAAACTTTTTTAAGTGCGCTTGATTTAGGGAAACAGACATTGATCGCACTGGGCATGCACCCGTATAAAGCCAAACGCGCAGAGGCATTTTTCAGAAAGCTGGATGAAATGCGATTACATGAAATGCAGCCCCATCACAGTGAAGATTCCATGGCTGCATCCCGGACCAAAGAAGCGCGAGTGGAGCTTGAAGAACTGTTCGACCTCGAAATGAAAGGGGATACCGAACGCCACCAGAGCTGGAACCGGGATAGTTAACAATAAGAACGAAGGCAAGGAAGTACATGGCCAAGAAACGATTTATCGCTGGCGCGACCTGTCCATCATGCAGCGCAACGGACACGATGCGCTGGTGGCAAGAACACCACGTGGAAGTGGTGGAGTGCGTGCAGTGCGGTCATACCGACAGACGCTCACCGATGTCTGCGGAAGAGAAACAGCCCGTTGCGCAGCAGCAGGATGCTCAGGTTATAGGGATATTTAAACCGCAATAACGAATCCCATGGTCGAAGTCAGTTTATTTCTGTATTATCGGCGCCGAAATGAGCAGGTGTCGTTATGTCGACACCCTTGAACCGCTTCCGGAGTTAAGATGAAAATCACTAAAGACGTGGTAGTAAGCATTGCTTACCAAGTGAAAAACGAAGACGGCATCGTGGTTGATGAATCAACCAAAGAAATGCCACTGCAGTACCTGCAAGGTCACAATAACCTGATCGTAGGTCTGGAAAATGCATTGGAAGGCCGCGAAGCTGGCGAATCTTTCGAAGTGACTGTTGCGCCGGAAGAAGCGTACGGCGAATACCTGGATGCAATGGTTCAGCGCGTACCTGCTGACGTGTTCCAGGGCGTTGACGAAATCGTTGTTGGTATGCGCTTCCTGGCGGATACAGACCAGGGTCCAATCCCAGTTGAAGTGACTGATGTTGACGGCGATGAAGTCGTGGTTGACGGTAACCACATGCTGGCTGGCCAAACCCTGACGTTCAACGTTGAAGTGGTAGAACTGCGTGCGGCGACGGAAGAAGAAATCGCACACGGTCACATCCACCAGTCTGGCGGCTGCTGCGGTGGTCATGACCATGACGACGAAGGCGGTTGCTGTGGCGGCGAAGACAAAGGCGACGACCATGAATGTTGTGGCGGTGGTGGCTGCGGCTCTCACTAATCCAAGCCTTGGGCTTGCAGCTATCGCTGGCTGCAGGGTCTGAAAAGAAAGCGCTAATCGATCAGTCGGTTGGCGCTTTTTTATTAGGCAATTTCATATTAATCTCATCGGATATCCACTCTCACTTCGAAAGGAATCATCATGACCCGCCCCTTTTCTATCGCCATACACGGTGGTGCTGGCACCATTGAACGCCGTCTGATGACACCAGAACTGGAAGCTGCTTATCGTAAAGCACTGGCGCAGTCAGTATTGGCTGGACATGCTTTGTTGGAGCGAGGTGGATCGGCGGTTGATGCGACAGTCGCCGCTGTGACTGTGATGGAAGACAGCGAGCTTTTCAATGCAGGCAAAGGGTCGGTGCTTACCCATGAAGAAACCGTTGAGATGGACGCTTCGGTCATGGATGGCAGAAACCTTGAAGCCGGCGCGGTAACCCTGATTCGCCATATCAAAAATCCAGTGCAACTTGCCCGTGATGTGATGAAAAAAAGCCCCCATGCAATGTTGGCAGGCGAGGGCGCCGAGTCCTTTGCATTCAAAGAGTGTGGCTACGAGTACGTCGAGCAGGACTACTTTTTCACGGATCGTCGCTACAAAGAATTGAAAGCGATGAAAAAAACCGGCGGCGTTGCACTGTCAGAAGCCCGCTATCCGGATGAAAAGAAGCACGGCACAGTCGGAGCAGTGGCACTCGACAAAGAAGGCAATCTGGCCGCTGCAACCAGCACGGGTGGACTCACCAACAAGCGCTGGGGCAGAGTCGGTGACACACCGATCATTGGTGGGGGGAATTATGCCCGCAACGGCAATGTGGCGGTTTCTGCAACCGGTATGGGCGAACTTCTGATGCGCTGCACGGTTGCAGGCGATATTGCCGGACGCATGCAATATGGTAAGGCATCGATAGAGCAAGCCTGCCGTGATGTGATTCATGGTGATTTCCTGAGCCTTGGTGGAGAAGGCGGAGTCATTGCCATTGATGCTGGCGGACAGGTGAATTTCGAATTGAATTGTCCGGGCATGTACCGCGCGACGGTGAACGAGAAAGGAGAAGCGTTGGTGGCTATTTTTGCGGACGAAGAGCTTCAGGTCCTAGGATCCTAGGACCTGTTTTTTAGTAATGCGGTGGCGGTGTTTCTTCCGACATGCTGGCAATGTTTGCCGGCTCCATCGCTTTCAGCTTGGTTACCAAAAAGGTTATTTGCGTTGCCATCTTGTCGATGGTTTTTTGCTGCTGGGTGATCGCATCATTCAGCTCTTCAATTGTGTGTTCCTGAAAAGCCTGTTTGATCTCCAGATCGTCAATTTGTTTCTGCAGACGCAGTTCTGTCTCGGTCATCTTGGTATCTCAAATTACTCTGCTATCCACGCCTGAGCGATGCCAGCGGAAGTGCCGGAAATCACGCGACCAGTTGGATCGATGGCGACATCATACACGACTGCACTGGGTGGACGCGTATTTTGTTGCTCCTCTGCCAGCCAGCGGCCGAGATTGTCCCCGCTTTCTACATCCCAAAACTCTACCCGTCGTCCCGGCGTGCCGGTCACCAGTTTGGTGCCATCATCTGAAAAACGGGCGGTTGAGAAATTCGGGTGACGGTGGAACATGTTGAGCTCGGTTTTCGGCTCGCCCGTCGATAAATCCCAGATAATGGCGGTGTCATCACCATCTGCAGAGAAAGCGAACTTACCGGTGCGGTGCAACTCTACGCGGGTAATGCGGTGTTCATGAGGAAACTCATTGAGGATTTGTCCGGTTTCCGTGCTCCAGAAAAAGGCATTGTGATCATTTCCGCCTGACATGGCGAATTTTCCATTGGGCGCGAGCGACACACTGTTCACTTTATCTTGGTGGGCAAGGAACTCTAAGCGTCTTCCAGTGCCTAAGTCCACGAAAAGGGCTTTGCCATTCGAAAGGGCAAGCAGGACTTTTTCGCCATTATTGCTGATATCAACGTCGCGGATAATGCCGTCGGAAATCGACCACAGACCTTCGGCTTGTCCCCATGCCAAATCCCATACTGCAAAGTTTTGCGATGTGGCGGTAATGGCGTAGCGGTTGTTGTCTGAGATCTGACTGGCGAGCACGGTGTTTTTATCCGGGTCTTGATCGCCGAATTCGGCCAGCTTTTTATTTTGTACCAAATCCCACAAATCAATGCCGTGGGACGTGGAAGCGATGAGCGCGAAGCGGCCGTCTCGGCTAAGGCTGAAACTGGTCACGCCATTCGGATCCAGCGTCCAGCGCTGGGCTTCATGGGTGGAGTGAAAGCAGCCGGAAAGTGCTAACAGTGTCAGAAATAAGCAAATTGTGCGGACGAATTGTCGCATTGCCCTTGTGTTCCTTATCTTGGACCCCTATAACGTCGAGTATATTGATCGTTTCGGGCTTTCGCATCGTTATCGCGTAAGCGAATAAAAGAAATGTGGGTTTTATACCAACGGAGTCACTAATGAAATCAGTTTTTAAAATGTCGCTGCTGGCTGCCACTGTTGCACTAGCTGTGGGTTGTCAGGAAGAAGCGAAAGACGAAACCGCAAAAGTTGAAGCGCCTGTTGCTGCTGAAGCTGTAACGTTCGCAACTGAAGATGACAAAGCGGCATACGCGATTGGTGCGTCCCTGGCGCAGTACCTGAAAGCCAATCTGGACCAGCAAGAAGAATTGGGCTTGGCTTTGAGCAACGACTTGGTTTTGCAAGGTGTGCAGGACGCATTTGCTGACAAATCCAAGCTGACCGAAGAAGAAGCGCAGCTGGCGTTGCAAGCGCTGGATCAGCGTGTTGCCCAACTGGCTCAGGAAAAGGCTCAGGAGAAAGCAGCAGAAGCAGTGAAAGTTGGTGAAGACTTCCGTGCACAGTTTGCGAAGACTGACGGTGTGAATACCACAGATTCTGGCCTCATGTACCTGGTAGAAACAATGGGTGAGGGTGATAAACCAGCAGCAGAAGACACTGTTGTGGTTCACTACAAAGGCACCCTGACTGACGGTACCCAGTTCGACAGCTCTTATGATCGTAACCAGCCAGCGACTTTCCCGTTAAACCGCGTGATCCCGGGCTGGACTGAAGGCGTTCAGTTAATGCCTGTAGGTTCTAAGTTCAAGTTCGTTATCCCGCCTGAGCTGGCATACGGCTCTCAGGATACGCCGGCGATTCCTGCTAACTCGACGCTAGTGTTCGAAGTTGAGCTGTTGGAAATCAAAGGCAAAGGTGACGAAGCGAAAGGTTAATCCTTCGATTGCACGTTTGCTTACAAAGAGAACCCCGGCTTTTGTCGGGGTTTTTTTATTTTCTTGATCTAAGTCTGTTAGACTTATCGCTAGATTTTAAAGTTTGCAGCTTTCGTTTATCTTTGCCTGCGGTAAACGAAATCCATCACAAAGGAAGATAAACCTGTGGTATCGACAGACAGCTTTGGTGCGGACGTGATCGTCGAAAGTGACTTTATCGAGAGTAATCCTTTCACTGACACCGATCGCGTTATCCTGAAATCTTATGAAGCCGTGGTAGATGGTCTTGCAGCCCTGATTGGTCAGCACTGTGAAATCGTGCTGCACTCGCTGGAAGATTTGAACACCTCTGCTATCAAAATTGCCAACGGCGAAAACACTGGCCGTCAGGTGGGTTCGCCTATCACTGATTTGGCACTGCGTATGCTGCGTGATATTGAAGGATCTGAGCGAAACTTCTCACGTGCTTATTTCACGCGTGCCAAAGGCAACACTCTGATGAAATCTATCACAGTGGCCATCCGCAATGCGGACAACCGCGTGATTGGCCTTCTGTGTATCAACATCAACTTGGATGCGCCTTTCTCTCAAGTGCTGCAAGCTTTCATGCCTACAGAAGAAGCGCGTCAGGCTGTGTCTTCCGTTAACTTTGCCAGCGATGTGGATGAGCTGGTAGACCAAACGGTTGAGCGCACCATCGAAGAGATCAATGCAGACAAATCTGTGTCGAACAATACCAAGAACCGCCAGATTGTGATGGAGCTGTTCGATAAAGGTATTTTCGATATCAAAGATGCCATCAACCGTGTGGCAGATCGCCTTAATATTTCCAAGCACACGGTTTATCTCTACATCCGTCAGCGAAAAGGTGAGGACGGCGAAAAATGAGCCTGAGTTATGTGCTGGTGGTGAATGGCCCAGTATACGGGCGCCAGTCATCGCTCACCGCGTACCGCTTTGCCAAAGCACTGATAGAAAAAGGACACACGTTAACGCGTGTGTTTTTCTATCAAGATGGTGTGTCCAACGCTTCTTCACTGACAGTGCCAGCCAATGACGAATTTGATTTGGTTGCTGCTTGGCAATCACTGTCAAAAGAAAGCGGCGTCGAGCTGGAAACCTGTGTTGCCGCTGCACTTCGTCGTGGTCAGGTGAGCGAAGAAGAGGCGAAACAGCATGCGCTCACATCATCCAACATGGCGGATAGTTTCTCTCAGGCAGGTCTTGGCGCGCTTTCAGAAGCTCTGCTGACTGCTGATCGCGTGATTCAGTTTTAGGTGCTGGTATGAAAAAGATAGGTTTTGTTTTCTCTTCTGCGCCTCACGGCAGCGCGTCTGGCCGGGAAGGGCTTGATGCGGTGCTGGCAACTTCCAATTACAGTGAAGATCTTGTCCTGTTTTTTGTCGGTGATGGTGTGATGCAATTGCTGGCAGACCAAAAGCCAAGTGAAGTCCTTAGCCGAGACTACATTTCTACCTTCAAAATGCTGTCACTGTGCGATGTGGAGGAAATCTACGTATGTGCTGACTCATTAGCTGAGCGCGGATTGAGTGACCATCCCCTTGTTATTGCGGTAGAAAAAGTCTCACCAACGGACATTGCAGCCTCACTGGGTCAATGTGCCAAAGTGCTCCAGTTTTAAGGATCGTCAATGCTTCATACCGTTAATGCTTCCCCTTACGCCTCATCTGCTCTGGCGAATTGCCTGCGATATTCCGAGAAACACAGTGAGATCCTTTTGCTCGAAGATGCGGTTGTCGCCGGGATCCTTGGAGGGCTGTGGCAAGAAAAACTGGTTTCGTCGGGGCGCAGGATTTACGTGCTTCAAGAAGACGCCATGGCTCGCGGCATCGAGCATCAAATCGCCTCACAATTTGAACTTATTGATATGGAAGGGTTTGTAGAGCTAACAGCCCGGCATGTCACGCAATTGAAATGGTGATTTAGCCGTCTATCTACTAGCGTAATAGTCTGGGATTGTTGCGGTTATAAAACGATCAAAGCAAAGATCGTTGTATAAATCTTGACACCCCATTTGACGACGCCTAAAATTTCGCGTCCCTACTTTTGTGGGGCATAGATTTTTCACACTTATACGTAAGTAATATCAGGAGCTATTTAATGGCAACTATTAACCAGCTGGTACGCAAGCCACGCATCAAGCAAGTTGCAAAAAGCAACGTGCCTGCGCTGGAAGCGTGTCCGCAAAAACGTGGTGTATGTACTCGTGTTTACACCACTACTCCTAAAAAACCTAACTCGGCACTGCGTAAAGTATGTCGTGTTCGCCTGACCAACGGTTTTGAAGTTACTTCATACATCGGTGGTGAAGGTCACAACCTGCAAGAGCACTCAGTTGTTCTGATCCGCGGTGGTCGTGTTAAAGACCTTCCAGGTGTGCGTTACCACACCGTTCGTGGTGCACTTGACTGTGCAGGCGTTAACGACCGTAAACAAGGTCGTTCTAAGTACGGTGTGAAGCGTCCTAAGTCTTAATGGAATCCGTTAAGTAAGGCCAAACACTAATTAATTTGTAATTTTGAAAAAACTGAAAAGTTTTGGATAAAACCTGAAGAAGACAACGGAGAATTTCCATGCCACGTCGTCGCGTAATTGGTCAGCGTAAAATCCTGCCGGATCCTAAGTTCGGATCAGAGCTGCTGGCAAAATTTGTAAACATCGTAATGGTTGACGGTAAAAAGTCGACTGCTGAAAAAATCGTTTATGGTGCACTGGACATCATGGCAGAGCGTTCTGGTAAAGATCACCTGTCTGTGTTCGAAGCCGCTCTTGAAAACGTACGCCCTGCGGTAGAGGTTAAATCTCGCCGTGTTGGTGGTTCAACTTACCAAGTGCCAGTAGAAGTACGTCCTGTACGTCGTAACGCTCTGGCGATGCGTTGGTTGGTTGAAGCTGCGCGTAAGCGTGGTGAAAAATCTATGGCTCAGCGTCTGGCTAACGAAATGCTGGATGCATCTGAGAACAAAGGTACTGCTGTTAAGAAACGTGAAGACGTTCACCGTATGGCAGAAGCGAACAAAGCATTCGCTCATTACCGCTGGTAATACCTTTTTGGGCGCGACTTCGGTCGCGCCTAAACCACACTCTAAGGATACCCTTAGTAAGAGGATACTACTGTGGCTCGTAAGACCCCTATTGAGCGCTACCGTAACATCGGTATTTGTGCGCACGTAGACGCAGGTAAAACTACAACAACAGAGCGTATCCTGTTTTACACCGGTCTTTCTCATAAAATTGGTGAAGTGCACGATGGTGCAGCAACCATGGACTGGATGGAGCAGGAGCAAGAGCGTGGTATCACCATCACCTCCGCTGCGACTACAACTTTCTGGCGCGGTATGGATGCGCAATTCCCTGAGCATCGCATCAACATCATTGATACCCCAGGACACGTTGACTTTACCATCGAGGTAGAGCGTTCCCTGCGCGTATTGGATGGTGCAGTAGTTGTATTCTGTGGTTCTTCCGGTGTTGAACCTCAGTCAGAGACCGTTTGGCGTCAGGCTGACAAATATGAAGTTCCTCGTATGGTTTTCGTCAATAAGATGGACCGTGCAGGCGCAGATTTTCTGCGTGTGGTTGAGCAAATTAAAGTTCGACTGGGCGCAACTCCAGTGCCAATTCATCTGAATATCGGCGCTGAAGAAGACTTCCGCGGTGTTATCGACCTTATCAAAATGAAGGCGATTAACTGGAGCGAAGCTGACCAGGGTATGAGCTTCACATACGAAGACATCCCGGCAGACATGCAAGAGCTGGCTGATGAGTGGCACCAGAATCTGGTCGAAGCCGCTGCTGAAGCAAACGAAGAGCTGATGGATAAGTACCTCGAAGAGGGTGAACTGACCGAAGCTGAAATCAAGCAAGCTCTGCGTGAACGTACACTGAATAATGAAATCGTACTGGCGACTTGTGGTTCTGCATTTAAGAACAAAGGCGTTCAGGCGGTTCTTGATGCTGTTATTGAGTTCCTTCCTTCCCCTGTTGATGTGAAAGCGATCAAAGGTGAAGACGAAGATGGCAACGAGATCGAGCGTCACTCTGACGACAACGAACCGTTTGCAGCTCTGGCATTTAAAATTGCTACAGACCCATTCGTGGGTACTTTGACCTTCCTGCGTGTTTACTCAGGTGTGGTTAACACTGGCGACACTGTGTACAACTCAGTGAAGCAAAAGCGTGAGCGTTTCGGCCGTATCGTTCAGATGCACTCAAACAAGCGTGAAGAAATCAAAGAAATTCGCGCGGGTGACATTGCAGCAGCCATCGGTCTGAAAGACGTCACTACAGGTGACACCCTGTGTGCACAAGAATCAAAAGTGGTTCTTGAGCGTATGGAGTTCCCTGAACCAGTTATTCAGATCGCTGTAGAGCCACGCTCTAAAGCAGACCAGGAAAAAATGGGTATCGCGCTGGGTAAACTGGCGGCAGAAGATCCATCATTCCGCGTTGAAACCGATGACGAGTCAGGCCAGACCCTGATCTCAGGTATGGGTGAGCTTCACCTAGACATCATCGTAGACCGCATGCGTCGTGAGTTCAGCGTAGAATGTAATGTAGGTAAGCCACAGGTGGCATACCGCGAAACCATCCGTGGTTCGGCTGAAGTCGAAGGTAAATTCGTCAAGCAGTCTGGTGGTCGTGGTCAGTACGGTCATGTTTGGCTGAAACTGGAACCATCTGAGAAAGGCGAAGGTTTTGTCTTCGTCGACGAAATCGTTGGTGGTGTGGTACCGAAAGAATATATCGGCGCTGTTGCTAAAGGTGTTGAAGAGCAGATGAGTAGCGGCGTACTTGCTGGCTACCCAGTGCTTGATATCAAAGCAACGCTTTTCGATGGTTCGTACCATGATGTTGACTCCAACGAAATGGCGTTTAAGATCGCTGCATCTATGGCATTCAAGAAAGGTGCACTTGAAGCGCAACCTGTCATTCTTGAGCCAATGATGAAAGTGGAAGTTACCACTCCAGAAGACTGGATGGGTGACGTAGTGGGCGACCTGAACCGTCGTCGTGGTCTGATTGGTGGTATGGATGAAGGTCCAGCTGGCTTGAAGATCATTCGCGCGCAGGTGCCACTGGCTGAGATGTTTGGTTACGCAACTGACTTGCGTTCAGCGACTCAGGGCCGCGCATCTTACTCTATGGAATTCAGTGACTATGCTGATATTCCTAAGAACATCGCTGATTCAATCATCGCAGAGCGTTCTTGATTGATAGGTGGTTTTAATGCTGGCATTATTGGCCCGCATTAATAAAAACTTCTGATCGCACTCACGACGGTGGGTGCGGCTCACAACTAGGAAGGAACACGATCGTGTCTAAAGAAAAATTTGAACGTACGAAACCGCACGTTAACGTT
>NZ_ANFM02000003.1 GCF_000333895.2 Grimontia indica | reverse complement strand
GTAATCCGTAATCCGTAATCCGTAATCCGTAATCCGTAATCCGTTAACCCTATACCCAGTAACCTTCCGCTCTTAAGCTCTTCCTAGGACCCTAGGACCCTAGGACCCTAGGACCCTAGGACCCTAGGACCCTAGGCCCTCAGCTCTTCGCTCTTCCTAGGATCTAGGACCTGCTCTTCCTCGTCCCTTCGCACTTCGTGCGATTACCTATTCGTAAACTCCGAATTCGGATAACGCGCATCCGTCATGCTGTATAGACTGTACTTCCTACCCAGCATCTGACCACCATCTCGTGAAAGTGGTGTCCATCCAATCAGTGCACGGCTGGCACTTGGTTTGACGGTAAAGATGTCGAAAGGAATCGAGATATAGAAGCCTTTGTTAAAGCTACCTTCACCAAACTCTTCCGCTGACAGGTTGGTTTTCGCCATATAGGCGCCCGCTATCACACCGCTATCAAATTGCTTGGAAACATCCAGCGTCACACCTTTATCTTCCGCCAGATACTGACCGACACTAGCCTTAATCAGCAAATCATCAAACCAGCTCCACTCGGGGCGGTAATAAGTGGTGAAGTGGCCGGTTGGTGTGCCTGTTTGTACGCGGTAGTAACGACCAGTAATTGGGTCGAAATGCACTTCTTCGGTGAATATGCCGAACTCAGAACTCGGGTCGCGCTGAGCCACATAGTTCATGTCCAAGCCGAATGCCCAGTTGCTGTTAAGAGGGCGATACAAAACTTCACCGCCCACACCCGCAAACATGGTTTCCAGGTAACCGCCATATGCCTGAACGTAGAAACTGTCGCCGAATTTATCGAAAGCCGTTAACTGAAGATTACTCACACGAACAGTGTTATCAGAAATGTACTGACGAACCAGCGTACGAACGCGTTTCAAATCTGTACCATCAGGCGGTACGTCATATTTGAACTTGTCGTAGTTGTCGTAAAGGTTAACGTAAACCCCACCACCAAATTCGATATTGTCGGTCAGCCAATAGCTCGCGCCGGCAGTTACGCCAATATTGAACATGTAGAAATCTTCCGAACCGCCGATCGATTGCTGAAGACTTGGGTTAACACTGACCGACCAAGGTTTACTGGTGTCAGTTTGCAACATGCCACGTGCAGATTCTGGATTAACGCGCGTCGTCGTTTCCGTAACGTTTGCGCCCACATATTCCTGATTAGCCACTTTGCGGTACGCCGCCGCATCAATGTCAGTCTGAATGGTGGTTTGGTTGGCTTGTTGCTCTACCAAGTGATACGTAGAGGCTTTCGAGCCGGTATTGGTCAGAATCATCGCCGCTTTTTCATGGGCGAAATCGCGGTTGCGGTATTTAGATTGGCTACCCACTACCGTGATGCTTTCGTCATCCGCATACACTTTGGTGTTGCCATAACCCGCAATGGTTTCCAGATCAGCCGCGACGCGATCCCAATCAATGTCTTCAACTGATTTGCCCTGCGCACCATTGTATGCAGGCGTTGGGGTATCTATCCAGTTTTGTGCCAAGGTATTGAAGTTGGTTTTTAAGGTGAAACCCACCGTCCAGGTATTCCCGCGTTCATAACTGGCGCGAATATCTCCCCAGTTACCGAAACGGTAAACCGCGCCCACGTTAAACGGCGAGTCTTGCGTGGCATTTGGCGCAAAATCAGATTTGTAGTCATTCGCGTCATATTCCAGCTTCAGGCTCAGCGGTTCCCAAGGAGTTTGATATTCCACGCCGCCAAACACAGACATACAACCGGTAAACCAGCGGGCATAGTCAAAACTACCGCCTTTACCTTTGAAAGAGGTATCACGACCGCAATCATCGCCGAGGGACGTGTCACCTTTCAGGTTGGCGCGGTTACCGATATAACCCCAGCCAATGCCCGCCGTAAAATCAAATGGCCCCACATGTTTGCTGGCAGCAATATACTCACCATCAAACAAGCCTGTACCACCAAGGTCACGGATACCAATCGAGGTTTCCGGCAGCCAATAACTTTCTTCCCAAAGGCGAACTTTCACGTCAATGCCTTTGTCGGTGTAGTAGGTTTCACCACTAAAGCCGTCATCATTACTGTAGAGTCGGTCAGGCACTTGGGTGTAACGAATGGTCGCTTCAAGCCAAGGCATCAACTGCAATGAACTGTGGTAATGACGGTAATCGTCATTCATGGTCACGCCCAGTGAAAATTCACCTTCCGGGGCCACACGTCCTGTGGGCATTTGCATTAAGCCAACGCCGCCAAAGTCACTTTGGGTTGGCGTAAACGGCGTGAAATCCAAATCGTTTGCGGTCGCAGGCAGTGCATGCATCAGTGCCAGAGAAAGAGTGGATAACTTAAATAAGGTACAACGCATGACTACATAACCCGATGTTGAAGAAGACGCGGAATATCGCGGTTAAGAGAAGAGAGCTCAGAGGGTAAACCTTGGAAAGGCACAAAAATCACAGCGCCTGGTGCCACATTCTTCGGCACTTCGTTCCAATAGGCCACTGGGTGGGTTTCAAGCTCGCCATTTGGCTGAACGACAGAAACTTCACTGATCCCAAAGGTATTCAAGGTTTCAGCAGTTTCGAGATAATCATCCGCGATATAAACAGGCGAAAAATCAGCGTCAGTGGTTTGCGTCACTGCACCAGTTACCCAAACGTTATTTGGTCGGGCAGGGAGTAACAGCACGAGATCGCCACGAACCAAAGGGTTCACTTTGCTACCCGCGAGATAAAAATCTTCATCCAGCGTCACTGAAATTCGGGAAGCAAATGTTGATGAGGCGAGAAACTCGGAAAGCGCTGAAACAGCACCAAGTTTTTCTGCATCGTCCTGCCAGCGCTCTTTGAGCGAACCCAATTGATTTTCAACACGGGCTTTTAGCGTGCTGATATCAGCAGAGTTAGCAGCGTCAAACAACCCTGCGCCTTGCCAGAAAATGGTGTCGGTATTGTGGGCAAGAATATTATTCGCGTTCGCTCTAACCACAGTCGCGCCTTGTGACACAACTTGTGAAACGCGGGGTGCACCATCAAACGTAACTTGATAAACACGTTTGTCATCTGCCGCGGTTTTTACCGTTAGTACGGTTTGTTCTGCAGTGTGAGCAATGGTAGGCACAGCAAGCAGCGTCAATACAAAGCACGAACGGATTAAAGAAAAATAAGCTTTCATCTTATTACTTGCCTCCCGCAAAAGGTTTCAGCAACGTAAGCTCAATGCTAGGCATGTCAGGAGCAGGGGTTTGAATGCTGGCAACCACCTTGCCGGAATCAGGCTTTAACCAGAATTCGTTTTCAAAGGCGATATCAAGCTGAGGGGCGCGCACATACTCGATAAAGTGCAGCGTCGAAACGGGCTTTTCATTAATCAGCAGGGTTTGCTCGCCTTGAAGCTGAAAACGAGATTCCAGTGTGTAGCCCACATGGTTACCCGGTTGCCAATCCACTTTTCGTTTCCACACCTGGGGGGTGGCACTTTTCAGTAAACCCAAAGCCAAAGGATCGGCCTGGTGTGAATAGCTGGCCGAAAGGTTACCACCGTGAAGATTCACCGTTTTTACAATGCGGCCGTATTCGGTCACTAGCATTTCGTTGTTTGCAGAAAGCCATTTCAACTGAAAGCTCTGGGTAGGTTCGGCAAGGTTTGACATGCTTGGGTTGGCATAACCCAACACCATAAATGCCTGCCCACTTTTTTCCGTTTTGGCATACAGGCTGGCATAAGGAAGGTCATTGACCTTGTCTGCCGAAATCACCACATCGTCATGTCCAAACAATGCGAGCGACATCGTGTCTTGCACATCCTGAAATCTTTGACTGCAGCCAGAAAGGGCAAAGGCTGCACCTATTAGCGCAAAGGCTTTTACGCCGTAATTACAATTTTTCATAGTACTACAACTGAGTCGCCAACAAGCCCTAACGAGCGGTGTGGCGTAAATTCTAAGGGTATAAATATGAAGAAAACCGAACAGCTTGCACTGTTCGGTTTTTTTTACGCAACTTACTGATTAACCTTGAGTGGTAACAGAAGTTGAAGTGGTAGTCGCAGTGTCGTTGTCAGAAGCGTCAACCGCCACAACAACCGCTGCCGCTACCGCAACACCAACAGCAACAGTTGTTGCAGTTACACCACCAACAGCAGCAGTTGATGCAGTTGCACCGCCAGCTGAACCGCCAGTAGAAGCTGCTCCTTCAGCAGCCATTGCTGGTGCTGCCATCATCATTGCTGCCAGAGCTGCAATTGCTGATTTTTTCATGAAAAACTCCATATCTTTTGTGAATCACCTGTTTCTAAAGTCAGACAGGCTCCTAAAATGCTAAACAGTATTGGGAATTAAGTAAACATATAATAAATGTCAATCGCCAATTCCTTGGGCAACAAAGCTTTTTATTGCTCATTAAAGAGACTTGATGCTTACTATTGAGTCTATAGCTTCAAAAAAGTACACTCTGCGCTAATTTATTTGGCAGTGTCGGTGTCGCCATGAAGCTCTCAGCTTTTGCTCTAATCCTTATTTCTTCTCTTCTAGTAACGGGTTGTTCTAGCCCTCGTTCATCCATACAAGCGAATGGCGTCATTGTTTGGAGCAATGGTATTGAAGAAAAAGTCCGTGTTTCCCCTTCTAACGAGCATTTCGTCTTTCTACATAATGGTTTTACTTCATCGCAAGTGGTTGTTTACAGTCGAATAATCGGCGCAAGTACGCCGGAGTGTGAATATTACGTGAATGAACCCAAGCCAGAAGTGCGCTTAACCATTTGCCGCGAAGGTGAGGTTGAATTACTAGAAAGTGGCGTCGTGATGAACGTGGGACAGTTAACGGTTTATGCCGTTCACCGATGATGAATATGTAAATAAATGTGTCATCTATAACTTGATTCGTGTTATTTGCGTCGCAAATTGAAGCATGGTTGAGACGATTGAAAATAATCATTGCTCAAAAAAACATCAGCTTATTGCCGGATGATTAAATTCGAGACAGTTAAATAAAAAATAACTGTTTCCTAATTAATATGAGTGTTGTGTTGGTGATACACTCCTGCCTTGATTTTTGAGTGCTGGACAAAATTTAATCGATCTTTGCATGGCATTCTGCCTAGAAAGGTAAACACCTGTTGGGGCGGTATAGAGCTGCTTCATCAATAAACCACGAAAAGAAAAACAAATTGATAGTTATCGCGTGTATTGGGGCCGACACCCAAGGGCGGTAGCGTGTCTGCAGGCATCGAATGAATGCCTGTTATCTGACGATGCGAAACTTAGTTCGCGTCAATAATATTATTCACTTAAGTCTTGCCAAGGTTTGAATTCGCGTCGCCGTGTTTGGCTGCGGAATCAAACCTTCTGTAACACGCCACGTTTGAGGAAAGTATGGTAAAGCGAATGACGAACCCTGTTGCAGTGGCCTCTTTGCTGGTTGCAACCCTGACAGCCCCCCAAGCTGCGGCTGATTTTTATGCCGGTGCCATGGCTGGCTACAGCAATGTGGAACATACCTCGGCATCAAACAACACCTTGTCCGAGGCTAGCCCAATCTTGCTGCAAGCACAGGCGGGTTACTTCTTTAACGATTACCTGGCAGTAGAAGGTCGTTTTGGCACCTCACTAAAACGCACAGACGGTATTGCAGTAAATAGCCTGGCTTCAGGTTATGTAAAAGGAAACATTCCGGTCACCAACCAAATCGCGATGTATGCATTGGCAGGTTATGTGGCAGCAGACATTGACCACCATGGAACAGGTTCAGTCTCTGATAGCGGTTTCAGCTTTGGTTTGGGGGCGCACTATGCACTGAGCAGTGAAACCGCCGTGACACTGGAGTTTGTGAACGCCCCTATAAGTGACAACTTGGGTGTGAGTGCACTTAACCTAGGCTTCCAATACCGCTTCTAAACCTTCTTTAGAAATCCTACATTGATGTAACGAGCTTTATTCATGACTTTTCGACTCAATAAACTGGCCTGCATAGGCGCAGTCTTGGTTTCATCTTTGCTGCCATTCGCGGTAGCCGCACAAGCGCCGACAGCTGCGCAACTGGAAATGTTCAAAAGCCTGCCGGCTGATCAACAGCAAGCGCTGGCAAAACAATACGGCATCAGCCTTCCAACGGGCGGTCAGGCAGCGCAAACCTTTGAAACCACCGATGTGGTCGCCCCTCGTCCTGTTGCTGACCAAAAAACACAATCCAAACAAAAGAGCGCAGTACAGAGTGAAACTCAACTGGAAAGGTTTGGTCTTTCCCTGTTTGCAGGTTCACCAACCACGTTTGCGCCAATGAGCGATGTGCCAGTGCCTTCTGACTACCAAGTCGGCCCGGGCGATGAAATTGTTATTCAACTGTTTGGTAAGGAAAACAATACCCACCGTCTGCGTGTAAACCGTGAAGGGGTGGTGAACTTCCCGTCGCTAGGCCCAGTGCAAGTGGCAGGCATGAGCTTTACCGAAGTGCGAGAGTCGCTAACCAAACGTGTTAACGAACAAATGATTGGTGTGCGCAGCGACATTTCCATGGGTGAAATGCGCAGCATGCAAATCTTCGTGATGGGTGATGCCTACAAGCCAGGTGCTTATTCCGTCAGCGCCCTGACCACCATTTCTCAGGCCATTTACTACAGCGGCGGCTTTAGTGAATCCGGTGCGCTACGTAATGTGCAGCTGAAACGTAACGGCAAACTTATCCGCACGCTGGATATGTACGATTTGCTGCTTAAAGGCGATTCTCGTAACGATGTACGCCTGCAACCGGGTGACACCGTATTTATTGGCCCGGTTGAAAACACCGTAACCATTAATGGTGAAATCAACCGCCCAGCAGTTTATGAAGTGAAGCGCGGCGAAACGTACGCCGACATGCTGCAAATGGCAGGTGGCCTAACTGCAAATGCACTGGGTGAGTTTGTAGTAGTGAAGCGTCCAGCTGCTGAAGGCATGCGTGATGTACTGACACTGGACTTAACTGATCGCTCTGGTCTTTCCGTTCAAATCAAAAATGGCGATAACATCGAAATCGCCAAGCGCAGCAACGAGCTGAAGCACTTTGTGCAACTGGAAGGTGATGTACTTCAGCCAGGCTACACCCAATGGAAGAAAAACATGCGCATCAGCGACCTGTTTACTTCGATTGATTCAGCCTTTAATTCAACGGCCGATTTGAACTACGCGCTGGTGGTACGTGAAATCAACCCACAGCGTGATATCCGCGTACTTCAGTTCAGCTTGGCGAATGCCATTCTAAACCCGGCAAGTAAAGACAACATCAAGCTGCAATCACGCGATCGTGTATTGGTGTTTAACCGCTTTGACGGCAAACAGCTAAACGCTTTGAACGAAAAGCAGGAAACTGCAAAAACACTGGAACAAGCACAAGCACAAGCAGCAACTGAACAAAGTGAAGAACAAAAAGCGCTGGAAGGCAACGAACAACTTTCTACCCAACAGGCAAAACTGATTTACCAAGGTAAAGAAGTGACGTCTGAGCAGATTGAAAACATCAAACGTTCAACCCGTAACACGCTGTTAGCACCAGTGCTACTTCAACTGCAACAACAATCAGTTTACGGTTCACCAGCACTGATTGCAGAAGTGGTGGGTGAAGTCAAAAACCCAGGCCGCTACCCAATCACCGACAAAAACACCGTCAAAGACTTGGTGGCAGCAGCAGGTGGCCTGACAGCCGAAGCCTATGTGCTTAACGCAGAACTGGCACGCACTATAGTAAACAGCGAAAGCCAGCGCGCAAGTGTGCAGATTTCACAGCTGAACTTAGGCAATGCCATTTTAGGTGACGTGAACGAAAACCTGACCATTGCACCGCGTGATCGCCTGAACGTACTGGAACAGCCGGGCGTGAAAGAGCAAAACACCGTGGTACTAAAAGGTGAAGTGCGCTTCCCAGGTACCTACGCGGTAAGTAAAGGCGACACGCTGCAGGACATTATTCAGCGTGCTGGTGGCTTAACGGAATTTGCCAACCCGCAAGGGGCCATCTTCACCCGCGAAGCGCTGCGCCTTCAAGAGGAAAAGCTTCTGGAAGATTACGCCGCGGAAATTCGCAAAGAAACCGCGAAAAAGACCTTCCATAAAGACAGCAACATGAGCTCGATGATCACCAACCCAGACAAAACCCTGGCGTTTGTAGAAGAGGCGAGCAAAAGCAAAGCTCTTGGCCGCATGGTCGTTCAGCTTGATGAAGTGATTGAAGGTAACCGCGCAGCAGACTTTATGTTGGAAGACGGTGACTTCCTGTTTGTACCAACCTACCGCAACACAGTCTCTGTGATGGGCGAAGTACAAGTAGCAATCACTTACCTGCGTGACAACAAACTGGATGTTGACGATTACATCAACAAAGCCGGCGGCATGAAAAAACAAGCTGATGAAGACCGCATCTTCGTAGTACGCGCAGACGGCTCAGTCTTCAAACCAAACAGCGGCTACTGGTTCGGTAATAAAGGCGAAGAGCTAAAAGCAGGCGACACCATCATCGTCCCACTTGATACCGACTACCGCGACGCACTCAGCGTATGGACTGCCGCAACGCAGATCCTTTACCAGACGGGTGTTGCAGTTAACGCGCTTAAGTAAGAGCGAGGGCCTAGGTGAAGAGCAAGGATCCTAGGTCCTAGGAAAAAGATAGAGCCTAGATCCTAGGGAAAGAAAGGTCCTAGGAAAGAGCTAAGGCAAGTGCTCTGCTTTTTCTAGGACCCTAGGACCCTAGGACCCTAGGACCCTAGGACCCTAGGACCCTAGGACCCTAGGACCCTAGGACCTCTATCTACCCAATGAGGGGAGACATATGCGCCAACTGGATTTCGAAAAGTTAGACGTTTGGAAGCGTAGTTGTCGATTGTCTTGTGATGTTTATAAACAGATGGATAGTTGCAAGAACTTTGGGTTTAAAGACCAACTGACGATATCCATTGCGTCTAACATCGCCGAAGGGGAAGAGCGCGAAACCGCTAATGAGTCTGCAAGGTTTCTATATATTGCGAAAGGCTCTGCTGGCGAAGCGATCACCCAAATATACATTGGTATAGAAGCAGGCTTTATAGATAAACAAATTGGCTTAGCGCTAATAAAAGAAGCCAAAGAAATATCAGCCATGCTCGGCGCGTTAATCAAACGAAGAAAAGGTTCAGTACGCGAACCCTCTCCGGAATATAAATGAATAAACAGATCCTAGGGTAGAGCTAGGGCCTAGGATCCTAGGACCTTCGCTCTTACCTAGGACCTTTATCTTTTAACGATCCTGTTCTTAGCTCCTAGCTCTTTTCCTAGGACCTAGGACCTAGGATCCTAGGACCTAAAAAAACCATGGAAAATAATCAACTCTCGGTGAAGTATCCAACCGACGCCCAATTTCAACCTCCGGCTCCTGCCTCGGACGAAATCGACCTCCGCGAACTTTTCGCCGCCCTCTGGAAAGGCAAATGGATCATCATCGCTACCACATTCCTATTCGCAGTTGCTGGTGTGTTCTACGCACTTAGCTTGCCAAACATCTACAAAGCCGATGCGCTGCTGGCTCCGGCAGAAAGCAGCGGTGGTGGCCTTTCAAAAATGGCATCACAGTTTGGTGGGTTAGCAGCTTTGGCTGGGGTAAATCTGGGCGGTGGAGAATCCTCGCAAACTGGTATGGCCATCAAGGTGATGACATCCCGCGTATTTGTAGAAGACTTTGTCAATAAGCACGGGCTGCTAGTGCCGTTAATGGCAAGTAAAGACTGGAACCTAGCTTCAAACACCTTGGTGTAT
The DNA here is from genome assembly GCF_000333895.2 of Grimontia indica. GTDB lineage: Bacteria > Pseudomonadota > Gammaproteobacteria > Enterobacterales > Vibrionaceae > Enterovibrio > Enterovibrio indicus. The sequence goes on along the minus strand of NZ_ANFM02000003.1, from coordinate 65,470 downwards.
CATAAAGAACTCTATAATGCTGAAACTGGGCAATGGTTAAGAGAAGCAGAAGGGCTGCGTGGCCCAGAGCCTACCACTCAAGAAATCTATGAGCAGTTCATTAAAGAAGTGCTTTCAGTTAATGAAGATACAAAAACGGGTTTTGTTACCGTTTCTGTAAAGCATTATTCCCCTTATTTGGCGCAACAATGGTTGACTTGGATTATTGAAGATATCAACCAAGTGATGCGTGAGCGCTCCATAGAAGAAACAAAGAAAAACCTCGCATATTTAGATAAGCAGCTAGAAAAAACGGCGATTGCCGATATGCAAAGTACATTTTATAAACTGATTGAAGAACAAACTAAAAGTTTGATGCTGGCTGAGGTGCAAGATGAGTTTGTTTTTAAAGTAGTTGACCCTGCTGTAGTGCCAGAATTAAAAGCAGAGCCTAATAGGTTGATGATTATAGCATTATCTCTAATGGCAGGCTTTCTAGTTAGTGCTGCATATCTACTAGTAAAGTATGCAATTAAAAATATTTAACAAAACAAAAAATAGTAAATAATTTAAAGTTGGAGATAAAATGAAGTTTTCACTAGTGCTATGTACTATCGGCAGACTAAAAGAAGTAGAGGACTTTCTTAACTCGCTATTAAATCAAAAAGTCAACTATGAAATTATAATTGTAGATCAAAATGATTCAAATGAACTTAAGGAAAGGTTTGAAGAGAATTTTTCTTTCTTATGTGATAGAACAACATATTTAAAAGTAAAAGAAAAAGGTTTGTCTAAATCCAGGAATTTGGGCCTAAAATATGCATCTGGAGACATTGTCTGTTTTCCTGATGATGACTGTATATATTCAAATGATCTGCTTTTAAGAATTGAAGATTACTTCTTATCGAATGAAGTAGATGTGCTATCTATTAAGTCTGTCGGTAATGTTGAGTTTCTTAAAAATAGTGAAATCAAAGAACAAAGCAAAGTAACGAAATGTGGTATTTTCTCAAAAATAATATCGTATTCTATGTTTTTTAAAGCTGAAAGTATAAAAAATAAACGTTTTGATGAGAGGTTAGGGGTTGGTTCACAGTTCGGTTCGACTGAAGAGAGTGACTTTCTGTTATCGGTAATAAATGACGGGTACAGCGTAAAATATATACCTGACTTGAAGGTCTATCATCCGGAAAAAATAGAGGACTATAATAATTTAGAAAGAATGAAGTATTATAGTTTAGGCGTTGGTGCATTCTACAAAAAAAATATGAACGCTAATAATTTGAAGATAGCTCCGTTGATGATTAAGTCTTTTCTAGGACCATTGTGTGCTATGGTAATCTTTAAAGTACGGAGGAAAAAGAAGGAGTACAGTTGGTATAGAGAGATGTTTATTAGCAGGGCTTCTGGCTTCAAAAATTATGAGAAGTAAATATTCATTGTTGAAGAACTTCTCAGCATTGAGCGCCTTACAGCTATATGGTCTAATTCTTCCTTTTATCGTATATCCATATTTAATACGCACGGTTGGGCTCATTGCATATGGTGAGTTTGTTTTGTATCACTCAGTAGCAATGATTTTCGTTGTTACAGTTGCATATGGATTCGATATATCAGCCGTAAATCAAATTTCATCGGGTAAAGAAAAAAAATCACTAGTATTGGTACGTGTTATATATGCCAAATTTCTGATATTCTTGTCAATCTTACCAATAGCTCTTATATTTTTTATTATTATAGATGAACCTAATTATCTTCTTATATTCTCACTGGTGATATTTGTATTTTCAGAGATTCTTAATTTAAATTGGTTCTACCTTTCGATAGAGAAATCCCATATTAATCTTTATGCCAATGTGGTAATAAAAACTATCGCCAATGTGCTTATACTGATTTTTATTAATGGAAGCTCTGATATTTGGCTATATCCACTTTTACTCTCAATAGGAAACCTATCACTAGGTTTTTCTTTGCTTTTGTTTGCAAATTACAGAGTGGAGAAGCTTAGTTGCTATACAAGCTTTAGCTCTGTTCTAGGCATGATAAAAAAATCTAATCCATTTTATATATCTCGCCTTTTGGTTGTATGTAGAGAAAGAGTAGCTGCTATATTTATAGGTATTAGTTTAGGAGAGAAAGAAGTCGCATTCTATGATATTTGTCTAAAGATAGTGAACCTATTAATTACACCAATATCAGTATTGAATAGTGCAATATACCCAAAAGTGTCAAGAGATAGAAGTTATAGAATAGTTAAATTTTCTATTCTTCTTTCTACTTTATACTCTCTATTTTCAATTGTAATAATTGGTGTTTTAGGAAGTGATATTATCTATGTTCTATCAAGCGATGATGAACTTTCCGAAATGTCATTCTTGCTAACCTTAATGAGCTTATCATTAATCGCTCAGGTTTTTATATATTTCCTGGGTAACACATACCTTGTGGTTGAAGGACTTGATAGAGAGTTCAAATGGAGTGTTGTACTAAGTACTCTTGCCTATTTATTATATATAATTACCTTATACAAATTTAGTTTACTAGACCTTACCAATTCAATTAGTGGTCTGGTTCTATGCTACTTCATGACTGCAATACATAGAGTTTATTATCTCTTTCGGAAAAAAGATGACTAATTATAGAGAATTACTCGATAGTACTATGGTGCCTGATGAGGCCCTTAATACAATAAATAATGAGCGTTGGATAGACAGCAGTAAACTGATATGTTACGAACGAATTGATATAGTTGTTAAATTAATATATCTAGAATCTGTAGTTAAGGGGTTTAAATCAATATTCTTTGATGACTTATACAGAGAACATTTGGAATGTTTTTCAAATGGTAATATAAGTGAGCCTGGTAATGATAGGAAGAATGACTTTTTTAGTTTTGAAGAGTCTTTCTTAGAAACATATGAAAGTATTAAGGTTTCAGGCTTTGACGAAATAAAATCTCTCGTTCCAGTATCAAATGGGACCACAATAATACTTGATGGTGCTCATCGTACTACATGTGCTATTTATCTGAGGGAGAAAGTAAAAGTTATAGATGTGAATTCTCCTCCAAAAAAATTTGACGTGGGTTATTTTATAAGAGAAGGACTACCAGGTATATATATAGATCATATCTGTAAAAAATATATTGAGATGAGAGAGGATAAATCTTTTCATGCGATCTGTATATGGCCTGTGGGTTTCAATTTCTTGAAATCTATAGATAAAGAAATAAATGAGAATTTTGAAGTTATAAGGAAAAAAAGAATTAGTCTTAATAATAATGGAGCACATAACTTTTTGAGTCAAATTTATTCTCACGATGACTGGGTAGGAAATTATGAAAATGATTATCAAGGAGTGTCAACTAAAAGAGAAGCATGTTTTAAACGAAATAAATCCGAATTTATGTTGTATTTTGTAGAGTCTGATAAAGATTTAAAATATGTAACTGACTTTAAAAATAATCTAAGAAGTAAGTTTGGTTTTGGAAAGCACTTATTACATATCACTGATAATAATCAGGAAAGTAAGCAGATAGCGGAGCTATTATTAAACGAAAATAGCATTTCAATGTTAAACAATAGTTATCCTACTAAATCAAAAAGGTTTCAGGAAAAGTTGCATCTGTTCATAGAGCAGATTGAGATGAGTAACATTAGAAGAGATCAGGTTTGTATTATTGGTGGTGGTGTCCTGGCCGCATTAGGAATAAGAGATACACAAGACATTGACTATATTTATTCAGGAGATGACCCATGTTTAAATGGCGATTTTGATTTCAAAAATAAAGATTTTTCCAATTATAAATTTAGTGTGGATCAGATATTAAACTCTCCCGATAAACATTTCTATTACCTCGGGTTGAAGTTTTGTTCTCTAGAAATTGTCAGGGAATTGAAAACAGATAGAAGTGAACCGAAAGATATAGATGATATCAAGGCGATTGATATTTATCTATCTAATGAAAAGTCATTATTAGATTATTTTAATTTGAAGATTTTTTTGCTTAAAAGAGTTGTAAGACGAGGCATGATATCCATAAGGATCGGTGTTGGTAATGTTTTGAGGTTTCTGGGGATTATTGATGAAATTAAGAAAGTATTAGGTATGAAGTAATTTCCGAGTCGGCATATGTATAGGAATACGATACTAGGAGTTTTATATACAGTAATAATTACTGGTGTTTTATTTAATGTGTTTCATTCTTTAATTGGATTAGAAATGCTTTATAATGAAACTAATAGAGCGTTATTACTCACTCCATACTATATAATTACATTTTTAATGTTTATTATATTTTTGATTCTGGTTATAATTCAAGGAGGAAGGGATAGACTTGCATTATATTTTTCTTTCTTTATCTTAATGTCTGCAATTGTCTACTTTAAGGAACCTGATATCTCTTATGTGAAACGTGTTTTAGTATACATAACTCCCTTACTTTTTTTCCTGACGCTACTTTCATCTCGTAGGGATTATTCTGTTAGTATCTTTAGAGCCATTAAGTTGGCATTTTATTTATCGCTAGTATTCTCCTTTCTCCAATTGTTTTTTATTGAGCCTGCTCACCATGGAAGAATCAATGGTATTTTTCAAGGTCCTAACTCGTATGCCGTTTTCCTTATAGCGTTTTTAATGATATGTGTTACCAATAAGAGTTACAAATTAGGTGCGCTAAGTGTTATTTTAATTGTGTTGACTAAATCATCAACCTCTATTCTAATTCTTTTTTTAGCATGCATTATTCAATGGATGAACTGGAGGTCGTTAATTTTCTCTCTGATTATTTCAACTCTTATTTTTTATACTTTGATTAATGTTTATACTGTTGGGCAAAGCGAAACTATAGATAAAATAGTACTTATAGTTGAATATATTTCATCTCTAGATATCAGTGAATTAAAATACTTGTCTGAATTTAGCACCTCACTGGATATACCTAATGTAGATGAAAGGATAATAAGCCCTCTTAATAGAATTGTGCAGTTTAACTACTTTTTGTTTAACACATCAATTACAGAGTTGATTATCGGTTCCTACAATCCTAGGTTTTATGAAAGTTCCTTCTTAATGTATCTTTCTAACTTTGGGTTTTTTGGGTTGATCTTGTATTTATATTTCTTTTTTATAGCAAAGAGTTTTATATCTTCAAAGTTATCATCAAGTATATTTTGCGCAATGTTCATCCTCTCTGTTGTGGCATTGCCAATCTTTAGTCTTGCATTTAGTTCATGGCTCGTAATGTCATCTATTTATATTTCTATAATCTATTTTAGATGCGACTTAAATAAATGTAGAATGACTTGATTTCGGGTTTTACACTGACGATTTTAAATGGTTTTTAATATGAAATATGCTATAGACATCAGATGGATGATCGGCTCGTTTCGCGGTATGGGACGCTATGCGTGGCAGTTGATTGATCCAATTAAATCAGATACTAAAGCACTAGGACCTGCTGGTACTGAGCTGACTTCGCTAGCGTCTATTTATTCTGGCCACAGTTTTTTCCCGTATTGGGAACAAGTAGTCCAAGCGTTTCTAGTAAAAAGGGAGCGAGTAGAGTATTTGATTTGTCCTTATAATACAGGGCCAATATTTACACCTAGGGGTGTAAAAAGGGTTTTGGTAGTTCATGATCTCATCTATATGAAGCCTTTTGATGAACTTCCATTATCTATTTCTGTTTATCAAACGTTAGGCAGAATGTATCGTCGATTTATTGTGCCAAGAATTATTGAAAAGGCTGATTATATAATCGCAGTTTCTGAATTTACCAAGAAAGAAATACTAGAAAGATATAAGCCAAAGACAGAAGTGGTAGTGATTCCAAACTCTGTTTCTCCTGAATGGTTGGACTACGAAGTTAAACCACTTGAAAAAAGAATGGCGTACTTTATTACAGTAGCTGGAGAGGCTCCAAGCAAGAATCTGTCTCGATTGCTAGAGGCTTTTTCTTCATATGTCAATGAAACAAAAGATCCTTTCACATTGAAAGTGGTGGGTATCAACGCCCGTCACCATAGTAAGTTTGTCGCTATCTCAAAGGAACTTGGTGTAGAGCGATATGTAGAGTTTGTTGGCTACGTGACTAACGAACAGCTAATGTCACTGTACGGAAATGCTAAAGGCTTCATTTTTGCTTCTTTATTTGAAGGATTTGGTATTCCTTTGATAGAAGCTATGGCAACAGGTACTCCTATCGCCTGTAGTGACACGACTTCACTTCCCGAAGTTGTTGGAGACTGTGGATATCTCTTTTCTCCCTACAGCGTTGAAAGTATAAAAAACGGTTTTTTACACCTATCGCAATCGCATGAATTTCTAGAGTTAGGTGTTCGTCAAGGACTTTGTCGTATAGAGAAATATTCTGAGACATCAGTTGGTAATCAGTTCAAGGAATTTTGGTCGACCTTAGATGGAAAGTAGAAAAAAGATATTAGTAATTACCCCACGATTTCCATATCCAGTAATTGGCGGTGATAGACTCCGTATTTACGAAATATGTAAAGAGTTATCTAAAACATATGAAATAACTTTGGCTTCACTTTGTGAAACTCAAGCAGAAATGGAATATGTCACCCCTGATGATGGTGTCTTCTGTTCGGTTCACCGTGTTCTGCTGCCTAAGTGGAAGTCCTATCTTAATTGTTTGAGTGCACTTCCTACAAGTACTCCGCTGCAGGTGGCTTATTATTCTTCATTGAAGTTCGCCAAGCTAGTTAAAACACTGGCGAAAGACCATGACCTAGTACTGCCCCACTTAATCAGAACTGCTGGTTACGCTAAGGATCTAGATGTGCGTAAAGTTCTCGAAATGACGGATGCCATTTCGATGAATTACTTTAGAGTTTCTGAAACAAAGAACCATGCTGGTATAAAAGGTTTGATTTATAACGTAGAAAAAAACCGATTAAATTATTATGAGAAACTTGTTGCGAAATCTTTTGATTGTAATGTTCTTGTTTCGAAATTTGACCGGGATTTTTTATTCCAGAATGACAAGGCGCTATTCGAAAAATCATTGGTTTGCTCAAATGGTGTAGACATCGAAAAGCTGCCATTTGAGTTTTCTCCCAGTAAAAACTTCGTTGTGTTTATCGGTAATATGTACTCCGCGCAAAATATGGATGCAGCCTTATGGTTCGCAAGCGAAGCTATGCCTCTGCTAAGAGAGCATGGAGATTATACCTTCAAAGTCATAGGTAGGATAAAGCCAGAGAATGAACGGAAACTTAAAAGCTATGAGGGCGTTATGGTCACGGGTGCCGTTGATGATGTAGTGGATCACGCAAGGGGCGCCATTGCAGGTGTATGTCCAGTTAGGCTTGCTGCGGGGGTACAGAATAAAATTCTCGAATATATGGCATTGGGCCTGCCGACGATAACATCCAAGACCGGTTTAGAAGGGTTAGAAGCTAACTCTGGCTTAGATATATTGGTTGCCGATACGCCAACCGAAATTGTTCAGAGCATACTCCTCTTAGATAGTGATAAGCAGTTAGCAAAAAAAATAGCTCATAGTGCTAACCATTACGTCAAAGAACATCATTCCTGGTCCGGGAAATTACGCCCATTAAATGAAAAGATTAAAGAAATTCTGAGTTAGGATTATGTCAAAAATACTCCCTGTTATTATGGCTGGCGGATCTGGTTCGCGTTTATGGCCAATGTCTAGAACACATTACCCAAAGCAATTCTTATCATTGAATAGTAAAAATTCAATGCTCCAAGAAACGCTTCACCGACTTAATGATATTGACCATCTACCAGCTTCTATTATTTGTAATGAAGAGCATAGATTTCTGGTGGCTGAACAACTAAGAAGTGAGAATATTCCCTTTAGTAATATCATTTTAGAACCTTTCGGACGAAACACTGCTCCAGCCATTGCGTTGTCCGCTTTAAGTGCAATCAAGGAAAACATTGACCCAGTACTTCTGGTTTTGGCGGCAGACCATCTGATAAAGGATGTTGATACTTTTACAGCATCTGTTCAGTCTGCAAAGTCTCTTGCTGAACTAGGTAGACTTGTGACATTTGGCATTGTTCCAACTGTTCCAGAAACTGGCTACGGGTACATACATAGGGGCAATCCTGTAGAAGGCTTTCTCGGTGAGTTCGAAGCTTATGTTGTAGACTCTTTTGTTGAAAAGCCTAACTTTGAAACGGCCCAAAATTATTTGGCTACGGAAAATTACTACTGGAATAGTGGGATGTTTATGTTCAAAGCATCTCGTTATTTGGAAGAGCTCAAGAAATTCCGCCCTGACATTTTATCAGCCGTCGAAAAGGCTTTATCAACTTCCTCTAAAGACTTGTACTTCACGAGAGTCAACGAAAAAGCATTCCATGATTGCCCTGATGATTCGGTTGACTATGCAGTGATGGAGAACACAGATTCAGCGGTTGTTGTGCCAATGAGTGCCGGTTGGAGTGATATTGGTGCTTGGTCATCGCTTTGGGATGTGTCAGACAAAGACGCTGATCAGAATGTTGTCCGTGGTGATGTTATTGCAGAACAGAGCAAGCGTTGTTACATCAATGCTCCAGAACGACTTGTGGCGGCTGTTGGACTCGAAGATTTAATTATTGTTGATACGAAAGACTCTGTCCTCGTTGCACATAGAGATTCTGTCCAAGATGTTAAAAACGTTGTTAACAAACTTAAAGCAGATGACCGCTCAGAGTTTTTACACCATCGCGTTGTTTATCGCCCATGGGGTAATCACGATCATATTGCAGAAGGCTCTCGGTACCACGTAAAGAAAGTGACTGTTCGCCCCGGTGAAAAAACGGCGACTCAAGTTCATTACCATCGAGCAGAGCATTGGATAGTCGTTTCTGGTACCGCAAAAGTCACTAACGGCGAAGACGTTTATTTGGTTTCAGAGAATGAGTCAACATATATCCCAATTGGTAACCCTCATTCATTTGAAAATCCAGGTGTCGTTGATTTGGAAATTATCGAAGTTCGTACGGGCGCCTATTTAGGGGAAGATGACATCAAGCGTATTGGTTGTGAAGGTGAAGGTTACTAAGAGGCAGAATATGTTATTGGCTAGTTCAAATATTATTCAAAAATCAGGTATACAATTTGGTACAAGCGGTGCCAGAGGTTTGGTAGAGCAATTTACTTTTGAAGCGTGTGCGGCTTTCACACATGCGTTTGTCTCTTCTATTCGCAGTCAGTTTGAGTTTGATTCGGTCGCCATCGCGATAGATAACCGACCTAGCAGCCCTCAAATGGCCAAAGCCATTTTTCGCGCGGTAAAAGATATGGGGCTAAAGCCAATTTATTATGGCGTTGTTCCAACACCAGCACTGGCATATGTCGCTATGCAAGATGGAATGCCCTCTATTATGGTAACAGGTAGCCATATTCCATTTGACCGTAATGGCTTAAAGTTCTATCGCCCAGATGGCGAAATAACGAAAAGCGATGAACAAGCCATTTTGAAAGCGAATGTAGAGTTCACCCTCTCAGCCGACGAACCAGAACTGGTCGTCTCTTCGAAAGCAGCAAAAGCGTACATAGAACGTAGTGTTTCTCTTTTTGATGAGCAGTTTCTTAAAGGAAGACGCATTGGTATCTACGAGCATTCGAGTGCAGGGCGAGATCTGTATGCTCAGATGTTTGAAAGCTTAGGCGCTCAAGTTATTCCACTGGAACGTAGTGACCATTTTGTCCCAATTGATACGGAAGCGGTATCAGAATCAGACAAACTAAAAGCCTTAAAATGGTCCGAAGAGCACGATCTGGACTTTATTTTCTCGACAGATGGTGATGGTGACAGGCCATTAGTGTCAGATCAGAAAGGGAACTGGCTGAGAGGTGATGTTCTGGGATTACTGTGCGCAAAAGAGTTAGGTATTGATGCATTGGCGTTACCCGTCAGCTGTAACACAGCGGCAGAGCTTTCCGGTGAATTTGCACATGCTTCGCGCACTAAGATTGGCTCACCTTATGTGATTGCTGAGTTTGATAACTTAGCTAAGAAATATCGCAATGTCGCTGGCTTTGAAGCTAATGGTGGCTTCCTACTGGGCTCTGACGTTTCATTTAACGGTTCTGTTGTTAAAGCGCTTCCAACGCGAGATGCTGTTCTGCCTGCACTGATGCTGCTATCAGCATCGAAACAAACACCGATATCGGAATTGGTCTCGTCACTTCCTAAAAGGTATACACACAGTGATCGTATCCAGAATTTTGCGACAGAAAAGAGTCTAGCGATACTGGAGAAAGCCAAACAAGAACCTGAAGATTTTCTCAAATCTTTGTCATTCGAGAGTACGAATGTTGAGTTAGTGGATCTGACCGATGGGCTTAGAATGACGCTGATTAATGGAGACATTATTCACTTCAGGCCTTCTGGCAATGCCCCAGAACTGCGTTGTTACGCAGAGTCTGAATCCGAAATTCGAGCCCAGATAATCGTTAATCAAGCGCTGGAGAATATCCAAGCGATTAGCTTTGATTAGAGCTCTGTGCTGTAAATAGACTTATATCGCCTTAAAAGATAGGTCCTAGGAAAAGAAGATCTTAGGGCCTAGGACCTATTCCCCCCTAGGACCTTTATTAAAAATGATTAAAAAATGCCTATTCCCCGCAGCTGGCTACGGGACACGTTTTTTGCCAGCCACCAAATCCATGCCAAAAGAAATGATGCCTATCGTTAACAAACCGCTGATTGAATACGGTGTTGATGAAGCCATTCAAGCTGGCATGACGGATATGTGTATTGTTACCGGCCGTGGCAAACATTCTCTGATGGACCATTTCGATAAAAACTACGAACTGGAACATCAAATTTCGGGTACCAGTAAAGAAGCTTTGCTGACCGATATCCGTGAAGTCATCGATTCCGCCAACTTCACTTACATTCGCCAACGTGAAATGAAAGGCTTGGGTCACGCTATTTTAACTGGCCGTGAACTGGTGGGTGATAACCCATTCGCGGTTGTGCTGGCAGATGACCTTTGCATTAACCTCGAGCAAGGCGTGCTGGCGCAAATGACCGCACTATATAAGCAATTCCGTTGCTCGATTGTCGCGGTTGAAGAAGTGCCAGCGGAAGATGCGCACAAATATGGTGTGATCGCTGGTGAAGCGCTGACAGATAACCTTATTCGCGTAACTGACATGGTTGAAAAGCCAGCGCCAGGCACTGAGCCTAGTAACCTTGCGATTATCGGCCGTTACATCCTGACCCCGGATATTTTCGACATCATCGAGAAAACGGAACCCGGCAAAGGCGGCGAAATTCAAATTACGGATGCCTTGCTGGAACAAGCCAAAACCGGTTGCGTGCTGGCCTACAAATTCAAAGGTAAACGTTTTGATTGCGGCAGTGTAGAAGGCTTTATTGAAGCGACGAACTACTGCTTTGAGAATGTTTATCAAAGATAGGGCCTAGGGGAAGAGCGAGGTACTAGGGAAAATAGGTCCTAGGATCCTAGGTAAGAGCAAGAGCCTAGGGGAAGAGCAAGGTCCTATAAAGGGCTAGAGCTAGGACGAGGTTATGAACGAATCTCTCTAGGACCTAGGACCTAGGACCTAGGACCTAGGACCTAAAACCTTTATTCCCAGTAATTTCCCCGCAATACCTACGCTTTGTTTATAACTTCCTAGAACCCTAGGACCCTAAAACCCCAAAACGTTAAACCCAACCATATAGGCATCCGCCTTTGCTTTACCTGAAATAGTGAGCTCCACAATGTCTTTGCCAATTCTTTCTACATTTATGTTTTCGTTTGTGCTGCTTTTCATTTTCCGAAAAGTCGCCAAGCGAGTTAATTTAGTTGATAAACCGAATGCGCGTAAGTTGCACACGGGCGCTATCCCTTTGGTGGGGGGCGTGTCTATCTATGCCGCGATTTTCCTTACAACAATGTTGTACCTTGATAAGGACTTTTCTGATTGGCTGTTTTTGGCCTGCGGGGCTGTGTTGATTGTTATCGGTGTGCTGGATGATAAGTTCGATATCAGCTTTAAAGTGCGTTTGTTTGTGCAGGCAGGTATCTCGCTGGCGATGATTTTCACCGCCAATGTGAGTTTGGAAAGCTTGGGCAGCATTGCGGGTAACGTGCCAGTAGCCTTGCCTGCTTGGGTAAGTTATGCGGTGACTGTGGTAGCAGTGATTGGTGCCATTAACGCCTTTAATATGGTGGACGGGATTGATGGCCTGCTCGGTGGCTTGGCGTCTGTCACCTTTGCGGCGTTGGCGTTTATGTTTTATCTCGGTGGTAACACAGAACTGGCCATTAACTGTTTGATGTTTATCGCTGCTTTGGTGCCTTATGTACTGCTGAACCTGGGTATTCCGCTAGGGCCACGTTTTAAGATCTTTATGGGTGATGCGGGCAGCATGCTGATTGGCTTTACTGTGGTGTGGTTCTTGATTCGCGGCTCTCAGCCCGATCATTCTACTTACATTAAACCAGTGACAGCGCTGTGGTTTATCGCATTGCCACTCATGGATATGGCGACCATTATGGTGCGCCGTGTTCGCAAAGGACAGTCGCCGTTTAAACCTGACCGTGAGCACCTGCATCATATCTGTCAGCGAATTGGTTTATCGCCACGCATGACGTTGGTGTTTATTTGTGGCTTGGCGTCGCTGTTTGCGCTTGTTGGTGTGCTCGGCGAGTTAAACATGGTCAGTGAAACCAAAATGTTTGTCGGTTTCCTTGTCCTGTTCAGTGTGTACTTTGGTGTGATTAGCCATATCTTCCGCATTACGGCAAAGGTGCGGAGCTGGCTCGGTAAATCACCGTTAGTGGAAGAGGTCGCTTAGTTTCTTCCTCGCGAATACATACGGCAAATAGCAAAGACATAACAAAGGGCGATGGGAAACCATCGCCCTTTGTTTTTTATACGGAAAAAGTGATAAGTTGCCTTCCGTAATCCGTAATCCGTAATCCGTAATCCGTAATCCGTAATCCGTAATCCGTAATCCGTAATCCGTAATCCGGCTACCTGTTTTTTAGGAATCATTTTTAACCCATGTCATTTTCATCGCTCAGGTTTGGTCTGTATTTTTTTGCGATAGGTTTCCTCGCCTTAGCGATGCTGTCACTCTTTACAGGCTTTGGCCTCAAGCAGCTTTCTATCGAAGGTAAAACTTTCTTTTGGGGAAACGGCGATTTGCTGTTCCACTTTGGGTTGTTTTACCTCAGTGGTGTGCTGCTATTTCCACTGCAACTTCACGTGAAAGTGCTCTCGTTTACTTTTTTACTGCTGGTTGCTATTGCATCTGAATATGTACAGGCACATTTGATACCTGGCAGATCGGGCAGTTTGCTCGACGCGTTAGTGAATGTTTTTGCTTTGTTTTCTGCCATGGTGACGCTCAGTGTTGCCCACCGTCGGGCGAAACGTTCATCTTCTATACTCTGAATAATAAGAAAAGTGTCATTGTTGATACTTAACCTGAAGCGAATGACGCATTTTGCTTTAGGGATAAAAAGGGGATGGGCGGTAGATGAAGGTAGCGGTCGTCGGTACAGGTTATGTTGGTCTTTCAAATGCGATGCTGCTTGCGCAACATAACGAGGTCGTTGCGGTCGATATTCTTCAAGAAAAGGTGGATTTACTCAATCAAGGCCAGTCTCCCATTTCTGATCGCGAGATAGAACAGTTTCTGCAAAATCCCGAACTTAGCTTCTATGCCACCACGGAGGCCGAAACAGCCTATAACTGGGCGGAGCTTGTTTTGGTGGCCACTCCCACAGATTACGATCCTGAAACCAACTTCTTTGATACCAGCTCTGTGGAGTCTGTCGTCGCTGATATTCTGTCAGTGAACCCTTCCATCACCATTGTCATTAAATCAACAGTTCCTGTTGGCTTTACTGATTCTCTTAGAAAACAGCACCGGGCTGACAATATCTTGTTCTCGCCCGAATTTTTGAGGGAAGGACGGGCGCTTTATGACAACCTCTATCCTTCCCGAATCATCGTGGGTGATTTTTCTGATCAGGCTAAAGCGTATGCAGCGTTAATGAACCAAGGCGCACTGGCTGACAATGTTCAAACTCTCTTTGTTCATTCGACAGAAGCGGAAGCGGTCAAGCTTTTCTCCAACACATATCTTGCAATGCGCGTGGCGTATTTTAATGAGCTGGACTCTTACGCAGAATCGCTGGGGCTGAATTCCAAAGAGATTATTGAAGGCGTGTGTCTGGACCCGCGAATTGGCAATCACTACAACAATCCCTCTTTTGGCTACGGAGGTTACTGTTTACCGAAAGATACCAAGCAGCTGCTTGCCAACTATCAATCTGTACCCAATAACATTATTGGTGCCATTGTTGATGCGAATCGCACGCGGAAAGACTTTATCGCCACGTCCATTTTAAAGAGAAAACCCAAAGTGGTGGGGATCTACCGGCTGATCATGAAATCAGGCTCGGATAACTTTCGTGCCTCTTCCATTCTGGGGGTGATGAAAAGAATCAAGGCCAAAGGTATTGAAGTGATTGTCTATGAGCCCGTGCTGAACGAAGACGTGTTGTTTAACTCTCAGGTTGTCAAAGACCTTTCTGAGTTTAAAGCCCGTGCGGACATCATTGTCTCCAACCGATTGGACGATGCCCTGAAAGGCGTTGAGAACAAGGTGTACACACGGGATCTTTTTGGTTCTGACTGAACCTAACCTTCTTGTTGGTAGCTTAAGCTGTCTTTCTTGAACAGACGACGGAAGAAGGTCAGCAATCTCCATACGTAGGCTAATGCCAGATAGTAGATGCCGAATAACCCGAGAAACAGACCGAACATGATGTATTCGGGAATCGCAAGGTTCTCCCCGATAATGCCGATGGCGGCAAAGGTCAGCGCAATCGTGCAAATCGCGGTGAGCGTTTGATGGGAGTTCAAGCCGGCTCGCTGAAAGATATGGTGCAAATGTTCCCTGTCTGGCTTAAACGGCGAATCACCTCTCTTCACTCTTCTTACCATAATGGCAGCCATGTCCATCAGTGGCAGTGCGATAAGCCAGAGCGCTGTCACGGGTCGCATCACCGCTTGCTCTTTCACCTGTGTGGCTTCAAGCAGTAACCAAATCGCAGTAAAGCCAATCACCATCGAGCCTGAATCGCCCATAAAGACTTTACGTTTTTTGCCGAACAACCCAAGGTTCATTATCACGTAAGGGATAAGCGTACTAATGAGGGCAATACATATGCCCGCAAGCGCCGTTTGACCACTGGAAGAGAAAAGGTAAGCAAGCGCACCAAAGGTCACGACAGAAAGCCCGCCCAATAACCCATCAATGCCATCCACCATATTGAACGCGTTGATAGCGCCCAATACCGCCAGCACAGTAATGATATAGCCCAAGAATCCAAAGGAAATACTACCGACGCCAATAAGATCGCCGAGATAGGTTATCTTTAGGCCGATAATCGTCATCATAATGATGGAAAGGCATATTTGGACGAAGAAGCGGATCTTGTAGCTGATATCAAATTTGTCATCCAGCACGCCCACAAAAGTGAGGATGCTAAGACAGGCGAGGATTTGAAGCCAAGAAGTGTTAGGGTCAGTAAAGAAAACTAAATAGACACACAGGCTGCTGAATACAGTAAGACCGCCGACTAAAGGAATCGCTCCTATGTGCTGTTTTCTCTCGTTAGGCTTATCGACTAAGCCAACGGGGTGTGCGACCTTCCTGAATATGTAGAGTGTTATAAAGGAAAGGACAGATATTCCTATGTATGGAGTTAACATCCTTATCACCAACATTTGCTTGCCGATTGACGTTTAAGCGACACCATGTGGTTGTTTTAATGTGGGTCGCGATGGACTTTGTTATTGGATAAATCGGCGAAATTTTGATTGAAGGTGACGCTGATGCATATACTGGTGTTTATAAAATGCGACAGAGTGTCAATATATTGACTAACATCAGAGGGGTTGTTAATGAATGTTGTTTGGGGAGAGGTTTTGTTGCGTTTAATGTTTGCCTGGCGGCGGACCCTGAAGAAGCTACATAGCAAAGTCGTTGGGTTTTGTTGATTGGTATTGCGTTGATCCTATTCAAGGAATTTATAAGGAAAAGACGTTATCAAAGTGACACGACTTCTGGTTGAGTCTTGCGGTAAGTGCAAAAGCAACGGCAGAGGCGTTTTTAGTGCCCTAAGAATTGCTCGGTTTGACCTTGAATTCCGTGTATATTGTGGCCCCAGCACCACGATAAACTACAACACCAAAGAGAGTTATCAGTGAAATTACTTATTACAGGTGGCGCGGGCTTTATAGGTTCTGCAGTTGTTAGGCATATTATTGAAAATACAGGCAATAGTGTCGTCAATGTTGACAAGCTGACTTACGCGGGAAATTTAGAATCCCTGACGAGTGTTGCCGAAAATGAGCGCTATTCATTTGAGCACGGCGATATTTGTGACCGTGCCTTTCTGGAAAAGGTCTTCGACATTCATCAACCTGATGCGATTATGCATTTGGCTGCGGAAAGCCATGTGGACCGATCCATTGATGGCCCATCAGAGTTTATTGAGACCAATATTGTCGGCACATATACACTTCTGGAAGTGAGCCGTAAGTACTGGAACAACATGGATGCTAGCCGTCGGGAAGTATTTCGTTTTCATCATATTTCTACTGATGAGGTATATGGTGATTTAGATGGTACCGATGCGTTGTTCACCGAATCGACGCCATATGCTCCAAGCAGCCCTTACTCTGCGTCAAAAGCGTCAAGTGACCATCTTGTCCGTGCTTGGTACCGGACATATGGTCTACCTGTTTTGATCACTAATTGTTCAAACAATTATGGTCCATATCATTTCCCTGAAAAGCTCATCCCTTTAGTGATTCTGAATGCTATCGAAGGCAATGCTTTGCCAGTTTACGGTGATGGGAGCCAAATTAGGGACTGGCTTTTTGTTGAAGATCATGCAAGAGCGCTATATAGCGTTGTAACAAAAGGTGTAGTTGGTGAAACTTACAACATTGGTGGTCACAACGAAAAGACGAATTTGGAAGTCGTGACGTCGATTTGTGATTTGTTGACTGAAATGAATGTGCCATTACCAGCAGGATTGGATGCATTTAGAGATCTTATCACCTTTGTTCCAGACCGACCTGGACATGACCTGAGATATGCGATTGATGCTTCCAAGATTGAGCAGCAACTGGGGTGGACACCGCAGGAAACCTTTGAAACTGGCCTTAGAAAAACAGTTCAGTGGTATCTCAAAAATTCAAATTGGTGGGAACGAGTTCTAGATGGGTCTTATTCAAGACAACGTTTGGGAAATATCTGAGCTGAAAAGGACACTCTAGGTTGAAAGGTATTATTCTTGCGGGTGGAGCTGGAACCAGGCTCTATCCAATTACAAAAGGCGTATCAAAGCAGTTACTGCCAGTTTACGACAAGCCCATGATTTACTACCCGTTGTCAACGTTGATGTTGGCGGGTATCCGAGACGTACTCATTATTACCACTCCGGAAGACAATCTGTCATTCAAAAGACTTCTGGGTAACGGTGAGTCCTTTGGCATCAATATTAAGTACGCTATTCAGCCTTCGCCAGATGGTTTAGCACAGGCCTTTATCATTGGTGAAGACTTCATTGGTGATGATGCTTGTTGTTTGATTTTGGGTGACAACATTTTCTATGGTCAGTCTTTTACCAAAACACTGAGAAATGTAGTTAACAATAATCAGGGTGCGACTGTCTTTGGCTATATGGTGAAAGACCCAGAACGCTTCGGAGTGGTTGAGTTTGATGAGCAATACCGTGCACTTTCTATAGAAGAAAAACCCGTAAAGCCCAAATCAAACTGGGCTGTGACTGGTTTGTATTTCTACGATAACCGTGTGGTAGATCTGGCAAAAAAAGTAAAGCCTTCAGAGCGTGGAGAGTTGGAGATAACAGCACTCAACCAAATGTATCTGGAACAAGCTGAGTTAAACGTAGAATTGCTTGGGCGGGGTTTTGCCTGGCTTGATACTGGCACACACGAGAGCTTGCATGAAGCTTCTTCCTACGTCCAGGCGATTGAGAACGTTCAGGGACTCAAAGTTGCATGCTTGGAGGAGATAGCCTGGCGTAATGGCTGGCTGGATGACGCTCAACTTTTGGATATAGCAAGACCTATGTTGAAAAATGACTATGGCCAGTACCTGAATCGTCTGGTTTCTGAAAAGTCGAAACAGCTCCAAATCCGGCTGGGGGAATAGACTCCCAAAGCCATGCGAAGCCTTTTCAGATGGAGAGATAACCTTCACTGATATTAGAAGGTTTAGAAGAATAATTTGTCGATTTAATGCTGCCCGATAAAAGAATTAAAACTATCAAATGCTCAATATGCAAAATTGATATGATGGTAAGATTATGAAAAATAGAAATAAAATCCTGCCGGTTGTTATGGCTGGTGGCTCTGGTTCACGACTGTGGCCAATGTCTCGAACATTTTTCCCTAAGCAGTTTCTCTCTTTAGTGTCGAAGTACACTATGTTGCAAGAGACGATTTTCCGGCTTGAAGATATTGAGCACCTGCCGCCTCTGGTTATTTGTAATCAGGAACACCGCTTCCTCGTTGCGGAGCAGCTTCGAACCGCTGGCATCGATCCGGAAGCCATTATTTTGGAACCATTTGGTAGAAACACCGCTCCAGCAGTTGCCATTGCTGCACTAAAAGCCGTCGAATCTGGTGAAGATCCAATTTTGCTCGTGTTGTCATCGGATCATGTTATCAAGCAAAGCGATGCGTTCACGGACGTTGTTAAAGCGGCAGCACTGGCTGCTGAGAATGGCTTTATGACGACATTTGGAGTCGTTCCTGATAAACCTGAAACGGGCTTCGGGTATATTAAGCATGGCACACCAGTGACCGACGATGCTTACACTGTAGAAGCTTTCGTGGAAAAGCCTGATTTGGCTACTGCCGAAGAATATGTGGCTTCAGGTAAGTACTACTGGAACAGCGGCATGTTCATGTTTAAAGCTTCAACTTTCATCGCTGAGTTGGAAAAGTTTAGCCCAGACATTTTGAGCGCTTGTAGGCTTTCATTGGAAAAAGCGCGTCAGGATCTGGACTTTGTTCGCTTGGATGAAAGTGAATTTGAACGCTGTCCTGATGATTCTATCGACTATGCAGTAATGGAAAAAACCAACCTTGCGGCCGTGGTTCCTATGCAGGCTGGTTGGAGTGACGTTGGCTCTTGGTCAGCACTTTGGGATATAGAAGACAAAAGTGCGGAAGGGAACGTTGTTATCGGAGATGTGATTTCTGATACAACTACAAATAGTTACATTAATGCCCAGAGTAGATTGGTGGCGACAGTCGGTGTCAGCGATTTGATTGTTGTTGAAACTAAAGATGCAGTTCTGGTTACACATAAAGATCATGTCCAACGTGTGAAAAACATTGTTAACCAACTGAAGAAAGAACAGCGAACTGAGCATCTCCAGCATCGGGAAGTTTTCCGTCCTTGGGGTTACCATGAGCAGATCGCTGACGGGGAGCGCTATCACGTGAAGCATGTGATAGTGAAACCGGGGGGAAGAACCGCGACTCAGATTCACTACCATAGAGCCGAGCATTGGGTTGTGGTTTCTGGTACGGCTAAAGTTCGCAACGGTGATGATGAGTACTTTGTTGCGGAAAATGAATCGACTTACATTCCTGTTGGTTCCGCGCACTCTTTTGAAAACCCAGGAAAGATCCCTTTAGAGTTAATTGAAGTTAGAACAGGGGCTTACTTAGAAGAAGACGACATTGTAAGAATTGACTCCCCTGGTGAAGGATATTAATTGAAATGACGACGCTTAGCTGCTTTAAAGCCTATGATATTCGTGGTGAATTAGGCCCTGAACTGAATGAAGATATCGCCTATAGAATTGGCCGCGCATTTGGCCAGTATTTGAAGCCGAAAACGGTTGTCGTTGGTGGGGATGTCAGGTTGACTTCTGAGTCTCTTAAATTGGCCGTCGCTGAAGGACTGATGGACGCCGGCGTCGATGTGCTTGATATCGGCATGACAGGCACTGAAGAAATCTACTACGCGACTAAGTTTCTGGGAACGGACGGTGGTATTGAAGTCACCGCTAGCCACAACCCTATGAACTATAACGGTATGAAGCTGGTTCGCGAAGACGCAAAACCTATCAGTGGTGATACTGGCTTATTCGATATAAAAACGCTTGCTGAAGAGAACAACTTTGAATCCGTTGATCGCAAAGGGCAATTGACAAAAACCTCAAACTTGGAAGCGTATGTCGACCATCTTTTGACATACATTACTCCGGCAAACATCAAGCCGATAAAACTGGTTGTAAACGCAGGTAATGGTGCCGCTGGGCATGTGATCGACGAGCTTGAGCTCCGCTTTAAAACGCTTGGAATTCCGGTTGAGTTTGTAAAAGTTCACCATCATCCAGATGGCAATTTCCCGAATGGTATCCCGAACCCTCTGTTGCCTGAGTGTCGCGAAGACACGGCCTCAGCTGTAAAACAGCACAGTGCAGACATGGGTATTGCATGGGATGGAGACTTTGACCGATGTTTTCTCTTTGATGAAAAAGGTGAATTCATCGAAGGTTACTACATCGTTGGGCTGCTTGGAGAAGCATTTCTCCAGAAGAATCCTGGGGCAAAAATCATCCATGACCCTCGCTTGAGCTGGAACACTATTGATGTTGTGACAAAGGCGGGCGGTGAGCCCATTATGTCTAAAACAGGTCACGCATTTATCAAAGAAAGAATGCGAAAAGAAGACGCTATTTATGGCGGTGAAATGAGTGCTCACCACTACTTCCGAGACTTTGCTTATTGCGACAGCGGGATGATCCCTTGGCTATTGGTTACAGAGCTTCTCTCAACGAAAAATATGTCTCTTTCCGACATGGTTAAAGAGCGAATTGCTGCTTATCCATCTTCAGGTGAAATAAACTCTAAGCTGGAAGACCCGCAATCGGCTATTGAGAGAGTAAGACAGGCTTATGAGTCTGAAGCTAAAGTCAAAGACACCACTGACGGTATCAGTCTCGAATTTGAGGAATGGCGCTTTAACCTCCGATCTTCCAATACTGAACCTGTTGTTCGCTTGAATGTCGAGTCTAAACAGGATGTTGAGCTTATGCAGGCTAAAACCGAAGAAATACTCGCTCTATTGCGGAAATAGTAGAGTAGAGAGGTAAAAAACAGCGGCTTAATTTGCCGCTGTTTTTCTATATTCGTTTAAGAATGGTATTGCTCGCAAGCCAGCAGGGTATTCTCAATTAGCGTTGCCACTGTCATTGGGCCAACACCACCGGGTACTGGGGTAATATGGCTGGCTTTCTCTGCAGCAACGCCATATTCCACATCACCTACCAGTTTGCCATCTTCCAATCGGTTGATACCCACATCAATCACGACTGCGCCAGGTTTAATCCAATCACCTGGAATGAAGTTTGGTTTGCCCACAGCAACAACCAAAAGATCAGCTTGGCGAACGTGGCCTTCCAAGTCTTTGGTAAAACGATGGCACGTGGTGGTGGTGCAGCCTGCAAGTAACAGCTCCATCGTCATTGGACGGCCAACAATGTTTGAAGCGCCTACCACAACAGCATGTTTACCACGTAAAGGCACGTTATAGCGCTCAAGCAGTGTGATGATGCCTTTCGGTGTGCATGAGCGCAGTTTCGGCATGCGCTGACACAGGCGGCCAACATTGTATGGGTGGAAGCCGTCGACGTCTTTCTCTGGGTGGATGCGTTCAAGGACATTAGTCGGGTCCATTTGTGCAGGGAGCGGCAATTGAACCAGAATGCCATCGATTTCAGGGTCTGCATTCAAATCATCAATCAAACCAAGCAGTTCTGCTTCGCTGGTGGTTGATGGTAAGTCGTAGGATTTAGAGACAAAACCCACTTCTTCACACACGCGACGTTTGCTGCCAACGTAAACTTGGGAAGCTGGGTCATCACCCACCAACACCACGGCCAGGCCCGGCGCTCTGAGGCCTGCTGCTTTTCGGGCTTCTACACGTGCAGCAACTTCCTGACGAACAGTTTGAGAGATAAGTTTTCCATCAATGATTTGAGCGGCCATGTTTTTCCTTTGGCAAAGAGATAGACGGGAAAGTGGCGCTATTTTGACAAAAAAAGTGTGACATGGCTATAGGGCAAACGTTTGCGTCAGTGATGTATTAAAAAGCGCACGCAGGCGCTTTTTAACGAAATAGAACGGCTATTCACTGAGATAGGCAGCGGAAAAACTTGGTGTGCCGGCGGTGAGGTTGTCAATGGAGTCGCCATAGTAGGTTTCGATAGATTCGATAAGCCAACCTCTGACGTAAAGTGTTGAAACAAACACACTGGTTCTTTCGTTGCCAAGAGTACTGCCATCGAGCATACGGAAACCGGAGCTGGACATGCCTGAAATGATCCCAACCAATTCACCGTTTTCGTTGAACGCCCCACCACCACTCATGCCAGACTGGATGGGGGCATCGGTAATACTTGCCGGGCACCTTGCAAATAAAGTGCTGTCGACAAAATTGACATCACGATAGTACTTACCTTTACCGAGCAGCACTTTGCCGGTTAACCCCATGCCGACGGTAGTGATGCCACCATCTGTTTGAACAGTACCCAAGGAGGCTAAGCGTTTGTCAGTATTGTCTTCTTTGATAAGGGCAACGTCGCAATCCGGGTGATATGCAATCACTTCACTGTAATCAAGTTTGGCGACATGCTTTGCAGTCAAGCTGATTTCTGGCGTGAGGGGAACGCTGGTGCCATGCCCGCCGAGAATGAAGGGGATGCCTACGGCGAGATAGTTGACGTCGTGCTCATTGGAGGTATCTGCATAATCCAAAGGCCCGTTTATCAAGATACAGCCTTGTAGACTAAATAAAAGAAACACACTGCCCATCACTTTCGAAAACGCTTGGAACATGCCGACACCTCCTACGCTGTGATACGAGTCTCAATTTCTAGACCCGCAAATTGAGCGTAGGAAGGGTTTAAATGATGTACAAAATGCTATTGATTAATTAGTCACTAAAAATAATAACTTATTGAAATGTAAGTATTAATAACCGCTCTTTAATTGTGGGAATGACTAAGAAATTGGGTTTGCGACAGATTTATACCGTCGTCTGTTCTTTTTCCAATAAGATGTCTTGGAATTCTGTTAAAACACGTTGTTAACTGCCTCCTTATTTGGCCAAAACTCCACTAACTGTATGATGTGCCGAAAGATATTTAGAAGCGCTAATAAAGTAAATTATCAATAAATGAGTGAGTTAGCGTTGGGCATTGTTTCTGTGTGATTAACGTCAAAAAAATACGGCAGTAATTAGGCGTACTTCATACCTTAAATGCGTTTTTGCGGCTTTTTGTATAGAAAATTTGCAGCGAGAAGGATGTGAAACCAAAAAGGCAAGAAGGGGGAAGGCAAGGCGCTACCAGTGAGCACCTTGCTTAAATAACTTTTTGAATCAGATATCTATCGATACCGCTTCGTCAACACCATCAGTGCCGGTTGAGCGGTTGCGCTTGGTTGAGCCAAGCATGTAAAGCAGAGTTGCAGCGAAGCAGACCATAAAGTAGAACATTAAACCGCCTTTCATGGACATGGCTTCACCGGCCACGATCGGACCAATCACTGAACCTACGCTGTAGCTGAGTAGCATTAGTTCTGCGGCAGCGACGATTTTTGACTCATCCACATTGCGGCAAGCCAGCGTGATAGCAACAGGGTAGAGGGCAAATGCTGATGCGCCCAACAGGAACATGCCTGCCATCGCGCCCGCTGATACGGTAGCGATTTCAATCATGGCAATGGAAAGCAAACCGAGGAAGCAGAATAGCGCCATCAACAGTGCTTTTTCCATGCGTGAGTTCAACCAGCTCACCAGCGGTTGCACCACCATGCCACCAAGGATCACGATAGCCATCAATGCGCCGACCTGATCGTGGCTGTAACTGCTTTCAAGTTCCAGCGGCAATAGGCCATAGATTGATCCAAGCACCAGACCAGACACAATACAGCCAATGTAAGCCGCTGCTGGCAGGGTTTTCATCTCGCTCACTTTGATGCTCGCGTGGCCAACCGCTTTCGGGCGGCCCCTTTTGAACACCAGTGGTGGCAAAATCGCCGCTGAGAATAGGCTGGCCACGACAATCAGTGGCATCGCGCCTTCAGTACCGAACATGCCGATACCAAGCTGACCCAATGCAGAGCCTCCGTAAAGCGATGCCATGTAAAGGCCCAGACGCTTGGCGCGGGCTTTTTCTGTGTCTGCCATTAGCAGCCAAGACTCGATCACGACAAACACACCGGCAACCGCGATGCCTGCAACAAAACGTGCAAACAGCCATGCAGCCGGTGAGGCGCTGAATGCCATCAAACCCACGGTGCTGACAACGATAAGCAAAAACGCAACTAACGCACTGCGATGGCCAAACTTGCCAACGATGCGTGCACTGATCAACGCACCGCCAAGCAGGCCTGCGTAAAACACGCTCGCGAGCCAGGAGGCAAGATTCACCGACATGCCACGTGCGTCAAGCGCAAGCGGGATGAGGCTCATCAGGAAACCTGACGCAACGGCAAAAAGGCTTAGGCTAAGAACAGGCACAAGAGGACTGTTGCGATCAGCCTGCATAACAGGGTTCTGTTGCAATGTTTTTCCTTAATCGTCTGAATTGAAATTAAAAAACCTGCACAGGAAGTGCAGGTTTTAACGCAGAGAAAGGTGCGTTCAGGCGCGATTATTATTTCGCCACCCTCAAACGTAAAGAGAGATAATTTTGTGGTGACGATAAAATCTTTTGATGGAAATGGTTGTGCAGAATGATCACTTACTAGTCGATGATATCTGCATGTTTTCCGGTCTTTTTCCGCTTCTTCTCCCAGCGTTTATGCACGCCTTTTGTCAGGGAAGAAAACGTTGTTTCAACTTTATCCAGACCAACAAGGACAAAAAGCACAAACGCACAAAGAAGCAGTGCTTGGCGTCCGTAGTCAAAAGCGATCACCATACCAAGGCCGGCCATCAACCAAACGACGGCTGCAGAGGTCACGCCTTGGATTTGACCATCTCGTGCCATCATGACGCCTGCACCCAGAAAACCGACACCTGTAACTATCTGACCGAGTACTCGCGCATGATCCAGCGAGTTATCTGAAAGGGATGTTGCCAGACGCATAAAAAGGTAGGTACCGAGAATAATGAGGATCGCCGTACGGATACCCACGGGCTTTCCGCGAAGTTGGCGCTCAAGGCCTAAAATCCATCCGCAGGCGGCACAGGTGAGTACGCCTTCCCAGCTAAACGGGGTGATATCCCAAAACTCATTCATTCTCTTTACTTCCGGGCTAGAAAAAATTTAACCCCTCGGGTCTGCAGACCCTGGGATATTTGTGGCGCAGAAATATCCGCTTTAGCGAGAAAAAGAACAATAGGGAGCACGATGAAATCATTTTATCGTCAGAACAGACGTTGTTTACCGACAGAGACAGAGGAAAAAAAAGAAGGGGATTTTTCGCGTTAGGGTAACAACTATGTTTGTTTCTTAGGCATTTAACAGCAAAGCACAAGGAAAAGCGTTGACGAAGAAACTCGGGCCTTTATAATCCTGCCCTGCGTTCGCACACTGTGTGAATGAAGTGCGCCCTTAGCTCAGTTGGATAGAGCAACGGCCTTCTAAGCCGTGGGTCACAGGTTCGAATCCTGTAGGGCGTGCCACTTTCTACTTCTCCCTCGTACATATTCTCATCGCAATTTTTCCCGAACGCATCGCACTGCAGATTCTCGACGTTGATTGAAAAGATGATCCTAGGAAAAGAAGATCCTAGGGAAGAGCAGGGCCTAGGTCCTAGGAAAAGCCAACCGCAAAGAGCCAAGCGGGTTTGCTAATCATTTTTTATCTTAAAGTTGACATACCACTTTTATATTTCTCTAGGACCTAGGACCTAGGACCTAGGACCTCTTTACTCAGATTTTCTATCAATTGCGTGGATACATGAATATCCCCGCTTGACATCAAAACCTCACAAGTATCGTCTTCTAGGACCCTAGGACCCTAGGACCCTAGGACCCTAGGACCTTTCTTTTTCCTTCCACCCCTTGAAATCCATTTTCTCGCCCCAATCTCACAGAAACATGACGATGGACCTAGCCCGTCTCGACTCGACAGGGCGGTGCCGCTATAATGGCGCGTCTTAAAAATCATGCCTCGTCTTTTGAGGCTAATCGATACCCGCGCCAACGCGCTGTGTATCCAGATTCACAGGCGCTATGGCGAACGATTCGCTGTAGCACGAAAGGATGCTACCGGCAGGAGCCGGGCAACATCACTCAGCGACCCTGAGTAAGTTTTGAGGTTATTAATACAATGCAAGTTACCGTTGAAACCACAGAAGGCCTAGAGCGCCACCTGACTATCACCGTTCCAGCAGCAAACATCGAAGACGCAGTAACTGCAGAGCTTCGCAACATTGCTAAAAATCGTCGTTTCGATGGTTTCCGTAAAGGTAAAGTGCCTTTGAAGATGGTTTCACGTATGTACGGTAAAGCTGTACGTAACGACGTGATGGGTGAAGTGATGCAGCGTCATTTCATCGAAGCGATCATCAAAGAGAAAATCAACCCAGCGGGTGCGCCAACTTTCACTCCAGTTGACACTGAAGAAGGCAAAGATCTGGTATTCAAAGCTTCTTTCGAAGTTTACCCAGAAATCGCGCTGAAAGATCTGGACAAAGTAGAAGTGGTTAAGCCACTGGCTGACGTTAAAGAAGAAGACGTTGCTGAAATGATTGAGACTCTGCGTAAGCAGCAGGCTTCTTGGTCAGAAGTTGACGCAGCAGCTGAAGCAAGCAGCCGCGTAACAATGGACTTCTCTGGCTCTATCGACGGCGAAGAGTTCGAAGGCGGTAAAGCAGAAGGCTTCGCACTGGTTATGGGCCAAGGCCGCATGATCCCAGGTTTTGAAGACGGTATCGTTGGTAAGAAAGCGGGCGAAGAGTTCACTATCGACGTGACTTTCCCAGAAGACTACCACGCTGAAAACCTGAAAGGTAAAGCAGCGAAGTTCGACATCAAGCTGAGCAAAGTTGAAGCGCAAGAACTGCCAGAACTGACTGAAGAGTTCGTTGCACGTTTCGGCGTTGAAGACGGCAGCGTTGACGGCCTGAAAGCTGAAGTTCGTAAAAACATGGAACGCGAACTGAAGCAAGCGGTTAAGAACAAGGTTAAAGAGCAAGTGATCGATGGTCTGGTTGCTAACAACGACATCGATGTACCTGCTGCACTGATCGACCAAGAAGTTAACGTTCTGCGTCAGCAAGCAGTTCAGCGTTTCGGTGGCAACATGGAAAACGCACCAGAACTGCCACGTGAGCTGTTCGAAGAACAAGCAAAACGCCGCGTAGTTGTTGGTCTGCTCCTGGGTGAAGTGATCAAGTCTGAAGAGCTGAAAGCTGATGAAGACCGCGTGAAAGCACTGATCGAAGAAATGGCTTCTGCATACGAAGATCCATCAGAAGTTGTGGCTTACTACGAGAAAGACCAGCGCCTGATGGAAAACATGCGCAACGTTGCTCTTGAAGAACAAGCAATCGACGCACTGCTGGGTAAAGCACAAGTTTCTGAAAAAGAGCAAGCTTTCTCTGAGCTGATGAACCCAGCTCAAGCATAAGTGCTAGAATTGTTGAGTGGACAATTGACTTAGAATTCACTCTTCTGATAACAATGGTCCGTATGAAGTAATTTCATCCGGGCCATTTATTTTAGGGATATAACACTATGAGCTTTCAAGAAAAAAACGGAATGCCTTCTATCATGGATGCATTGGTGCCGATGGTGGTTGAACAGACTTCCCGCGGTGAACGTTCGTATGACATCTATTCCCGCCTTTTGAAAGAGCGTGTGATCTTCCTGACTGGTCAGGTTGAAGATCATATGGCGAACCTTGTTGTTGCGCAGCTGCTGTTCCTGGAATCAGAAAATCCTGATAAAGATATCTTCCTCTACATTAACTCACCGGGTGGTTCGGTGACTGCAGGTATGTCTATTTACGATACGATGCAGTACATTAAACCAGACGTGAGCACGGTATGTATGGGTCAGGCTTGCTCAATGGGTGCATTCCTGTTGGCGGGTGGCGCAAAAGGTAAGCGTTACTGTCTGCCAAACTCCCGTGTCATGATTCACCAGCCACTTGGCGGATTCCAAGGTCAGGCGTCTGACATTCAAATCCACGCGCAAGAAATTTTGACCATCAAGCAAAAGCTGAACACCCTGTTGGCTGAGCACACGGGTCAACCGCTGGAAGTGATTGAACGAGACACTGATCGTGACAACTTTATGGCTGCACAGGATGCGGCTGACTATGGTCTGGTTGACGCGGTACTGAATAAGCGCGATTAATTTATTAATTCTGAGACGGTTAGGTTTACTTAACACTAACCGTCCTGGAATTGAGTCTCTCGGTGTTCGGAAAATTTCCCCGAGATGTTATAGACTCAGATCATGGTAAACATGGGCTAAGGCCTAAAGAGGTTAGCGAATGACAGACAAGCGAAAAGACGGTGGCAGCGGCAAACTGCTTTACTGCTCTTTCTGCGGCAAAAGCCAGCATGAAGTACGCAAGTTAATTGCTGGACCTTCTGTTTATATCTGCGATGAGTGTGTTGACCTGTGTAACGACATCATTCGTGAAGAAATAAAAGAGGTCATGCCTAAGCGCGACAGTAACGAGCTTCCAACTCCGCAAGAGATCCGCGCGCACCTGGATGATTACGTTATCGGTCAAGATCGTGCGAAGAAAGTATTGTCTGTAGCGGTATACAACCACTACAAACGCCTTCGTAACGGCGACACAACGGCTGATGGCGTCGAGCTGGGTAAAAGTAATATTCTTCTTATTGGTCCTACCGGTAGTGGTAAGACGCTGTTGGCAGAAACGCTGGCGCGTTTTCTGGATGTGCCGTTCACCATGGCAGATGCCACGACACTGACCGAAGCAGGTTATGTGGGTGAAGACGTTGAAAACATCATCCAGAAACTGCTTCAGAAGTGTGATTACGACGTAGCAAAAGCAGAACGCGGCATCGTATACATTGATGAAATCGACAAGATTTCTCGTAAGTCCGACAACCCATCTATCACCCGTGACGTTTCCGGTGAAGGTGTTCAGCAGGCGCTGTTGAAGCTGGTTGAAGGTACGATTGCTTCTGTTCCACCACAAGGTGGCCGTAAGCACCCGCAACAGGAATTCCTGCAGGTTGATACCTCAAAAATCCTGTTCATTTGTGGCGGCGCATTTGCCGGTCTCGACAAAGTGGTAGACCAGCGTGTGGCGAAAGGCAGTGGTATCGGCTTTGGTGCGGAAGTTCGTACAAAAGATCAGGAAGCGACACTGAGCGACCTGTTCAGCAAAGTGGAACCAGAAGATTTGGTGAAGTACGGTTTGATCCCGGAATTTATCGGTCGTCTGCCAGTCACGGCGATTTTGGGCGAGCTTGATGAAGATGCACTGGTGCAGATTCTTCGTGAACCTAAGAACGCGCTCACCAAACAGTATGCAGCCTTGCTGGAATTGGACGGTGTTGAACTGGAGTTCCGTGATGACGCCCTGACTGCAATTGCTAAGAAAGCGATGGACCGTAAAACCGGTGCTCGTGGCCTGCGCTCAATTGTGGAAGCGGTGCTTCTGGACACCATGTACGATCTGCCTTCAAGCAAAGATGTCACCAAAGTGGTGATTGATGAATCTGTGATCAAAGGTGAGTCTGATCCACTGCTGATTTATGAAGCATCAGAAAATCAGGCGGCAGGCGCGGAATAAGGCGCATGTTGCTTAGGGTTAAATTGCTTATTTAACCAACAAATTACCGAAAAAAAGGGAGCATTAGCTCCCTTTTTTACTTTCTGCCGGATATGCCGTTGAATCCTGACAATCTATCCCCATATACTCAGTAATAACGAAAACGGAAGAGAGAAAAATATGAACTTGGAGCGTTCCGAGCGCATTGAGATTCCGGTCCTGCCATTGCGTGACGTAGTTGTCTATCCTCACATGGTCATCCCGCTGTTTGTGGGACGGGATAAATCCATCCGTTGCCTTGAAGCAGCGATGGACAATGATAAGCAGATTCTTTTGGTAGCGCAGAAAGACGCCGCTACTGATGACCCATCCATTTCTGACCTATATAAGGTCGGTACCGTCGCTTCTATTCTCCAGCTGCTGAAACTCCCAGATGGCACAGTGAAAGTGCTTGTGGAAGGCTTACAGCGTGCAGAAATCAAGAAGTTCCGTGAAGACGACTTCTTCACCGCTGATGCCGAGTACATGCTAACGCCAGAAATGGACGAACGTGAGCAAGAAGTGCTGGTGCGCACGGCGATCAGTCAGTTTGAAGGCTTTATCAAACTGAACAAAAAGATCCCACCGGAAGTGCTGACGTCACTGAATGGTATTGACGAGGCTGCGCGCCTGGCAGATACCATCGCTGCACACATGCCATTGAAGCTCAATGACAAACAGCAAGTGCTGGAAATCATTGATATCGCTGAGCGCCTTGAATTCCTGATGACCATGATGGAATCAGAAATCGATCTGCTGCAGGTTGAGAAACGTATTCGCAGCCGCGTGAAAAAGCAGATGGAAAAGAGCCAGCGCGAGTACTACCTCAATGAGCAGATGAAAGCCATCCAGAAAGAGCTGGGTGAGCTGGATGACGCGCCTGACGAATTTGAAAGCCTGAAGCTGAAGATTGAAGAATCTAAAATGCCTCAGGAGGCCAAAGAGAAAACTGAGCAAGAACTGCAGAAGCTGAAAATGATGTCTCCGATGTCAGCAGAAGCAACGGTGGTTCGCAGCTATATCGACTGGATGGTTAGCGTGCCATGGTCGAAGCGCTCGAAAGTGAAGAAAGATTTGGCGAAAGCTGAAGAGATTCTGAACTCAGACCATTACGGCCTTGAGCGTGTGAAAGAACGCATTCTTGAGTACTTGGCGGTGCAAAACCGTGTGAACAAGCTTAAAGGGCCAATCCTGTGTCTTGTAGGGCCTCCTGGTGTAGGTAAAACCTCTCTGGGTCAGTCGATTGCCAAGGCAACAGGCCGAAAGTACACCCGTATGGCGCTGGGCGGCGTGCGTGATGAAGCGGAAATCCGCGGTCACCGTCGTACTTACATTGGCTCTCTGCCAGGTAAGCTTATCCAGAAAATGGCCAAGGTCGGTGTGAAAAACCCACTGTTCCTGCTTGATGAAATCGACAAGATGTCTTCTGACATGCGCGGCGATCCATCTTCTGCGCTGTTGGAAGTGCTGGACCCAGAGCAAAACAATGCGTTCAACGATCACTATCTGGAAGTGGACTACGACCTGTCAGACGTGATGTTCGTGGCGACATCGAACTCAATGAACATTCCTGGCCCGTTGCTTGACCGTATGGAAGTGATTCGTCTGTCGGGTTACACCGAAGACGAGAAGCTGAACATTGCTAAGCAGCACTTGGTTGATAAGCAAGTGAAGCGCAACGGTCTGAAGCCGAAAGAGGTTGAAATCCAAGATTCAGCCATCATTGGTATCATTCGTTACTACACCCGTGAAGCGGGCGTGCGTAGCCTCGAGCGTGAAATTTCCAAGCTTTGCCGCAAAGCAGTGAAAGAAATTCTGCTGAATAAAGACACGAAAACCATCGTTATCAATCAGGACAATCTGAAAGATTACTTGGGCGTTCAACGCTTTGACTACGGCAAAGCGGACGAGAGCAATCGTATTGGCCAGGTCACCGGTCTCGCGTGGACGGAAGTGGGCGGCGATCTGCTGACCATCGAAACCGAGTCCATGCCGGGCAAAGGCAAGCTGACACAAACGGGTTCTCTGGGCGATGTGATGCAGGAATCGATTCAGGCAGCAATGACAGTGGTTCGTACTCGTGCTGAGAAACTGGGTATCAATAACGACTTCTACGAGAAGCGTGATATCCACGTACACGTGCCAGAAGGTGCAACACCAAAAGATGGCCCAAGTGCCGGTATCGCCATGTGTACGGCGTTGGTATCTAGCCTGACGGGCAACCCTGTGCGTGCAGATGTTGCCATGACGGGTGAAATAACCCTGCGTGGTGAAGTGCTGCCAATTGGTGGTCTGAAAGAGAAGCTGTTGGCTGCTCACCGTGGCGGAATCAAAACGGTGATCATTCCAAAAGAGAACGAACGTGATCTGGAAGAGATCCCTGAAAACGTCAAAGCAGACCTCGACATCCATGCTGTGCGCTGGATCGACGAAGTTCTGACTCTGGCGCTACAAGACAACCCTCTCGGAATAGAGCTGGTTTCGTCGCAAAAGAGTGACGTGCAGCAAAATTAAGCAACGTAAAGCGCTGACAGTCGGTAAAAGGCTTGTCAGCGTTTTTTTTGAGGGCTAAGTTAATTAAAACGCTGCAAGCCCTTAATTCATAACAGCTACAGCGTTTTTAAGTCTTGTTTTAATAACTATTGGCGCCATTAATCGGTTGCCGCCGCAAAAAATGGGATTTGTGGTTCGTTTGTAAAGGGGATGAAAAAGTGAACAAGTCGCAGTTAATCGATAAAATTGCAGAAAATGCTGACCTGTCTAAAGCGTCAGCGGGTCGCGCTCTGGATGCACTGATTGAAGCAGTATCAGATAGCCTGAAAGACGGTGATCAAGTTGCTCTGGTTGGTTTCGGTACTTTCTCTGTTCGTGAGCGTTCAGCACGTACAGGCCGTAACCCACAAACTGGTGCAGAAATTAAAATTGCAGCTGCTAAAGTCCCAGGCTTTAAAGCTGGTAAAGCTCTGAAAGACGCGGTTAACTAATCTTAAACGCTTCGTTTTGCTCTTTGTCGCACCAGTCCTAGTTTTAAGCTGTAAAGTGTGCGACATCAGCGTATAATCAGGCTCAATCAGAGTGTAAAGGCGCATCTCTCGATGCGCTTTTTTAGTTTTAATCGAAACAACTCCTCTTGATACAAATTGACTGTGTGCATATCAGTGCATTGGCTTTTTGCTGTGCAAGAGAAGCTGTATGAAAGACGAACGTTTCAATAAGCAGGAGTGACGGCGCGTTATGATGGAGCGACTACGCGAAGGCGTAAACAGCATCGCGGTTAAGATCATCTTAGGCCTTATTATCTTTTCCTTTGTTTTCGCTGGTGTTGGCGGCTACCTGGCAGGTGGCACCGTGGTACCTGCGGCAACGGTAGGTGATCAAGAAATTAGCCGTAATCAATTCGAGCAAGCTTACCAAAATGAGCGTGCACAGATGCAAGCACAGGCCGGTGACTTCTTCTCTACTCTGTTGAGTGACCCTAGCTATCTCGCGCAATTCCGCCGCAATGTTCTGGATCGTATGGTGAACCAGGCGTTGTTGGATCAGGAAGCGAAGAATTTAGGTCTTCGTGTGAGCGATGCACAAATCAAACAAACCATTCGTGATATGCCAGCATTCCGAGGCCCAACAGGTCTGTTTGACAACGATTTATATTTGGCAGCACTTCGCCGCAATGGTCTGTCTCCTGACCAGTTTGCTGAGTATGTGCGCCAGGATCTGGTTCGCGAACAGTTCGTTAATGCCCTTATCAGCAGTGAATTCGCGCTGGAAGGTGAGCTGGAAGCACTGTACAAGCTTGAAGGTCAAACGCGCATGGTTCGCACTTTGACTCTGCCGCTAGCAGATTTCGCTGACAAAGCGGATATCACTGATGAGCAAAAGCAGGCTTACTACGAGCAAAACCCATCGCAGTTCGTTCGTCCTGAGCAATTCAAGATTTCTTATGTTGAGCTCTCTGGTGAAGGTATCGCTGACGTTGCTGACGTGACGGAAGAAGAAGCGAAGACCTACTACGAAGCAAACAAAGCCAATTACGGCACTGCTGAGCAGCGTAAAGTCAGCCACATCATGATTCAGGGTGATGACAACGCAGCAAAAGAAAAAGCAGAAGCAGTCTTGGTTGAGTTGAATAGCGGTGCTGACTTTGCTGAGCTGGCGAAAACCCGTTCTGATGATACTTTCAGTGCTGAACAAGGCGGTGAGCTGGATTGGTTCGATAAAGGTGTCATGGATCCAGCATTCGAAGAAGCGGCATTTGCGCTGGCAAACAACGGCGATGTGTCTGAAGTGGTTCAGTCTGAGTTTGGTTTCCACATCATCAAGCTGGATGATATCAAGCCATCTGATGCAAAGCCTTTTGCGGAAGTACGTGATGACATCATGGCACAACTGAAGCAAAACCACGCGGTTGAGAAGTTCTACGCTCTGTCCAACGAGCTGGCAGAGAAAGCGTTCGAAATGCCAGACAATCTGGAAACTGCAGCAGAAGCGGTGAATGCGAAAGTAGAGAAAACCGATTTCGTATCTCTGAGCGAGTTGCAAGGTGCACTGGCCAACCCTCTTGTTGCTCAGGCTCTGCAACAACCGGAAGTGCGTGAAGACGGTCTGAACTCTGACATCATTGAGATTGCTCCTGAGCATGTTGTGGTTGTGCGTGTAGACGAAGTTCGCCCTGAGACTGTGCTGCCTTTCGAAGAGGTAGAAACTCAAGTGACAGATTTGCTGAAGCGTCAGGAAGGCGAGAAGGCTGCTGAAGCGTTAGCAAACACCTTAGTGTCAGAGCTGAGTGAAGGCAACGACGCAGGTCTGAATACATCAGGCTATACGTTTGGTGAAGAAGCCGAGTTGGCGCGCGTTTCTCAAGAGCGTGAAGTGGTCGAACTTGCGTTCACTATGGCAACACCAGCGGAAGGCAAAGCTGAGTACGGCTATACCCGTACCTTCAACGGTGATGTATTGGTTGTTGCTCTGGATGCGGTGAAAGAGCCGACGACGGAAGAAATCAGCTTACAAAGCCAGATGGCGGAGCGTGTTGCGCGTAACACCGCTAACATCGATCTGGAATCTGTCATCGCACAGCTGAAAGAAAGCACTGAAGTGACTTACACACTGGACGCTGTTGAGCAATAAATCAATCCAACTTGATATGATTGCAAGGCGACTGTAATTGATAAGTTGCATCGACGGGGGACTTTACGTCCCCCGTCGTTTTTTTAGCCCTTCAACTCGCACCTTTTTCCTTAGCCTTTATGGTGGCCTTTGTTATACCAATCACAGTAAGTAGGTGATCAGAAATAGCGTAGGAAAAATACTCGAGAACAAGGCGGAAAATTTCGATAAGTAGTTATTCTACAGTCAAATTTTCCAACGCAGTTATCGAGTATTTTAACAAGCTAGGATGAGCAGATATTTACTACGATTGGATTAATCACTCAAAAGAGGAAAAGACATGAAATCAATGGTATCGGCAATCGTTTTTGCCATCTCACTAATACTTTCGCCTTTGGCATCAGCACAGGATGGTGCGCAAGGTGTACCGGTTGAAGTGAATATCAACACTGCTGAAGTAGAAGAGCTGGATAAGTATTTGGACGGTATAGGTAAGGCGAAAGCGCAGGCAATCGTAGATTACCGAAACACTAATGGCGCATTTGAATCGGCAGATGATTTGAAGGGCGTGAAAGGTATTGGCGACTCAATTGTTGAGAAAAACCGCGACCGTATCGTGCTCTGATACCCCAAAGTCAATTTACTATCTCAACCGCTGTGTGCTGGGGAGCACGCTCTCCCCAAATCCCGCAAATCAAGAATAAGGCTTGAGAAATCCGCCTGACGACAACAGAATGAGTAAAGAACTGTTCTAATGACGTCAAGGAAGCCATGAGTCAGAAAACCAGCCATTTCTTTGCCCATCTCGCGCGTATGAAGCTTATTTACCGTTGGCCGTTGATGCGCAATGTTTCTAATGAAAATATCTCAGAGCACAGCCTCCAGGTTGCCTTTGTTGCTCACGCGCTCGCGCTGATAGAAAACAAAAAATTCGGCGGGCAATACTCGCCGGAACGTGTTGCACTGCTGGCGATGTTTCATGATTGCAGTGAAGTGCTGACAGGCGATCTGCCGACACCAATTAAGTACTTCAACCCAGCCATCGCTGATGAATACAAAAAAATCGAGCAAATAGCCGAAGACAAGCTGGTTGGCATGCTGCCGGAGGAGTTCCGCGAAGATTACCGACCACTCATCGACAGCGAAGCTATCGATGAGGGCGACTATCGTTTGGTGAAGCAGGCTGATGCCATTTGCGCCTATCTTAAATGTCTTGAAGAGCTTTCTGCGGGCAATCATGAGTTTCTTCAAGCCAAACGTCGCTTGGAAAAAACCATGAGCGAGCGTGGCAGTGAGGCGACGGAATATTTTATGACGACGTTTGCGCCAAGTTTTGAGCTTTCTTTGGATGAAATCAGCGATGACTGAGTTTGCACTATCACTTGATTGGGAAGCGCGTCTCGCTGAAGAAAACAAAAAACGCCGTAATGACAAGCGTTCTGTGTTTCAGCGGGATCGGGCTCGGATACTGCATTCTGCCGCGTTCCGACGCTTGCAGGCGAAGACACAGGTACTCGGCGCAGAACATAGCGAGTTTTACCGCACGCGTCTGACACACTCACTTGAGGTCTCCCAGATAGGGACGGGCATCCTCGCTCAAATCAAAGAAAAGCAACCTGAGTTTCGCGATATCTTGCCTTCAACCAGCTTGATGGAAAGCTTGTGCCTTGCACACGACATTGGCCATCCGCCTTACGGTCATGGTGGTGAAATCGCGCTGAACTATATGATGCGCAAAGACGGCGGCTTTGAAGGAAACGCGCAAACCTTTCGCATCGTTACCTTACTAGAACCTTATACCGAACATGACGGCATGAACCTCGCCCGTCGTACCTTGCTGGGGTTATTGAAATATCCGGCGCCGATTGCATCCATATTGCGCTCAGCGCTTCCGCCTGATGTTGTCGAATTTCGTCACCTGAAAGCCTCTGAGTGGCACCCAGCCAAGGGTATCTATCAAGATGACCTGGAAAGGTTTAACTGGGTGTTGGGTGGCATGTCTGAAAACGACGCTAAACTGTTTACCTCGTTGAAATTGGCACCAACGAAAGAACAGCATGGCCGCACACAATACAAATCCATTGATTGTTCGATCATGGAACTGGCAGACGACATCGCATACGGTGTCCACGACCTCGAAGATGCCATTGTGATGGGTATTGTTCAGCGTGACCAATGGCAGGAAGCAGTAGCCAGCAAACTCGCGGAATGCGGAGATCCATGGTTGGAAGCCAATATCGGGCATTTGAGTGATCAAATGTTTGGTCCGCACTATGAGCGAAAAGATGCCATCGGCGCTTTGGTGAACACACTACTCACCTCGATAGCCATCGAGCCATCTGTGCAAGATGGGGTAAACCGTTTCGGAAACCCTTTGCTTCAATGGAACGCCAAGCTGACGGATACCATGCACTCAGTACTGTCAGTGCTAAAAGCATTTGTCAGCGAGTTTGTGGTGCAAAAACCAGAGCTTCAGGTAGTCGAATACAAGGGGCAGCAATTGGTGATGGAGCTGTTCGACGCGTTCGATGCTGATCCGCAAAGATTGTTACCCGTCGCGATCCGAAGTCAGTGGCAACAAGAAATCGCTGAGGGTAAAAGTGGTCGTCGCGCTATCGCCGATTACATATCAGGAATGACAGATGGTTATGCGCAACGTCTTCACGCCACCATGTTTACCGCGTCAAGTCAGGGGCCGCTGTATCCGATTCGATAGATTTTAGGTCCTAGGGGAAGAAGGTCCTAGGAAGAGCAAAGAGCGATCCTAGGTCCTAGGGAAAGCAACAGCTTGAATTCGTAGCTGCAACTTTAAAATCTTTGTAGGACCCTAGGACCCTAGGACCCTAGGACCCTAGGACCCTAGGACCCTAGGACCCTAGGACCCTAGGACCCTAGGACCTATCTTTCCCGCCATAATGCCGCTCAAACACACCGGGCGGCATTTGTTTTATCTGAAACTCAATCATTTCATTGAAGGCATTCATTAGCGGCTCGAAAGGCTCACTGTCCCCTGCCATGGCTGAAAGGGCATGGAAGCCGGCTTCAACCGTTGAAAGGCCACCATTGACTGGGGATTTTCGGATGCGGTAATTTCCGCTCTGGATATCATCCAATTTCACGCAAGGAAGCGCCTGCAAATTTTGGGAAAGCTGATACATTTTAAAGGCTTTTCGCCAGGTGCCGTCGAGTAAAATTAAACCGCGTTGTTTGCCAGCGTCAACGTGCCAGTCCCCAATCGGCTCTGACGTTTCAGCCGGGTAGAGCAGGGCGTAATGAACATCGTTGTCCAAAAGTTGGTTCAGCTCATCATTGTCGCTGAAGTCTTCTCCCACGATGATTCGACAGTTTGGGAGCGACAGAGAAAGAATACGCGCCGTACCGATGGGCTGCTTAACCTCTGAAGGGTGCTGGAGGACGATCACAGGCACATCACTTTCAATCCTCTGGATGAAAGCGCAAATGCAGGCTTTGTTGGCTTTTCCGCACTGCGGACAATATCGACTGGCTTTCTGGTTCATGACCACGGTACGCTATAACTTACTAATATCACGAAGCTTGGAGCACATATTGGCTCATCTTAGGTTTGTTGGCTTACTCGCCATCATCATACTCATTGCCCAATTCCCTACTATCCATCAAATCATGGTATGGGATCGCACGGATATTCTTGCAGGGCAATGGTGGCGAATCGTAACAGGAAACCTAACACACACCAATGGTATCCATCTTGCCATGAATCTAGCGGGGCTGGTGGTGCTCGCTTTTCTTCATCGCGAATACTACGGCAGCCGAAGTCTTATCCCAATGGTTTGGGTGATGATGGCAGTGATAGGGGCAGTCATGTTCGTCAGCCCTTTTGATTGGTATGCCGGGCTTTCAGGTGTGTTACATGGCTTGTTTGTTTGGGGCGTGGTGCGGGATATTCAAAACAAAATGCCGTTGGGGTGGGTGATGCTCATTGGCGTGATTTTGAAGCTGGGATATGAAGCCTACACAGGCGGGGACTCGATGACTGCGGACTTAATCGACGCAGGCGTTGCCTATCAGGCGCATTTAGCCGGGGCTTGCGTCGGGCTGGCGTTCGCGCTGGTGTGGAAAGAAGGTCCTGAGAAGAGCAGGCCCTAGATCCTAGGAAAAGAAGGTCCTAGGGAGAGCAAATAGCTTGAATCTGAATCTAGGCCTATGAAATCTGTGCAGGACCCTAGGACCCTAGGACCCTAGGACCTATTACCTTACTGACGATACGTCGATAAGAATCGTTCGAAGCGGCCGATAGCCATTTCCAAATCATCCACACGAGGCAGAGTGACAATTCGGAAGTGATCCGGCTTGTGCCAGTTAAAGCCCGTTCCATGAACCATCAGTACTTTCTCTTGCAGCAGAAAGTCCAGCATCATCTTTTCATCGTTATGAATGCTGTATTTCTTAGTGTCGATTTTCGGGAACAGATACAGCGCGCCTTTTGGTTTCACGCAACTAATCCCCGGGATCTGGTTCAACAATTCCCACGCTTTATCTCGTTGCTCCAGCAAACGGCCACCCGGCAGAATCAGTTCATTGATACTTTGGTAACCACCCAACGCGGTTTGGATTGCATGCTGCATGGGTACGTTTGCACACAAGCGCATTGACGCCAGCATCTCCAGCCCTGCGATATAGCCTTTCGCCAGATGGCGAGGACCTGACAGGATCATCCAGCCAGAGCGGAAACCACACACACGGTAGGATTTCGACAGGCCACTGAAGGTCACACAGAAGACATCAGGTGCTAGCGGTGCCATAGAATGGTGTTGAGCACCGTCGTAGAGGATCTTGTCGTAGATTTCGTCCGCGAAAATGATCAGGTTGTTTTGACGGGCTATTTCCGCAATTTCCAGCAGGAAGTCACGGCTGTAAACCGCACCCGTTGGGTTATTTGGGTTGATCAGCACAATGCCTTTGGTATTTGGCGTGATCTTGGCTTTGATGTCATCCAGATCTGGGTACCAGTCCGATTCTTCATCACACATGTAATGAACGGGCTTACCGCCAGACAGAGAGACTGCTGCTGTCCACAGCGGATAGTCCGGAGAAGGCACCAGCAGCTCGTCACCGCCATTCAGCAGCGCCTGCATTGCCATCACGATCAGCTCAGAGACGCCATTACCCAGGTAAACGTCCTCAACATCCAAATCCAACATGCCGCGCTTTTGGTAGTGCTGAACCACTGCTTTACGCGCGGAGTAAATTCCTTTGGAATCACAATAACCCTGAGAAGTCGGCAGATTTCGGATCACGTCGACCAGAATTTCATCCGGTGCGTCGAAACCAAATGGGGCTGGGTTGCCGATGTTCAGTTTGAGAATTTTGTGGCCTTCTTCTTCGAGGCGTTTTGCCTCTTTCATCACTGGACCACGAATGTCGTAGCAAACGTTGTCCAGCTTCGTCGACATCCCGATTTCTTGCATCATGATTCCTGAGCTTATTTTTAAGTGTTTCCAGTAAATTACACTAACGAAAGGGCATATATAAGTAGTGAATAGTAAAAAATGAGGAAAAGAAGAAATATAAGCAATTAAATCCTTATTTGTTGGAATATTATTCTAGAACATTCGGATTTCATCACAATCAATAAGGTTGTAGAATGGCTTTCCAACAGGAAATTTTATCGAGTTTGTCGTAAATTGGCGGAGCTTGATGCGAAATTAACCGAAGTGATGGTATTTTGCGCATTCGTCATCGCAGGATGTTCTGACAAACACAGAAAAGAAAGTCTTCGCAGCCACGCCATGCAGCATTTGGGTCTCCCAGGGAATCGGACATTACCTTTCAGGTTGTGAGTGTAAGTGAGGTTAGTTTGACCGATTTAAGCCAAGCTATCGCCAGGCTTGTTGAATCCCTGTCGACAGTGTCGCCACTCCCCAAGCAGATCACGCTGCCATTCCAATGGCCTGAGCGTACCGATCCTATCGACTGGCTACATACCCAGCCATTATTCCCTAAGTTCTATTGGCAAACCCGAGACGGTACAGAGCAGGTGTTGGCACTTGGTCAGGTTAAAACCTTTTCTGATCCTGCCTCTGCTGAGCGTCAACTTGTCAAAGGTCAGCGCATTTGGGGCGGACGTTCTTTTGACGGACGTACGGAGCGCAATCAGCGTTGTCTTCAGTCTTTCTTTTTCCTGCCGCAGATCGAGATGGCTTGCCGAGAGGGTCAGTGGTCAATCACGCTGAATCTTTGTGATGACCTGTTAAAAGTTCGCGCGGCATTATCTAAGCTAATCACTCAATCCCAACGCTTATCCCATCCGGATTGCGACGTGTTGGCAACCCAACATCAGCCAGAGTTTGGCCAATGGTCGACCATGATTGGGGATGCGTTGTCGGCGATTGAAACAACCGAACTGCAGAAAGTAGTACTGGCGCGTAAGACAACGCTTGAGCTTGACCGAACCTTACCCGCAGCCAGCCTGCTTAAAGCCTCTGTCGAGATAAATAAGTCCAACTTTCACTTCCTGTTGGCGCTGGATGAAAAGCACTGTTTTGTTGGCTCGACGCCGGAGCGCTTATTCTGGCGCGATGACAGCGAACTCTATACTGAAGCACTCGCAGGTACCATAGGTCGCGGCAAAGACGCCGAGGAAGACCTTTTACTGGCGACCTGGCTGCTCAATGACAGCAAAAATATCTATGAAAACCGCTTGGTGGTGGAAGACATCACCCAGCGACTGAATCCGCATAGCGAGCAATTGGATGTTGAAGTCACGCCTCACTTAGTGCGTCTTCGCAATGTGCAGCACTTAAAGCGCGATATTGAGGCGAATTTAGTCGCTGATGTACCTTCTTCCACATTGCTGGATTTGTTACAACCAACCGCTGCGGTGGCAGGTTTACCCCGCGAGAAAGCAGTGGATTTTATCGTTGAGAATGAACCCTTCGTTCGCGGCTGGTACAGCGGCTCGGTGGGTTACCTTAGCCCTGAGCAAAGTGAATTCTGTGTCGCTATCCGCAGCGCCCTGATTGTTGATAACAAGGTGCATCTATTTGCGGGCGCAGGCATCGTGCCGGGTTCAGTGGCGGAAAGCGAGTGGAAAGAGCTTGACCGGAAAATGGCGACTCTCAGAAACCTGCTAGGCCCTTCGCCCGACAAACATATGGAGAAAAAGGCCGGATGAAGCCTTCAACCATCAACCGTATCTGGGCGAGACTGATTTTGATGTCGCTGCAACGTGCGGGTGTGAAAGACATTTGTACTGCACCGGGCTCGCGTTCAACACCGCTAACGTTGGAAGCGGAAAGACTCCAAAGCCTTGATTCCTCTATTTGCCTTCATACCCATTTCGATGAGCGTGGTTTAGGCTTTTTAGCGCTGGGGTTGGCCAAAGCCTCTGACAATCCTGTTGCTGTGATTGTTACGTCCGGTACAGCGGTGGCGAATTTGCTGCCAGCTGTGGCAGAAAGCCGTTTAACCCGCGAAAAATTAGTGCTTCTGACTGCTGACCGTCCGCCTGAGCTTATTCAATGTGGCGCCAACCAGGCAATCAGCCAGCAGGGCATTTTCAGCGAGCATGCAGAAGTGACGAGTTTCCTGCCGTCACCCACAGAACACATTTCGCCAGCTTGGTTATTGTCGACAGTGTCAGAGGGGCTGCATTGTCAGTCAGAACTGGGCGGGAGTTATCATATCAACTGTCCGTTCCCTGAACCTTTATACGGGGAAATGGAAGACGCTTCGGTATACCTTGAGCCAGTACGAACCTGGCTGGAGAGTGATGAGCCTTACTTGTCCTTCACGCCTTCACGCGCAGATTTAAGCCAGCCTTTGCGCGATTGGGCTCAGCTCCAGCAACAAAAAGGTGTGTTGGTGGTGGGTAAGGCCTCTTTACGAGAGCGCCGAGCTATTGATGCGCTGGCTCAGAAACTTCACTGGCCTCTTCTCTGCGACCCGCAAGCGAGCCAAGGCTCTGCATTCGCAGGTTTTGATGTTTGGCTACAAAACCCTGCGTGTGCTGAAGTGCTGAACCAAGCTGATATTATCGTTCAATTTGGCAGCCGTTTGGTGTCAAAGCGCCTCAGCCAGTTTATCAACCAGTTTGAGGGGACGTACTGGTTGGTAGAGAAACATCCAGGAAGGCTGGACCCAAGTCATAAACAGGGGTTGCGCATCAATGCGCCACTGGCAAATGTGGCGTTGGCCATGACGGAAATCACTCGTGATAACGAACACGCACGTTGGGCTGATGCGTTGGTTGTGGCAAGCCAACAATATTTTGAGCGATTGGCGGCGTCTGATGAATCGCTGTCAGAAGTCTCCTTAGCTGCTGACTTCAGCCATTGGCTTTCGAAAGAGAGCGACCTCTTTATTGGAAACAGCATGGCAATCCGTCTGTTGGATATGTGCAGTCACCTGCCAGAAAAAGCCGTGTTTGCCAATCGCGGTGCATCGGGTATCGATGGTCTGATTGCCACGGCTTCTGGCGTTCAGCGTGCAAGACAGCGTCCGATGGTGATGCTGATGGGCGACACTTCCGCGCTTTATGACCTCAACAGCCTTTCGTTACTGGCAAACAATCCGCAGCCATTTGCGCTGATCATTATTAACAATGATGGCGGCGGCATTTTCGATATGTTACCGGTGCCGGATGCGAACAAAGAAACCTTCTATCGCATGCCGCATGGCACTGATTTCTCACACGCGGCGGCGATGTTCGGGTTCAACTATGGTTGCCCTTCATCGCTGGAAACCGCGCGAGCACAATGCATTGATGCGCAGTCTACGCCGGGAACTACGGTGATTGAACTCAAGGTTGGGGCGGGCGAGTGCGGCAAGGCACTTAAAGCGATGTTTGGTGAAATTGCCAATGCAGAACTGCTCTGAAAGATTGAATTATTCCCTCCAAGGGCAGGCGGACAAACCTGCCCTTGTTTTCCTTCATGGCCTGCTTGGCGATCATAGGGATTGGCAACCTGTCATTGATGAGCTTTCCAAAGAGTATCTGTGCCTGGCTATCGATTTGCCGGGACACGGTGGTAGCCAACATATTGAAGCGGTCGGCTTTGAAGATACCTGCATCAAAGTAATAGCAACGATCAGCGAGACATTGTCTTCACCTTTTTGGCTTGTCGGCTATTCGCTGGGCGCACGCATTGCTATGTATCTCGCCACCCACTATTCAAGCTCTCTGAGGGTAATCTGTGCTCCTTTCGCTGGGCTTATTATCGAAAATGGGCATCCAGGTTTACCTGAACCCGAGAGAGCGGCAAGGCGTGAACA
Source organism: Grimontia indica (assembly GCF_000333895.2). Classification (GTDB taxonomy): domain Bacteria; phylum Pseudomonadota; class Gammaproteobacteria; order Enterobacterales; family Vibrionaceae; genus Enterovibrio; species Enterovibrio indicus. The sequence continues at coordinate 21,304 of NZ_ANFM02000003.1, read as the reverse complement.
TGATGAAAAATGGGCGGTGCGTTTTGAAAATGAGCCCATTGTTGATGTGCTTCAAGATTGGTACCAACAACCTGTATTTTCCTCACTAAATCATGCGCAAAGACAAAGTTTGATCGTTAAGCGCAGTGATAACCTCGGTACAAAAGTGGCAAGTATGCTGCGTGCTACATCCTTATCCCAACAGGATTTTCTGGGCGATTTGCTCAGAATGTTGCCAGCAAAGGTGCATTACCTATGTGGTGAGAAGGACAATAAGTTTCTGGCATTGGCGATGCATTCGGGACTGTCTTATTCCATTGTCCCAGACGCCGGCCACAACATTCATGCAGAGCAGCCTTTGCTGTATTGCCAGTCGATTAAGCGGCTGATTGAACCTAATTAACTTAATGATTTAGATGGTAATGCTATGGCTAGAACAACAGGTTTAACCGAACAGGAACTGTATGCACCAGTGGTGTGGAATGATTGCTCTGAAGGCTATGAAGATATCCTTTTTGAAAAATCGGAAGACGGTATCGCGCGAATCACTATCAACCGTCCTGAAGTCCGCAATGCATTCCGCCCTCAAACAGTGAAAGAGATGATCAAAGCGCTGGCCGATGCACGCTACGACGAAAAAGTGGGTGTGATTGTGCTGCGTGGCCAGGGTGAGCATGCGTTCTGTTCCGGTGGTGACCAGAAGATCCGTGGCGACTACGGCGGCTACCGTGATGACGAAGGTACACACCACTTGAACGTGCTGGACTTCCAACGCCAAATCCGTACCTGTCCTAAGCCTGTGATTGCCTCTGTAGCGGGCTACGCTGTGGGTGGTGGTCATGTGCTTCACATGATGTGTGACTTGACGATCGCAGCAGACAACGCGCAATTTGGTCAGACTGGCCCGAAAGTTGGTTCTTTCGACGGCGGTTGGGGCGCGTCTTACATGGCACGTATCGTGGGTCAGAAAAAAGCCCGAGAGATCTGGTTCCTTTGCCGCTTCTACGATGCGCAAGAAGCGGTGGATATGGGTCTGGTTAACCACGTAGTGCCTTACGCGGAGCTTGAGCGTGAAACTGCACGTTGGTGTCGTGAAGTGCTACAGCATAGCCCAATGGCGCTGCGCTGCCTGAAAGCGGCTCTGAATGCTGACTGTGATGGTCAGGCGGGTCTGCAAGAGCTGGCGGGTAACGCCACCATGTTGTTCTACATGACCGAAGAAGGTCAGGAAGGCCGCAACGCTTTCAATGAAAAACGTCGCCCAGACTTCGACAAATTCCCACGTAACCCATAGCAGGGTGGGAAGATGAAGCACGCAACGCTTTACCGTTATTCGTTGCCGATGGACAGTGGTGTGATTTTGCGTCACACCCGTCTGGCACAGCGAGATGGCTTGATTGTCGAACTTAAAGATGGTGAGAAATCTGGCAGAGGCGAAATTGCACCTTTGCCAGAGTTCAGTGCTGAAACCATCGAGCAAGCACAAACTCAGATTGAGCTTTGTTTAGCGCAGTGGCTGGAAGGCGACGAAATAGATTGGGACACGCTCTATCCATCCGTCGCTTTTGGTTTGTCCGTTGCACTTGCGGAACTTGATGGTGAAATCCCGGCTGAAGGTAATTTCCTCGCTGCGCCGTTGTGTAGCGGCGATCCAGATGAGCTGGTTGAAAAGCTCGCTGAATTGCCGGGCGAGAAAGTCGCGAAAATTAAAGTGGGCCTCTACGAGCCTATTCGCGACGGCATGGTGGTGAACATGTTTCTGGAAATCCTTCCAGATTTGCGCCTTCGACTGGATGCCAACCGCCAGTGGACGCCGGCAAAAGCAGCGCAGTTTGCCAATTATGTGAATCCCGCTTTCCGTTCCCGCATCGCCTTTTTAGAAGAGCCTTGTCAGACGCCCGAGCAAAGCCTCGCATTCAGTGAAGAAACCGGAATTGCCATTGCATGGGATGAAACCCTGCGCGATGAAGGCTTTTCGCTAGAATACAAAACCGGATTGTCTGCGATCGTGATTAAACCCACTTTGGTGGGCTCACTTCAAACAGTGAAATCACTGGTTGAGCATGCCCATACCATGGGGATGGAAGTGGTGATCAGCTCCAGTATTGAATCCAGTTTTGGCCTCAATACATTGGCGCGCATCGCCCACTGGCTAACGCCGGAAACCTTACCGGGGCTTGATACGGTCTCATTGTTTGGTGAGCAGCTAGAGCAAGCGTGGCCTGGCTGTGAGTTACCACTGAAAACGCTGACTGACTGTGAAGTGGTATGGCAGGCGCACCCATAAGTTTTGATACTTGGCCTTGGCTTTACTGGGGTGAGGTAAAACCCCAGCATACTGCTTTATATCTGGAAGGCGAGGCTATTAGTTGGCAGCGCCTTGTTTCAGATATAGGCAGTATGCCGTTGCTGCCCAAACCGCATAATCGCTATGTAGCCATCTCCTCTCAAAATGATTACCAAACCCTTTTAGTTATCCTTGCTGCCTGGCAACAAGGCTTGAAAACGCTGCTGATCAATCCGGCTTTCTCTCCAGCACTCCAAAAAGAAGTGCTCGAGAACGCGGGGATTGAGATGGTTATCGACCCGCATACCGCATTTTCTTCTAGTAAATGGCAGCAGTCTGATGTGGTGCCATTTGATACCAATGACATCCTGACCCTCGTGCTGACTTCCGGCTCGACGGGGACACCCAAAGCGGCCACTCACAATGCTAACGCTCATTTAGCTAGCGCCAGCGGATTGTTTTCACTGATGCCTTTTGGTGAAAGTGATTGCTGGCTTCTTTCCTTGCCGTTATTTCATGTTTCCGGTCTTGCCATTGTCTGGCGGTGGTTACAATGCGGGGCGACTCTGAAGATTGCAGAGACGAAAGGTGACGCATTACACTCGGCTCTAGAAGGTGTAACACACGCTTCCTTGGTACCAACGCAATTGCAGCGATTGCTAAAGGTGGAGTTTCCTTCTTCGTTAACATCCGTACTTTTAGGCGGTGCAGTGATTCCGCAAGCGCTGGTGGATGAAGCTGAAGCAAAAGGTATTGGTTGTTGGTGCGGTTATGGGATGACAGAAATGGCATCGACCATCACGGCAAAACGGGTGGATGGATGCTTCTCAGTAGGTCGTCCGCTTCCGCATCGGGAACTTATGCTTTCCAGCCTTGGGGAAATCATGGTGAAAGGAGACACGCTTTCATCGGGTTACCTCATTGGCGGAAAGTTGGAGCCTTTGTCGGACGGATGGTTTGCGACTAAAGATAAAGGTGAATGGGTAGAGGGCGAACTTCAGATTCTTGGCCGCTTAGATAACATGTTTATCTGTGGCGGGGAAAATGTGCAGCCGGAAAGTATTGAAAGGGTGCTTTCAGGCTTTGAAGGGATTGAGCAATTGTTTATTTTGCCCGTAGTGGATGCCAAGTGGGGACAGGTTCCTGTTGCGTTGGTGATGGGCAATGTCAATCAAGGTGACTTTCTGGCTTACGCCAAGTCGTTGCTGCCGTCCCACCAGGTGCCTAAAGCCGCATACTCGATTCCGAAGCATTTGCTGGATGGCGGGATAAAAATCTCCCGCCGCGCGTTAGCTGATTGGCTGGCTAACGAAAAGCTGGTTCAACGATAATCGCCTCTTAACGTTTTCACATCACTAAATAATCGGTCGCATCTTGCATCTTCTGGCTGAACCGGACTTCCTGCCTCGACTTCCACTTTTGACCAAAACCGCTTGGGTAATTTGAGCAGGGCACGGCCACCTTCACGGCTGAAATAACTTCCCCATAAACCTTTCAATGCCATAGGTATTACGGGAACCGGTGACTGCTTCAGAATTAGGTCTATGCCACGTTTGAAAGGCTGCATGTCACCATCAGAAGTGAGCTGGCCTTCAGGGAAAATACAGACAATCTCGCCGTCATTCAGTTGCTTTTTTACTTCCTTGAGTGCACAGCGGATGGAGCCGCTGGTGAGCTTGATAGGAATGACGCGACTGGCTCGGAAGAAATAATTCAGCACGGGTAGGTGGTAGTAATCTTCGTCCATCACAAAACGAATGGGGCGCGGACAAGCACCTGCCAGAATCAAGGCATCGACATAGCTGACATGGTTACATACCAGCAATGCGCCGCCTTCTTTTGGAATGTTTTGGAGATTCTTGTGGGTCACGCGATAGAAGCTGTGGCTCAAGAACCAAATAACAAAGCGCAACGCGAAGAGTGGAACCTGCTTGCCGACATAGAGGGTGACAACAAGATTCAGCAGGGCGAGTATAAGGAAAAATTCAGGGATGCTGATGCCCATGGCACCAAGAAGAATCATGGCGAGAATGGCGCTGGTCACCATGAAGAGAGCGTTATAAATGTTATTGGCGGCAATGACCTGTGAGCGCTCACTATCTTCTGAACGTGCCTGCATCATGGAATACAGAGGAACAATGAAAATTCCTCCGAATATGCCAATCAAGAGTAAATCGACAAACACCCACCACAGTGACGGGTCGGCAATAAATTCTACAAAGTTTGCAGCAGTTGAAGGCATTGCAGGTGTCGAGAACATCAGGTGAATGCCGAAAATAGTCAATCCCAGTGCACCAATTGGCACAATGCCAGGCTCAATACGATGGCCGGAAAGCTTGTCACAAAGCAAAGAGCCAATGGCAATACCGACGGAGAAAAGCGTCAGTAGAAACGAAACGGTCGCTTCATTGCCACCAAGATGAAGCTTGGCGTAATTGGGGAATTGCGTGAGATAACTGGCACCGAGAAACCAAAACCAACTGATCCCGAGAATTGACTGCAGCACGACTTTATCTTTTCGGGCAATCGCCAGCGTGGTCTTCATCTGTCGGATAGGAGAAAAACGGATTTTGAGAGAAGGGTTTCCGGCAGCTACCTCAGGAATAGAACGGGCGCTCAAATAACCGAGCACAGCAAACATCACCACAGAGATAGCAGCAATATCTCGCGCTCCATCCATATTCGCGATAACCCCGGCCACCATGGTGCCAAGTAAAATCGCTAGGAATGTACCGGTTTCAACCAAAGCATTGCCCGAAACCAGTTCCTGAGGTTTTAGGGTTTGAGGCAGTAATGCGTATTTCACAGGGCCAAAGAAAGCAGATTGCGTACCCATCAAGAAAAGAAGAACTAAAAGCGCCATGTAGCTTTCGTAGATAAAAGCAATGGCAGCGAGACTCATAATGCCGATTTCCAGTAACTTCACGCCGCGGATAAATTGGGATTTCTCGAATTTATCCGCGAGCTCACCGGCGAAAGCTGAGAACAGAAAAAAGGGGAGAATAAACAGGCCAGCAGCGAGGTTGATGAAAAGGTCGGTACTTATCCCGATGACGCCGGGACCAGCAAAGGCAACGAGGATCAACAGGACATTCTTGTAGACGTTGTCGTTAAACGCGCCGAGTGCTTGGGTGATAAAATAAGGCAGAAAACGTCGCTGTTTCAGGAGCCCGGTTTGGCTTGTCATCCTTTCCTTCCCGGCTCCTAAGCGTCAATCCAGCTCTTAAGGTAGCCTGTCAGCAGGTTATCGATAAGCTCTGCGCCATTGACTGGCACTGAGGTGAAGAACTTGTCGTCAACTGCGAGCAGCGTGATGCCATGAACTCCTGCCCAGAGTACGCGGCTTGCCTCTACCACTTCCTCATCGTTTTTGGTGGGAGAAAGTTGCTTAAGCAGGCGTTCCAGCATGCCCGTCATACTCTGGATTCGGTCACTTTGCCAATCAGGAAGCTTGTCGCCTTTCATGCTGTGCTCAAACACCAGTTGCCAACGGTAAGGGTTTTTCGATGCGAACTCGAGGTAAAGATGCGCGAGTGTAAACAGGGCTTCACGGCAGTTTGATGTGTCGGTCAGCTTTTGTTGGGCCTGATGACGCAGATCGTCCAGTGTCCGAGCGACAACATGTAGTAGCAGAATGTTATAACTGCCAAAGACATTGACCAAGGTACTTGGGACATACCCGATTTCAGCAGCGATTTTTCGCAAGCTCAGGGCATGGTAAGGCTGGGTGTCTAAATACTTTTCAACGCAGTTAAGCGTCATTTCTACCAGCTCTTCGCGGCTGTGGTCGTTCCTGCGTGCCATTACTTCTGCTGCAAATAGTGAACAATGTTCGATATTTTAGGAGTGGGGTCGGGAAAGGGCAAGTTACGAGCCTCTCAGTTTAGCTAAATGCCAACAACTGAGAGGCTTTGAAAGCAAAAGCTTAGCTGAAACGTTCGGCGTTTTTAATCGAAACCTGATCGTTCAGTGTCCAAAAATCATAAATAACACCAACAATGAAGAATCCGCCAGTAAAGAGATAGATGATGCCAGTCACCCATTTACCCATATACATACGGTGAATACCGAAGATGCCTAGGAAGGTCAGCAATATCCAAGCGACAGAGTAATCGACTTGTCCGCTGTTAAAGCGGAGGTCTGCTTCGCGATCCATGGATGGGATCAGAAACAGGTCAATCAACCAACCAATCCCCAAAAGTCCGAATGTGAACAGCCAGATGGTTCCTGTCACAGGCTTACCATAATAAAAACGGTGTGCACCGAGAAAACCGAAGATCCATAAAATGTACCCGACGGTTTTACTGTGTGTATCGTTCATCGCATCAACCTTTAATTGTTTTCTCTCTGTGAATATGGACTGCATTGTAAGGCAGTCGTTCCATTAAGAGCTCTATCTCCTCAACGGTTTACCGCATTTTTATTAAAAAGTCGCCAAAAGGAGAAATCTTGCTCGCAGTTATGTATTGCTGTTTAAGCAAAATTTAAACGATTGGTAACATATTCGGCCGTAACAGGGTTTGACTTTCCGTGCCGCTGACATAGCATGAAAGTACCTTACGCTTGTTGCGTTATTTGACATTGAAACAAAAGGTTTGCAATGAAACGCTTTTTTACTCTATTCGCGCTGATGTTCGTGATGGTGGTATCTGCACCACACGCTGAGGCGAAGAAGTTTGGTGGCGGTAAGTCTTTCGGCAAAAGCTTTAAGACGGCGCCAGCACCAAAATCACAACCGACCAACACCAACTCAATCAATAAGCAAAACGATCCTGCGGCTGCAGCGAAGTCGTCTTCTAAGAAAGGCTTGATGGGTGGTTTGCTGGGCGGACTGCTAGCTGGTGGTCTGATCGCAGCCATGATGGGTGGTGCATTTGAAGGCTTCCAAATCATGGATTTCCTGATCATCGCACTGATCGCATTCGTGCTGTTTAAGATCTTCAAGAGCCTGATGGCGGCGAAGAACGGTTCGATGAACCGACCGCATCAACAGGCTTACGCCGGTGGCCAAGAGCCGCAAAACAAAGGTTACTACCACGAGCAACAACAGCCTCAGTTCCGTGAGTCAGCGGCGACATCTTCGACAGGAGGTTTTGGTGCAGTAAATAACGATGTACCGTTTAACTTCCCGCCGAACTTCGATATGGCTGGTTTTGTAAACGGTGCGCGTGAGCATTACCGTATTCTGCAAGGTGCATGGAACCACAACCAGCTTGAAACTATTCAGGAATACGTGACGCCTGAGCTATATAACGACCTGGCTGAAGAGCGTCGTAAGCTGGAAGGCGAGCAGCACACAGAAGTCATGTATGTCGATGCGGAAATCGTCCGTGCTGATTACGACGGCAAACTTGCTCAACTGAGTCTGCAGTTCAGCGGCCGCTACACTGACCGTCAGGAAGGTGTTGAAGAAGACATTACTGATATCTGGCACCTTGAGCGTGATATGACACAACCAAATGCACCTTGGTTGATTGTTGGTATTCAAGCTTAATCACTAGAATTATTCCCCCTGAAAAGAGCAGCCCAAGTGGCTGCTCTTTTTTTGTTCATGATTTTTGAACAATGACTTCAACGATTCCCGTTAGCTTATTTGTTGATTCGCAGTTACATTGGCGGAAACAACTTCAAATAAATATCGAGAAACAACAACGTGGAACGCTTTAGAACTCCCGCCCATCTTCTTATCGCGATGGCTTTTATCATGGCCATGGCGTTTTCTGTCTGGAACGTATTACTCAACAACTTTGTGGTAGAAAAAGCCGCGTTTACCGGTAAAGAAATCGGCATGTTGCAGAGTTTGCGTGAAGTCCCTGGCTTCCTGGCGTTTACAGCGATTTATCTCTTGTTGTTTATCAAAGAGCAGCGCTTTGCCTTGCTGTTTCTGGCTGTGATGTGTCTCGGTGTTGCGGTGACAGGTTGGTTTCCAACGGTATGGGGGCTGTATTTAACCACGATTGTGATGTCGATTGGCTTTCACTATTTTGAAACCGTTAATCAGTCTCTGACTTTACAGTGGATAGATAAAGATAAAAGCGCACACTTTATGGGACAGGTTCTTGCCTGGAAGGGCGCAGCAAGCCTTATCGCTTACGCTGCCGTTTGGCTGTTAATGGAGTGGATGGAGGTCAGCTATAACATCGTGTATATGCTGTTTGGCTTTGTCAGTTTGGTGGCGGTACTTGCGCTGTGGGCAATATTTCCTTCCTTTGAAAGCCCACACGTTCAGACTCGAAAGCTGATCCTTCGCAAAAGATATTGGCTTTATTACGGCCTGACTTTCCTCAGTGGTGCCCGTCGTCAGATCTTCATTGTTTTTGCCGGCTTCATGATGGTTGAGAAGTTTGGGTATTCCGTGGGTGATGTCAGTCTGCTGTTTATCATTAACTACCTCTTCAACATGCTGTTTGCGGCCAAAATTGGTGCTTGGATTGGCAGAGTGGGTGAGCGACGCGCCCTGACCGTGGAGTATGTTGGGCTGGCATGTGTGTTTACCGGCTATGCCTTTGTGGAAAGTGCAACGATGGCGGGTGTGTTATACGTGGTGGACCATCTTTTCTTCGCCATGGCGATCGCGATTAAAACCTACTTCCAGAAGATTGCCGATCCGGAAGACATTGCATCTACGGCGGGTGTGAGCTTTACCATCAATCACATTGCGGCAGTAGTGATTCCTGCTGCTTTGGGTGTGGTGTGGTTGTACTCACCAACAACAGTCTTCTTAGTCGGCACTGGCCTTGCTTTGGGGTCGCTGACTTTGTCTAGAATGGTGCCTTTGGCACCAGAATCCGGTAATGAAGTCAGTTTCTTAGGTCGAAAACGTGCTCAGGATGTGGCGTGATTCAAACTTCTGTCTATTTGTAGCTGCTTGATTGTGCTTATCGATCAGTTCTTGATCTCGGCACAAATTCTATGTGGCACGACCAACTATATTCAAGGGTAACGAAACACGGATAAATGTTGGAGGCGCTATGCCATTTACGTCTGAACTGGTTGACGAAATGAACGTCCTGGTGAAGTTTTCTCGTTCTTCTGATCTCATGGGTATCAAGGTCCACAGTGATGCGGACCCTGATCTTGTGGCTGCAACAGAACGCCTTTATGACAAAAAGCTGATCACAGCAAAAGACGGTGGTTACTTAACTTCGATTGGTCGAGATGCGGTTGAGCATGCAAAAGAAGCGCTGCGCATATTAAGGTCACACCCTGAATAAACCGGAATGTACCTAAAAAGAAAAGGAAAGGGAGCCCATCGGCTCCCTTTTTGATGTTGTGTGTTTTAGGTGTTTTTTACCAAACGTCTTTGTCGATCTGCTTGTCCAGCTTCGGGAACTTGGTGCGATCGAACGTCGGCTTTTTGCCTTCTTTACGCTGGGTTTCATAGTCTTTAAGCAGCGCAAACACGATGCCAGACAGCGCAAGAATTGCCACAAGGTTGATGAGGGCCATCATACCCATAGAAAGGTCTGCAAATGCCCAAACCGTCGGTAAGTCAACAACAGCGCCGATCACTACCATTGCCAGAACAGCAACACGGTAGACATTGATGGCCTTTTTGCTTTTGAAGATGTACTCGATGTTTGATTCACCGTATGAGTAGTTGGCAATCAATGAGGTGAATGCAAACAGCAGAATGGCGATAGCAATAAAGCCTGCACCCCATGCGCCCACTTCTTCGACCAGAGCCGCTTGAGTCAGCGCAATGCCGGTGACACCGCTGTCAGTGTCCAGCATGCCTGATAGCAGGATGATAGATGCGGTTGCGGTACAGATAACGATGGTGTCGATAAACACACCCAGCATTTGTACATAGCCTTGTGCCACTGGGTGGTTAGGGCGGGTGGTTGCTGTTGCTGCTGCGTTAGGCGCAGAACCCATACCTGCTTCGTTTGAGAACAGACCACGTTTGATACCTTGCATCATGGCTGCACCAATCGCACCGCCTGCTGCTTGCTCAAAGCCAAGCGCACTGCCGATGATGGTGCCGAAAACGTCTGGAAGCAGCGTGATGTTGATACCGATAACGTAGAAGGCCACAACGAGGTAACCAATCGCCATAAACGGAACAATCAGCTCGGCCACTTTGGCGACAGAACGCATACCACCAAAGATGATAGGTGCCGTTGCCAGCGCCAGAATTACACCTACCCAAGTGTTATCAGTGCCGAAAGCGGTGTTCATCGCCGCAGCGATAGAATTTGACTGTACGCCGTTGAATGCCAGACCAAACGCGATGATCAAACAGATAGCAAAGGCGATACCTAACCAGCGTTGACCCAGACCCTTTTCAATGTAGTAAGCCGGACCACCGCGGAAGGTGTTGTCTTTGTGATTGATTTTGTATGCCTGTGCCAGTGTCGATTCTACAAAGCTGGTAGACATACCGACCAGTGCAGTAATCCACATCCAGAACACTGCGCCAGGACCGCCAAGGTAAATCGCCACAGCAACACCTGCCATGTTACCTGTGCCTACGCGGGCTGCGAGACTGGTGCTGAATGCCTGGAATGATGAGATACCACCGTCGGCGCCTTCACGGCTACCTTTGATGAGCTCAAACATGTGCCCGAAAGAGCGGAATTGGAGGAAACCGGTGCGGAAAGTGAAGTAAAGACCAGCGCCGATCAAAAGGTAAATAAGCACGCTTCCCCACAACAAGCCATTCCCGGCGTCGACAAAGGAAACGAATAGTTCTTTTAGTTCCGTCATATACAAACTCTACTGTCGTCAAATTTAAAATGGCAGTTGAGTGAGAAGGAGGAGACAAGGGATCTGAAACTTCCTTTTCAGCTCTCTGCCCCGGACAAATAACTTGTCCTGGCGACGCTTCCGTGCAGAGATTCCAGCCAGCAGATTTGCGCGTCGATTGCGCTACTTACAAATCCATTTGAGCATGATCTGTGGCCGTTTTTTGCTCACTTGACGTCAAGATAAGCAAATAAAGCGGCGGGATAATACTCCAAATTTGATCTTCTGGCATCTGTAAATTTCACTAAAAGATTAAATGTTAGGCAAATAGTTTAATAAAAGGATGTTTTTACAACATTATTTACTATCAAAGTTAACATTTTTAAAGGGGGGATCTGGTCGCTCAATCGAGGGAGTTAGAAGACGTTACGGAGAGTTAATCGTTTGCTTTCGACACTTTTCGTTCAAGGTCAGATCTGACGATCTCCAGCGCTTTTAACGCGGTTTCAGGGTCGACCTCATTGCTTTCCAAAAGGTAGATTAAATCAACAGCAAGTTTGATTTCATCAGGGGCACTATCCAGTCCTGATTGACTCATGATTCTTTACTCCTATTTGGGAAATAGATTTTGAATGCTGCTTTTATCAATTCGGCATGAAGCGGAACCAAAGCGCTCTGTTCGGTGCGATATCCGCCGCCGATAACCGCGGCGACAGGAATACCATTTTGATGACAAGTTTCCATGACGGCTTTATCTCTATCGGCGATACCGCGCTGACAAACATTCATATAACCAAGCTCGTCGTCGACGTGAATATCAACACCTGCGTCATAGATGACCATATCCGGTTGGTGCTGGGCGATAGCAAGGGTTAGGACTGGCACAAACTCGGAGAGGTAAGTGTCTGATTCGACTCCTATAGGCATCGGGATATCAATATCTGAGTCTGGCTTTCGTGATGGGAAGTTTTTGTCACAGTGCACCGAAAGGGTAATGATATCTTCCCTCTTTTGAGCGAGTGTCGCTGTGCCATCGCCATGATGAACATCGCAATCGACGATAAGTACCTTGTCTATATTCGGATAGGAAAGCGCGTGGTCGGCTGCGAGAATCAAATCATTGAATAGGCAAAAACCACTGCCAAAGTCTTTATGCGAGTGATGGTATCCACCGGTAAGGTGAACAGCGACACCATGTTCAATCGCTTTATCGACGGTGAGAGTGGTTCCTCCCAGTGATGTGAGGCTGCGTTGTATCAGTGCTTCACTCCAGGGAAAGCCAATACGTCGCATTTTTACCAGAGGTAAGGAGCCGCTCACCAAAGCATCGACATAGTCATTGTCATGGAAACGCTTTAGATGTTGATGATCAAGACGTGTTGGCTGAAACGTTGTTACGGGCCAGCCCATTTCATCAATGTGTTCTTTGAGCAGCCGGTACTTTTGTAGCGGATACCTGTGACCTTCAGGCAATGGAAAGTCAGAATAGATCGGATGATAAATAATCGGCAACATCAGAGCTTTAGCCTTTGCGCTCACGGAAAGAGATACGGGATTCGATTTTTTGTCTGGCTTCACGACAGCGTGATAAACGCTTTTCCAGCGCCAGTAGCTGCTTCTGGGCTTGCTGCTGTTCCGCAAAGCTGGCGTATTGCCCCATCTTGGCCTCCGCATCGCGAACCATATCCTCCAGCCTTCTTTCCCACCCTTGGTGCTGTGCGAGATCCTGATAGAGCTGGCTGATGGAAGCGCCGGTTTTCGGAGCCATGGCTTTTTCTTGCTGTCGAATAGCCAGAGTTGCCATTTCACGCTGAAGCGCACCGATTTGATTCACCAGTTTTTCGCATAGATGCTCGGCACGCATTGCTGAAAGGCGCCCGCTTGCCTGCTCGCGTTCAATGGTATCAACGACACTTTTTGCTTCAGACACACAAGGCGTAAGCAGCCTTGCTAGGCAAGAGAACAGGCGTTCATCGAACAACGGCTTTGCACTCTCACCGCGCTTTCGGTCAATCTCCGCTGCGCGGTTTGCCAGCGTTTGAAGCTCGGTTCTGAGGGATGATAAATCCATAGCTCTTAATACCTATTGGGCTTAAAGCCAAGCGTCGATGGCCAGTTTAACGGATAGCACCACAACCACAGTAACAAACACAGGGCGAATAAACTTAGCGCCAAACTTAATAGCAGAATGTGCGCCGATGTAAGCACCTACCATCAGGCAGACACCCATAGTCAGCCCAAGCGCCCAGTTCACATGACCCAAAATGATAAAGGTAACGAGTGATGTAATGTTGCTGACGAAATTCATCGCTTTGGCCAAACCTGACGAAAGCAGAATATTCATTTTATACATCGACATCGAAGACACGGTCCAGAATGCGCCGGTTCCCGGCCCTGCAACCCCGTCATAGAATCCTAAGGTGAGCCCTTGAGCCCACTGCTTTTCTTTTAGGTGAGGCTCATCCTTCGGCAGATTGTGATTCTCTGCTTTTGGTTGGCGATGCCAGATGGTGTAGGCGGCGGTTGCCAGCACCACTAGCGGCAGGGCTTTTTCCAGCCACTCGGTGGAAATATAGTCCACGACCAAGGTACCCAAAATTGCGCCAATGAAAGTGGCGACAAAGGCATGAATCCAAAATGAAGGCGAAAACAGCTTTTTCCGGTAATAGGTAAACGCAGCCGTCGAGGAGGCAAACGTTGCTGACAGCTTATTGGTACCTAATGCGATATGCGGCGGTAAGCCAATGGAAAGCAACGCAGGAACCATTAACATGCCACCACCACCAGCAACAGCATCGATAAAACCTGCCGCAAGTGCGACCATTCCCAAAATAATGAGGGTATTTGGATCCAGAAGTTCGAGCATTTTTATTTTTCTTAGTGTTCGATAACACGCTTAAAGGGAGGCAATGAATCCAACAAGGCTTTTCCATAACGCCTTGTAACAACTCGTCTGTCTAGCAAAACGACTCTACCAGAGTCCTGTTCTTTGCGCAGCAGTCTACCTGCTGATTGAACAAGCTTTTTACTGGCTTCCGGCACGGAGATCTGGAGGAATGCATTACCGCCTTTTCGCTCTAGATACTCAGCATGAGCTTCTTCCACCGGAGAGGTGGGTACCGCAAACGGAATTTTGGTGATGATAAGGTTGGTCAGCTGTTCTCCGGGCAAATCGAGACCTTCAGAAAAGCTGCCCGTTCCGAAAAGGATGCTGATCTGGCCTTTTTCACAACACTTGCGGTGCGCATCCAATATAGAGGTGCGTGATGCTTCTCCCTGCACATGAAGGTGCCAGCCAAGTTTTTTGATATCGGCGCGCATCTTTTCAGCGACCTGATTCATCTGCCAGTAAGAGGAAAAAAGTACCAAGCTGGCAGTTTCACCTTCGAGGTATTCCATCAAGATATCGGGAAGGTGGCTGGTGAACTTTTCGTCTTGCGGTTCGCAAGGCATAGCTGGGACGACCAGACGCGCGTTTTCCTGATAATCAAACGGTGACGGCAAAGCAAGAAAACGTGTGCCATCGTTTTCGTCCAATCCCACCTGGCGACAAAAGTATGTGAATGAGTTTAGGGCACGTAATGTGGCTGAAAGAAGGCACACTCCTGCAGCGCGAGACCAAAGCAGTTGGTCCAGCCGCCAACCGATTTCTAACGGTGATACATGAACAATAAAGTCAGATTCGCGCTCGGGACATTTTTGAATCCACCTAGCCAGTGGCGCACCTTTATCTGAATTAGGTTGCGCCATCAGCGTCCACACTTTTTCGAGATTCTCTAAGCGCTGTAAGAAAAAGGCGGATTCAGCAAGAAGTGGGTCGGCAAGCCTTGAGGCCAGTTCACCGTCTTTTACGCGCTCTGAGATAAGGTCGTGGAGTTTTGCGAGCGACTGATTAGCTTTTTTTGCTGCTTTTTGCATTTCTTTAGATTCTAAATGCAAGGTTTCTGGCAACTCACCATCAGTAAAACGATAGACGCCATCATTATTAAGAGGGAAATCAATCAGCATGTCGCGGATGCCTCGAAGCCCGGGAATAAGCACTTGGATTCCTGACTGCAACGCATCTAAAAAACGCCCACTGCGTTTGATGTCGCCGCCATTGGCAATCTTGGATGCGCTTTGATTGAGTTTTTCCAGCCAGGAAGCAGCGCCAACTAAGCTTGCAGATGCAGCGGAGAAATCTCGCGCTACCGTGGGCAAGTGGTGCGCTTCGTCGACCATATAAAGGGCATGCTCTGGCTCAGGCAGGATAACCCCCCCGCCAAGTTCTAAATCCGCCATCAATAAACTGTGATTAGCAACAACGACATCCGCTTTATCCAGATGTTCGCGGGCTTTTGCAAAAGGGCAGTTGCGGTGAGCGGCTAATCCTGAATGGCATGTGTGCTTATCTGAAACAATGGTTTGCCACAGGTGATCAGGAATACTCTTAGGCCAAGCATCCCTGTCACCATTCCATTTTCCGCGGGAGTAAGCGCTATACATGGTGTTAACCATGTCGATATCTGCCTTTTTAGGTTTCTCTGTAAACAAGGCTTGCTGCCCATGTCCTTCAGCGCTGGCAGCGGCTGCGAGCTTCTCCCCACAACAATAGCGCTGACGACCTTTTGCCAGCACAAAGCTGAACTCCCGGGAAACCACTCGGCGAAACAGAGGCAGGTCTTTTTCTATTAACTGTTCTTGCAGAGCGACTGTGGCAGTGGAAACCACCACCTTTTTATTGTTGTTGAGGGCGAAACAAATGGAGCCCATCAGGTAAGCCATTGACTTACCGATACCCGTTCCCGCTTCCGCTACCAAAATTCGTCTTTTAGGGTTGTATTCCCCCGCGAGTGTTTTTGCAATTTCAGCAACGAGGTAGTTTTGGGCTTTCCTTGGAATAAAATTCTGTAGTTGGGCTCTCAAATTCTCGTAGCTGGAGCGGATGTCTTTTTTGGTTGATGGGCTAAGCATGTTTGTCACAATCTGAGTGGTAGGGCCGCAGTATATCACGCTCGGAGAATGTGAAAGAGTTCAAGTATTCGATCATTTATTCCAATTTATGCGATTTAGATCACGAATATCAATTGAACTAATATTAGCTATCACTATGAAATCCAAAGGGAATGCCATTCACTGCACAAATTGCTTACATGTAGAATATAATCCTGATTTACGGGTGCATTATTGTTTTTATCAGACTAATACTCTGATAAAGCTTTGCAAACAACTTTACAGAATTTTGACAATGTGGTTTCGTTTCCGTGACCCCTATCGAAGGGGTGCTTCTATCCTTATGTATTTAAAGAGTATTTTTGTTTTTTGATATTGATTTTGGTTGATTTGACAGATTTTAGATTTCTCTGCACTCTAAGTTTCGAAGTTTAAGCGTACTTGTTGTGGTGTTTTAGTGACGTTGTGACATGTACAAACATAAAAGGGATCCTGGAACAGGAATTCCAATCTAATAAAGAAAAGGCAGTGGATTAACATGAAAAAGACTATCCTAGCGATGGCAGTACCAGCTCTGCTGGCTGCTGGTGCAGTAAATGCAGCAACCGTTTACGATCAAGACGGTGTAACTGTAACTATCGGCGGTGCTGCTGAAGTACAGATCATTCAAGAATATGAGTTTAATCAGCAAGACGTCGATTTGGATGTACGTCTTGACGATGGCGAGCTGAACTTTGGCATCGATGTAGCAGTTAGCGAAAGCCTCACAGCACTTGGCTACTTTGACTTCGAAAACGAAGGCGGTTCTGTAAAGAACACCGAACTGTGGGCTGGCTTTAAAGGCGATTTCGGTCAGTTGACTGCTGGTCGTATGTACACTTTTTGGGATGATACAAATATCAACGAAGATATCGAGCTTGGTCTCGAGGGTGTAAACGGTAGCCTTCCAGCTAGCGGTAACGACGTAATCAAGTATCGCTATGATGGCGATGCGTTTTGGTTTGGTGTTTCACACAACCTCAAGCAAAGCGGTGCTGAAGAAGAAACTTTCAAAGACGTAAGCGGCACTCTGGTGCGTGACGTAAAAGTCACTGAAGCATCACACACTGATGCAGGCGTAGGTGCGTCTTTCGCTGGTGTTGATCTGTCAGCATATTTCTTGGCTGCTGAGAAGACTGATACTACTAACGGTACTAAAGGTAGCAAAGTCAAGTCAGACGCATTCCAAGTTAGCGCAGTATACAATTTTGATGCGTTCACTGTAGGCGCTTCTTACACTGACTTTGAAGAGAAAATTGGCGGCGCTCAGAACAAAGCGCATTCTGGTCATTATGTAGAGCTGCTTGCTGGTTATGGCGTTGGCGATTTCCAATACTACTTGGGTTATAATTTCGGCGAGAACGACGATAACTCTGAAGGTAGCAACGTCTACGCAAATGCTACTTATAAGATGCACAGCAATGTTAAAACCTATGTAGAACTGGGCTGGGCTGAGAAAAAGGACGCAAGCGGAAACACCAATACTAAGGATTTCGGCGATGCGACTGGTTTCTTAGTAGGTATGGAAGTTAAATTCTAATATAACTTCTAACTTTGAAAATATTGCCGGAGCTGCCCTTATGTGGCAGCTCTTTTTTTATCAGGATAAGGGAAGTTAATGAGACTGTTAGCCGTATATAGTGCCTTATTAGTTTGTACTTCTGTCGTTGCGGCGACTGAAATTGAAATTGGTACAGATCTACAAGCGTATGTTTTAAACGGAAAGGAAGTGGATGCTAGTAGTGGTGATAGGCTCAATTTAGTTGATGGAAGCAATCAATTGGTTGTCCGTTACAAATCCATTCTAAACGATGGTTCAAACACTAAGTTCTTTGAATCTAAACCTTATGTGTTTCAATTTACCAATATGGGACAAGATCTCTCTATATCTATTGAGCGTTTCCGGAAACATATCCAGGCTGAGAAAGCATTTAAGAAAGGAACTGTAGAGTGGTTCATTAAAGATAGTGCGGATAAAAAGGTCTCTTTCCAGTTCGATGAGCTTCCCGGCAACCCAGGCTTTCTCCCTTATGCGGATCTTCCTAAAGCAGTAACAGCGTATAACAAGAAAAACGGTATCTACTTTGAAGGTCAGGAAATTAAAGATCTTAATGAAGAGGTTGTCGTCGCTGTTTCTGAAACTGGCAAAGTAGAACTGACAGGCGACGCGCTAGCACAGCTCAAGCTCTGGTACACAAAAGCGTCAAAAGAAGAGCGTAAAGCCTTCCGTAAGTGGGTGATTGACCAAGAGTAAAAAAACGCCGAAAGGCGTTTTTTATGTGTGATGATATCGACTGTGTTCTCTGCAAGCTCGACAGCGTGATTCAGCAGGGTCAGAAAGAATATCCTCGACTTCAACCTCTTCTTCACAATCTGCACACAGCCCAAATAGGCCAGTATGAATAGCACAAAGTGCGGCATCGATTTTCTCTAGTCGTAAGCCATCGTCATGTAATTTTGTGCTTTTTTCCCTTCTACATAACTTAATCAGATGCGCTGTTGGGACATTGGACACGTCTAACCCCGTCAATGTGATCAGTGCATCTTCCAATCTGCTGCGTACCGCTTCCTTCTCATTCGCGAGCTTTTGTTGTAGCTGTGCTACAGTTTCTGTATCAATCATTGTGATCTCTCGGTGCGCGTTGTAACCGGATCAGTGTAGTGATACCAGCCTTATTTGTTCTGATATATATCAAGACAAAACGAGTTAGGTTTGAGCAATGCGTATATTGACCCTGCAGTTTGTCGGTATTTAGCCGTACGCTAAACGGTTATATTTGCAACCTGCTCAACAAAAGTCAGAACAAAAAGGATGTACGAGATGGACACTAACTTTAAAGACCCGTTTAACTTTGCTTATTTCTTGGGAATGATTGCTGTACTGCTCATTCCTACGCTGCCAGCCACCTTGACCTGGATTGGCATGCTAAGCAGATAAAACCTTGTTTGGGAGGAAGAGTGCAAGAATCGATTAAACGCATACTGCTTCTGAGTATCGGATGGGTCTGTGTACTGTTAGGTGTGATTGGCATCTTCCTTCCATTATTACCAACAACCCCCTTTATGCTTCTTGCGAGCGCATGTTTCATGCGTGGCTCTCCCCGTATCGCTCACTGGCTCCATAACCATCCAACCTTTGGTCCGGCCATCAATAACTGGAATGAGCACCGGGCTATTGATAAGAAAATTAAGCGACGGGCAACTGTCTTTATCGTGCTCAGCTTCTCACTCTCTATCGCGATTGTTCCCGAGCTTTGGCACAAGGTCATGCTAGTGACCATGTGTGTCGCACTTTTATTTTGGTTTAACCGTTTGCGTGAAATCGAACCTGTTGCCGGAGCCTCAGAAAATACATAACATGAGCGCTTCGTCTCCCCATCGGCTGGCTATTGAAAGCGGGCGTAAATGGGGTCATTTACTTCCAGCATTACCGGAAGCCACATACCGTGGTGAGTCATTATGAGCCAAGACAAAATCGCATTTATCAAAGACAGCATTAAAACCATTCCTGACTATCCAAAACCAGGCATTATGTTCCGCGACATCACTAGTCTGATGGAAAACGCAGAAGCCTATCGAGCGACCATTGGTTTGCTTGTGGAAAAATACAAAGATCAGGGCTTCACAAAAATTGTGGGTACTGAGTCTCGTGGCTTTCTGTTCGGAGCACCATTGGCACTGGAATTAGGCGTCGGTTTTGTTCCTGTTCGTAAACCAGGAAAGCTGCCACGTGAAGTGATCAGCGAAAGCTATGAACTGGAATACGGCACAGACAAGCTCGAAATTCACACGGATGCTATCGTTGAAGGCGACAAAGTACTGATGGTTGATGACCTGCTTGCGACTGGCGGTACGATTGAAGCAACCACTAAACTAATCCGCCGTTTGGGTGGTAATGTCGCCCATGCTGCATTTATCATCAATCTGCCAGAAATTGGCGGAGAAAAACGTCTTCAAGAGAATGGCATTGACGTTTACAGCATCTGCCAATTTGACGGTCATTAATCGAGCGTTCAAACCGTTGGAGCGAGAAGAGCGTGATCGTCAAGATCGCGCTCTTTTTACGTCTGTGCTAGCATGGCAGCAGACTATTGGAAGAATTTATAACGCATGAGTTATCAGGTACTAGCCAGAAAATGGCGACCACACCAGTTCCAAGATGTGGTTGGCCAATCCCATGTATTGACCGCTTTAGCGAATGCGCTCGATCACAATCGTTTGCATCACGCCTATCTGTTCAGCGGCACACGCGGTGTGGGTAAGACCACTATTGCCCGCATCTTTGCCAAAGGCTTGAATTGTGAGCAAGGTGTGACTTCAACGCCTTGTGGTGTGTGCTCAACCTGTCAGGAAATCGATCAGGGCAGGTTTGTTGACCTGTTGGAGATTGATGCGGCATCTCGCACCAAAGTAGAAGACACGCGTGACCTTCTAGACAACGTTCAGTACAAACCCGCTCGTGGTCGCTACAAAGTCTATCTGATAGATGAAGTGCACATGCTCTCGCGCCACAGCTTTAACGCGTTACTCAAAACACTCGAAGAGCCGCCTGAGTACGTAAAATTTCTGCTAGCGACCACTGATCCACAAAAGCTGCCAGTCACCATTCTGTCGCGTTGTCTGCAATTCCATTTGAAGCATTTGGACGCCACGCAGATAAAAGATCAATTGTCACACGTTCTCGAGCAAGAAACGGTTTCAGCAGAGCCTAGAGCACTGTCCTTTATCGCACGTGCGGCTGAAGGCAGTATGCGTGATGCGCTATCGCTGACTGATCAAGCGATTGCTTTAGGTAATGGCAGTGTTCTCGAAGGCCAAGTAACAGAAATGCTGGGCACTTTGAGCACCGATCAGGCGATCTTACTGCTGGAAGCGTTGGCAGAAGGCCATGCAAACCATGTGATGCAGTGCTTGACGCACTTAGCCGAAGTGGGTGTTGAGTGGGATGGACTATTAAAAGAAATAGCGGGGCAATTGCATCGCGTGGCCATGGCGCAAGCCTTACCTGAGTCTGTTTATGCTTCATCTCCGGATGCAGAACGTATTTTGATGCTGGGTCAATCCATCTCTCCGCAAGATGTACAACTTTACTACCAGATTGCGTTGCAGGGACGTCAGGATTTGCCTTATGCACCGGATGGGCGTGCAGGTCTTGAGATGGTGTTGCTGCGAATGCTGGCATTTAGGCCAGTCACGTCTCAGCAATATCAGCCTTCTGTGGTTAGCGTCCCTACGAATGAAGTAGGGAAAGCACCAGCGGTGTCTGCACCTCAGTCCAACTCCAGGCTTGAAACGTTAAAAGCACAGGTTGAAGCTAGTCGTACAGTGAGTAAGGCTGCTCCTGCTCCTGCTCCTGCTCCTGCTCCTGCTCCTGCTCCT
>NZ_ANFM02000004.1 GCF_000333895.2 Grimontia indica | reverse complement strand
TAAGTCCTCTAAAGGGTTGTTGGAGACTACGACGTAGATAGGTCTGGTGTGTAAGCGCTGCGAGGCGTTGAGCTAACTGATACTAATTGCCCGTGAGGCTTAACCATACAACACCCAAGGGGTTTTGACGGACTCGAATAGAACATTGAATGTGTAAGAACGAGAACAAACAAAGTCACTTTCCAAGATTTTAACGAATTTGCTTGGCGACCATAGCGTTATGGACCCACCTGACTCCATGCCGAACTCAGTAGTGAAACGTAACAGCGCCGATGGTAGTGTGGGGTCTCCCCATGTGAGAGTAGGACATCGCCAGGCTTCTAATTTTCTTTCACTTTTTGAAAAAGTGAAGACAAAAAGCAGAAAAAGCCCTGACCTGACGGTCAGGGCTTTTTTGCGTTTGCCACTTTCCATATTTACCACCGCTCCCGTTTTTTAGCTTTTGCTACCGACAACTTCTCGACTAGCTTCTACACTGTCAGCACTTGTTATCTGACAGGAACCTGAGTCATGCCATCACAACGTTCTAAGCGATTGAGAAAGAAACTGTATCTGGATGAATTTGCAGTTTTTGGCTTTGTGATCAGCCTGAAGCTGAATACGGAAAGTGATGAGGAGCTGGATGTTTTTATCGAGTCACTTGCTGAGTTTGCTGAATCCCGGCATCTGCTTGTTGGCGGTGGGGGTATGAGTAATATCGAGTTGGTTATAGGTTCCGCTCTCAGATATGGCTCTGCGACAGAGCTGGATAGGAAATCAATCAAAACATGGATTGAAGAGCGTAATGAAGTTGAATTGCTGAAGTTGGGACCGCTTGTCGATCTCCATCAACTGGAGTTTGTCGATTAATTAAAACAAAAGGATCCGGATGACCGGATCTCTATTGTCTTCTTGGATTATTGAGTGTTCAGGCGTGCCATAAAGAGCGCATCGACGTATTTTCCATTTCGAAACGCGTAATCAACCGCTATACCTTCCTGCCTAAAACCAAACTTTTGATACAAGGCAATCGCGGCTTCATTGTCACTATAAACGGTTAACTCGATTCGGCGCAGGTTCAGCCAGTTATCCGCCAAGTCTATCATTGCGGTAAGCAAAGCGCTGGCGACGCCTTTTCCGGTGTGCTCGTCATGCACGGCCATACCAAATTGTCCGACATGGCGTCTTCGTCCTTTACGGTTGGCTTCAAAGCCTAATTGACCAACTATCTCCCCATCCTCTTCCGCGATCAGGCAGTAAATGTCATCCGGTATATTATTGAGTCGCTTTTCCCACATCGCGAGCGATGGTAGTGGCATTTGCAGTGTGCCAGCTTGTGCTTTCGGGCAGGCATAAAGTTGCTGAATAGCAGGAATATCGCGAGGTTCTACAGGACGTACAGTTACAGGCATAGTCACTCCTTAGGTAATGCCAGAGGGACTTTTCATCATTGCTTGCAACTGACTGCTAAGCAAGCAGTTTTTAGTTGGTGATTGCTTACTTTTATCACTCAAGGTGAAGGTCTAGTGGTGTTTTACTATCGCGTCCGCCGATCTCACGGGTCAGGCGTGGCACCATGTAGCCAGAGACCTCTTTTATAAGGCCAGACATCAGCTTTTTGGCTTCGTCGTCATCGACCAGAAAATGCGCGGCCCCCTTTACCTTATCCAGTACATGCAGGTAATACGGCAAGATGCCCGCATCAAATAAGTTGTTGCTCAGGTTTTTCAGTGCATCGACAGAATCATTCACACCGCGGAGAAGCACACCTTGGTTTAAAAGAGTAACGCCTGCTTGCTTCAGCTTTGTCATCGAAGCTCGAAGCTCGTCGTCAATCTCGTTAGCATGGTTAATATGCGTAACCAACACCACACCAAGCCTTGATGACTCAAGTATGTGAGTAAGTGCTAACGTCACCCTAGATGGAATAACGACAGGTAAACGTGTGTGGATACGAAGACGTTTGATATGCGGTACAGATTCTATGGCTTCAATCAGCCATTGCAGTTCGTGATCTTTTGCCATCAGTGGGTCGCCACCTGAAAGGATGACTTCATCCACTTCGGGATGCTGCTGTAAGTAAGTGATCGCTTCGCGCCAGACGTCTTTCCCGCCTTTATTGTCTTCATACGGGAAATGGCGACGGAAACAATAGCGGCAATTAATCGCGCAGCCACCCTTAACAATCATCAGCACGCGGTTTTTGTATTTGTGCAGCAGGCCTGGAACCGTATTGTCCTGCTCTTGAAGTGGATCTGTGGTGAAACCACTGACTTCTTCGAACTCTTCAATCACTGGCAACACTTGACGCAGCAGAGGGTCGTGTGGGTTACCTTTTTCCATACGATTGATGAAGCTTTGTGGCACGCGCTGGGAAAATAGTTCACGCGCGCTGAAGCCAGACGTCCATGCGGAAGGCTCTATATCAAGCTGTTGCAGAAGCTTTTGAGGATCTGAGACAGCATTTGCCATTTCTTTGAGCCAGTTTTGCTCAACAGAAGGCGCATTTCGGGTTATTATGTCCGGCATTTATGACAACTTCGAAGATGTTAAGAGGATAGACATGGCGTCTTTTAGCACCAATGAATTCCGCGGCGGAATGAAAATTATGCTCGATAACGAGCCTTGTGTCATTATCGAAAACGAGTTCGTTAAGCCAGGTAAAGGCCAAGCGTTCAACCGCGTGAAAATCCGCAAATTGCTTTCTGGCAAAGTGCTGGAGAAGACTTTCAAGTCTGGCGACTCTGTTGAAGCTGCTGACGTTATCGATATGGAACTGGACTACCTGTACACCGACGGTGAGTTCTGGCATTTCATGAACGCAGAATCATTTGAGCAAATCGCAGCTGACGAGAAAGCAGTAAGCGAAAACATCAAATGGCTGAAAGAGAACGATCGTTGTACTCTGACTCTGTGGAATGGCAACCCAATCGCAGTGACTCCACCAAACTTTGTTGAGCTGGAAGTGACTGAAACAGACCCAGGCCTGAAAGGCGATACTCAGGGTACCGGTGGTAAGCCAGCAACTCTGATCACTGGCGCAGTTGTGCGTGTACCTCTGTTCATCCAAATCGGCGAAGTGATCAAAGTTGACACTCGTTCAGGTGAATACGTAAGCCGCGTGAAGTAATTCATTACTTCTATGCTGAAAAGCGTCCTTCGGGGCGCTTTTTGCGTATCAGAGCCCCGTAAATTCCAATTTATCTTCGCAAACATCCTTCTATCATTCCTTGTTGTTATATTTCGTTAAAACCGAATTAATGCGGTTAATGTTTCGAATATTCCTGTTATAAATTTTTTGTTACATTTATTCCCGCTGGTGATGAGTAGTTATTCACTTTGGCCTAAAAGCCATACCGCTTTATTCATCAAGCAGCAAATAAGAAGGAAAAGAATATGGACACTAAAAATCTAGGACAGGGTTTAAAAATGGAAGAAAGACGTCAGTTGGCTAGAACAGGTCTAAAAGCAGCGATTATTGGTATACCGCTGCTCGGGTTGGGGCTGACAATTAATAGCTCAGTATTGATGACAGATGCAGGTTACACCTATGTTCATCAGAACAATATGACAGGTGAGCTGGATGTGTTTACCGAGCCTGGTATTCACTTTCGGATGCCGTTTTTATCGAAAATCACGCAGTACGATCAAGTGATTACTGTGTCATTCGGTAACAACGCAGGTGAAGATTTCTACCAGCGGCTGGATCCGGTGCAGGTGCGTTTTGCGGACACTTACATCGGCCAAATCCCGGTGACTTACCGCTTTAAGCTAAGCAACGATCCGGAAGCCGTGAAGAAAATGCACCGAGAATTTCGTAATAACAGCAACCTGATTGATGCTTTGTTGGTGAAAAACGCACGAAACGTAACGGTGATCACGGCAACCCAGTACACGGGAGAGGAATTCTTCCAGGGCGGACTGAACCAATTCAAATCCAAACTGGGCGATCAGCTTCGTGAGGGGATCTATTTGACCGAGCGTCGTCAGGTTGAAGTGGAAGAGTTGGATTTGGCACCTGTTGGTTTGGATCAGTCTGATGCCAATAAGCTGCAACGCACCCAACAATTGGTATGGAAAACCGTACCTGTGCGTGATGCGAGTGGTCAGCCAATCCGCCAGGATAACCCGCTGCAGCAATATGGTATTCATGTCACTCAGGTCACCATTGGCGATCCGCAACCGGAGAAGCAGTTAGACCAGTTATTAGCTGATAAGAAACGACTGGTCGCGGATCGTATCCGTGCGATTCAGGAGCAGGAAACCTCGAAGGCGCAGGCGGAAACCGAGCAGCTTCGTAAAGAAATCCAGCGTACCCGTGAAGTACAGGATGCGCAGCGTACCAAAGAGCTGGCGGTAATTGCCCAACAAAAAGAGGTGGCGGTTGCGCAGCAAATTGCCAAACGTGAGATTGTTGAGGTAGAGAAAACCAAGCAATTGGCGGAAGTGGAGAAATCCAAAGAACTGGCGATTGCAGAAGCCAACCTTGCGATTCAGCAGGCTAACGCGAAGGCTGCGGAGTTCGAAGCTCTAGCGATTCTGGCTAAAGGTGAAGCGGAAGCGGCCATACTGAAAGCCAAGTATGATGCGTATGGTGCAAACCGCGACGTCTATCTGGCAGAGCTTAACCGTGATATTTCTACGTCGCTTTATCACAACCTGAAAGACTTCAAAGTTGAAGTACCAAAGCACTACTTTGGTGGCGGTGATGGCGGAAAGATGACCACTAATCTTGATGTGATCACCGGGCTTGGCGCATTGGGAATGATGGAAAAAACCGAAGCCATGCAGAAAGTGCAGCAGTAAAGGCTAATTTCAATAGAGCCTAAGTAAACAAAAAGGGAGCAAATGCTCCCTTTTTCTCGTTTTACTGGCTGTTAAATCATGAAAATGAAAATAACAGACAGGGCGCTGATCAGAAATGCCGTTGCGTAACAGGCGACTTTGCCTGCGGTGCCAGTGTGGAATTTTAGATCATGCATACCATGGTGCAGGCGGTGCATCGCATGCCACATTGGCAGAGACAGAGTACCGATGGTGAACAGTGCGCCGATGAAGCTGGTGACAAAACTTGTCACGCGCTCATAGCTCAATGCTTCTGCATCCAGCATGCCCATTGGTGCCATGATGCCCAGAACCAGAATGGTCACAGGGGTGATCATGGCAAACCATGAACCACCTGCACCAAACAGACCCCACCATACCGGTTCGTCAGAACGTTTTGGATTCAAATCGACCACGTTAAATCTCCTCAGATGTCGGGGTTAAACCAGAAACAGAATCACAGCAGAAATCACCGCAACAGCAACCCACTGCGTCAGGACGATCACTTTCTTATCCAGCAATTTTCCACCGATGCGGATAGGCATCACTTGCGGCATCATGCTGAAGAAAGTCTGTGCGTGGAACAGGCTACCCGCGAGTGCCACGATGTTGATCGCGATAACGACGGGGTTTGCCATGAATGATAACCAACCATTCCATGCCGTTTCGCCAACGACCAGACTGCCCAAACCGAAAGTCAGGCACAGGGTGAAGAAAATCAGCGGAAGCACAGTGGCTTCACGCACCATATACATGCGGTAGAAAGGATGGTCTTTCCACCAGGTACGCTTCATTTCACGAACGTAAGGTTTACGGTTAGACATCCTTAAGCCTCCACTTTCTTAGAGCCATCTGGCTTGAGCATTGCGATCACGAAGTCTTGTGACGATGCGATCTTGCCTTGGTTTACCGCGCCTGCCGGATCAACGTTCTTCGGACATACTTCAGAGCAGTAACCCACAAAGGTACAACCCCAAGCGCCATTTTCACCGTTAATCAGCTTCATACGCTCAGCAGCACCGTTATCACGGCTGTCGAGGTTGTAGCGGTGTGCCAGTGTCAGCGCAGCTGGGCCAATGAACTCAGGGTTCAGACCAAACTGCGGACATGCCGCGTAACACAGACCACAGTTGATGCAGCCAGCGAACTGTTTGTAGCGCGCCATTTGCTCAGGCGTCTGGTTGTTCGGGCCATCTTCTGGTTTGCGGTCATTGCCAATGATGTAAGGCTTGATGGCCTCAAGACGCTCGATGAACGGCGTCATGTCGACAATCAAATCTTTCTCGATAGGGAAGTTCGCCAGTGGCTCGATGGTTACACCGTCTGGGTAATCACGCAGGAAGGCTTTACATGCCAGTTTTGGCACCTTGTTGACCATGATGCCGCACGAACCACAGATCGCCATGCGACAAGACCAGCGGTAAGACAGATCTTTGTCCAGGTGATCCTTGATGTAACCCAATGCGTCCAGTACAGACATGGTTTCATCAAATGGCACGTCGAAGGTTTGCAGACGTGGTTCGTCATCTTTCGATGGGTCGTAGCGAAGAATGCTGACTTTCTGAATGCGGTTTGCTGACATTATGCCTGCTCCTTCTCTGCTTTTTCAGCCTTCTTCGCTGCTGCTTCTGCTTCTTCTGCAGCGGCGCCGTAAAGACGTGCTTTAGGCTGAGACTTGGTGATTTTCACGTCACTGTATTTAATCGTTGGTGCACCTTCTGGGTTATAGAACGCCAGCGAGTGCTTCAGGAAGTTCTGGTCATCACGCTCGGTGCAACCGTCATCCAGACGCTGGTGCGCGCCACGGGATTCACGGCGAAGCACGGCGGAGTGCGCCATGGCTTCAGCGACTTCCAGACCGTAGCCCACTTCAATCGCATACAGCAGGTCAGTGTTGAATACCTTGCCTTTGTCTTTGATGCTGATGCGCTTGTAACGCTCTTTCAGCTCAGCGAGCTTGTTGATGGTCTCTTGCATCAGATCTTCGCGGCGGTAGATACCACAACCCGCTTCCATGGTATGACCCATTTCAGTGCGGATTTCCGCCCAGTTCTCATTGCCTTCTTGAGACATCAGCACATCGATGCGAGCTTTCACTGCTTCCATCTGATTTGCGATTTCAGCTTCGTTCCAGCCTTTGAATTCAGCGGCACGGCCAGCGGCACCCTCACCGGCTACGCGGCCAAAGACCACCAGTTCTGCCAGTGAGTTTGAGCCCAAACGGTTCGCGCCGTGCAGACCGACAGAAGAACATTCGCCCACTGCAAACAGACCTTTAATGCTGGTTTCAGTGCGGGAATCGGTTTCGATACCACCCATGGTGTAGTGCACGGTAGGACGGATTGGGATTGGCTCTTTGGCTGGGTCGACGTTGACGTATGCTTTTGCCAGCTCACAGATAAACGGCAGACGTTCCTTGAGGTACTCTTCACCCAGATGGCGAAGGTCAAGGTGAACCACATCCCCCAGTGGGTGCTTGATGGTGTTACCTTTTTGCTGCTCGTGCCAGAACGCTTGCGACACTTTGTCACGAGGGCCCAGCTCCATGTATTTGTTCTTTGGCTGACCAACCGGCGTTTCCGGGCCCATGCCGTAATCTTGCAGGTAACGGTAGCCGTTCTTGTTGACGATGATACCGCCTTCACCACGGCAGCCTTCTGTCATTAGAATGCCGGTGCCTGGCAGGCCAGTTGGGTGATATTGAACGAACTCCATGTCGCGCAGTGCCGCACCGTGACGGAAAGCCATCGCCATGCCGTCGCCAGTCACGATACCGCCGTTGGTGTTGCAGTTGTAAACACGACCTGCACCACCTGTTGCCAGTACGACGGATTTCGCTTTAATGCAGACCAGTTCGCCTTCCGCCATGTGAATGGCGATAAGGCCTTGTACTTCATTGTCGACAACCAGCAGGTCAACGACGAAATACTCGTCGAGACGTTTGATTTGTGGGTATTTGATCGATGTCTGGAACAGGGTGTGCAGCATGTGGAAACCGGTTTTATCAGCGGCAAACCAGGTGCGTTCAACCTTCATACCACCGAAGCGACGTACGTTAACATCACCGTTTTCCTTGCGGCTCCATGGGCAACCCCATTGCTCCAGCTGAACCATTTCGCGAGTCGCGTTTTCTACGAAATATTCAACAACGTCCTGTTCACATAGCCAGTCACCACCGCCAACGGTATCGTTGAAGTGGTTGTCGAGACTATCCTCATCCTTGATGACAGCGGCGGAGCCACCTTCTGCGGCCACCGTGTGGGAACGCATTGGGTAAACTTTGGAAACCAAAGCGATTTCCAGCTCTGGGTTTGCTTCTGCAGCAGCAATTGCAGTACGAAGACCTGCACCGCCCGCGCCAATAACAGCGATATCTGTGGTAATGGTTTTCACAGCTATCCTCCGGAGGATTGTTAAAAATTTAAAGATGCTAACCGTGCATCTAACTCAAAAACTTTCCCCATCTTATTAAAGTTAAATCCCGTAAATTTTGACCTGAAAGGGTATTTGTTCCGAGTTTCTGCCTTCTAAAAAGCCAGAGCAGTAGATTTGTGATCCAGGTCGTTAGACAGGAAGAAATCACCTTGTTAAACAGAGGTTGCGCGTCGTTTTCTCTTGTTTCTGACACGTAAAATCTGTCATCGCCACACGCAATTTAACTCTCTCTTTTAAAAAGGAAAAATGGTGAAAATGAGAATGGTTATCGAAAGGAGTTTTGCGCTTTTATTGCGCTAATTCAGTCGCTTGAATGAAAGGGCAGAAAAGGCATTTATGATGTCAATGAAGCGGCGGGTTTCTATCATGGCTTTCGAAAGCTAAAATGCCGCCAGTCATAATGAGATTGAGTGATAGCAATGACCCTTGAATGGCGTCCCACCGCAGAAATTGAAACCCTGAAAGCCAGAGCCAAACTGGTGAACGATATTCGCGGCTTTTTTGCCGAGCGTGATGTGCTGGAAGTTGACACGCCAGCCATGAGTCAGGCGACGGTGACGGATTTTCATCTGCATACTTTCAAGACGGAATTTGTCGGCCCAGGTTTCGCTAAGGGTATCCCGCTTTACATGATGACCAGCCCTGAGTTCCACATGAAACGCCTGCTGGCGGCGGGGAGTGGTGCTATCTACCAAATCAACAAAGCATTTCGTAACGAAGAAGCAGGCCGAAACCACAACCCTGAGTTCACCATGCTGGAATGGTACCGTCCAGGCTTTGACCATCATGCATTGATGGATGAAATGGATGCCTTGCTTCAACTGACTCTGGGCGTTGGCGGTGCAGAGCGAATGACTTATCAGGAAGCGTTCATCAATGTGCTCGGTGTCTGCCCGCTAGAAGGCTCGATGGACAAGTTAAAGGCTGCGGCTGCACCACTGGGATTGTCTGATATCGCCGATCCGGAAGAAGACCGCGACACCTTGCTGCAACTTTTATTCAGCGTTGGTGTTGAAGAGAAAATTGGCCAAACTGTCCCGGCTTTCGTTTATAACTTCCCGGCATCACAAGCGGCACTGGCGCGAGTGTGTGAAGATGATAGCCGCGTAGCGGCGCGCTTCGAGGTCTACTTTAAAGGTATTGAGCTCGCGAACGGTTTCTATGAACTGGACAACGCCGACGAGCAATTGGCCCGTTTTGAAGAAGATAACCGCAAGCGCGAAAAGATGGGGCTGCAAGCCCAGCCTATTGATCATCATTTGATTGAAGCGATTCGTCATGGCTTGCCGGATTGCGCAGGTGTTGCGCTGGGTATCGATCGTCTGATCATGCTGGCTTTAGGCAAAACCCACATCGATGAGGTGATTGCTTTTCCGGTCGGGCGAGCTTGACCCCGCTCCAATAAAAAACGCCGCATCATGCGGCGTTTTTTATTGGGAATCCTATCAGCTACTGGTAACGATAAGACCTGCGCCAATAACGGCGAGCGCAGCACCTAACCAAGCGCTTGGTGCAGGGCGCACGCGGGTAAACAGCCAAATCAACGGCAGGATCATTACCGGTGTCGTGGAAGACAGTAGCGCGACCATGCTGACTTCTCCCCATTTCAGCGCGTACATAATCAGGGTCATACCGACTGCCATTGCCAAAAAGCCGTTCACGACAACCATACCGAAGATACGCCAGTTGATCGGGTTAACGGGTTGTGCGACACGTATCTGGAGGAAAATCAGTGTGCCGTGGGCAAGGAAAGCTGCGATCATCCGGATAGCGGAAGCGGCAATCGGATCCACCCCTTGGGTTAAAACAGGCTTGGCAATGACCCCACCCAACGACTGACAAAGCGCTGCTGTCAAACCCAGCCCGACAGCCACCCAGATATTGCCTTTAGTTTCTTCCCATTGGTGTGCATTACCGCTTTGGCGGAAGAAGACCGCAATCATGACTCCGGAGAACACCAGAATGGCACCGAGCAGACGGATCCCTTCTAGCGTTTCACCAAACAGCCAAATGCCAAGCAGGGCAGAAAAGACCGCATGGCAGGAATACAAAAGGCCAGAACGTCGGGGTCCTATTCGGTTCATACAGCCAAACAAGGCGGTATCGCCAATAAATATTCCAATAAGACCAGACAGTGCCATCGGCCAGAGAATATCGGATGAGACGGTTGCCCAGCCACCTGTAAACAAGGCCAGTGTTGTCAGCATCACTGACACACATGCCATCCGCCAGCGGCTATAGGCAAAGCTGCCCAAGTGACGCGCAGGCGTGACCGAAATCAGGCTGGAAATACCCCACAGGAAGGCAGCGCCGAGCGCGAGCCATTCGTAACCCAAGATGACACCTTTAACTTAAAGAACCGGAAAGGAGCGCGAGTTTATCCGCTGAAGCCAGGCGGGAAAAGTGCTCAGTGCGCTTTCCCCGCAAATAGATGGGATCAGTTTAGGACGAGCAGCGCGGCGTATACAATCGCAAGGCCAACCAGACCCACAATCAGACCGACTTTTGCCATATCTTTGCTTTCAATCAGGCCAGTGGAGTAAGCCAGACTGTTTGGCGGTGTTGATACAGGAAGGATCATGCCAAGAGATGCTGAGAAGGCAACGACGACAAGAAGTCCCTGAATGCCGCCGACAGAAACAAGGCTGTCCATCGACATCGCAACCGCTGCGGCAATCGGCATCAGAAGGTTGGCAGTGGCCGTGTTGGACATGAAATTGGCCATTAACCAGCAAATCATAGAGAGCGTCAGCACCACGGCGAGTGGCGACAGGGCATCGTAATCCACGGCATGAGCCAGCGCAGCGGCCAGCCCGGTTTTGTCGAGCGCCAAACCAATCGCGATACCACCGGCAACCAGCCAAAGCACATCCCAGTTGATAAGCTTCAGCTCTTCCTTACCCATGATGCCGGTCAGGGTGAATACCGCGAGTGGAATGATCGACACGACATAAGTGTTCATGCCGTGCAGGCTGGTGGTCATCCAAAGCAGGATAGTCGCGGCAAACGTGGCATACACCGTGTAAGCACGCCAGCTTTTTTGAAAAGTACCGTTGAGCTTGAGTTTCATTTCTTCCTGTTCCGTCGGGAAGAGTTTTTGCAGCAGCCACCAGGCAAAGGCAAGTTGCACCACCACAAAAGGCAGGCCCATGGTCATCCATTCCAGAAAGCTGATGGCGTTTTCTCCGGTGAGGTATTGCAGCGCAATGGCATTAGGCGGCGTACCGATTGGCGTGGCGATGCCACCAGTATTGGCAGCAATGGGAATACACAGCACCAGCGCTTTTACGCCGTTATCACCGCGTGGCACGGTCGCCACAATAGGGGCAAGCAGTGCCAGCATCATAACCGTGGTGGCGGTGTTGGACATAAACATCGAAAACACCGCGGTAATCAACATTAAGCCCAGCATGATAAGGCTCGGCTTGGTGCCGAAAGGCTTGAGTAGAACACGCGCGAGGTTGTTGTCGAGATCGTACTTGGAAGCGGCAATCGCCAGCGCAAAACCGCCCATAAACAGAATGATAATGGGGGACGAGAAGGCGCTGAAGATGTCGGTATATTTGATGAGTTCACCCAGATCATGGCCGGGCACCGCTTCACGGAACAGAGAGAGCCCTTTGTCAGAGATCATAATCAGCTCAAGGGCGATGATCAGGATCGAGGTGGCAAATACCGGCACGGGCTCAAGCACCCAAAGTAGGGCGGCTAGCAGGAAAATCGCCAGCAGGCGATGCTGTATCACAGTCAGGTCATCCAATGGGATCCAATCTATGGGCATCATCAACACACCCAAAGGGACACCAAACGCCACAACAAACTTCAAAATATCAGCGCGGGAAAGGCTTGGCATACGGCAGACTTCCATTCTCAGAAAACAGAAATAAGCGGCCAGTATTTGCTTGTTATTTCATTGTGTTGAGCCGCTCAGTACGAGCTACAGGATACGGAGTGGCAGAGAAAATACTCTGTGTTTGGATAAACTTTGGGCACAAAAAAAGGGCATTGCTGCCCTTTTCGTTACAGATCACAGTTTGTGTGACCAGTTTGCTTATTCGGCGATTTGCGCTTCGTCGCTTTCTGTCTCTGCTGATGCTTCAACACCATTCTGACGTGCGTAAACCTCACCCATGCGGGTTGGTTTGCCAGGAATGATAGCGTCATCAAAGGTGATCGCGCCTTTCGGGAACAGGTTGATCACGGTTGAACCCAGCTTGAAGCGACCCATTTCTTCGCCTTTTTTCAGCGTGATGGCTTGCTCGCCTTCTGCAGGGTAGTCCCAGCGACGGATGCTCTGGCCAGTAGGTGGTGTCACCGTGCCTGACCAAACCGTTTCAATGCTGCCGACAATGGTCGCACCAACCAGAATGTGCGCCATTGGACCGAAAGCAGTATCGAAAATACACACCACGCGCTCGTTACGTGCGAACAGGTTAGGCACGTTTTCTGCGGTTAGCGGGTTGACGGAAAACAGGTCGCCCGGCACGTAAATCATCTGGCGCAGTGTGCCGTCACATGGCATGTGAACACGGTGGTAATCACGTGGTGACAGGTACAGCGTGGCGAAGTCGCCATCAGTAAACTCTTCCGCCAGCTTGGCGTCGCCGCCCAGCAGTTCGCAGGCGTCAAAGGTGTGGCCTTTCGCCTGAATCAGACGGCCTTTTTCAATTGGGCCAGCTTGGCTCACACATGCATCGGCAGGGTGAGCAATCACGCTTGCTTCGTCATTCAGAGGGCGTGCGCCTTCTTTTAATTCGCGGACGAAGAAGTCATTAAAGGTTGGATAGCTTTTTGGATCGGGGTTCTTAGCTTCGTTCATTTCCACCTTGTACTGGCGGATAAACCACTTGATCACAGCCGTTGTCAGAAAGCCGGCTTTAGCTGCTGCCAGTTTGCCAACAAGGCGGGTCAGCAGGTGTTTTGGCATGCAGTACTGCAGGCCAATTTTTAAATCGTTAGACACGGTTATTTTCCTAACTCGTATGTGCCCGAGAACGGGCCTGGAATTTAAAAAGCGGCCTAGTTTACAAAATTAACAGGCCGCTAACCAGTTGATGTGTAGTTGAGCCAAATGGATCAGTTTTCTTTATTGCGTGAAAACTGACGATTTGCCTTCATCTCAGACATGCTGTCGATGATTTTGTGGTAGCTCTCGAAACGCTCAACACTGATCTTGCCATCTTCCACTGCTTCCCGCAGTAGACAACCTGGATCGTCTTTGTGCTTGCAGTCGCGGAACTTACAGCCTCCGAGGAATTCGCGGAATTCTTTGAAGCCTTGAGTCACCTGTTCAGGTTCTAAGTGCCAAAGACCGAACTCACGCACCCCTGGGCTATCAATCAGATCGCCACCATCAGGGAAGTGATACAAACGCGCTGTCGTGGTGGTGTGTTGGCCAAGCCCTGAGTTTTCAGAAACTTCACCGATGTCGGCATTCACTTCAGGAAGCAGGGCATTCACCAGGCTGGATTTACCTACGCCGGATTGGCCCACGAAAATGCTTGTACCATCAGCCAAACGCGCTTTCAGCTCGTCGACGCCTTCACCGCTTTTCTGGCTAACCATCAATACTTCGTAGCCAATTTCGGCATACAAAGAGAGGATATTTTTAACCATTTCAAGGCCTTCAGCGTCCAACAAATCAATCTTGTTGATCACGATAAGGGGCTTGAAGCCAACCTGTTCGGTAGCGATCAGGTAACGGTCTATAATGTTCGTAGACAATTCGGGTAATATCGCGGAAACGATCACCACCTGATCAATATTGGCCGCGACCGGTTTGACGCCGTCATAGTAATCAGGACGGGTAAGCACTGAGTGGCGTTCATGAGCAGCTTCCACAACGCCGGCAATGCCTTGCAGTGTTTCCACGCCTGGACGCCAGACGACTTTGTCTCCGGTCACCAAGCTTTCGATAGAGCGGCGAAGGTTGCAACGGTGGATGATGCCAGTTTGAGTATCTTCGATGTCAGCGTGCTGACCGAAACGGGTGATCACCACCCCTTCACGGGCAGATTCAAGCAGAGATTCGTCCCATTGGACCTCTTCTTGCTGGCGATCGATGCGTTTTTTTTGATTTGTCCGTACTCGGCGTAACTGGCCTTTTGTGAGCTTTTTCTTTTTTGCCACGAGAATGTCGCTAGTTTAGTTGGCTTTCATGTCAGGCTAAGTATGATACATGGTTTACTTGTAAAATAGGCAATTTGGATGTCTTTCAGCGATAAGAATTTAATCTGGATTGATCTCGAAATGACAGGGCTCGACCCAGAAGTACATAAAGTCATTGAGATCGCTACCGTTGTAACAGATGCTGAACTTAATGTGTTAGCTGAAGGGCCTGTGCTCGCTATTCACCAGTCTGATGAAGAACTGGCGAAAATGGACGAGTGGTGCACCAATACTCATACTGGCAGCGGGCTGGTGGATCGCGTGAAAGCAAGCACAGTAAGTGAAACTGACGCGATCAAACAAACGATCGCTTTCCTGCAAGACTGGGTGCCTGCCGGTGTGTCGCCGATTTGTGGCAACAGTGTTGGCCAGGATCGCCGTTTCCTCTATAAGCATATGCCTGAACTGGAACGTTTTTTCCACTACCGTACCGTCGACGTCAGCACGATCAAAGAGTTGGTTCGTCGCTGGGAACCTGAAGTTCTGTCAGGAATCAAAAAACAAGGGACTCATTTGGCACTGGATGATATTCGGGAGTCAATTGAGGAACTTCGTTACTACCGGAGCAAGATCTTTACGATCTGACGGCAAAATAACCAATGCGAAGAAAAATCAAAAATTCTGGATTCAGAGTATTGCATCCGCGATTTTTCTTCGTATAATTCGCAGCCCTGACAGAGACAAATGTCTTTGATAAAGCGACACTAGCTCAGCTGGTAGAGCGCAACCTTGCCAAGGT
>NZ_ANFM02000005.1 GCF_000333895.2 Grimontia indica | reverse complement strand
GAGCCGCTTGCCGTGTCGATGGGGCGCATTATAGGGAGGTCTCGGATTCTGGCAAGGGCTTTTTGCGAAAAAAATCACAAAAAACGATTAACCGTTCACTAATCCAGCAGGTTGGTGAATTTAGACACAGAAATCGGGAGAGAAAGGCTTTGAGCAGTGCCATTTCTGTCATTCCAGCTGACTTTAACATCCATTATCTTGGCATAGGTTGCGGCCACACCACCAGCTGGCGTGTGTTGAAGCGTTTTTGTGGGCGTCACTGAAAGACTATATAGAGAGCCTTCGTTCAGTGTTAGCTGACAGCTTTGAATGTTTTCTACCGTTTTGCCTTCGCAATCTGAACCTGTGGTATTCAATGTTTGCAGTAAAGCAATCTGAGACTCCGCAATTTGCTTTGCCTCAACAAACATAAGTGCGTTCGCCTTCTCGACTTCTAGGTGGCTATATAGCTTTAACGTTCCAACACCAGACAAAACAACGACCAATATAGCGATAAGCGTCTCGACAAGTGAAAAGCCTTTGTTAGAAGTCATGAATACTTCCTTTTACCAGCTTTGGCTCAGAGGGAAAGAATTCATCATCATCGATGCTTTCATCGTACCCTGGTTTGAAAGCGCCAAAGACCTTTGACGTTCCTTTTTCTACGTCCACAATGTAACTGCCTTTTGTTTCAAAGGAGCCATGGAATAGAAAAGGAAGATATTTCCAGTTATCCACTTCCATTCCTAATGCATCAGGCTCATTAAACAAATCACAAAAAGTTGCCATTGGACCCGATGTACAAGAAACGTTAGTTACCTTATTTCCTTCATCGTCAGTCGACTCGCTGACATCCAGCCATGAGTTTTGGAAGTCATTTCTTTCATGATTAAATTGAAAAATAGAACCATTGAAATTGGCCAAAGCACCGCTGTAGGCAATCACTCCATCTTTCACCACGATAAATACAGGATTGACACTATCGCTAGCCACTCCAGCCATATTGCAATCCCCATCGACCCAAACTGTTACCAATTTGCCTGGAGCGTGCCCTGCCCCCGCAACTATGCTATTTCTCTTATTCGTAATCGTCTTCCCACATAGCTCGACATTACTTTTTACTGTCTCTGTACCGTTACCATTGTCTATAGTCGTAGTACCCGAAGTACTGAACACTGCGTCAAAGTCATCCCTCACTTTTTCCCAGTTACTTTTGGGTTCTTGAAACTTATCTTTGAAGAGGTTCATATTGGGTTGCTGATACAAAATGTCAGACTCGAAGTCATTCATCTTTCGAGTTTTCGATGCGACAGTTGTACTGAAACCTTCTTTGCACTGCTCTAAATTGGTAGCCAGCAATTCTGATTGGAAAGTAGCGTTCGAGTCGCCGGTATCAATAGTAACGTCCCCACCAGCAACTATAGCTAAACACTCATAAATATTGATTTGCCCTTCCTTACCTACATGAGCCCCTTTGGCTGGTACCCAGGAGTTACCTCCCTCTATAACCAAGCTACCAGAAGTTTTGAAGGCAGATGCAGTCCCCCCGCCTCCACTGACCATAGCGCTATACGTTGCATAGCCTGAAGAAGACGTTAACAACCATGGACTTTCTGTACCAGAAAGCACAATTTGGCTGCCAGTCTTTTCTCTACAGTTGTCAGAAATAGTGGTTCCAAAACTTCCGTCACTTAGTGAAACTGCTGTCGGTCCATTCTGCTCAAACACAGAAATCGCACAGTCCAATCCGGCCTTTGCACTCGCTCTTTGCTTTGCATCCAAAATCTGGTTTTGCGTATTCTTAACGTCGGCTAGCCCAGAGTTCGCAACCGAAACCGCGAACAAAGCAACAATGAGCAAAATGCCGCTGACTACAGCGAGGGTTGCCATTCCTTTTTGACTGTTCATGCTTGTTAGCCATCCACATTCGGAAGTGATACGGTGAAATTCACGGTATCTTTGATTGAGCTATCATTTTTCAATGATGCAGTGATGGTCACATCAACCATTTGGGCCTTGTTGGTCGATGCGACTCCTTGTAGGAAAGTGCGTTTAAAAATAAGGCTCTCAATGACCAACCGGTCAAATGTCATATCTCGCCAATAGCCACTGTCACATTTCCAATTCGCTAACGCATCCCAGTTTTCGTAAACCTCGATTACCGAATTGTTTTTGCTATCCTTGCCTAATCGATATCCTTTAGCGTCATCTTTATTGATTGCTATAGCACCGGAACGTTTATCGTGGTTATAGGCAAACCGGATACATTCCCCGCCCTCAACCTTCGAAGCGCTGTCATCAATCAATACAGATGATGAAGCACCTGCCTCGTCATTCTTAATAAAAGGGTTCATCGACGTGCAGTCGTAGCAAAACCCTGCACGTGCTATCTCATTTTTCATCGTGTCTGCGACGATGTTTAATTGGGATCTCAGAAAGTCGTTTTGAAGTTGCTTGGTCCCAAATTCGGTATTGATGGTAAAAAGCGCCAGAGAGGAAGCCATGACAATCAAGCTGACGGTCACACCAACCATCATTTCTACCAGTGTATAACCGCGGGTACGTCTCATGATGGACACGATTCCCAACCGGTCACAGCGGTATTGCTACACCCTTTCAATCCGACATACCTGCGGATCATAATCCCTGATTCTTTGCCTGTTTCTTCTCCATGCGCTAGCTTCACCGTTTTGTCATTTGAAGGCATGCCGGATATAGGAGAGAAATAGAAAAGTTTTGCTGGATCTGTAAGTGCAGGCTCTTGGACATTAACCATCGCCCCTTTCTCCAAAATAACCTTCTGCAGACCTTCACTATCAGAACAGCTGAAGTTTGCGACTTCGGATTTTTCACTAAGCCCAATACACCCGTTATCCGTTGCACTTGAAGGAACATAGTGAACATAAATGTTGCGATGGCGCCTTAGAGACTCTGACTGTCCAACTTCCAGTACGGAAAGCAATTGGGAGGCCTTGCTTTCAACAACAGCCGCTTTGTGGGAAGAGACATAGGTTGGCACAGCTACCGCTGTGACGACTGCCAATACCGACACCGTCGTTATCATTTCAATTAAGCTAAATCCGCGCTGTAGATTCCAATATCTCACAACAAATTCCTTTAGCGTCCGCTGTACCTTGTTTCCATACTATCAACGGCGATACCGTAGGTCTCTGGAATAAAAATGGATTTTCCGCATAGTGAACCAAAAAATGACGCTGAGAACTAAGACATTACATCTAGGTATGACGTTGATCGAAATCTTGATTGCCGTGGCCATCATCGGTGCCATCACTACGATTGCGGTCCCAGCCGTGGGGGATTATTTGATTAAGTCAGAGCGCAGTAGAGTTCAGGTGGACTTGTATCAGTTACAGACCCACATCGAGCAAACTTTTACGTCAACAGGTAGCTACCCAACGAATACCACGTTAGTTTGCGCAAAATGCCAGGTTTCTGATGACTATGATTTCTCAATTACAATAGGCGGTTCTGGCAACAATGTTTACAAGATCCAAGCAAAACCCAAATCCACTTCTAGACAGGATAAAGATACTGACTGTCATACCATGGTCATTAATGCTGCATCAGAGCAGCTTAATTTCAAAAAAGATGCGAGTGCCATCTCTGACAACAGCAAATGCTGGATATAAAAAAACCGGCGAATTCGCCGGTTTTTCATTTTTCTCTCTCTGACTGTTAGCTGGTCAGATCGTCAAAGAATTTCTTCACGCCATCGAAGAAGCCTTCTGATTTAGGCTTGTGCTTTTTCGCGGCACTGCCACCCAGTGATTCTTCGAACTCACGCAACAATTCTTTTTGTTTGCTGCTGAGGTTAACCGGGGTTTCTACCACCAATTTACAGATCAGGTCGCCAAGGCCACCACCACGCACTGACTGCACCCCCTTGCCACGCATGCGGAACATACGGCCAGTTTGAGTTTCTGTCGGAACCTTCAGATTCACGCGTCCGTCCAGTGTTGGTACTTCTACTTCGCCGCCCAATGCTGCCATCGTAAAGCTTACTGGTACTTCGCAGTACAAGTTGTTGCCGTCACGGGTGAAGATGTGATGATCACGCACGTGTACCTGTACATACAAATCGCCGGCTGGTGCGCCAAATTCTCCGGCTTCACCTTCACCTGTTAGACGAATACGGTCACCCGTGTCTACGCCTGCAGGGATTTTCACGCTAAGGGTCTTGGTCTTCTGAACACGGCCTTGGCCATGACAGCTATCGCAAGGGTCTTTGATGATTTTGCCGCGACCGTGACAGGTTGGACAGGTTTGCTGTACAGCAAAGAAGCCTTGACGCATCTGCACTTGGCCTTGGCCGTGACAGGTTCCACACGTTTGTGGCGATGAGCCTGGTTTTGCACCACTGCCACCACATGGGTCACAGCTTACGTAAGTCGGGACATCAATCTCTTTGGTCACACCACGGACTGCTTCTTCTAAAGAAAGCTCCATGTTGTAGCGAAGGTCTGCGCCACGCTGGGCACGTGCCTGACCGCCACGGCGACCACCACCAAAGATGTCGCCAAACACGTCACCAAAGATATCGCTGAAGTCTGCGCCGCCACCGAAGCCACCGCCACCGCCCATTCCACCTTGTTCAAAGGCTGCATGGCCGTATTGGTCATAAGCTGCGCGTTTTTGATCGTCTGTGAGGATTTCGTACGCCAGCTTCACTTCTTTAAATTTCTCGGCTGCCGTTTCATCACCTGGGTTTTTATCCGGGTGGTACTTCATCGCAAGACGCTTGTACGCCTTTTTGATGTCACGCTCACTGGCGTCGCGGCTTACGCCAAGCACTTCATAAAAATCACGATTTGACATGTTTTGCTTGTCACCTGCTTCTATACCGGGCAAAAAAGTTAGCCCCGTATCATACAACTACGGGCGAAGGAGAAAATCCTCCTGCGCCCGTGCGAAATAAAAATGGTTAAATCTTTCGATTCAGGTCTTGCTGCTTTTCAGTCGCAAGACCTGCTTCTGGGATGTTATCCAGTCTTATTTTTTGTCGTCTTTTACTTCTTCAAACTCAGCATCAACAACGTCGTCGTCTTGCTTAGTTTGCTCTGCACCGGCGTCTTGAGCTTGCGCAGCTTGTGCTTGCTGCTGAGCCACTTCCATCAGCTTCTGAGATGCTGCGATCAGTGCCTGCACTTTTGCGTCGATAGCTTCTTTATCTTCGCCTTTACGTGCTTCTTCCAGCTCGCTGATTGCTGCTTCGATCTTCTCTTTCTCGTCAGCTGGCAGTGCGTCGCCTGCTTCTTCGATTTGCTTGCGAGTACCGTGAACCATTTGGTCAGCTTGGTTGCGCGCAGACGCCAGTTCTTCGAACTTCTTGTCTGCTTCTTTGTTCGCTTCCGCTTCCTGAACCATTTTCTCGATTTCGTCGTCGCTCAGACCGCCCGATGCCTGGATAGTGATCTTCTGCTCTTTACCTGTGCTCTTGTCTTTCGCAGATACGTGCAGGATACCGTCAGCATCCAGGTCGAAGATAACTTCGATTTGTGGCATGCCACGTGGTGCTGGGTTGATGCCTTCCAGGTTGAATTGACCCAGAGACTTGTTGTACGTCGCCTGCTTACGCTCACCTTGCAGTACGTGAATCGTTACTGCACTTTGGTTGTCTTCAGCAGTAGAGAACACTTGGTTCGCCTTAGTAGGGATAGTGGTGTTCTTCTCGATGAGCTTAGTCATCACGCCGCCCATGGTTTCGATACCCAGAGACAGTGGCGTTACGTCCAGCAGCAGAACGTCTTTCACGTCACCTGCCAGTACACCGCCCTGAACCGCTGCACCAACTGCAACTGCTTCGTCAGGGTTCACGTCTTTACGTGCTTCTTTACCAAAGAATTCAGCAACTTTCGCTTGAACCATTGGCATACGAGTCTGACCACCAACCAGGATTACGTCGTTGATGTCGTTTACAGACAGGTCTGCGTCAGCCAGTGCAACTTTCAGTGGCTCCAGTGAACGTTGAACCAGATCTTCAACCAGTGACTCCAGCTTCGCACGGGTCACTTTAACGTTCATGTGCTTAGGACCAGTCGCATCTGCAGTGATGTATGGCAGGTTCACGTCAGTTTGCTGTGCAGAAGACAGTTCAATCTTCGCTTTCTCAGCTGCTTCTTTCAGACGCTGCATTGCCAGTGGATCTTTACGCAGGTCGATGCCTTGGTCTTTTTTGAACTCGTCAACCAGGTAGTTGATCATGCGGTTATCGAAGTCTTCACCACCCAGGTGAGTATCACCGTTGGTTGCCAGTACTTCGAACGTCTTCTCGCCGTCAACTTCGTCAATCTCGATGATAGAGATATCGAAAGTACCACCACCCAGGTCGTAAACTGCGATAGTGCGGTCACCACCTTGCTTGTCCAGGCCGTAAGCCAGTGCAGCAGCAGTTGGTTCGTTGATAATACGTTTAACTTCCAGACCCGCGATGCGGCCAGCGTCTTTAGTCGCCTGGCGCTGTGCGTCGTTGAAGTACGCAGGTACTGTGATAACTGCGCCAGTTACTTCTTCACCCAGGAAGTC
Organism: Grimontia indica; assembly: GCF_000333895.2. Classification (GTDB taxonomy): domain Bacteria; phylum Pseudomonadota; class Gammaproteobacteria; order Enterobacterales; family Vibrionaceae; genus Enterovibrio; species Enterovibrio indicus. Next base: position 40,028 of record NZ_ANFM02000005.1, on the reverse strand, counting down.
TTCTGCAGTTTTCTTCATTTTCTTCAGGACTTCAGCTGAAACCTGAGGAGCTGCCATTTTCTGGCCTTTAGCTTCTACCCATGCATCGCCGTTGTCAGCCTTAACGATTTTGTAAGGCATGATTTCGATATCACGCTGAACTTCTTCGTCTTCGAAGCGACGACCGATCAGTCGTTTGATTGCAAACAGCGTGTTTTCTGGGTTGGTCACTGCCTGACGTTTTGCTGGCTGACCTACCAGAGTTTCACCGTCCTGGGTGTACGCGATGATTGATGGCGTTGTGCGATCGCCCTCTGCGTTTTCGATTACGCGTGGCTTGTCACCGTCCAGTACTGCTACACATGAGTTGGTAGTACCCAAGTCGATACCAATGATCTTACCCATTTGGTTTTCTCCGAAAATTCGTCTTACGTCTATGTTGCGTTAACCCATATATGGGGGTCGCGGTTTAGGGTTCAACCCTGCACAAGAAAAATTTTTAAATTTTCTTTTTGATGCACCTTAAATAAGGGCGACTTATTGGCTTTCAAGGCCTGAAATGAAAAAAACCCGCAAAAAGCGGGTTTTTCCTTAAATTCGGTCTTATGCCTGCTCGTTCACGTTACCAGCAGCGGCTTTTGAAACCATTACCATGGCAGGACGAACAACACGACCATTCAGTTCATAGCCTTTCTGCATAACGAACATCACAGTATTTGGCTCGTGATCTGCGCTTTCCTGAATAGACATTGCCTGATGGAATTCTGGATTGAACGGTTCGCCGTGTGGGTTCAGCTCTTTCAGGCCGAACTTTTCCACTGCATCTTTCATGGTCTTCAGCGTTAGCTCAACGCCTTCGATCATCGGCTTGAGGGCGTCATTTTCTTTGTCCGCCATCTCTACTGCGCGTTCCATGTTGTCGATAACAGGAAGCAGTTCATTCGCGAAACGCTCCAGAGCAAACTTACGTGCTTTGTCGATTTCCTGCTCGGTACGACGACGCATATTTTCAATATCCGCACGTGCGCGCAGTACGCTGTCTTGTTGCTCTTTCACTGTCGCTTCACTTGCTTCAAGTGCAGCTTCAAGCTCAGTGATCCGGCTAATCATTGCATCAGTTTCAGCATCAAGGGCATTTTCTTCAGCCTGTGCTTCCACTGCTTCGTTTTGCAATTCTTCTTCCTGGATCTTGTTTTCTTCTTTGCTCATGCTCTCTCCGACACAATACACTGTGTTGAACCCCAAAAATCTCAAGGATTGGGGCATCAATCTCGACGGTTTTGCTTATTATGGGGATGAATGGTCACGTTTCAAGGTGTCTCTTGCCGCAATGCACGACAAGTGTAGGGCAATCACTTATACTCAAGCCACTAAACTGTGCAGGATCAATAAGATGTCAAAGCGTTTTAACACTATAGCTTTGGTAGGAAAACCGCGAAATCCAGAAGCGGTAGCAACCCATGAAAGCCTGTATCACTGGCTGACCCAACAGGGTTACCGCACATTGGTCGACAATCGTCTCGACAATTACCTCGATATTCCCGCTGATGATTTCCACGACTTGCTTTCGCTGGGCGCAAAAGCCGATTTGGCGATTGTGATTGGTGGTGATGGAAATATGCTTGGCGCAGCCCGTGTCCTTTCCCGTTTTGATATTTCCGTTATCGGTGTCAACCGGGGCAACCTCGGCTTTTTGACCGATCTCGACCCAGATGAATATGAAGATGCCCTGACGTCAGTATTGTCCGGTGAGTACATAGAAGATCACCGCTTCCTGCTTGAAGCAGAGGTGCACCGTCACGGTCAGGTGAAAAGCCATAACGCGGCGCTTAACGAAGCAGTGCTTCACCCTGGGCAAGTCGCCCACATGATCGAATTTGAAGTCTATATCGACGATAACTTCGCTTTCTCCCAACGTTCCGACGGCATTATCATTTCGACGCCAACAGGCTCAACGGCTTACAGCCTTTCCGGTGGTGGTCCTATCCTGTCACCGAGCATTGATGCGATTTCACTCGTTCCTATGTTCCCGCATACGCTGTCGAGCCGTCCTTTGGTCGTCGACGCTAAACGGCATATTAAGCTAGTGGTTTCACCGGATAACGGCAGCACCTTGGAAGTCAGTTGTGACAGTCAGGTCTCTTTGCCTGTTAATCCAGGGGATGAAGTACATATCTACAGAAGCCCTTCACTGTTGAAGCTTATCCATCCTAAAAATTACAGTTACTACAAAACGTTGCGAACCAAATTGGGTTGGTCGAGCAAACTCTTCTGATAAAGCAGGAAAGAACATTGTTTATGAAAAGAGTGGCTTAGGCTGCTCTTTTTTATTTTCATCACTCTCATTGCTCGTTTTTTAATCCGCATCACAATTTCATCGCGAATTCATACCTGATCATCTTTACTGTATACAAACACAGTATATACTGTATAAAACAACAGGTGTCGATAAACACAGGTATAGGCTCATGCTGGCACACATCACAATTCAAAACTTTGCCATTGTTAAAGCACTCGAACTCGACTTCCAACAGGGAATGACCACCATTACCGGCGAGACCGGTGCAGGTAAATCCATCGCTATTGATGCTCTGGGTTTGTGTCTGGGCGATCGCGCGGATGCCTCCATGGTTCGCCCTGGAGAGGAAAAAGCAGAGATCGTGGTGCTCTTCCAACTACAGAACAATCCTGCCGCGAGACGCTGGCTGGAAGACAATGAGTTGGTCGATGGTGATGAGTGCATTCTGCGACGTGTTATCACCAAAGAGGGCCGTTCACGCGCCTTCATTAATGGCAGCCCTGTACCTGCCTCCCAGCAAAAAGCACTGGGGCAACACCTTATCAATATTCATGGTCAGCACGCCCATCAGCTTTTGATGAAAAACGATTACCAACTGACATTGCTCGACCAATATGCTGGTCATCAAAACCTGCTCGCCATAATGCGCCAGCGTTATCAAGACTGGCGTGCCGCACGAAACGAGCTCAAACAGCTAGAAAAGAACAAAGAAGCGTTCGAAGCCCAACGCCAGCTTTTGGAATACCAGGTAAATGAGCTCAATGAACTGGCGTTAGGTGAAACCGAATATCCAGAGCTGGAAGCGGAGCACAAGCGCCTTTCCAACTGTGGCGACATTGCGATTTGCAGCCAAAGTGTCCTGCAGGCATTAAGTGAAGATGATGAAAACAACGCGATGCAGTTGCTGCAGTTTGCCCAGCAGAAGCTTGCCGAACTCGCTGCGATGGACAGCCGTTTTAACGATCTAACACAGATGCTGGACGAAGCTTGTATTCAAGTTCAGGAAACCAGCCACGAGATCTCAAGCTATATGGATAGCCTGGATATGGATCCTGCGCGCCTGAGCTATTTGGATGAGCGCATGGCGACCATAATGCGTCTTTCACGTAAACATCAGGTTTCTCCTGAAGAGCTTTTCACTTCCCATCAGTCTCTGGTAAATGAGCTTGAAAACCTCAATGACAGCGATAACCAGATTGAACAGCTTGCCGCTCAAGTCGAACTGAAGCACCAAGCTTGTCTTGCAGCAGCAGAAAAACTCAGTAAGAGCCGTAAGCGTTATGCCAAAGAGCTGGATAAGCTGATTTCTGCCAGCATGCATGAGCTCAGTATGCAAAACGGCAAATTCCATATTGCACTGGATAGCCAGCCAGAAAGTCATTTGTCACCGCTGGGCTTCGACAGTATCGAGCTTTTGGTTTCCACCAACCCAGGTCAGCCAATGCAAGCATTGGGGCGCGTAGCATCCGGTGGTGAGCTTTCCCGTATTTCTTTGGCAATTCAGGTTATTACTGCACAGAAAGTGGATACACCAAGCCTTATCTTCGATGAAGTGGATGTGGGTATCAGTGGGCCAACAGCTGCCATTGTCGGCAAACTGCTTCGCAAGCTAGGTGAGTCAACCCAAGTAATGTGTGTGACGCACTTGCCGCAAGTTGCCGGCTGTGGTCATCAGCAAATGTTCGTGGCGAAAGCCAGCGAGAAAGGGAAAACCACCACCAGCATGATCCCGCTGGATACTCAGTCCCGCGTTCAGGAACTGGCGCGACTGCTCGGTGGCAGCGAAATTACTGAGCACACACTCGCCAACGCTAAAGAGCTGCTTATTGCGGCATAGAGGCTCTTAGCCTAAAGAGAAAGAAACTTTTCCCTAATAGCACGGTCGAACAAGCAAGTTGAGACAAGAGTTTTTTACTTCTCTCACTTGCTTGTTTATCATCGTCCCCTATTTTGGAAATGAAGTAAGAAGTCATGCGTTGGAAACACATCGTTGCGGCATCCCTTGTTCTGGCTAGCCTCTCAGGCTGTTCTTGGGTTAACAAGCTGGTTTATCGCATAGATATTAATCAGGGAAATTACATCGACCAAACCGCGGTCGAAGAGCTCAAATTTGGCATGACCAAAGAGCAGGTTAAGTTCTTACTTGGTCCACCTATGTTGGTTGAATCCGGCTATCCAAATACTTGGTATTTTGTTCAATATCTGAAGCCTGGACATGACGAACCAGAACAGAAAGAACTGGTTCTTTCTTTCGACGACAACGGTCAGTTGGTTGGCATGAAAGGTGACTATCAGCCAGGTACTGGATTTTTCGAAGCCGTTCGTTAATTTGATGCCTAAATGCCAGAATAAAAAACCCGCTAATTGCGGGTTTTTTTATTGTCTTTGTACTCTAATTTCCTAAAGCGCTATTTCAGCATTTTTTCCAACTGTTCTTTGTTGGTATGGCGGATGTCTTTACCTTTCACAAAGTAAATGATGTATTCGCAGATGTTCTGGCACCTGTCACCCACCCGCTCAATCGCGCGAGCAGACCACATCACTTTAAGAACATTAGGAATAGAGCGCGGATCTTCCATCATGTAAGTCATCAACTGACGTATAATCGCTTCGTACTCTTTATCCAGATGGTCGTCGCTGTGGTAAACCTTCATTGCCGCATCCACGTCCATGCGCGCAAACGCATCCAGCACATCATGCAGCATACGTGCAGCTTTGTGGCCCAGGTTTTCCAGTGACACCAAAAACGGCTGTTGATGATTGGAAAAATTATCCAACGCCATCTTCGCAATACTGTCCGCGACATCACCAATACGTTCAAGGTCGGTAATGGTTTTAATAATCGCAATCACCAAACGCAAATCACCTGCTGTAGGCTGGCGTTTTGCAATGATTCGGGTACAGGCTTCATCGATAGCGACTTCCATCGAGTTGACCTTATGGTCTTCGCGGATCACCTGTTTTGCCAGCTCTACATCTTGATAATGCATCGCACGCAAAGCGTCAGTCAGCTGTCGCTCTACCAATCCACCCATCGCGAGCACATGGGTGCGGATAGCTTCCAGTTCAGCATTAAACTGACCCGAAATATGGCGGCTGATATTTTGGTTATCCATCATTTGCGTGCAATTCCTTAGCCGTATCGGCCAGTGATATAGTCTTCAGTTTGCTTGTTTTTCGGTGTGGTAAACAGCGTATCTGTATCGGCGTATTCTACCAGTTTACCTAGGTTGATAAAGGCAGTTTGATCAGATACACGCGCAGCTTGTTGCATATTATGGGTAACGATCACCACAGTATATTTACGTTTAAGATCGTTGATGAGTTCTTCAATCGTCAGCGTGGAGATCGGATCCAGTGCCGATGTGGGCTCATCAAGCAAAAGGACTTCTGGCTCAATGGCGATAGCGCGCGCTATCACCAATCGTTGTTGCTGGCCGCCAGACAAACCAAACGCGTTGTCATGAAGGCGATCTTTCACCTCATCCCATAACGCTGCCGCTCGAAGCGAACGTTCAACCGCGTCGTCCAGCGTACGTATGTTTTTCACGCCTTGCAGTCGCAATCCGTAGATAACATTTTCGTAGATAGACTTTGGAAAAGGATTCGGTCGTTGGAACACCATGCCCACCTGACGGCGAAGTGCTGGCACATCCACCGTTTCATCATAGACATTGGTGCCATGAAGCAGAATTTCCCCCTCTACCTTACAGCCATCCACCAAGTCATTCATACGATTGATGCAGCGAAGCAGTGTAGATTTCCCACAACCGGAAGGGCCGATAAACGCCGTGACCTTACCTTTAGGAATACGCATATTAATATCGAACAATGCCTGAGAATTGCCGTAATGGAGATTCAAATTCTGGATAACCAGCGCCGTCTGCTCATCTGGAAGCGATGACAGATCGACAGGTCCCGGTAATCCAATGTTGGCATTGATAGATATCATTTCGTCGCGATGTCCTCTAACGCTTAAATTTCTTGTTCCAGCGCGCGGTACTTTTCGCGCAGGTGGTTTCGGATGGTGATAGCCGCCAGATTCAGACTGACAATCACAGTGACCAACAGCAAGGATGTGGCGTAAACCAACGGCCTCGCCGCTTCAATATTCGGGCTTTGGAAACCCACATCGTAAACGTGGTAACCAAGGTGCATGAACTTTCTGTCTAAATGCAGGAACGGGAAGTTTCCATCGAGTGGCAGACTCGGTGCCACCTTTACTACACCTACCAGCATAAGGGGGGCCACTTCACCCGCTGCGCGGGCGATAGCCAGAATCAGTCCCGTCATAATAGCAGGACTCGCCATAGGTAAAACTATACGCCAAAGCGTCTCAGCCTGTGTGGCGCCAAGTGCCATAGACCCGTGACGCACAGAGGTCGGGATTCGAGCCAAGCCTTCTTCTGTTGACACAATCACCACAGGCAACGTCAGGATTGCCAGCGTCAACGACGACCACAATATCCCTGGCGTGCCGAACGTTGGGTTAGGCAGTGTCTCGGAGTAAAACAGTGAGTCGATACTGCCGCCGACGAAGTAAACAAAAAAGCCCAGGCCAAATACGCCATAAACGATTGAGGGCACACCTGCCAGATTCACCACCGCAATGCGGATCACGCGGGTGAAAGCATTCTTTCCGGCATATTCATGAAGGTAGACAGCCGCCAACACGCCGAGCGGGGTCACCATAATGGACATCAATAGCACCATCAGCACTGTGCCGAAAATAGCAGGAAAAACACCGCCCTCTGAATTGGCTTCCCGCGGATTATCTCTCACGAAGTTGGCAATCTGACTTGCCCAATGCAGCACCTTCTCAAACCCGCTCATGTCATTGGGATACCAAAGCCCGAGCACATTATTGAGTGCGATGCGGACATTGTTACCGTAGCGGTCTTTAACAATCAGGCTGTCCAGAGACAAATCCGCGCGGCGTTGCATTAAGACTTCTTCTAGAGATTGATAACGAAACGCCAAAGTGTCGATGCCATCCTGAACTTTCTCTGGCACCGCCTTACCATTGCTAAGGTAGGAGGCTTTCTCTTTTTTCAGTGCCGTGAGCTGGTAGTTCACCTTCTCTATTTCGCGTTGCTCGATGGCTGTGATTTCGCTACGCCGCTTTTCCGCCAACGCGATTTTTTCTTCAAAGAATGCATAGTTTGGTGAGGATGTGGTGACTTTTCCTTGGTCTAGGTATCCCACAGGAACACCATAGAAATCGCCATTTTCGATCCGTTCAATCACAGCAATATTGGGGTTGGCTACCTGCGACAGGATGTTTTGCTCAAGCACCGAAATAAAATCATGCGCTTCCCGTTCACGGTTGGCCACCTTTATCAGCAGTCTCTGATGCTCTTCCTGATTTGGCTCTTTGAGTACAACACCCGCCTCTTGTAACTGACGTGAAGAGATTGTCTCGACACCATAAATCTGACCAAATACCGTCTCTTCACCAAACGGAGTTTCAATCTTGAACTCGTAAACCGGAGCTGGCCAGAAGTACGCCAGACCTTTCCAGCCAATCAACAACATCACGCCCAGCACAGCAATCAAACAGAGGCTGACCATGCCTGCAGTCATCCACACCCAAGGAGAGCTGCTGTTTAAACGCTTAAGCATAAACAGACTCCAGATGGATTGAATTGAAGGCTAACGCTTTACAACGCACGGTACTTCTCTCTCAACTGCTGGCGAACAAATTCCGCCACAGTGTTAAATAGGAACGTAAATGAAAACAGAATAAAGGCTGTCAGGAACAACACGCGATAGTGAGAGCTTCCCACTTCAGATTCCGGCATTTCCACCGCAATGTTCGCTGACAAAGTTCGCAACCCCTCAAACGGGTTCCATTCCATTAATGGCGTATTTCCCGTCGCCATCAATACAATCATGGTTTCGCCCACAGCGCGGCCAAGTCCCATCATCACCGCAGAGAAAATGCCTGGGCTTGCGGTCAGCAACACAACGCGTGTCAGCGTCTGCCAATGGGTCGCACCTAACGCCAGTGATCCATTGGTCAGGTGACTGGGCACTGAAAAAATCGCATCTTCCGCAATGGTAAAAATAGTCGGGATCACCGCAAAACCCATCGCCAAGCCCACCACAATGGCATTGCGCTGATCGAAATTCACGCCCAATACGTCAGTCACAAACACCCGACTGTCCCCTCCCATAAAGGTATCTTCCACCCAGGGGCCAAGAGCAAATGCGAGATATCCCAACACCAGAATCAGTGGCACCAGCACAAACAAATGACCACCTGGTGGCAGTTTCTTGCGCACGGAGCGTGGCAGCGCCGTCCAGACGAATGCGGTCAACAGGAAGGAAACCGGCATGGCGACGAAAATCAGAAAGACTGCGGGTAAATGGGTTTCAACGATAGGCGCCAGCCACAATCCGGCTAAAAAACCCAAGATAACCGTTGGCAAAGCTTCCATGATTTCGATAGTGGGTTTCACCACCTTACGAAGACCAGACGGCATGAAATACGCAGTATAAATCGCACCACCGACCGCGAGTGGAATCGCAAAGAGCAGCGCGTAAGCTGCCACTTTAATCGTACCGAATACCACAGGAACGACACTCAGCTTGCCTTCAAAAGACTCGCTGCCAGACGTGGATTGCCAAACAAACTCCGGTTCTCCATAGCCTTCATACCATATGCGATTCCACAATGAACGGACGTTGACTTCAGGGTGAGGATTATCAACATTCAACAATGTCAGGGTATCGCCCTTCTCCACCAACAGACGATCTGCCCGAGGTGAGAAACCCAAGGTGTCAATTTGGCCAGCTATTTCGGGCAACTCAAAGTTGTCACGTATTTCACTTGGCGCATGCCAAAGCGTCAGGTCACCGCTCGGCGTCAGATTGGCGAATACATTGCGATGAGGCTCCACGGCAAGGAAGCCACCTTGAGTGTCAAACTCACGCACCATGGTCAGCGAACGCTCACCAGACTTCACCACATCAAACCACTGCGTCAGTCTGCCATCATCCAGACGCACCATCAGCGAATGTCCACCAGCCAGCAATGTCATAGACTCTGGCATCGCGCCGGTCACGAGTTCAATGTCCACTGACTCGCGCAAATCGATTCTACGATCTGACACCGAATACACATTGAGCTCATTACCGACCATCTCAAACAACTTCTGACCCCGGGGCGCAATCAGCACGCTGGCGTCTGTGCTTGTCGGGACAGCAGCATGCAGTATTTCATTGCCATCGCGCTCGATAACAATGTTCAGCCAGTCTCCTGCCACACCTGCAACAACGCGGTCATTGTGACGTTTGGCAAAGGAAAGACTGGAAATCGGTAGGCCATTGCTGAGTTTTACAGAACCCATACGCTGGAGATCCGGCGTGAAGGTTCTTTTTCCGTCTGCATAGTGAGACAAAAAGCGCAGGCGCTGAAAACTCACAGAGCCATCTTCAAGCCCATAGGCGCTAACACCTGCATAAGGTTGAGGTGCGTAAAAGCTGCTTGGAAATTCAGCGAGCTTCTCACGGGAAACCAACTGCCCTTTTCCACTCAAAGAGAAGATGGATAGAAACCCATCATCGGAATAGCGGAAGCCAAGTTGATTGTTGTCATCCATGCCAAGCTGGACGGCAGGGCTTTCAAAGCCGAGGTCGAAGGTGCCTTCAAGCGTGACCGACGGGCTTTTGAACAGGGGGAGAACCACATACGCGAGGTAGAAGAATATCAACAGCAATGCCAACAAAACAGCAATGCCACCTCCCTTCACGGATAGGCGCGCAAGTCTGTCTTTGAAACGCCGCCGGGAGTCTCCCTGAGTCAGCGCATGTGTGGCGTTTGCCATTGGTACCTCATATTTTGGTTAAGCGGCTCATAATATTTCTTTTTGATGACATAAATGTGACAGTCGAAAAATCAAGACAAGTTAAGCCCATGAAATAAAAGTGTAATAAAACATGTTTAGCCTCCCCTAACGTTGATGTGAGGCACAGTTCGGAGGTGCCTGCTTCGTCGAGGGGTAGACAGGGTTTTAAAACCGCCTTAATAATGACCTTTCCCCTCCGCTGTTGACGCAAAGGATCGACCATGAAGCAGTTAGTTATCACCCTCATCGGCACGGATCGCTCAGGTCTGGTAGAAACACTCTCCGACACCGTATTCCAGCATCACGGAAGCTGGCAAGCCAGTAGCCTTAGTAAACTTGCGGGCAAGTTCGCTGGTATTGTTCAGATTGATATTAAAGAAGAAAATGTCAAAGCGCTGACAGACGCGCTAAATAACATTCCTGATCTTAACGTTCTTATCGCAGAAGCTGCACATCAAGCAGAAACTGATACAACAACGCATACCCTGTCTGTTACAGGCAACGATCGCCCTGGCATTGTTCAGGAAGTGACAAGGGAAATCGCCAAGTTTGGTATCAACATCAACAATCTGGAAACCAATGCAGAAAGCGCAGCCAACTTTGGTGGCGTGATATTTAAAGCTGAGTTTGATCTCGACATCGCCAACAACATCTCGCTGGATGACCTTGGTACAGCTCTTGAAGGGCTGTCAGATGACCTGATCGTGGAGTTTGACGAAAGCGACATTTAATTAAGGAAAGGGGAAAAATGAGCGCGGATACGCTTTACGTAGACAAAGAGTTAAGTTGGCTGTCTTTTAACGAAAGGGTACTTCAGGAAGCTGCAGACAAAAACGTTCCTATCATCGAACGTGTGCGATTTCTCGGTATCTTTTCCAGCAATCTGGATGAGTTCTATCAAGTCCGTTTTGCTGACGTAAAGCGCCGTATCCTGATCAACGAGGAGCAAGGTGGCGACAGTAAAGCCAAGGAGCTCCTCAATAAAATTCAGGACAAGGTTCTCAAGCTCAACCAGGATTTCGACCACCTTTATAACGACATTTTACTCGAAATGGCACGTCGCCATATTTTTCTGGTTAACGAGCGACAACTGACGGAATACCAACAAAACTGGTTGAAAAGACATTTCGTCAGTAATCTGCTTCCGCACATCACCCCTATCATTCTCACCGACGACATGGACGTGCTCTCTTTCCTTAAAGATGCGTACTCTTACCTTGCCGTTGAAATGAAAAAAGAAGGCCAGCCTAACCGCTACGCACTGATTGAGATCCCAACGGACGAAATAGAGCGCTTTATCAAGGTGCCGGAGCCAAAGGGGAAGCGCCGCCGCAAGACCATCATCCTGCTCGATAACATCATTCGTTTATGTCTCGATGAGATTTTCAGTGGTTTCTTTGATTACGACAGTGTCGAAGCTTATGCCATGAAAATGACCCGTGATGCGGAATACGACCTCACCAATGAGGTTGACCACAGCCTGCTAGAAAACATGTCAGACAGCCTGGATCAGCGCTTAACTGCCCTTCCGGTCCGATTTGTTTATCAAAGGGACATGCCACAGGATATGGTAAAACATATCCTCAGCATGCTGAGGATCTCCGATTACGACAGCGTACTTCCCGGCGCCCGTTATCATAATTTTAAAGACTTTATCGGCTTCCCGAATGTCGGGATGAAATATCTGGAAAACCCTCCGCTACCGCCGATTGAATCTGCCGACTTCACCACCAACGCCAATGCATTTGACGCTATTCGTCAGCGTGATGTGCTGCTCTACTATCCCTACCACACTTTCCGACATATGACGGAACTGGTGCGTCAGGCGTCTTTTGACCCAAAAGTGCGCAGCATCCGCATCAATATTTATCGCGTGGCGAAAAACAGCCGCATCATCAACTCCATGATTGATGCTGCCAACAACGGCAAGCGCGTCACGGTTGTGGTAGAGCTTCAAGCGAGATTCGACGAAGAAGCCAATATCGAATGGGCGCGCGTACTGACCGACGCTGGCGTAAAAGTGGTATTCGGTACACCAGGGCTAAAAATTCACTCTAAGCTTTGCCTCATCACTCGTCGTGAAGACGATGGCTTACGCGAGTATGCCCACATAGGTACCGGTAACTTCCACGAAAAAACCGCGCGTATCTATACCGACTTCTCGCTGTTTACCGCAGATAAATCGATCACCACGGAAGTACGTAAGGTATTCAACTTTATCGAGAACCCATACAAACCAGTAAAATTCTCTCACCTGATTGTATCGCCGCGTAACTCGCGCACGCGCATTTATCGTTTGATCGAACGTGAAATCGAACATGCCAAGAACCGCAGGAAAGCGGGCATCACCTTGAAGGTGAACAATCTGGTGGACAAAGGCTTGGTGGACTTGCTCTACAAGGCGAGCAATGAAGGCGTAAAAATTCGCATGATTGTGCGTGGTATGTGTTCGCTTATCCCGGGTGTGAGAGGTCTTAGCCACAACATCAAAGCCATCAGTATTGTAGACCGTTTCCTTGAGCATCCACGTGTATTCGCGTTTGAGAATGGCGGCGATCGCGACGTTTACATTTCATCGGCAGACTGGATGACCCGTAATATCGATAACCGCATCGAAGTGGGTGCGCCTATCAAAGATGAGCGCCTTAAACAGCGCATCATGGACATTCTCGAACTTCAATTTGCAGACCGCGCCAAAGCACGTGTAATTGATAAAGACATGTCCAACGCTTACGTGAAACGCGGAAATCGCAAAAAAGTACGTTCACAAATCGAAATTTACGATTACCTTAAACAAGTAGAACGTACAGAAAAACGGCAAGCGAGCAAACAAAAGAATGAATGACACGACCCCGGCTGAAAAGCCAAGGGAAATCGCCGCAATAGATTTAGGTTCCAACAGCTTCCACATGGTCGTTGCCCGCGTCGTCGGGCAAGGCCTTCAAATCATCAGCCGCCACAAACAACGTGTGCGGCTGGCTTCAGGACTCGACGATTACCTCAACCTCGATAACGCCGCTATCAACCGCGGAGTGGAATGTTTGGCCATGTTCGCGGAGCGCCTTCAAGGCTTCGATGAAGCAAACGTCCGCGTTGCGGCAACATTTACCCTGCGTGAAGCGAAAAACAGTCATATTTTTGTGCAGCGGGCCCGCAATGTCTTCCCCTATCCGATAGAGATCATCCCCGGCGTCGAAGAAGCCCGTTTGATTTACCTTGGTGTTAGCCACACCCAGCCAGGTGATGGCCGAAAACTGGTGGTAGACATTGGTGGGGGCAGCACTGAGCTTGTTATTGGCAAAGGTTTTAGTCCAACACTCACCAACAGTAAACATATGGGTTGTGTCAGCTATAACCATCGCTTTTTCAAAGATGGACAAATTTCTATCAAACGCTTTGCTCAAGCCCAGCTCGCGGCAGAGCTGAAGTTAGAAAGCATCGCCAAACAGTACAAGGATTGCGGCTGGGGAGAAGCCGTAGGTTCCTCTGGCACCATCAAAGCTATTCGTGAAGTCTTGATTGCCAGTGGGCACGACGATGGCATCATCACCCGTAAGCGGTTGGATGGCTTAATTGAACAGGTACTGCAGGTGAAGTCGGCCAGCGAGCTGAAACTGCCCGGATTAACGGAAGACAGACAACCTGTATTTGCCGCGGGTCTTGCGATTCTCTCCGGCGTGTTTCACGCACTGAGCATTGAGAAGATGGTGTATTCCGATGGCGCGCTTCGTGAAGGCCTTTTGTACGAAATGGAAGACCGTTTCCAACAAAGCGATATACGGAGCCGCACCGCAGCAGACCTCGCAGAGCGCTATCATATCGACCGGCAACACGCAGAAAACGTCCAGCAAACTGCAGAGAGTTTTTATCTCCAGGCAGAGCCAAAACTTGGCACAAAAAAAGCCGAACTTGCCATATTGCTAAGCTGGGCAGCGCTGCTGCACGAAGTTGGATTAAGCATCTCGCACTCCGGTTTCCACAAACACTCGGCGTATATTCTGCAAAACACCAATCTACCCGGCTTTAACCAAGAGCAGCAAACCGTGCTGGCAACCCTCACCCGCTTCCACCGTAAAGCGTTGAAACTTGAAGAAATGCCAGAATTCACTCTGTTCAAGGCCAAGCAAATTTATCCGCTTATCCGCTCTTTAAGGTTGGCTTGTGTGTTGAATGTGCAGCGCAGTGGTGAACCCATGCCCGAGGTAAAGCTCGACGCTAAGGATGACAGTTGGTCACTCACGTTCCCTGAGAACTGGCTAAGCCAGAACAAGTTATTGGCTGCCGACTTGGAAGTAGAAAAGAACCTTTGGGATTCAGTGGGCTGGAAACTGTTGGTTAATGATTAATACCAATCGTAGTAAATATCTGCTCATCCTAGCTTGTTAAAATGCTCGATAACTGCGTTGAAAAACTTGATTGTAGAATAACTACTTATCGAAATTTTCCGCCTTGTTCTCGAGCATTTTTCCTGCGCTATTTCTGATCAGCCACCTACTATGATTGGTATAAAACACTCTAACCAACAACAATAAAAAAACGGTGCAGAGGCACCGTTTTTTATTTTTCCAATCCGAGCAGGATTAGTTGCTGTTCGATCAATTCATCCGGTAGCGGCACAAAGCCTTCTGCTCCCACCAAAGCCTGTCCCTGACGGGAAAGGATAAGCTTAACGAATTCCGCTTCCATTCTCGGTAAAGGCTTATCCGGCACCTTGTTCACGTAAACAAACAGGTAACGTGAGAGCGGATAAACACCGGAGATGACATTATCGACGGTGGCATAAACCTGCTCGCCCTCGACATCCAGTGGCAGCATCTTCGCCCCCGCTGTGCGATAGCCCACCCCAGCATATCCAACCGCGTTGAGTGATGAGCTTACCGATTGCACCACAGAAGCAGAGCCCGGTTGCTCATTCACATCCGGGCGAAAATCGCCATCGCAAAGCGCCTGATCTTTGAAAAATCCATAAGTGCCTGACACCGAGTTGCGGCCAAACAGCTGAATATTTCGCTTTTTCCAGCTTCCCGGAAGACCGAGCTGCCCCCATTTATCAATCCGCTCGTTGGAACCACAACGCAGCGTTTTGGAAAACAAGGCATCAACCTGCGTCATGTTCAGTACATCAAGCGGGTTGTCTTGATGAACAAATATCGCCATTGCATCAATAGCGACTTTAATCGCCGTTGGCGGATAGCCATACTTTCGTTCAAACAGTTCAATTTCACGCGGACGCATTTCCCGACTCATGGTGCCAAACTGCGCCGTTGCTTCAATCAACGCTGGCACCGCAGTAGAAGAGCCCGACGTCTGGATTTGCACATTGACGCTTGGGTAATACTTTTTGAAAAGCACGCCCCATTGAGTGACCAAGTTGGCCAAGGTGTCTGAGCCGACCGTCGAGAGGTTACCGGAGATATTATCTACACGGTGATATAGAGGGAGGTGATCGTCAGCGGCAGCAGGTGCCGCCGCTAATAGGAGTCCAATCAGGGTCAAAGCCCGTTTTAACATGCCAGACGCTCCGGAAGGGTGAACGAGAACGTACTACCCTGTCCCACCTTACTTTTGATTTCAAGCTCGGACTCGTGATGATTCAGCGCATGCTTCACAATGGCTAAGCCAAGCCCACTGCCGCCTGTTTCACGTGATCGCGCTTTATCAACGCGATAAAAACGCTCGGTCAGTCTATCGATATGTTGGGGCGCAATACCTTCACCACTATCAATCACCTCCAGTCTCGGTCCTTTGCGGGACTTAAACCATCGGACTTTAATTTTGGCGCTGGCTGGCGTGTGTTTCACCGCGTTATACACCAGGTTAGAAATGGCGCTGCGAAGCTGATCTTCATCGCCCAGCACTTTGAGTGAATGATCGATTTCAAACTCAAAGTCATGCGCCTGATCGCCACTGAGTGTCTGGGCTTCTTTTTCCAACACATCAAGCATTGCTGGCACGTCTACTTTCTGATCCAGCGCGATCTTCACACTCGCCTCAATTTTCGACAGAGTCAGAAGCTGTTCCACCAGACCTTCCATACGGGTCAACTGCTCGGTCATTACACCGTGAGCTTTACCCCACATTGGCCCCACCAGCATCTCTGGATCTTCAGACATTTCCAGATAACCACGCAGCACCGTCATTGGCGTACGAAGTTCATGGGAAACGTTGGCGAAGAAGTTGCGGCGCATACCTTCGAGCTGTTTAAGCTGGGTAATATCACGCACCACCATCAGGTACTCACCTTCGGCATAAGGCATGGTACGAAATTCGAGGGTTTTCGATGCGTGTAGGGTCGAGCGCATTTCGAAAGGTTCACCCAGCTCCGCACGGCTCAAGTATTCAATAAACTCCGGCGTACGGATCAGGTTGGCAATGTACTGACCGGCATCGTCAGGCATACGGAAGCCCAGTAGCTCTTGTGCCAGCTTGTTACACCAAACAATCGAGCCGTCGTGCTCAAACACTACGACCGCATCGGGCAGTGATTCTGCACCATTGCGGAAACGGCGGATAAGATTGGCAAGCTCTTTACGACGACGACGGTTACGCTTTTGCAGACGGTAGATACCGTTGAACAGTGGCGTCCAGCTTCCTGAGCCGGTTGGTGGTGTCAGGCTGCGCTCTTTCCAAAGCCAGTCAGAGAGTTTGAGTTGGTGATAGAAGTTCCACAGCAACACCAAAACCGTTGCCAATAGCAACAGCCAAGGCAGACCGCCAAAGAACCAGCCTATGAGAAACCAGGGTAGATAAAAAAAAGCCAGCTCAAGAGCCAGCTTTTTCCATGTAAGTCTTTCGACCATCAATGTCTCCAAGATGCCACCCGGTGGCCTTCGGATGACCTATGACAATAATGCGTTATCAGGTGCGCGTTGAGAAACGGTAGCCTGCGCCACGAACAGTTTGTACCAACTTGTCGTGACCGTCTTCTTCCAGCGCTTTTCTTAGTCGACGAATATGCACGTCAACGGTGCGATCTTCAACATAAACGTTAGTGCCCCAAACGTTATTCAGAAGTTGCTCACGACTGTAAACACGCTCTTGGTGGGTCATGAAAAAGTGCAACATCTTAAACTCGGTTGGACCCATTTCCAGCGGCTTTTCATTTGAAGTGACGCGGTGTGAAACAGGATCAAGCTTCAGACCATGCACATCAATCACGTCATCCAGCGACGTTGGTGATACCCGGCGCATCACGGCTTTCAGGCGAGCCATCAGCTCTTTTGGTGAGAAAGGCTTGGTGATGTAATCATCCGCGCCGACTTCCAAACCGCGTACTTTATCTTCTTCCTCGCCACGCGCTGTGAGCATCACAACTGGGATTTGGCGGGTCAGTTCATCACGCTTGAGATGTTTGATCAGGTTGATCCCTGAGCCGCCAGGCAGCATCCAGTCCATCAGGATCAGTTCAGGGTAAGGCTCGCAGATTTTTTCCAGAGCACTGTCATAATCTTCTGCTTCTACGGCCTGATAACCTTTTTGTTCCAGCACGAAACACAGCATTTCGCGAATAGGTGCTTCATCTTCGACAACAAGTATCCGTCTTACCATTTTTCCATACCCAGTTAGAGTGGTTTATTTGCATTTCTTGGACGCCATTATGTGATTATATTATGACATTTTTGTGACCTTTCGCGAGGTTTGGCGCGGTAGACAACCAGATACTGCCTTTTAATCCAGATATTTACTGACTGTTTTTCACCCGCCTAACCTACTGGACACAGCATCAGCCTTCGCTTCGGGCTAACTGCTTCTCTTTTATCAAGAAACGCGGAATTTGTTATCCAGCTCACTAACACCCAAGCCTGTTTTTTTCGAAACATGAAGCTGGGTAGGAATGCGTTCTTTCATCGCTTCAATGTGACTGATCACCCCGATCATCTTGCCGGATGCATTCAGGTTATCCAGTGCATCCAGCGCCACATCCAAGGTTTCACTATCCAGTGTGCCAAAGCCTTCATCGAGGAACAGTGAGTCGATGCTGGTCTTGTGACTGACGAGATCCGATAACGCCAAAGCCAATGCCAAGCTGACAAGGAAACTCTCACCGCCCGACAGGGTTTTAGTATCACGCTCAATATCACCCTGCCAGGTATCCAGCACGCTGAGTTCCAACCCTTCACCCTGTTTGCGGTTCAGTTGGTAACGTCCATGGATTCGGTCGAGTTGTTTATTCGCCAGATACACCAGATTATCCAGCGTCAGACCCTGCGCAAACTTACGGAATTTATCGCCTTTTTGTGAGCCAATCAGGGAATGCAGATACTGGATGTCATCGTATTCCGCACGCAGGCGTTCTATCTCGGCAAACAGCGCCTGTTGGTTCTCTCGTCTTTGATGATCAGATGCTAAAGCATGGCTTAGCTCACCACTTCTGCGCACAAGCGTTTCCACGGCCTCTGATTTTGCCGCTAGCGCAGACTCCACCTCATCATGCGGGGTTTGCTGCCAAACTTCTGCCCGGTCATGGGCTAGCACTTCAACCACATGCTGAAAGGCTTTCTCCAGCAGCACTTTTGCACCTTCAAGGGCATTTTCCAGCGCGCGTTTATCGGTAAGTAGCTGTTGTTTTTCTTCCTCCGGAAGCAATGCAGCCTGGAACATTTCCAGAGAATCAAAAGGCGAAGCCCCAAGACTTTCTTCCCATTGGGATGCATAACTCTGTGCCTCGGCATTCAGCGATGCCAGCGACTGAGTTTGGCTTGCCACTTCTGCCTGAATCGCGCGCAGATCGCCAAGACATTGCTGCGCAAAGGCTTGTGCTGCTTGATGGGAAGCTTCCCCTTGTTCCGTCTGAACAGCAGCGCGGCGCTTTTCCTCTTCCACCCGCTTGTCACCAAAGAGCTCAGTGCGTTTTGCTTTCGCAGCTTCAAGCTTGCCGGTTAGCGAATCAATCTCGGACTGAAGCGCGCCCAGCTGCTCAGCCAATGTATGGTACTCTTTCATACAATTTGAAAGCTCAGCCTCAAGCAATGCTACCTCTTTGGCCAAGACTTCTTTTTGCTGCTGGTTTTGCTCCCATTTTTCACCGTCTTGCTTTCTCGACGCCAACCAAACTTGAAGCTCATCATGCTCAGGGGCTTGGTAACCACTGTCTGCAATTTGCTGGCTCAACACGCTTTCGAGGGTCTCGAGGTAATCAAGCTTCTGGCGCTTATCAGCAGCCAGCTTCTGCGCTTCCTGTTTTTTGCTTTCAATCGTCACTGACAGAATGGAGAAGTGTTTCTCGGTGCTATCCCATGCACGGGTAGCCTCATCCCAATACTGTTTTGCCTGCTGCAGGGTTTTCTCTTGCGCTTTGAGTGCATTCAAAGTTTGAGTCAGTGCATCACGCTGCTGGATTTGCTGCTCGTTGAATGCAACAAAGGCGTCACGCTGATCGATAGTCAGAGCTAAGTTGAGTGGTACTGCCGCCTGGGCCCATTGCTCGCTAAGCGCCATTTGTTGCTGCTGACAACGCAGGAGATGCTTATCCAGCTCTTCGATGTAACGCTTCGCCGCCTCAAGCTTCATACCGGTTTCTTTGCCAGTGTGCCCCAGCTCTTCTAACGCCACCTCTGCCGCTGACTTTTGCTGCAGGGTTTCAGAGACATTGAGGATAGCTCCAGACAAGGCCGGATGCTCGGTGGAGCCACAAAGCGGGCAGGCTTCATGTGGCTGCAATGCCACACGATATTGCGAGAGATGTTCTTCCTGACTGACAAGCTTTGACAGTGCCTCTATCAGTTGCTTTTTGTCTTTGTATTGCTGTCGAAGCGAAGTAACTTCAAGCTCTAAGCCTTTGGCTTGTTGAGTCTGTTCCGCTAGCGTTTGGCGCTTTTCCGCGCTCTCTTTGTCCAGTTCCAGCCATTGCTGCTGCCATTGGCCTAACTGGAAGTAAGTGGAAAGTTGCGCATTTAGCTGCTCGCGCTGTTTATCCAGAGCGTCAACATCACCATTTGAGGTTGCTTGCTTAAACGCTTCTTGCTGTGCTTCCCATGCTTGTTTGGCTTGTTCGCTTTGGCTTAGTGCCGCCTGTTTTTCTTTCTCGGCATTTTCCGCTTTCGCGATCTCTGTCTGCAATTGGGCATTAAGCTCACTTTCGTATTGCGTCAGTTTGCCAATCGCATTTTGTTCTTGTGCGATCTGCTGGCCCATCTGCGCCCATTGACCAAGGTGTTGTTTAAGCTGGCCTGCAAACTGATTGGTGGTCAGGTAGGTGGAAACGGCTTCCAGAGCCTGCTTTTTGGTCTCAAGGTTCTCTGTGGTTTTTTCCTGTGATGAAGACAGAGTAACCTGCTTCGTTTTCAGGCCCACCTGTTGCTGCAAAAACTCCTGCAGCCGCAGAGATTGGTGTTTGATGTCGGTGTCGAGCGGCAAGACTTTCTCACTGATAAGCTCTTCCAGCTCGCTTTGCTGGGTTTTCGCCAGTGTGAGCGCTTCTGAAGCTTTCACTAACCCTTCGTCAGCCTGCGCGCTCTTTTCTGTGTTAGCCTTCAATGCTTCCTGTTTGGTAGCCAGCAATGCGGTCGTTGATTCCACGCTTTTCAACGATGACTGCCAACGCTCATAAGGCATGCGCAGCTTTTCCGCTGGCTCACTGTTGGTGAGTTTATCCAGTTGTGGTTTGGCTGCCTTCCAGTTTTCTTCTGCAGTTTGTTGCTGTGCTTCGGCCTGACTTTTCTCTTGATGGCTTTTTTGGTGCTCTTTCCACCATGTCAGGTGCGCCGTGAGCTCGGTCTGTTTTTCGCGCTCACTCTTGAGCAAGGCTTCTGTTTCTTCCTGTTCTTTTTCGAGAGCTTCAAGCTCCTCGCTACTCAGCAACTGCACGCCTTTCGCTTCGGCCTCTTTCTGGCTCAAAGCCTGTTTTGCTGCGGCAAAATGCTCATGCACTTTTTCAGAAATCCGGCCGTAAATTTCTGTCCCGGTCAGCTCTTCCAAAAGCTCCGCGCGCTCGTTTTCTTTGGCATTCAAGAAAGCAGCAAACTCACCTTGGGAAAGCATCATGGATTTGGTAAAGCGGGCAAAGTCGAGACCCGTAACACGCTCAACCAATTCATTTTTCTGCTTCACCTGTGTAGCCAACACCTTGTCGGTTTTCGCGTCCACCAGCTCCACATCTGCTGGCTGTAAATTACCGTCCACTTTTCCACGGGAACGGCGCATGCTCCAAAACGCGCGGTAGGGGTGGCCTTTTACTTCGAATTCTACTTCGGCAGAACACTCCGCCGTGCCACGGGTCATGATTTCATTGCTGGAATTGGAGATCAGCCCCAATCGCGGGGTCTGGTGATAAAGCGCCAGACAAATCGCATCAAGCAATGTGGTTTTACCCGCGCCCGTTGCGCCGGTAATGGCGAACAGGCCATTGTCCGAAAATGGTGTTTGGGTGAAATCAATCTTCCACTCGCCTTTCAGCGAGTTCAGGTTTTTAAAGCGAAGGCTCAGGATCTTCATTCTTCACCCTCCGCATTCTCAACTTCCGCCACAATTTTGGTGAACTGGGTTTGGATCCGTTCTTTCCGCGCAAGTTCGTCCTCCCCTTCAAACACCTCGAGAGCCAGTCGCTTTTGGAAAACATCATTCGGTGTCAGCTCAGAAAGGGTTTCTTTCGCCTCTTGTGTCAGCGCCTGAGCTTTTGGCCCACGGGTGCGCTGAAGCTGTAACACCTCTACATTGAGCCCTTCAGTCATCAGTTGAATACGTTGTTGTAAATCAGACAGATAGTCCTGCACAGAGACCTCAATGTGCAGCCAGACAGCTTTTGGATCATCATGTTCCAAATACTCTGAAAGCTGCACTTCTATCTCTTCCAATGACCCTTTTAGGACACCCATAGGCTGAAAGCTCGGAACGCTGATCGGTTCGATACGCACGCGCTGGTCGCCGTCGAATTCCACCAGCACCACCTGCTTGTTGAATTTGAGTTCATCAAAGCTCAAAGGGATCGGAGAGCCGCTGTATCGGATATGGTCTGACTTGGCGACAATTTGAGGGCGATGGATATGCCCCAGGGCAATGTAGTCGGCAGGCGGAAAGCCATCTGCCGCAAAGCCATCGAGCGTACCAATGTAGATATCACGCACGGATTTAGATGGGCTAACGCCTAGCGCGGTTAGGTGGCCCGTCGCGATAATTGGCACCTGCCAGCCGTTATCATCGCGCAGCTTCACTGCTGCCTGATACAAGTCGTGATAGTGGGATTTAATAGCATCACCGAGCGCCTGACGCTTTTCCGTGCCGGATTCGCCAGCTTGACTGGTCAACACGTCGCGGGGGCGCACGAAAGGCACTGCACACACAATCGCACCGATTTCGCCATCGTGGTTTTTCAGGGTAATGAGTTGGTCTTGCAGATCCTCGCTGGTGTTTGCCACCACATGGGTATGCAGGCAAGCCAGCAGGGATTTGGATTCTCTGAGCGTGGAAACCGAGTCATGGTTACCGCCCAGCACCACCAAAGAACAGTTGCGCTGACTGATGGAAACCACAAACTGGTTATACATTTCACGGGCGTAACTTGGCGGCGAACCTGTGTCGAAAACATCCCCGGCCACGATGACGGCATCAATCTGATTTTTATCTATTTCCTGTAAAAGCCAGTCCAGAAAAGCCTGGTGTTCCTGCTTGCGGCTTTTGGTGAAAAAGTTTTGCCCTAAATGCCAGTCTGACGTGTGGAGTATTTTCATTGAAAGGTGTGCGCCTGTTCTTGTGCTCAGTGCCTGATTGTACCGTATTTGAAGCGACATTCTCTGCCTGATGCAATACCATGTGGCCTTTGTCATTACCGGATGGATAAAGCCTCGCCATGATTTGGTTCAAGAATATTTTCACCTACCGCCTGACCCGAGACATCGACCTCGACCCGGAGCATATTGAAAAACAACTGTCTGAATTCCGCTTCACGCCTTGTGGCAGTCAGGACATGCAAAAGTTCGGCTGGACCACCGCGCTGGGCAAACACGGCGACATGATGACGCACGTCAGCGATGGCAACATTCTTATCTGTGCCCGTAAAGAAGAGAAAATGCTGCCAGCCTCGGTGATCAAAGATTCACTGACCGCCAAAGTGGACGCAATGGAAAAAGAACAAGGCCGTCCGCTGAAGAAAAAAGAAAAAGACAGCATCAAAGATGACATCGTGATGGATCTGCTGCCACGTGCGTTCAGCCGCATGAGCCAAACCTACGCGCTGATTATGCCAAAAGCAGGTCTGGTACTGGTTGATGCAGGTAGTTCTAAGAAAGCAGAAGACATTCTCGCGCTGCTGCGCAAATCCCTAGGCAGTCTGCCAGTGGTACCTGTTGAAACCAACAAGCCAGTTGAGCTGGCAATGACTGAGTGGGTTCGCTCTGGCAACGCACCAAAAGGCTTCGAAATCGGTGAAGAAGCTGAGCTGAAAGCCATTCTGGAACAAGGTGGCGTGATCCGTTGTAAGCAGCAGGATCTATCGAGCGATGAAATTCTGGCTCACATCGAAGCAGAAAAGTTAGTGACTAAGCTGGCGATGAACTGGCAAGACCGCATTGAGCTGATGCTGTGTGAAGACATGTCCATCAAACGCATCAAGTTCTCGGAAGAACTTCGCGACCAGAACGCGGATATCGACCGTGAAGATGTGGCTCAGCGTCTGGATGCAGACCTGTCGCTGATGTGCGGTGAGCTGGGTGCTTTCCTGCCGAATCTTTACGAAGAACTTGGCGGTGTCGACAAAGGCGAGTAATCGTCTTCTACACTTTGCCAAAAACAGAAAACGGGGCTTAGAGCCCCGTTTTTTTATTTCTTTGGTTCGTGCTTACTTGAACTGCGCTTTCAGCATTTTCTTATCGTAAGCCGCGACAGATTTCTTAAAGTCGGTCATTTCGGCACGGGCTACTGAAGTGGCCATCGGGATCTTCGCCGTCATCGGGTTCACCGCGCGGCCACGAATCAACAATTCGTAGTGAATGTGCGGGCCAGTAACACGGCCACTCCGACCAGACAGCGCAATACGTTGACCGCGGGTCACACGCTGCCCTTTACGCACCAAAATCTTACTGTTGTGCAAGTAGCGGGTTTTGTACTGGTTACCGTGATCGATCACCACGTATTTGCCTGCGTAAGGGTGATTACGCACCATCACTACCACACCATCACCGGTAGAAACCACAGGCGTACCTGTTCTCACCGCGAAGTCAGTCCCGTTGTGCGGCGAAACACGGCCAGTAACCGGGTGTTTACGACGTGGGTTAAAGTGCGAACTGATACGCTCTTTACGATTGGTCGGATAACGCTGGAAGGCGCGTTGCAGACTCTGACCGTCTTTATCGTAGTAGTTACCATCGGTGTGCAGGTAAGCCGTGATGGGTCGGCCACGGCGTTCAATGCGGATCGCTTTAATTTCACGCGCTCCACTCGCCTGCCCATCCACAAATTGCTCTGCACGGACCACTTCAAACTTATCTCCGGCGCGAAGATCGCGGGAGAAGTTCATCTTGTCCTTGAGCAGATTGGTAATCACTTCCACATCGTTGTAGCTCAGGCCCGCACGACGCGCAGAGACCGAGAAGCTGCCTTCAATATCGCCAACTGTGACAGTTTCAACCCAAGTCCCCGGAATCGACACTTCGTTGAATTCATAGCTGCCATCATCAAGTTGTACATATTGCACTTTCGAGGCGATATTGAACTCAAGCTCCAGTTTTTGCAGATGTTTTCCATCAGGGTCAACCCAAAACCGCAGGATGTCATTGGGTTGCAGGGTATCGATGCGAAGGTGGTTAAGGTCAGCTTCCATCAGCTTTAACAGGTCACTATACGGAATGCCGAGCTTCATGAAAATTTCGCTCAGACTGTCGCCAGTCTGAATCGTGTATTCGTAAGCAGGAAGGTCGACGGCACTTTCCGTCTTTACTGGTTCTTCTTTCTGAATAAAAGAAGGGACGACAGATTCTGGCAGATTGAGAGGGACAACCCGGATCGGCTCTTGTTGTAGCGTATTAAAGGATACTGCTACCGTCACGAGCGACAAGCCCATCAGGCCAAGCATCGATTTAGACAGCATGCTAAATCTCTTGGTTTTCTTTTCGTACATCAGTCCACATCTCAATGTTGCAGGTTCTTTCGCCTTAAAAAAGCCGAGAATATCCTTACAACGTACATACCTTTTCAAACTTGTGTCAAATCATTCACTAAAAATGAATGTCGACCTGAATCATCCAAAAGACAACCTTTTCTGCAAATGGTTTCCCGATCGGAACTGGCTATGTTAACAAGATCACAGTAAAATCGCCCGCTTCCCCGCACCACTTTTTGATGCGGCCTGACTTATACTCAGAATTAGTAGAAGCAATGACTATGTTTGTACCAGAACTTTTGTCCCCAGCCGGTAGCTTGAAAAACATGCGCTACGCCTTTGCCTATGGCGCTGACGCGGTATATGCCGGCCAACCTCGTTACAGCCTTCGCGTGCGTAACAATGAGTTCAACCACGAGAACCTGCAAATCGGTATCGATGAAGCGCATGCGCTTGGCAAGAAGTTCTACGTGGTATGTAACATCCAGCCTCACAACTCAAAGCTGAAAACCTTTATCCGTGACCTGAAGCCGGTGGTTGATATGGGCCCTGACGCGCTGATCATGTCTGACCCAGGTCTGATCATGATGGTACGTGAAGCATTCCCTGAGATGGCTATTCACCTGTCCGTACAGGCGAACGCGGTGAACTGGGCGACGGTTAAGTTCTGGCAAACCCAAGGCGTTGAGCGTGTGATTCTTTCCCGCGAGCTGTCGCTGGAAGAAATCGAAGAAATCCGCAAAGAAGTGCCTGAAATGGAGCTGGAAATCTTCGTTCACGGTGCACTTTGCATGGCTTACTCTGGCCGTTGTCTGCTGTCTGGCTACATCAACAAACGTGACCCTAACCAAGGCACCTGCACCAACGCATGCCGCTGGGAATACAAAACAGAGAAAGCGACTGAAGACGAAACAGGCCAAATCGTTGAGATCCAGCCTGCAGCATCGGTTCAAATCCAAGAAGCTGAAGAGCGTCCAGACAACACCATTGGTCTCGGCAAACCTACTGATGAAGTGGTTCTGCTGAGCGAAGCGCATCGCCCAGACGAAAAAATGGCGGCGTTTGAAGACGAGCACGGCACTTACATCATGAACTCGAAAGATCTGCGTGCGATTCAACACGTTGATCGTCTGACTAAGATGGGCGTTCACTCGCTGAAGATCGAAGGCCGTACCAAGTCTTTCTATTACTGTGCGCGTACAGCACAGGTTTACCGTAAAGCGATTGATGATGCCGTTGCAGGCAAACCGTTCGATGAAACCCTGATGACCACACTGGAAAGCTTGGCTCACCGTGGTTACACCGAAGGCTTCCTGCGCCGTCACACCCACAGCGAATACCAAAACTATGACTACGGCTACTCAGTGTCTGACAGCCAGCAGTTTGTGGGCGAATTCACCGGTAAGCGCCGCGAAGGCATGGCGGAAGTAGAAGTGAAGAACAAATTCATCACTGGTGATTCACTCGAGCTGATGACGCCGAAAGGCAATGTCGTCTTCAAACTGGACGCGATGGAAAACCGCAAAGGTGAAACGATTGACGATGCTAAAGGTAATGGTCACTTCGTTTACATTCCAGTGCCGGAAGACATGGATCTGGAATTTGCACTGCTGATGCGTAACCTGACCGACGGTGCGAACACCCGTAACCCAAATGCTCCACAAGCGGTGAGTGCGTAATCGATGGCACTACTGATCACCGAGAAGTGCATTAACTGCGATATGTGTGATCCTGAATGTCCAAATGAAGCGATTACTTTCGGCGCAGAGATCTACGAAATTGATCCGGACAAATGCACGGAATGCGTGGGTCACTATGAAAAGCCAACCTGTCAGTCGGTATGCCCTATCACCAACTGCATCATCATTGATCCTGAACATAAGGAAACCAATGATGAGTTACTGGAAAAGTTCGTCAAACTCCAGGGTTTGGTTTAAGCCTTAATAGGTTAATGAAGAAAAGCGCCTTTCGGCGCTTTTCTTGTATCTAAACAAGGAAAATTACTGGGTTAATACCACCTCACACTGACCCGGTTTTATCTTCACCCGCTTTTTCTTGGTGGTGGTCGCTACTGTTTTTGTTTCGTCGACAGGTTTCGGGCGCCAACTGATTAACTCCGCACCGCAACCATCACCTGTTGGCGGTGCATTCTGGGAAATACAGTTTAAGCTGCCTTCAGGACATTGAAGCCTGACATGCATGTGGTAATGATGCCCCCACCATGGACGTACCTTGCGTAGCCAGTTTCTGTCTTCCCATGCCATTTCACACAAGGTCTCTTTAATCACAGGGTGGACAAAAATACGCGCCACCTCTGGCTCAGATGCCGCCACCTGAAACAAAATGGCATGTTCTTTCAGCCAGTTATCACGTTTCAGTGCGTAATTCTGCAAGTCCACCATGCTGACGGCCGTCGGACTTTCCAGGGAATCTTTGGTTAGCGATTCCGGCGCAAAACTCAGCCAGATATCAGCGTCTAATCCTGTCTGGTGGCTGGAATGTCCTTTGGTGAAATTACCACCGCGCGGCATCGAAATATCTGCAATCATCAAGTCGTCCAAGCCAAAACCTTTGGTTTTCTTGGCCAGCTTAGTGAGATAGGCAATCATGTTCGGGTGGCCGTAATAACGGTTCCTTGAAGGACGAATCACCTGATACCCTTCGCCTTTCAACGGCAAGGCTTCACCACCACTCAGGCAGCCATTGGCGTAACTCCCAATCGATTGTTCCACACCAAGATACGGTTCCTGCACCTCCTCCCAGGGATTGGCTTCTGCTGGCGACATTGCCATCCAGAATCCGAGAAGAAACATACAGATGAAAAGGATCATCAGAATGTCTTTTTTCATGATGTCACCACCTAAAAAGGGATTATTTCAATCTTAGCAGTCAGGACTTAGGACAATCACAGAAGGTTACGGAGAGTGCGGAATTATGCCGAGAAGATCAAAAACAGGTAGGCGAGGCAGAGGAGAAAAATAAAGGGGAGCCAAACTCCCCTTCATTGAGACTTAGAAGCCCCAGTTCAGTCCCAGACGGATGTTACGACCCGCTTCGAGTGGACCGTTGTAATCTTCGCTAAGGCTAGATTGATCACGGTAAGCCTTATCAAAGACGTTTTTCACTGACGCTGTCAGCGTCAGGTCTTCACCAGAAACTGGCATCCACTGTGCGTAAATATCATGCACGCCGTAGCCAGGTTTTTCTTCGGTACCTTCTGGCACATCTGTCAGGCGGTCAACAAAGCGGCCCGTCCAGCCAAACTCCAGATCGTCATTAGCATAGTAGCTCAATGAGGTTACCAGCGTGTCACCGATAGAAGTACCGATGTTCATGCTGCCATCATTGAGTGGCTCACCGTTAAATTCAGGTTGCGCTCGGCTGAAGCCAATCGTCGCAGTGAGGCTATCCAGCTGGTATGCAGCGGTGATGTTGAAGCCTTTGTTGTCCAGTGTGCCGCTGTTTTCGTAAACAGTGCTGTCGCGATCTACCACGTCTTCAATTTCGCTATCAAAGACCTGCGCTGACACATAACCGTTATCGAAGCTCCAGTTCACGGTAAACTCGGTATTTTTCGCCGTTTCGCCTTTACGGTCCTCCGAGCTATACACGTAGTCCAGCAGCCAAAGTTCGCCCACTTGAGGGCCACGGAACGCTTCTGCGTACCCCAACACGACATTCAGATCTTTGGTGATGTAGTAAGTCACTGCAGCATTCGGACTGAAACCGTTGTCTGAAATATCGGTGCCTTCAGAGCGGGTATCACCATCACGCAGATCTTCATCCAGAGAATAACGGTCATAGCGTGCACCAGCGCTCAGAACCAGTGATTCTGTTGCGTTGTAATCACCCTGAACATAGACACCAAACTGATCGCCCTTGTCTTCAAACGTTTGGCCACTGCCGCTGAATGTAGAGGTATCCTGACGGAAATCAGTACCATAAATCAGAGTCAGTTTTTCAAGCGCTGATGTGTTGCGGATATCACCACCGACAGTTTCAGTGTTACCGACATACGTTCCCCAACGAGGGTCATTCAAACGCTCAAGTTCAAGATCGGTGTAGTAAAAAGTGGTATCGAGGTTTAACCACTTACTGTTCGGCGCTAAGACATAATTCAGTGTCGCTGTATCGCGATAGGTTTCTTGCTCGAGCGGGTAGTTTCTCGAGAAGTCACCCATGTGAGGACGGGCATAGCGTGTTGCTTTGTCTTCTTTGCGCTCATAGCTGACGATAATTGTTTGGTCTTCAGTCAACTCACCAACGACTTTAGCGAATCCTGAGCCATTGCGGAAACCAGTGTGCTCAGCCGTGTCGCCGTTACCATCTTTATAGTCATCTTGGTCGTTATAACCCAGAGAAGCCAAGACACTCACACTGTCCGTTATAGCACCATAACCACTGGCGGTCGTTTTAAAACCATCAGTGTTGTCGTTAAAGACAGTTTTTACACGCCCACCGAAGTTTTCACCTGCGGCCAAAAGTGTACGTGGGTCTTTTGTCTTCATTCGAATGGCACCACCCAACGCACCAGCACCGTCAGTCGCGCGGCCAGCGCCAGCAGAAACCTCAATTTGCTCGAGCAGTTCAGGCTCGACAAACAGGCTACCTTGGTGGTGGAATAGCGAACCTGATTGAACCGCACCATCAATGGTTACGTTCAGCATGGTGTCTTCGAGACCACGAACATAGACTTTCTGCGCATAGTCAGTGCTACCGCCCACAGAGACTTCAGCACTTGAACGGAAGATATCGTTCAGGTCGTTCGCCTGAATGGCATCCAACTGATCAGAATCGACGAATACTTCTGGTGCTGCCTGGGTGTTTCCAGTGACAACGATAGTTTCGTGGTCATCAGTATTGGCGATGGCAGATTGAGAAAACAGAGCGGCGATAACAGCGGCACTGAGTGGAGAGATTTTAAAAGAGCTTCCTTGAAACATTACAACGTCCTGCAACTACAATGATAATGATTCGCATTATTATTCATTGATACGTTGTGCTGTAAACGCCTTTTACAACTGTTACAAAGTCAGCCTAATAAAACTAATTTATTGATAAGTAAGACATTTATAAAAATAGCGCCAGATGGCGCTATTTAAGAGAAGCAATACCCTTTTCCATGGGCGGTCTGTAATCGCTCAGCCGCCATGCCGACCCCCACCAGCTTCTTACGCACTCTGCTCAAATGCATATCAAGACTGCGATCGTACTTTTGGAAGTCCCTCGCCAATACCTGCCTGTAGAGAAAGTCTTTGGATAACACCTGATGCTGCTGGAACACCAATGTCCAGAGCAATTTGAACTGAATGGGTGTGACAGAGACTTCCTCTCCATCATAGAAAACAGTCTGATATTTTCTGTCCAGTACCAACTCGTCCACCACCAATTGGGTTTTGTTCTCCTTGGTAGGAATCTGAGCGCTTCGCCTTAGCACGGCAGCAGCACGCCAAACGATTTCATCCAGAGGCTGCTGCCTCGTTATATAGTCATCAGCGCCAAACAAAAAGCAGTTCATGCAATCATGGTGATTGTATGTATCATCCAGCATCAGAATCGGCGTTGCGGCCTCCTCCCGGTAGCGTTTCAGCAAACGAAAACCTTCCATTTCAGGCAGGTCGGCAGCAAAGATGACGAGATCGAGATTGGTGGTTCGATAGATGTCTGAAGCCTGTGAATCAGAAACACAACGCCTGATGGCAAAGCCTTTCTCATTGAAACGATGTATCAGCTTTTCGCAATACGTTCGGTTTCTGTCAACAATCAGGATTTGCCCTGCCGATGGTGCACTGTGTAGGGACATTCCGTTACCTAAAGGTTACTAACTCATAAACGATAATGATTTCGATTATCAATATCATTATTTAAAGTTAAAGCACGAACCTGCTTTAGGGAGACCGAGATCACATAATCAGGTTAAATAATCTGGGCAGCCAACAATTCTTGATGAGTTCTCTCTCAGTAAGCTCAGTTTCATCTCATCCAATGCCGCTTTGTCATCCAATAATGTCTGTTTCACATTATGTCCAAACCATTCCAATGAAGCCGTCGCTGCAGGCTTACCGAGTACCTGTGACAAAAACTGTTGGTAGTCCATTGCCCCTTCCAGCAACGGCACCATGCCGTATCGACTCCCTGCTGGCGAGTAGACGTTTTCCGGAGCGAAAACGGTTAGCAGTTCCCGCGACAGCACATTCTTAAGGTGGTAATGACCAACGTGCTCTTCTACCTGCTGGTGAAATTGAGCCGGATCCTCGCCGGACTCCCAAACATGCAAGGTGTCGTAATTAAGCTTCAGTGCTGGATGATCAACTTCATCAATCAACTGCATGATTGATGATGAGGTGTCGGCCAACGTACCGGGATGGGTTTCTACCAGCACATCCAAACCCTGATCGGCGGCGTACTCACAGATCCCTCTCAGGCGCTGTGTCATTTCCTTACGCGCTATTGCTCCCACTTCGCTACTCGCTTGGTGACCAGCAAAAGTGCGCACCTTCTTGGTATCCCACTGTTTTGCCAATCGACAGATATGGCGGCATTTTTGCCAGGCATTGCGCTTATCACCCGCAATGGGCAAATAGTCACTTAACATGGAAATCGATAGTCCCATGTCGTTAAGCCACTTGGCATCATATTGCGGCTGTGCCTCCAGGCTCAGGGCATGAGCTCCCCAAAGCTCAATACCCTGAAACCCGTGGCAACAAGCCCACTCCGCCAGATTGTCCATTGAAACAAGCTGGTGTCGGAATGAAATGGTACAGATTGAAAGCTGCATATCAGGCAACCTCTACTGCCGCTTCAAGCGGTAAATCGTTCAGTTCGCACCAATCACGATAGACTTCGTTGAGGCGTTTTTTGATGCGAAACTCCGTACGATCCTGCTTATTCAGCAAGGCGTAGATCTCGACCTGTAGATCCAGATCGCCAGTTTCTGCCAGCTTCATGATTTGGTATTGGATCCGACCATAGGTTTGGATGAGCTCTTCAATGACATCACACCAGATCTCAAAATCATCATCGGGCAGGCCTAGCGCGCGCCAGAAGAAAGCAAAGCCGTGCTCGTAGGCATATTTACGCACCGCAATCACCCGAATTTCACGCAATGCCAATGATAGGTCCGTGAGTTTTACCCCTGCATAACCGCGGACATGAGCGTCCAGAATGCGTCGAATGGCACTCGTCAGCGGATTACCGTCAGCAATAAAGCACGCCTCAAAGTAAGCTTGAACATCGCGATCATCCGCATGCTGTAAACCGGTTTCATCCAGCAGGTAGCCGCCTGCCACACTCGGTTGGGAAATTGCATTGAAGATACGCGCGCTTTCGAGCTCTCCTTCCCAACGGAAATCCGGATCGGACATAAACAGGGTTTTAGGATCATGGGTGTTCTCAAGCATCACGTAGTGTGGAAATGGGTTCTGATTGAACTTATTCTCGCGCTCCGGTAATTGATACATATCTAGCATCACCATCAAGTGTGAGGTTTCTGCTTTGGTTGCCAACAGACGCTGCATTTCTTCAATGTTGTCTTGTTTGGTTTTGCCTTCGTCATACCAAGGAGCCAGTGCCACACCATACAGGCGGTGGTACCATTCAAGGAAACTGCCATGGTTTATCTCGTCGGAGTGGTATTGAAGCTGGTAGTTCTCACTGATGGTGAAGGTCGCATCCCAAACGCCGAAGTAAAACGGACGGTGATCAATGCCTTTTCGCTTTAAAGACTCACAGACGCAACTGACAAAGCAATGTACTTTGACGTCTTCAAATTCTTCCTCCTGCGCCTTTTGCGCAGGCTCATTACGTTCAATACGACACAGGAAGTCCGCCAGACTGGAAACTGTCGCATAGTCTGCCGCGGTAATATTTTCCTCCGGCACGGTCAAACCCAAATCCAGCTCAAGATGCAGGATTAGCTGAAGGATAAGCACCGAATCCAGATAAAGGTCTTCATTCAGCCTTGCACTCTCACTGAATTTCTCCATGTGGGCATTTTGCATGTTGTCGCTCAATACCTGGCGAATGGATGCAATCAATTGTTCGCGTTCCATGGGCGCTCCTTAACCTATCGCTGGAATGGAAATTTTGCTTTGAGACAGCACGTTACGGTTGATCTTTCCGTTGGCCATTTTTTCAATCACTGTGCATTGCTCGATATCGACGGGCAGTTGGTAGGATGCCAGCCGTGTCGAACACCATTTTCGGATCCGGCTTGGTTCTAGCGTATCGCTTGCTACAAACTGCAGACAGACCCGTTCACCTGATAGCGGATCCGAGCGTTTGAAGACCACAGCTTCGGAGATCTCAGCGATCTCAAGTACCACGTTCTCAACGTCCTGTGGGTACACATTCAGGCCAGAAACATTAATCATGTCGTCTGCACGGGAAACGAAGATCAACTGACCCTGCTCATCGAAATAGCCAAGATCTTTGGTGAAGATGATGTCATCCCCTTTTTGCACCACGATCTCTCCCGGTCTTGAAGTGTCGATACCGGCATTGACCTTGAGATGTCCAAGCGGGGTACCGATGTGATTCGCCGCTTTGGTATCCGAGTTAATGGCAATACAGCCAGCTTCTGAGCAGCCATATTGCTGGAAGACATACTTGGCTTTTTCACGCAACGCCTCAAACCAGGCTTTGGGTAACACAGTGCCCGAGGTCATCACGGCATTCAGTTGTTGGCCTTTCGGGTAAAGCTGCACCACTGAGTGAATCAAAGCTGGGGACGAATACAGCAAATGATCCGGCGTAGTCATCAGCTTTTTCAGCAGGAATTTCGGGTTAATGTTGTTAATGATGACTGGTGATTGACCACGCTTCAGTGCCACAAATACACCGGCAATCAAGCCATAGGAATGGGTGATCGGGCAGGCAATCAGTGGAGTCATCTTGTTCGGCTTTTTGAACTTCGCGACGTAGCTTTCTACTTCTTCGTCGATTGAAGACCAGCTTCGGGTGATCACCTTTGGCTCACCGGTGGTGCCGGAGCTGGTTTGCACCAGCACAGCCACGTCATCATCACCTTCTTGCTGAAGCGACATCGCAGGTTGCCCTTGTTCAAATAGCAGGACGTGGCACTGGGCGCGTGTTGCTAATCGTTTGGCAGCAAGACGGGGCGTCGGGGCGAAAATGGGGTAAAAAGAGCCGCCATTGGCTTTAAGGTACAAACACACCGCCAGCAGATAAGCTGGGTCTTCTGTGCAAACAGCAAAGCGCTTCCCTGCGCAGCTGCCAAGTTCAGGGTGTGAGCGGAACGCTTCGTTACTGCGCTCAAAGAATTCATGACTGAAAAAGTCATCATTTACGTAAATCATAACGTCCCTATTTTTGAGAATATTTATGAAATGGGTTGGGCACCAAGTGGTGACACTCAGCCTGGCTTCCTTTGAACTTTCGGGTCATCAGAGACTCCGTCAGTACCTGCGCCTCGGTGTAGCCAAGTTGCTGCAAGCGGCTATCAAGTTCTGGGTGGTCATCGGCATAGTCTTCGAGCTTTTGGCCTACCATGTTCCAAAAGCTTTGTTCGCTCATGCCGTAGCTTTTTTCTATGAGAAAAGAGACCTCTGTCAGGCTGTAAACAAAGAGGGTGTCCATCACCAATTCACGCAATAACTCCACCGAACTCATGCCGTAGTAGTCATCGATCGGAGCATCTGCGAGGAAAGGTTCAATGGAAGCAAAATCTGGTAACCATTCTGGGTTGGCCAGAAATGGCAGGTGGTATTCCACACTTTCATGGAAATCCCGCACTATGACTCGTTCCGGCCAGCCATCACGATGAACCAACACCATGTTCTGACCATGAGGTTCAATACCAATGCCGTGTTTGACCAACAAGTGCCATACAGGTAGCACCACGACATCGATTAAACGGCTCAACCAGATATTCAAGCCATAGGTTTCTACCCAGCCAGCAATGAAAGGTAAGCCGTCGTCTTCAAGCATCATTAATGCGTTAAAGGGAATCGCTGACTCACCCTCATGCAATTTGGGCTGCACACTTTCGCGAAAGATAACCGCAACTTCTGAAGCCAACGGAGACGTTTCAGACGACATCTCTGGCACATGGAAACGGGCACCGGCGTACTCTTCCAAAATAGAGAGCGCCGACAGTTCGAAGTCACTTTCAATAATCCGGTTAAGCCAGGAAGAAACCACTGGCGCCAGACAAATAGAGTGCGGTGCCAATGTGCGCTTCGATGAGGTATTCACCATGCTCAAAGGCAATTTGATATTGGCTCTATCGGAATAGCTTGCATTCATTAAGGTGCGAACAGATTGCGATGCGGTGTATTGATCAGCTCCCAAGCCCAGAAATATGAGGGTTTGATCAGCAAGTGGCTCTAGCAATTGTTCTTGCTTCAACTGTTGCCATTGCCATGGATGCATAGGCAACAGCGAATATTCATCCCAACTTTTGTCCTGTGCACTCAGTGCCCCAGACAGTCTTAACCATTGAGTTCGGCCAAGCTCTCTGAGCCAGAAAGCGTCATGGGGCTGAGGCAAATTTTGTTTGATGTGAGTGC
Organism: Grimontia indica; assembly: GCF_000333895.2. GTDB lineage: Bacteria > Pseudomonadota > Gammaproteobacteria > Enterobacterales > Vibrionaceae > Enterovibrio > Enterovibrio indicus. The sequence continues at coordinate 4,340 of NZ_ANFM02000005.1, read as the reverse complement.
GCTTAACGGCGAGCCAACAAAGGTAAAAGGGCTTGGAAGATTCAGGGCCATAAGCCTCATGATCTGCAGCACTGAATCCGGTACGCGCCTTGAAGGATGGATGGTAAGGATGTCCTTCATCCAGCGAGCCTTCCAAGGTTTCAAAATTTTGGTATCGACGGGATTCAGGCTTACTGACGTATCGACGGTTCCATTCGCATAGAGCTGCTGTTTGTGAGAACTCTTCGGCAAGCGCGTACTTGGTTTTCTCTGTCGCAGGCAAATCTTCAATGATCTGCTGCCAATGCGCAGCAACATTGGCTCGAACACCATCGATACATAACGACTGAATATCGAGTCGATAGCGACCAAATGCGCCTCGCTGACCCGGGATGAGATATTCTCTTTCCCCAAGCTTCCAAGCGAACTTCCCCTCTTTATCAGAGGCTTCAACGCAATTTTCAAACAGTACCGCTTCTAACAGTTGCTTGATGACTCTTTCAATCGCTGACAAGTTCTGGCTATTAGGCAGAGGCATAGTTCACCTCCATCGGCTCTTCCAGACATGTCATCACAAGCGGGTTGGAAATCGTGCAATAGATAGCTTGTTCGTTGTCTGCCAGCAGTTCATCAACATCATGAACACGGGTTAACAAGTTGGCTTTTACTGGGATAGCTGATTCTGACAGCAGCTTTTCGACAAACAGTTTTCCCGCACCAGAAAGGGTGTTTCTCAGCGCATATAGCCTCTGCTGAACGAAGCTGATAAGAATTCGCTCTTCAACCAAACCATCTGCTCCCATGCGGCCAATGATGGAGAACAGATGGTTGATGAACAGGTAATAAGCAAAACGATCGCAGATAACATCGTCATCGAAATAGAGAGAGTCTACGGTGACAGAATCCGGCTCCATGGTTGCCAGATATCCACGATACGCTTTGGAAAGGTAGAACCCCTGGTTATCACGGAAGTAATAAACCGACGGAAGCCCCTCTTTCATCTCAATCAAACTGTTTTGCTGGTGAGCTTCAAGTGCAATGCCATGTTCGTCATAAAGCGCAATCATTGGCTCTATCGCGCATTCCCAGTATTTGGCAAACCACTTGATGGCAATGCGCAGGTAATCTGCTTCATTTCGGTTCGCAAGCTTGCTGATAACGTCATAAAGCATTGAGCTTTCACCTGGCATTGGAGACTGAGTCAATGCCGCGATGGTAACGACATATTGATCATTGCCTTCAGGGAAAGGATTCTCGCGTATGATGACTTCAAAACCACTTTCTTCCTGACCAGGCAAATCGACTGTGATGTATGCAGGATCAGTAATGACCTTGAAGCAGGCATGGCGCTCACTGAAACCCGTTTTGCGATATAAGGTCGCCATGACCACACCAGCATCCAGCTCATGGCGTTTGTTAACACGTAGTGAGTTGGTGATTTTTACTGGCAGGGAGAATTTGTACATCCAATCCAGATTCGGGTGATAGAGAGAGCGCACAGAAGATGTAGCAGTAAACTCTGGGCCATAACTTCCCAAATCCTTAATATCGCCTGCCTTTATCAACTCTCGAATATCATTTTGATGAAGAAGCCACTGCGCTTGAAGGGGATGCATGGGAACCACAATATGGGTTTCTGGTTTATCCGCCGCTGCCGGCAAAGATTCAGTGATCACTTCTTCTGCGGTCAACGGGATCGCAGACCGTTGCTTGATCAGAGCACGATCAATACTGAAGTAATGAAGGGGAAAGCGCCCTTTTGTTTCAGGTGCATAGAATGCGTGATGATATTCCAGCATTCCCTGACGGCTTTTCGGTGTGGGATGCTGCCAATGACCAAAAAGCAATGATTGCTCGGCATCAATGAAATTTGGCTTCCTGAGCGATGGATCGCCACGACGCTCTTCAATGTATTGCGTCATTAATCGCTGGCTTTCAATCACACGCAGCATGAGCTCTTGCTTGCACTCGAAAGCGGCTGATTTTGCGTGGAAAATCCCTTCGATCAGTTGTTGTAAAGCATGCGTCTCTGAGACCACTTTCCAAGAGAACTTATCAAATTGGATCATTACTTCGCCAAATCGGTGATTCCCCACCAATGAGCGGTACTCAACATTTACGGCAAGCTTTCCTACTAAATGTGGCAGTGAAATCTCGACAATCCACTTGTCTTTTGCCACATCCCCCAATCGGCCCACCGACATCTGCCAGCGTGAAGCGGGAGACCAATCTCCAGCGTCGACCTCTTTCAGATAACAGTTAAAGAATGCTTGAAAGGATGCTTTCTCTGCGATGTTGCTGGCTATCTGACTCACGTTTCCCTCGCCTTATACCAAGCGCGCCTGAATGGCGTTTAATCTGATAAGGCCAAGGATCCTAATTGATATTAATTCTCATTACACTAAAAGTTACCATTGTTACAACACGTCATAAGGTAAGTCCCACATCACCTTTACCACACGTGAAGGTGGCATCCTCTTCACGCATCATGACCATCCATTATTCTCTCTATACTAAGATTATGACTTCCAAGAACCGTGTGTTGGACGCACCGATAGTCCCTACCTTCTTCTATTTCGCCATCCCTTCATTTATTGGTCTCGTTGCTATTTCTAGTGCCAGTATTGTTGATGGGATGTTCGTCGGCAGATTTCTGGGTGCCGACGCGCTAGCAGCCATCAACCTGCTCATTCCTTACATCACGTTTGTTTTCGCCGTGTCTTTGATGATTGCAATTGGCGGGACTGTTCAAGCAGGGGAACATATAGGCAAGGACGAACTTGATAAAGCTAATGCTGCCTTCACGCAGTCTATGTTGGGCGCATTCGGGTTCAGTTCGTCGATGGCGATGATCAGCTCCATCTTCAGCACAGAACTCTTTTACTTTCTAGGCGCCCCAGCTTCACTTCATCCGCTCATGGAGCGCTATTTCAGCGTTCTCACCGTCTGCATGATTGTCCAGCTGACCACCATGGTGCTCTATTACTTTGTACGCGCTGATGGTTTCCCAATGCTCGCAACCTCTGCACTTATGGTTGGCGCAGCGACCAACATCACTCTTGATTACGTTTTCCTGGGAGTATTAGGACTCGGGATTGAATGGGCAGCATGGGCGACAACCTTTGCGCAGTTACTTCAGTTGTCGGTGCTTATTTTCTATTTCGCGAAGCCTTCGAGAACCTTGTCGCTCTCAAAGGCAGGATTAGAGATAAGGAAGTTTGTGAGCGCGCTTATCAATGGCGCTTCGGAATTCATTAATGAAATTTCAGTGGGTATCGTTATCTTCACCGTACATTGGTTACTAATGAAAAATGGCGGTCAGGAAGCGGTCGCAGGTTTTTCGATTGCCAACTACATTCTGTTCGTCAGTATGATGATGTTCTACGGCGTGGTCGATGCTATCCATATTTTAGTCAGTCAAAACAAAGGAGCGGGTAACCTATACCGTATCAATCGTTTCATGGCACTCGCCGCAACCACAATCGTATTTATTAGCAGTGCCTTGGTTTATCTCTGCCTTGTAAAGCCCGATACCGTTACCGAGCTCTTCCTGACAGATCTGGATGAGAAAGCATCTTCACACGCTCTCAGTTACATCGCCATCATATGGCCATGCCTGATGCTCAGCGGAATTAACGTTCTTATTTCCGCTTACTTCACCGCAATGCAACTGCCAAAACAATCAGCAGCCATCGCGTTGAGTCGAGGATTGGTACTGCCTGTTTCATTGATCTTCGGTTTGGTTATTTTCTTTAAAGACCAACACTTCCTTACTGCGCTTCCTCTCGCCGAATTCTTTACTCTCCTCATTGCCTGCGCGTTGTTTATCAGGCAGCAAAAGCACATGAGTATAAAAAGGCCTCTAGCGACCAGTAACGCATAAACGACAAAGCCCTGCTGAACCAGCAGGGCTTTAGTTTTAATAGCATCGAGTCATCTTCCTGCCTGTCCTTCGACAATCAACATCTACAGCAACCTGCCCAGTTGAATCACGAATTCATGGTCACACTTTAAAGAAGACTCAAACCATAAAGAAGTGAAGCTGAGGATGGGCTGCAAAAAGGAGCTCTAATCGCGCACGATAAGCACTACTTACTATGGCACGGCGGCTCAAAGTGAGCAGAATTATTCTGGATCGCAGATAGCTAAAAACTCAGACTTTCGTCCGAGACGCGTAGCCTGAGGTTTCTCGGAACGGCCGGGCTGGCGCACCAGTGGGACTCAACGGGGACGCCTAGTTGCGCACGTCCAGTGCCTCGCCCTAAAGTGCGAAGCACTTTTCAGGGCCACACATAGCAAAAAACCTCAGCATTTCTGCTGAGGTTTCTTTAAGAAGTGGCGGAGCGGACGGGACTCGAACC
>NZ_ANFM02000006.1 GCF_000333895.2 Grimontia indica | reverse complement strand
TTAATGAGCGAGGAGCGAGCGGTTGTCATGGCGAATTCGAATACTTATGGTCATCATTGAATTCACTTACACTAACTGAGTTGGCCTACTCCTGCTGGATAAATGAACAGGTATGAGGCGATGTGCAAGCATGCATGAAACTGATAATTCGAACTTTTTCTAAAAGTGCCTGTCCTGCGAGTCTTTACCATTGAAAAAAGAGGGATTTGATTCACTGCACATATTGAATAAAGGTTGGTTTGATTTCTGGTTACACAACCATGAACTTAAAACGCCTGTGCGAGAGCGATCTATTTATATAAACGAATTAATTAATGTCATTGGCATTTTAGACTGATTACCTTAACACAACCCAACAATATTTATCCTAAACCATTTTTTACAACAAGCTCCGATAAACATAATTCCCTTTTACCTTGAATTAGGTTTCGTCGAGCTGCCATGAAGACTTTTCCCGAATGAAATGATGACAGCGAAGACTCTTAAATAGGCTTATTTGCTGTCCAAAACCACATTTTGGGCAAAAAATCACACTTCTTATTTTTGAGTATATTTCAACTAGTGCCCCGTGCTCTACTTGTGCGGATATTCAAACCACAATGGAGAGAAAGTTTATGACATCATGCGCGTACCCAATTTACGAACCAAGAAGCATTGAGGATGGCGTTGGGGAAACCATAGGCCCATATAATCAACGGTACGCTATAGGCACAAATGGAGATGATGGTTTTCCTTTTTTGGCGGATTACACCTATGGTTTCGGAGGAGATGATTCGTTTCAAGGGTATGGCTGTTTTTTAGGTGGTGATGGAAACGACTGGGCAGAGCTGTTCGATGATTTTGGTGGCCGCTTGATGGGTAACAATGGCGATGACTACTTAATTGGAAGTAAGTATGGTAACTATCTACACGGTGGCAGAGGTGATGACACAATCTTTGGTGGGTACTATTCCGAGCCTAAAGACGATGATGCACTTACTTACTTTCAAAGTATTGCCGGTGATAGAATTTATGGCGGAATGGGGAGTAACAAGTTATTCGGCTCAAATGGTCATGATTATATCAATGGCGGCTTTTCTGTCATATTTGCAGGTAAAGGTAGTTATCTTAATGGTGGCGAAGGGCAAGATACTTTAGTAGGAGGTTGGGGTAGTGATACTTTTGTCTTTGATATTGAAGACTTCGTAGGTAATCAGTACGTTGACTTTATCCCCCGTGGTGAACATGGCATCATCTATGCCGCAGGCCAAGGTTTCGACACTCTCACAGATGCACGTGGTGAAATTGATTTTACAGGTGCAACCTACAGAGAGGAAAACTCTACAGAATCCGGCAATGTGATAAGCGGAATTGAAGCAGTTGTTGCTACCGCCACCGCTGGGACTGTCGATGATGTTTTAACCATTAATGCTTATGCTATTCAAGCGCACTCAGATTCTGATACTGGTGATGATTGGGACTCGTTTATTGCACATCTTGGTCATGGTGAAGACACATTTAACTTAGTAGGGATCGGCTGGATATATTCAGAAGGCACAAATGCAACAGTTCATATCTCACCGGAAATGCTCGCACTGGCTGGTTTGTCTGAAGAGCAAGGTTCGGAACTGAATGGATATGTATTCGAACAACGTTTTAGTGGCGATACAATTACCGTTTGGACAGATGCTGAATATGGTTTTCTAAATGGAGAGGCCTTTATTTGACTCCATTCAATTAGGCAACGATAGCTATAAATTACCACAATGAGCCTGGACAACCTTTCAGGGGGTTGAACAGGCTAGATTGATTTTTGGTTACGTCATGATGAACATAAAACTTCCGGCCGGAGAGTTCTGTTTTTCAGAACCGTTTGTTCAATGTAATGCTCGTTTTCAAGTTAATTTTTTTGCGACTAAACAATAACATCACATCTGTTTTCATTTCCAGTCCACGCAAATATTCGATGGACCTTTATTTTGAGATTAATATGGGGCTTAAATTAGCTGGCCTTTAACCCTTTAACCCTTTAACCCTTTAATCACCATCACCTGCTTCTCCAACACCAATCTCTCAGCCTCACTATTGGTCTTTTTCACATTCACCCACTGCACACCAGTAGTGTCGGCATGGTTTATTTCTAATTGCAGGGAATATTTGGCGCGTTTGAAGATGGAAAATGCGCCTAAGCCGGTAAGAACCAGGGCCAGCAATAGAACAGCTTGGTTTTGAAACTGGGAGTAGGCGAGCCAGACACCGCCGGAGAAAATCCAAATCCAGAAGAAGGTATAGAGCAGGTTATCCAGCAGGGAGAGCTCTTTGACTCTGGCATCTTTGATTTTCCAGAGCGCATATTGGTCTTTGCGGAAGTGGAAGAATTCGTGGTCGATCTCAAAGTCATCGTCTTTCAGCATCTTGGGTCAATCCTTTAACCGATTTAGCGGTGATTATCCAACGCATTGATAGTTTTGAAAAAGTAAGGTCTTTTCAGGTGAGAATGCCTTCAAAAAATCACAACATTGTGTGCGTGTGACATCAAGAAAATGGAGGGGAGTTGCATGGTGTGAGAAGCACGAAGGTGTGGAAACCTTGGGGAGATTTCCATCAATTTTAGTGATGTGAGCACTAATATCGACAAGCCTACCTATCAAACACTGTAGGGATACTTAGACTAATAATCTGAATATTAAACAGTCAGATGCAGGGATAGAGATGGTGGATTTTGTTCAACCTTACAGCGATACCGTTTTGGTATTGGGGCTTACCGGTTTTATTTTTTTCATTCAATTGATGGTTGCCGATGTGATAAGGCTGAAGGCGAAGTGTGTTCCGGGCTACCCGATAGAGCCAAGCCATTCGAGCATTTTGTTCCGGGCGACCCGCGCTATTGAAAACAGTAACGAAAGCGCGGCGATTCTGATCCTTTTCTCGCTGTTTGCCATCCTTTCTTCTGCCGACCCAGATTGGGTAAATACCAGTGCATTTATCTATTTCGGCGGACGTGTACTCCACATGCTCTGCTACTACCTAAACTTAAAACTCGGCCGCAGCGTAGCCTTTGTTATCAGCTTGGTAGGCTTGCTGGGCATGTTCATTGCGGGGATTAAAGGTTGGGGCTGATTATTGTTTCTCTGGTAGTTGGGGTTATCGTCAGCTACCTGATTTTCAGTGTACCGAAAGATAAACGAAGTCCTTTATGGTTTGGGGCCTCGATTGTGTTGGTGATGGGTATCGCCATCTGTTCTTACCCACTGGCGACGCCACATATCCTGGTTTCTGACTACTTGCCGATTGAGCAGTGCGAAACCACAGACTATGAAGTGCGAGATTACCGCACCCCAAAAAACAGAGACGTTTTGGAATTGGCGAAAAGCCAGCAAACCTTTTCTATGACCATTGACGGTAGCTTGGGTTATTGGGTCGATGATAGAAATCAGCTCAAAGCCAGAAAAGGGCAGACCGTTTCCATTACACAATGTCCGTATTTCGGTTATCCGCACCTGTCGAACATGGTCGCGCAAATTGCGTTAGCGGATTCTGTGATTTATCAATATCGTACTCAATCAGAATTTGAAGAACAGGCCGACACCAGCAAGATGTTTGGCTTTATCGGCTTCCCGTTGTTTTTGCTGCTGTTGATTGTGCTGAATATTTATCTGCGCCGAGATGATTGAGGAAAGGAACTTCAGTGAAAGCCCGTTGCCCTGAGTGTAAAACCGATACAGACACATTACCCCACACAGGGGTTTGTTCTGCATGCCATCAATTCTCAAATGATTGGCTTATCGATGACTGGACGCAATTCATGAAAATGAAGAAATTCTTGATGTGGTGTGACGTAGGGATGTTCTTAATGGCGTTGTTGTCTCTAGGGTTTTGCCTTTTCCTGTCTTCGGATGATCTGGTGTTGTGGCTGGTCAGCTTCGCCATCATTCCTGCGTCTATCAGTTTCCACTCCAACTATCGCGCTATTAACAGACCAGATGAATATCGAGGGCATACGAGTAAGGATTTAAGTTCCTGGATTCCACTGATCTGATGAAAACAAAAACGCTGCCCGTGTAGAAACGAATGAGCAGCGCTTGGGGTTCGGAGTTGTTAGCTCTTGGCGGATAATGCCCGGCGATTAAAGTACGCGAAGACTCTTAATCCAGATGTTGCTGGTTTCACCGGTTTTAAAGTTCAGTCTCGGCGAGAGATAGATGTCTTGAACGTTATCCAGGTTTAGCGCAATTTTCTTGGTGCTTTCTGGCGCCCAGCTAGGTTGTTGGAAGTCATCGGCGTTCAGTTGAACCGTCGTCCATTGATCAGAAGCTGGGATAACGGTTTGATAGTGCGCATAGGAACCGTCGCCACTTGAACCAAAGTCAGACTGAGAGAATTTCACAGAAACATCTGATTCTGAGCGGTAAGTAATTTCTACCACCGACACGCCAGAAAGCGCAGTATCTGTCGCGCAAATCAATTCCACGAACGGCCAGTTTTTCCCTTCCTGTTTGGCCGACAAGGTGAACTCGACTTGAATCTCACCATCTTGAATCAGAGGATCCGCCGCTCGGAAACTGGAGCCAAAACTGTCTGTCGCCGCTTTCCAATTCGCAACATCAAGCAGGTTCTTGCCCTTAATGCCATCTGCGGCTTGAGCGAGTGGTGCCACTAATACCGCAAAGAGTAACGTCGTGAGAAGGATAGCGCCGTTTAAAAAGCGCTTGTTGTTGATGAGATTCATAATAAAAAACCTATATTGTATGTGGTCTCACCAATATGGGTTTTGCTGAAAAAAGAATCACTTACTAGCGAGTTAAACTACGAGCCGCATCATCTTGCGGCTGGTTGAGTGGACATATTTGCGAAGTTTCAGGCTTCCTTCATCTCAAACCACTCCCTGAACCATTTGGCGAACTCGCGCGCAGGTGGTTTTAGCGGCACGTCTTTTCTCGATACTAAATAGTAGCTGGAAGCAGAAGGCATGGAGTGTTCGCCGATTCTTATCAACTCTCCGCTGGCAATGGCGTACTCTGCTAACACGCTGCGGGCGAACAACACGCCGTGTCCTTCAATGGCTGTCTTCTGTGCGTATTGGTATTCGTTGAATCTCAGGCTTTTGTAGCCTTCCACATCGAAGTCTTCGAATTTACTGAGCCATTGCTGCCAGCCAGGTTGGACGTTCACCAGTTGCGGGCTGGAATCGATAATCATGGCGGAGTGGTCGAGCAGGGTTTTTAAATCGTCGCTTTGTACACGCTCTAACAATTCTGGGCTGGCGCAGGGGAAGATCTCTTCGTCGGCAATCTTCTCGAACACTAAGCCTTCATCGTAAGGCTGATAGGTATAGCGAATCGCGAGGTCGAGGGATTGTGCACGGAAGTCGACTTTGCTGTTGTTGGCATCCAGCGTCAGGCTGAGGTCTGGGCAGGCAGCGTAGAAGTCGGGTAGGGCTTCCATCAATCGTAAATAGGCGAAGGATGAAATAGCACTCACGGTGATTTCACTGCTGGCGGCGGCAGAACGAATCTGGTGAGTGGTGGCGAGCAGTTGGTCGAAGGCGGTGGTGCTCGAGGCAGCAAGTTGGCGGCCTATCTCGGTCAGTTCCAGTTTGCCTCCGTTGCGATGAAACAATGGTGCGCGAAACCAGGATTCCAGTTGTTTGATTCGCTGGCTGACAGCCGAAGAGGTGAGGTTAAGCATCTGCGCTGCACCGGCAATGGTGCCGCTTTTTATTACCGCATCAAACGACACCATGGCGTTCATCGGTGGAATATCCTGAAACTTGCTCTCGTCCATTTTCTTCCTCATCCTCCTTTGCGATAGCAGGTGTTTAGCTGCGCTTAATGCCCGTTAACTATGATAAATATCGCGAAAGGTACATTGCCGTTAACGTCTTCATGATGCTCGCACACAGGCGAAGCGAGCACAAGGAGACGAAATGATGCAGCCAAATACTATCGGTAAAGTAGAAATGATTCTGGCGATGATGCTTTCGAGCACCATCGGCGTGTTTGTGTATGAATCGGGGCAATCAGCGCTCAATGCGGTGTTTTATCGCTGCCTGTTTGGATTCATGTTTCTCGGCTTTTACGCATGGATGCGCGGCTATCTGAATGCTTCGAAGGTCACGGGGAAAGAGTGGCTGCTGATGCTGGCAGGTGGCGTAACGCTGGTGCTGAACTGGTGTTTTCTGTTTACCTCTTTCAGCTTCGCGCCGATTGGGGTAACGACGGTGGCTTATCACACTCAACCCATTTTTGTGTTGTTGATTGCGGCGTTGTTTTTGCGTGAGCGGTTTGAGGCGCACAACTGGTTTTGGGTGCTGGTGGCGTTTTCTGGCGTGCTGATGATTGTGGATCCGTTCTCCAGCGGTTGGAGCGAAAACCTGCTCTGGGGGATTGGCAGTGCCATGGTAGCTGCCGTGTTGTATGCGATAACCACCCTGATCACCCGTCGGTTGAGCCACATCAAACCGCACTTGATTGCGACCGTGCACTTGGCGCTCGGCACATTGATGATGGCGACTTTCGCACCCGTTCAGGAAGTGCCAGCAGCAGGTGATCATTGGTATTGGTTACTGGCGCTGGGATTCTTGCAGACGGCAGTGATGTACATTTTGCTTTATGGCGCATTCCAGAAGCTGGAAACCCCAATGATTGCAGTGCTGGCCTATGTTTACCCGGTAGCAACAGTGATGGTGGATTATCTGGTTTATGGCAATGCCATCACGCCACTGATGACGCTCGGCATGGTAGCCATTCTCTTCGCGGGTTTTGCAATGAACCGAAATATTCGACCGTTCCAGTGGGGGCGGAAAGCACAGACCTGCTGATTGGCTTCGGACGTTGGCTTAATAACCACAAGGGACAATATTATCCCTTGTGGTTAATCAGAGTGATTCGAGCCAAGCGTTTTAGTGGTAATTAGAAATCAAATTCCATCGTGCTTTTCAAACCGCCTTTGCGCTCGTAAACCCGAATTTGGATGCGCTCCTGAGTCACGCTTACTCTGGTGAAGTTATCGCCAGAAAATACGTCAGAAACGGTACCCAACGGATAGGCGTTGTCATCAGTGGCAGAAGCAACGGAGCCTTTGAGTTTGAACTTGCTCCGTTTCATGTGCGGATATGGCCAGTAGAAGGCCGAAGAAATAATGGAATAGATGTTTAATGGTGGTTCACCAGGCTGGGCGATATTGAGCTCAGCAGACATGGAGCAGTGGACATCACCCGCCAGAAAAACGACTTTCTGCACATTGTTGTCGCGAATGCAGTTGATGATTTGGTCGCGTTGCTGTCGGTAGGCGCTCCACTTGTCGTCGTTTTCTTTCTTTAAATCTGGGAAGAAAGGGACAGAGGTCGCGACGAATTTTACGCGACCAGAGTCATCCGCCAACCAAGCTAGAAGTGCCTCCATTTGCGTTTCACTGATCATCTCTTCATCTTCTGGATCCCGCTCAGTGCGTGTGTCTGTCACGAAGAAGTCACAGCAACCGTCCTGGAAGGCATAGTAATAACGCTCTGTTGAGCCTGACAGCTTTCCATCGTTTTTAATGGAGAGCAGCGGACTGTGGCTCATCTGATAAATCTGGTATGAGTGGATAGCAGCAGGGTATTTTGTCGTCATGTCTTTTGAAGTGGCTTTGCTCGGCCAGTTGTCTTCAATTTCATGATCATCCAGCGTCATGTATGTCGGGACGGAGCTCATCAGTTTTCGAATGTGCTCTTGGCTGAAGGCATCTCGATAACGCGCAAGGTACTGGTCGACACATTCATCGGGGCTGATAAAGTTCAGGTCATCGGCGTAGATTTGGTCGCCGACCATCAAAAATCTGTCGACCGATTCCCCATCTTCCATCTGCTTTAAAATCGATCGGAATGTTTTGTCACCACGATTATCAAACCAACTTCCACCAAAGAGGCGCAATAGGTAACGGCATGAGCCGAAGACAAATTGTTTTGGCGCATGGATATCGTTGCTGGCGGTTTGGAATTCGCCTTGGTCTGCATCTTTCCAATCCCACTTTGTGGATGCTTTGAATTCATCGAGTTCTTTATCAGAGAAGAACCAGCCAACCTGATAAATGTATTTGGTGTCAGGCTCTAAGTCCTGAAAGACGGCTATCCCAGTCATATCGAAGTTTGGGTTCATTTTGAAGATGGAAGGGGAGCGGAAGCTGCTGCCAGCTTTGCGTATTCGCGCTACACCAAAGGCTCGCCTTGGCTGTCCGTTATCAAGTTTCTGGTGGTCTGCACGGCCAAATATACGGGCCGAGCTTTCGTCCACGTGACCGACAATGGGGCCGACCGAAAGCTTGTTGATTGACGTCATTGCTTATCTCCAGTGGTTGATATTGTTCTTATTAAGTGGTGATGCCCCTGGCTAATTGGGGGTGTATACGAAGTTTGTGTTGAGCGCCCAAGAAGGCATATACACGACTATAACGTGCCACATAAGGGATAAAGTGGTGACAGATCGACTATGGAAAAACGCAAAGGAAAAGATAAAGCGACTTGCGAGTATGAAACACTTGCCTAGATTTCATGCACTTGAACAGGGAGCGAAATCTGAGGCCTTGAATTATGCGTTGGTGGAACAAATAACGGGGTAATAGCCGCCAGTTCTGCGCGGCGCATTGATAAGCCGGGGCGAAATCATGGCATACCGAAATACTGAAAAAGCGAAAGATGAAGCGGTTGAATGGGCCTTAACCCATGGAATGGCACTCAAACAAACTGCGGATTCTGCAAGGCATCCTGCATTTACCCTTACGCCGACGGCTATTGATCAATCCCGCTATGAGCACCTGACCTCCTCCGTTCACTTGCTGGGCAAACTGGTGCATGCGGTGTCGGAAGATTCGCATTTTCTTCATCACGCGATTTCGCCTATTACGACGGGCAATATCTTTTTCCGTGCACTATTAAAAATGCATCAGCAAATTCACCAAGGTGATGAGCCAGCCCGAAGGGTACCGCTGCTCATGATGCGTAGTGATTTTATGGATGACGCAGAACTGGGTCCGAAGCTGGTGGAGTTCAATGGTATCGCAGCGGGTATGGGGCCATTTGGTCAGCGAATCCATGAATTGCATGATTATCTGACGGTTCAATGGCCCGCGCCTTACGAAGAATGGGCGGCTGAGAAACACGGTGAGTTGGTGGAAAACCGCGCTTTGGAAGGGCTGGCAGACGGCGTCGCGACGGCAACCAAATCAATCAAATCGCACTTTGGCGACGAGGGAAGGCCAACCTTTTTGATGGTGGTGCAAGACCATGAAGACAATGTGTATGACCAACACTTACTGGAACATGCACTGCAAGCCCGCGGCATAAGAACTGTGCGCCGCTCCTTCCGCGAACTCTATGATGGTCTGTTTACCGGTAAAGGGCATCGCTTATTGTTAGATGGGATTGGCCCGATTGATTGCGTTTACCTGCGGGCGGGTTATCAGTTCAGTGACTATGTGGCGCATGACATCATTGATGTCGCCTGCTGTGAAGCGTTGTCCCAAACCCGCGTGATGATTGAAAAGCACCATGTGGCGGTAAACGCGACGGTTAGCCAGCAATTGGCGACCAGCAAACGTGTTCAAATGCTACTTTCCTCAGCATCTGCAGAATCCTTGATGCAGTTCGGGCTGACGGAAGAAGAAGCGCAGACCGTGAAGCATTTCCTCGGTGAGATGGTCGCGGTTGACGAGAGCAGCGCGCAGCTTGTGGCGGAAAGCGATGTGGATGACTGGGTACTGAAAAATCAGGGAGAAGGGGGCGGGCATTGTGTATTCGGTGATGACATTGTCGCCAAGCTAAAAACGCTCGATCCACAGGAATACCAAGCCTGGGCATTGATGCGTCGTCTCCACCCAAAGCCAAGAGTTCAGCCGGCGCATTTGGTGCGCAAAGGCGAAATCTATGTGGTGGATGATTTGATCAGTGAAATCGGCTTGTTCACCGTGCACCTGAATGGAGAGCCGGTGGTCGATAATGGTGGCTATGCGGGATACCTCATCCGCAGCAAATCCTCCAAAGTGACAGAAGGCGGTGTTCACAGTGGCATGGGCTCGTTGGATTCGTTGGTGTTTAAGGGCGATTGAAACTGCGCTCCATAAAAAATCCCACGCGATTCCGTGGGATTTTCCTAAATGACGTCAAAGTTAGTTTCACGGATTAACCGAATATAAAGTGATCTTCTGTTAGGTACGCAGCGTCTGTATTACTGAGTGTGATGGTAAATGATCCGTCATTCGAAGCGTTATCTACCGTTGCTTCGATGACAGTGTCGGTGCCTTGCTGGGAGATTTGCAGCAGACTGTAATCCAGTGTTGCTTCATGAAGCTTGAATGCAATGAAGTCTTCATTCACGTCAAAATCTGTAATGGTGTCGTGTCCGAAGTCGTTCTCGAACTGTGTCGTATGATGGAACATGAAGGTGTCACTACCTTCACCACCTGTCAGCAAGTCATTGCTCCAGATTCCTTGTAGCGTATCATTGCCTTTTCCTCCATCTAACACACCACTCCCTTCAATATGGTCATTGAAGTCAGTGCCAACAACGTTATTGCCGTTCAGGAAGAATTCAGTATTCGCAGAGGTTAATTCCGAGATATCTGTATTCAGTAGTGTCACAGAATGACCTTCGGCGATATCGATGACAGTATCAGATCCAGATTGAGTGAATTGCAATGAGGACAGATCAATATCTTGGGTTCCGAACACGCGATAAGAAATCACCAAAGCGTCTTCAGTGGCGTTGAAATCTCGGATTGTATGGTCATAGTCGCCGTAACGCCATGTGGTGACAACAAACTCTGTATTACCAACCCCCGTGGTGGAGGCATTCCAAGCTCCGATATAGAAAGTATCTGCACCTTGACCACCTGTTAAGGTGTCACTACCCAAGCCAGCGTAAAGCTGGTCATCACCGTTCCCGCCATTCAATATATCGTTATTGTAACCACTGGAATTATCTGGACCCGCGACAAGAATATCGTTTCCATCCTCTCCTTTTAGGACGTCGCCATGCTCACCGCCGATGAGTATGTCATCACCTCTACCACCACTCAGCCTGTCATTACCGTCATAGCCATTGAGTGCGTCATCACCACTCCCTCCGACAAAAACATTATTTTGCTGCGGAAGGCCGCTGTACTGTGGAGCTGATATGTTGAAGGAAATGTCACGTTCGATGGAGAAATCTGACGCATCTACACCCATCAGAACAGTCTCTTTTCCATTTAACGACACAATCGTATTATCACCATCCTGAGTAACATCAATGGCATATGATGAGGCGTCAACATTCAAACCTTCTAGATCGGGGTCGGCATCAAATCGAAGATGATCGATACCGGGTTGAAAGTCGGTGATATACTGCGGCGAATTGTCACCACCCTCAACATTAAACACGAAAGTGTCTTCCCCTAAACCGCCAGTAGAGACGTCGCTTGCAAAACGCGCATCATTACCGTCACCTGCATCTGTGTAACGGAATTCTCTGGGGCCACTAATCCCTGACTGAGTTTCGACGAATTGATTGTCGGTTGAGCGAAACGCTAAGAACCTATCAATGGCATTTTGTGAATAGCTCACCATACCACTGTGATCGATGGCGTCATTAAACGAAAAGTGTGCAGAAGTCAGAGAAGTCGCATCAGTGTTATTTAAGGTGATTGTTGAATCTTCAGAAAGCGTGATGACAGTAGTCATACCTACCTGGTCGATCGTCAGTTCGCTAAAGTCCGAGGCAATTTGATTATCGATACTGATCACGTCTTTATCGAGTTCGAAATCAACAATTCGATCGTGGCCTGAGCTTATCGAAATATCGGTACCTTTTTCTAAGGTAAAGTACAAATCTCTATTTAAGACGTTAGCTCCAAAGAAGAAAGTATCGCTTCCAGAACCTCCAAACAGCAGTTGGTCGTTGTGGTTACCAGCCAGTAAGTCATTACCATCACCGCCCCAAAGGCGGGTGCCCTGACCGAGGCTGCCGACAACAAGTAAGGCGTCGTCTCCCGTGCCACCTAATGCCTTGTCCTGGTTCCCTAGGCTGATCAGAACGTCGTTATCTGAGCCACCGCGGAGCGTGTCGTTTCCATAACCTTCAATCCAATCTCTGCCAGCGCCGCCTATCAAAGTGTAGCTAGCGTCGACATTGCCGATTAACATGTCGTTGCCCGCACCGCCGACAGCCTTTTCGCTGTTTGTGATTTGGTCATTTCCTTCGCCGCCATAAGCTTGGTCATTTCCTGACCCACCGCGAATGCTATCGTGGCCTGCTCCACCATCAATAAAGTCATCCCCAGCATTACCAGATAGTAAATCGGAGCCACCGAGCCCATATAAGAAATCGTTACCATCGGTGCCCTCGATGGCATCAGCACCTTCAGTACCGGACTGAGAGAGTATGGTATCTGCTGAATAGAGAAATTGTGGTTGCGCTGAAGTCTCATCACTGGTTTTCGATGAATTATCTGTAGAATCCAACATAGTTGAAGACATATTTTCTTCCTGATTATTATTGTCCTGATGTAGAAGGTTTAAATTAACAATCGAGGTGGGAAAGTCTTGTTTTTATTTTAAGATCGAGGTTTTAAATTCATTTGTGTTTCATTAATAAAGCATTGAGTTGTAAATTATTAGTTTAAAACTTTCAAAGGTGACAACTTATTCTAATCGACGATGGTAATTTATTTTAATCAATGGGGGAGTTTATAGTTGCTTGTCTAAATAAGTGGGTGAATTAAAACGTTTCATGACTCATTGAGGTTGGAGTTCTGGTCGCCATAGAGTCTATATAGAGATAAAGTCTTGTAGGAGTTGGCTTTTTCTTCCGCTAGTTCAGTTGATTTTTATGCCTATTATTCCATGCAGTAAAAGAGGGGGTGTCGCTTTGATTGGGTGAATGATTTGGTGGTTTTTTTGAGGTGGAAGTCAAGTGTATAAAAGAATTATAAGTTTGAATTTAGAAATTGCTTCAAATTCGAGTTGGTTAGTGTTGTGTGCTAGGTCAATAAAAAGCACTAATAAGAGAGATGAACACGAATTATGGCTTACAAATCATTATGAATTCTTGTTCAAGTTCATCAACACGAATAAAGCCGAGCTTTGAGTAGAGTTGTTGTGCTGGATTGGTTTTGATAACACTTAATTGCACAGTCGAGTTGGTTTCTTTAGCAACACCCAATAGGTTTTTAATTACACTTTCTCCAATACCCCTGCCTTGATAGTCAGGGTGAATCTGAATTTGAATCAGTTTCCAAATATTTTCCTCGAGGGAATAAGTCGCTTTCAGCAATCCAATCGGCTTGCCTGAATACTCGATGATTTCTGCGCAGTCGAACTGGTAGCGAATCCGTGCTTCGTAATTCTCTCTGGACGTCGGCATACCCACCTGTTCAAGGTACTTTCGCATCGTCAAGTCTCTGAGTTCGAAAAGAAAGTCCATGTCAGATTCAGTGGCTTTGCGGAGGGATATATCCATGCAGCGTCCTTTAGATCAAAGAAGTGAATTTGCAAAGACTATCCCATTACCTACCCGCTATTTCAATGGGTTAGATGATTCTAACTATTCCTCGCCACCCGGTACTTTGGGGTAGGGGAATTTGATATGGCCGATTCGGATGACAAACACGGTGATCGCGAGGATAAGGCCAGCAATGGTGATGGAGAGGATCCGCCAGTCATCCATGTTTTTCATATCCAGGATAAGGTAACGCGCCAGTGCAACTATTCCGATGTAAAGTGGCATGCGGACGGGTACTTTTCCTGATTCGAAGAAGCTGTGCACCATGGCAAGGACTTCGAGGTAGATGAACATCAGCAGAAGATCGCCGACTGACACGGTGCGGTTAACGATGACTAAATGGATTTCCTCGCCAATGGCATAGATTGTGGCGATCACAATCAGTACCAGCACGCAGTTCTCCATAAAGTGTATGACTTTAGACGTATTTTTGTTCTTGGGCATTTTCACCACCATCCTTGGGTAAAATGGCAGTGTAGCGAGAAGCTTTACAGTTGTGCCGTCTCATTGGCAAGAGCACACCCCTTCAATATTGAAGGAGTGCGATTATGAAGAGAGTTTGAAGTGGCTGTTATCGAACAGAAAGCAGGTAGTTCAACGCACCACGAACAGCAGCAACCTGCGCATCATTACATTCTTCGTCGGTCACTTTCGGGCTGTCTGGGTACACTTCTGTGGTCGTACCGTATTGGCAATTGGTGAAGCCACTACACAAACCCAATTTCTTTGTTGGGTAGTTAATCACGCCTTCCTGCTCTACCGGAGTGCCAATGATATTGCCGTTTTCATCTGCTGGTGCAATGTGAGTGACTTTGCGCACTTCATTGATGATGGCGGTTTGGAATTCCGTGTTCGGCATGTCAGTGTCGCCAACGGTGTAGAAGCCATCTGGCACTGTATCAGGCTCATATTCCTTGCCGTCACGTGCAGCCAGCGCAGGGCGGAATTCAGATTCATCGGTGTCGGTGGTTTCGTGCAGATCGATATGGGTGAAGATTTCCACCCCCAGACCTTTTACCCAAGCCATCACATTCGCCGCTTCTTCTGAAGGGCTGTTTTCATAGAATGAGCGGTTAGGGTCGATTGTTTGTGGGTTCCATCGGTTGATGGTTTCATAACCCCAAGGGCTGACACATGGCGCAACCACCAAGTTGAAATGCTCGGTGTAGTTTAGTGCTTCTGTATCAAGAAACTTCAGTGCGCCATGAACACCACTGGTTTCATAGCCATGCACGCCACCCGTGATCAAAATGGTAGGTTTGGAAGCATCGAAATTGCGGCTGCGAATACCGAACTGTGGATAGCGAGCTTTGTTATATGAGAGCGCACCGTATTGCTCGACATCGAAACGATCTTTCAGTGCATTGATTTTTCCAAGCACTTCTTCTTGATAGCTGCGTTTGATGCTCACAGTGTGCAACCACTGAACTCTTTCTTTTTTGCCCCAAGGTTGACCTGGTGTACCGATCGGGTATGCGTTAGACATGCTTGTTACTGTTCTCATGTTACTTTGACGGTGTGATTATTCGCACCTTCCCCTTATGAGGCAAACTTTTTATCTAGTGACAGGCGTTTTATTTACTCAGCATCTGCCACGAGAAAACTTTCCAACCTGTCTGAAAGCCAGGCTGTCAGTGCGCCGCCACGTGCATCCATGGCGGTAATTTCACCATAAGGTTGCCATTGCATCGCGTTGGAATGGCGCATGACCTGCAACGTGCCACTACGAAGATACTTCCTCAACAGCATAGATGGCACATTTGACCAACCTGAACCATCCAACACCGCATCTCGAAGATGCTCGTAAAAAGGCAATGCGATGTAGTGGGGTGAGATTGGATCGAGCGCTTTAAGGCCTTCGTCATCTACGTAAGCGAGGGTGATTTCGGTATAGCGTTCCAAGTCTGCACGTTGTATACGTTTCATCGACGCTAATGGATGATCTTTGCGTACCACAGACATCATGCGTACCTGACCCAGTTTCTTTGAGTTAATGCGGCCAAAGGCGCGGGTTTCTGGCAACAGACCGAAAGCCACATCGACCATGTTTTCATCCACCATTTCGTAAAGCTCTGGCGGCGGAGCCACGTAAATCGATACGCTGGAATCGGGGAACTGTTGCTGAATTTCCCGCATGGTGGCGCGCCAGAATGATTCCGGCAGCGCATCATCACGGCCAATGCGAAGGGCGGATTCAATGCCACTTTCGAATTGTCGGCATTTGGCTTCGATATCCACGGCAGCTTGCAACATTCGTTCGCAATCGTCATGCACCATTCGGCCAACATCCGTCAGTTTTACGCTGTTACCGGAACGGGCGAGTAACTCAACACCTAAACTGTCTTCCAAGGCACTGATCGCCGCACTCACCGTGGTGCGGCTTTTGTCGAGCTCTCGGGCAGCGCCGGCAATCGAGCCTTCTTCAACTGCGGTAAGAAACATTTCTATTTGGCTACTACGCATATCTGCATACCGTTTCATCAATCCTGTGGAAATTGATTCTACGCCTAAATATTTCAGTGAAAAGACCTGGTGACGAAAAAGTTGTCGCTCAGCAACTCTTTGATTTTGTCGAAAGGGGTTATTGTGTTTCAAGAGCGTTAAGGAATACCCAAATTACCTCGTATAAACGGCCTTTCTAGGCCAATAAGAACTGCGCTAAATGGTAAGAGGTGGTTTGGTTATTCTCGCTACTGTCAAAATTTTTGTCACTTTGTGGGGATTTATGTCTTGTGAATATACGAAAGAACGTAACTTATTGAAGTTTTCTACCCTTGCCTGTTTAGGTTTCGCGGCAATGGGTATTGGCCTGGGCATCTGGGCGGGATCCATGGTGATTGTGTTCGACGGCGCTTACTCTCTTGTCAGTCTGGCTCTTTCTCTGATGGCGCTGGCCGCAACCATGTACATTCGTAAGCCTGTGAAGAAATCAGGCCAAAATGAGCAGCCAGTTTCTGCACGTAAGGCTGCGGTGATTGAATCGCTGGTGGTTCTGACCAAAGGTCTCGTGGTGGGTATTGTTTGTCTGGTGTCTTTCGCTTCAGCAATGCAGGCTATGTTCGACGGTGGCCGTGAAGTGAACGCAGGTTTCGCGCTGGTGTTTGGCGTGATCAACGTGGTGGGCTGTCTGGCAACCTACATGGCGGTTCGTAAGCAATCCGGTAAACGCCCTTCAGCGATTTTGAAAGCAGAATCAAGCCAATGGCTGATGGACACGGTGATCAGTGCCGCTGTATTGGTTGGCTTCCTGGTCGCAGCAGGTCTGATTATGAGTGGTCTGGAAGAATATGCGGTATACGCTGACCCAATGATGGTGATTCTGGCTTCGGTTTACTTCGCGACAGTGCCGATGAAAATGATCAGCGAGTCTTCGAAGAAATTGATGGCTATCCATCAAGAATCGATGAGCGAAAAAGGTGAGGGTATCCTTGCTTGACTCACGAAGAGTTAACCGAGGACGAAGAGTTAACCGAAAGAAAAGAGCAGCTTAGGCTGCTCTTTTTTGTGGGAAACGGAGGGTGAAAATACTGCCTTTTCCTAATTCTGAAGTAACACTGAGTTCTCCCCGAATCGTTGTCGTGATCGCTTTGGCTAACGACAGCCCGAGTCCATAGCCTTCTGTTGATCGGCTTTGTTCTGTTCTGAACAAGCGTGAAAAAATGAGCGATTGGTGTTCTTCCGCAATCCCCATTCCCGTATCACTGACCGTAATGCGCGCAGATTTAGCGTCCACCTCGTATGCCAGCACGACGGCTCCATCTTCAGGTGTGAATTTAATGGCGTTGTCGAGAAGATTGACGAGCACCTGAATCAATTTACTTTCATCACTCACCAGCTGTTGACCTTTTTGGCAATCAATAATCAGCGCGATTGATTTTTCCTCCGCGGCTTCCTCGTACCATTCCACCACTTTCTCTAAGGTGTCTTTGACATCAATGGAATGAAAAGAGGGCATGCTTCGACCTGCCGCTTCATCATTAATTTTCATTAGGGTTGTCAGCATTTGGTTGGCAATTTCGGATGACTCCAGACAGTCCGTCAGCGCAGACTTTAAAGCTGCTTCACTCTCGGTTTGGGACTTGGCGCCGATCAGCGCACTTTCTGCTGATAGCCTGATGCGTGACAGCGGTGTTCGTAGATCGTGAGCGATGGCGTGAAGCGTATTTTCCATGCTTTCAATCACCATGCTCAGTCTGGTCAACAGTTTGTTGATGCTTTGGCTCATCGCTGAAAGCTGCCCTGATTTGTTTCCTTCAGAGACATTAAAAGCAATGTATAAAGTGTCGAGTGACGCAGTACTGGCTTCATCCAACTGGTGGGCAAGCGAGAAAAGCGGAGCAAGCGTTGAGTGGATCAGCTTCCAGACAAAGCCCGCACAGACGAATGCTAACAAGGTTAAGGCCATGCCAATCCTCGTCCATTCACTGAACACGGTCGGAAAATGCGCCAAAGTCGGTTGTACCATCCAATAGGTTCCTTCTTTGGCCTGCATAGGTAAGGAGATATAAGGCACGCTGGTCACTTGGGTTATCCAGCTTCTTTCATTAGCTAGATATAAATTCAAGGGGTTGGCTGGGACTACCAAGTCAAACCCTCCGATTTTTTTTGCCTCTTCTTGATTATCAGCCTGCCAGAAAATGGCAATTTGATTTTCTTCCAATCGCTGGGGGTTGGAAGTGATGACATGGAGGAATTTTTTGTCGTCGTTGAAAGTGATAATCCGTTGATATTCGGCCTGCATCGAGCTGAGTAGCTTCACGTCATTGCGATAAGACCCGTAAAGCAACATCACCGCAATGGTGATTTGCACGATCACCAAGCACAGCGTAAGCAACAGGACAAAGCGCAAGAACAAGTGGCGCTGTGTTTTGGATAGCGACTGGCTAACACTCTTTTCTGAGGACATAGCCGACTCCTCGTATCGTGTGTATCAGCGAATGGTCGAAGGACTTGTCGACTTTGTTCCTCAGCCGGCAAACGAGCACATCAACCACGTTAGTTTGGGGATCGAACTGATAGCCCCACACTTGTTCGAGAATGGCGGTTTTCGACATGACTTTTTCTGGGTTTCTGAGAAAAAGCTCTGCGAGCGCAAATTCTCTTTTATTGAGGGATATACGTTCTTCGCCCCTGACCAGTTCGCGTCGAATCAAATCAAGGCTGAGCTCGTCAAAACTCAATGATGTGGGAGAGGCGGGTTCTCGGGCTCCCCGACGTGAAATAGACTGGCATCTTGCCATCAGTTCGGTAAAGGCAAAGGGCTTAACGAGATAGTCGTCTGCGCCACATTGCAATCCAGTCACACGCTCTTGAACAGAATGCTTCGCACTGAGAATGATCACGGGCACGTTGTGGCCTTGCCCCCGAAGTTGACGGAGCAATGTCATGCCATCCATTTCTGGCAGCATCAAATCCAGAATCACTACGTCGTAATGTTCCTGAGTGGCGTAGTGGAGACCTTCAACGCCAGTTTTTGCCAGCGTGGTTGAGCAACCTTCCTGCTCGAACCCTTGCTGGAGAAACTGCTGGATGTGCGCGTCATCTTCGACGATCAGTAAATTCAATCCATGACCCCGTATTTGTCTTTTCTGTAATTTATCAGAGCGTGTTGGTGAATTGGCTTTCATTACAAGTATGTAATGGTTTGGAAAGTTTTGGGTAATTGGGTTCCGGGTACCTTATTTATACCCAAACAACCTGAAGACGCCTGATTCAGCGAGATTGACTGGCGTTGTGATCGCGGCGTTCCTTTGCTGGTGTAGCCACCTCCATCAAAAAGGAACAACAAAGAGCACGGCGTCAGTCAACTCGCCCGAAGGGAGGGCCTCAATGCGCCCACTTCTTCGTTAAATTCCACGGAAATAGAACGACTATTCCTCGCGAAATTTGCCTCGAATTGAACGCATTGATGACCTCTGAATGCGAGCATCTTCAGGTCGTTTGGGTATATCACCTTAAGTCGAACAGAAAGGAAAATGCTCATGAAATTCTCAATGAAACATTTGGCACTGGTTATTGGCGCAACCTGTTTTACTTCCTTTGGCGTAATGGCCAAGGACGTCAGCATTCAGAAATCGGAACTCTCTTCTTCTGTTGCTTTTAACCTTGCAGTGGAAGCGATGAATCAGTGTAAGAAAGACGGCTACGCGGTGACGGCAACCGTGGTTGACCCAACGGGAAGGGTGTTAGCGCAGGTTCGTGATAACAATGCAGGGACCCACACACTGGAGAGCTCGCGCCAGAAAGCGTTCACATCCGTCAGCATGAAACGCCCAACGGCGGATCTGATGATAACCATCAATGACAAGCCCATTCTGCAGCCCCTCCAATACATGGATGAAAATCTGTTGTTTTTGGCAGGCGGTATTCCTCTGAAAGAGAAAGACATGATTGTTGGTGGGATTGGTGTCGGCGGTGCGCCTGGCGGTCATCTTGATGTTGCCTGCGCAGAAGCTGCCATTAAGAAACATCTGAAATAGTGCGACAAGAGCAGGGGAGACTCTGCTCTTTCCAGTTCCGACGCTTTATAAAGCCTTGTGTGGATCGAAGCTCAGCAATTTTGGTCATGTTTTATTTTCGGTTTCAGGATACTTTGGTCTGACTGGTTTGCCGTGTAAATGGCAGGCTCAGAATGACACCGAACATGGACGAAACGGCAAATAGAACCAAGATGCATCATTTAGCGGAAAAACTGGAAAGAGCGCGCGAATTCATTGAGCTTAACCTTGATAGCGACATTGATTTGGACGCGCTCTCAGGTGTTGCATGCTTATCGAAGTTCCACTTCCATCGTCAGTTTTCCATCCGCTATGGCGTTAACGTTGCCACGTATGTCAGGCTGCTTCGCCTGAAAAAAGCCTCCTACCAACTGGTTTATCGCCCTGATATCTCCGTGACTGATATTGCGCTCGATTGTAGTTACGAAAACAGTGAATCTTTCTCCCGCGCGTTCCGGAAAGTCTTTGGTGTCTCCCCCTCTGCTTTTCGGCAGGATCCAGACTGGGCGTCGTGGGAAACCCATTTTGATGCCATTGTGCGGGTGAGAAATGAAGTGTATGTGAATCGGACTGACTTTGAGGTAGAGATTGTGGATGTCCCAAGCATCACGATTGCTGCCATGGAGCACCGAGATTCACCTAATCGACTCGGTGGAACGGTGGGAGAGTTTATTGAATGGCGACGTGCCAATTATTGTCCTCCGTCGAAGTATCGTACCTTCAATCTGGTTTTTGATGACCCTGATGCGGTAACCGACTCTTCTTTCCGCTTTGATATTGGCTGTGAGCTCCCTGAAAAAGCAGATCTATCTGACCCACGCATCAAAGTGAAAACCATTGAAGGCGGCCGATGTGCCAAGATCCGCTTTGTGGGTAGCACGGATGCCATTGGTGTCGCTGTTCGCTACCTATATTCTCCATGGCAGGAGCAATCGGGTGAGAAGCTTCGTGATTTTCCGGTGTTTTTCGAACGGATCAATTTGTTCCCTGAAGTGCCAGAACGCGAGATGAACACTGACATTTACCTGCCAATACTATGAATGTGACGGGGATTGAGACGTTTTTGTGTTGCGCCCGACTGGGTGTATCGAGCTTTATCAAAACCTATCTTGCGGCATTGCTTGTTGTCACGGTGAAAGGGGAGATGTTCGTATTGTCATTGCGGATTTGGTCTGATGAACCTCTGACGTTTTGGGGGAATGGGCTTTGGCAGGTGAACATCATACTGGCGCTTTTCTTCACTCTTTTTTATTACGTGAATCCAAACCCTTGAGTTACCTCGCGTAAGTATCTTAAATTCAAAAGGTTAGTATCTGGTCGGGGCGCGCTGTTAGCCATAACGCGTTAGTATATTGGCAAACGAAATAAGCCCAAGGAACAAATGTGATGGATAGCCTGAAACTGAAAATCCCCCCTGTTATTGTTGTCGCACTGGCACTTGCATTGATGAAGGTCATTTCCCTGTTTACCCCTGCTAGCGAATGGCTGGTTTCCCTTCCTTCTGGGTTGCCGTTGCTATTTGTGGCTATTGGTGCGTTTATTGCTGTGAGCGGTGTGGTCGAGTTTCGTCGCCATAAAACCACAGTAAACCCAATGCTGACGACGGAAGCCACGGCACTTGTTTCCGGTGGGATATACAAAATCACCCGAAACCCTATGTACCTTGGAATGTTGCTGGCGTTAGTCGGTGGCGTTTTTTATTGGGCGAATCTGTTCACGGCGTTGGGCTGTTTAGCGTTTGTGTTTTACATGAACCGCTTTCAGATTGAGCCGGAAGAAGCATACCTGACCTGTCAATTCCCGGATGCTTTTCCTGAATACATGACCAAGGTAAGACGCTGGATTTAACCGCTCAGTTTTCCAAACGTTCCGCAATCAATTCAACCCAATGTTTCACCGGCACTTGGGCTTTCGAGCCTAAGTGCAATTGGCAGCCAATGTTTGCTGTGACAATCCCTTCAGGATCACCTTCACTGAGCGCCTTCATTTTACGTTTCAATAATTGCTGACTGAGCTCTGGTTGGAACAGTGAATAGGTGCCTGCTGATCCACAACAAAGATGATCTTCCGTCGTGCGGGTTTGCTCGACACCTAATCGCCTCAATACCTCGTAATAGGTTTCCTTATTCTTCATGCCGTGTTGGAGCGTGCAGGGGCAGTGAACGGCAACTCGCTCCTTGTTCGTTTTAAGCGGCAATTGGGTGAGATCTTCGGCGAGTAAGATGTCACTCAAATCCTTGGCTTTTCCAGCAATAACCAAAGCCCTCTCTCGATAGTAAGGGGACTCGACCAGAAGCTGCGGGTACTCCTTGATGGTGACACCACAGCCTGATGCAGACATGACAATGGCTTCAGCACCATGTTCGAGATAGCGCCACCAAGCATCGATGTTTCTCTTGGCTTGTTGTACGGCGCGTTCATGTTCTGAAAGGTGAAGATTGACTGCGCCACAACAGCCTTCCTGAGCCACTTCAATCAGCTCAATCCCCAAATGACTTAACACCGCTTTGGCAGCTTTGACAGTATTGGGCGTAGCGGTTTGCTGCACGCAGCCTCTGAAGGCAATCATGGTCCGGTTGGTTTTCGTTGCGGAAGGATAGGACTTTAGCGGTTGTTCCGTTGGAATTTGCTCGCGGAAAGTGTTCGGCATGAGAAACGTAAACTGGCGTGCGAGCCTGAACATTACCTTGTTCCATGAAGCATTGGGTAGGATTCGTGTGACGCCGTAACGTAGTATTCTATCGCTAAACGAACGAGGCACATGCTTTTCAATGTGCTGCTTGCCGATATCCAACAGCTGGCTGTATTCGACGCCTGAGGGACAGGTGGTTTCACAACTTCGGCAAGTCAGGCACCTATCCAGATGCGTTCGTGTTTTCTCTGTGGCTTCGCCGTTTTCCAGCATTTGTTTGATGAGGTAAATTCGCCCGCGCGGTCCGTCCCGTTCATCGCTGAGTTCTTGGTAGGTTGGGCAGGTAGCATTGCAGAAGCCGCAGTTAACGCATCGTCGCAGGATTTCTTCGGCCTTTTTGCCATCCAGCGTGCTTAGAAACTCATCTTTCAGTGATGTCTTCATTGGCTATTGTCTCCCTGAGCTTCATCTCGCCCTAACCATGAATACATGCGGCCGGGATTAAACAGACTGTGTGGGTCAAAAGCCATTTTCAGGTTCTGGTGAATGCGTTTGGCCGTGTCCGACTGCGGATGAAAACACTCGGCATGACGATCAATGGGACGATAACAAGCGGCATGTCCACCTTGCAGAGCTGCAAGATTGGCGAGGGTGGAGAGCGATTGTTCCGAGTAGACCCATCTGACGCCACCTGCCCAGTCGATCAGTGTATCGCCCAATTGCTCATAGTGGGGTGCGGCGGGAGAGAGGGACAGCCGATATAACGGCTGCGCACGATGAGCAAAAAATGGGTGCCGGAAATTTCTGATGGACCGCCAGAACAAATCCTGATTTTCCAGCGTTTCTCCACCAAGCGTTTCTATGCTGTGATTGATAGCGAGTTGACTGCCGGAAAGCCGGATGAAGAGTTGGCCTGAACACCAAGCGCTTGCAGACAAAGGATGCGCGGACACTGAAAGATCGCGCATTCGCCTGATAGCAGAGGCTGCACCGCATTCAAACACTAAGGTGGTGGTGCTTTCTGATTTTGGACGCACACGTAGACTGACTTCAGTGATAATGCCGAACGCACCAAACGCCCCAGCTTGCAGTCTGGAAACATCGTAACCAGCGACGTTTTTCATCACTTGTCCACCAAAGCGAAGATGTTCCCCGTAGCCATTGATGAGTTTCACCCCCAGTATTGCATCGCGCAGTGAGCCCCAGAAAGGGCGTGAAGCACCGCTGATGCCTGCAGCAACAGAACCTCCGAGCGTGGCTTTGCCGTTAAAGGCCGGTGGTTCACCCACCAAGGTCTGGTTGTTATTAGCCAGCTGTGCCTGAATCTCTGCAATGGTCGTGCCCGCACGGGCGGTAATCACAAGCTCGCTCGGGCGATAGGAAATCACGCCAGTATGGTTTTTCAGGGAAACGGCCTGACCGACAGGCTGACGGCCGATGAAGTGTTTTGTATTTCCGCCAATCAAATTTAATGCTGTTTTATCCGCAATCGCATCGTTGACCTGTTCAATCAGGTTGGAGGTGATATCAGCCATTTGAGCTCCCCTCCGTGTTGTGAGAGTGGATAAGCGTTTTGTGTTCCTGACAATGCTTTGGCTCGGGAATGCCTTTGCCGGGGTTGAGCAATCCTTCCGCGTCCCAGGCTGCTTTTACGCGATGAAACTGCGCTAATTCAGCGTCATTAAACTGGTGGTGCATCTGGTTGATTTTCTCTACGCCAACACCATGTTCCCCAGTGATACAGCCTCCGGCCTCCACACAAATTCTGAGTATCTCCGCGCCGAATTCTTCGGTCTTTTCAAGTTCTCCCTGCACATTGGCATCAAACAGAATCAAAGGGTGGAGGTTACCGTCCCCAGCATGAAAGACATTGGCGACGCGTAGGCCATAGAATCGTGAAAGCTGGTGGATTTGATTGAGCACGCTGGCAAGTTCACTGCGCGGAATAGTGCCATCCATACAGTAATAATCCGGTGAAATTCGTCCTACCGCGGGGAATGCAGACTTGCGGCCTTTCCACATTCTCGCCCGTTCATCTTCGCTTTCGGAGATCTTCAGCGTGGTCGCGCCAGCCTGCTGCAATATTTGCTGAGTTTGTGAAAGCTGGTGATTCACATCTTCTTCGCTGCCATCCAGCTCGCAAAGAAGTAGGGCATCGGCCTCTTTGGGATAACCCGCTTTGGCAAAGTCTTCCGCGGCGGAAATGGCGTAAGCATCCATCATTTCTAAACCTGCGGGAATGATGCCGTTGGCGATGATATCGTTCACTGCATTTGCAGCGTTCTCCACCGAATCAAAACCAGCAAGGATAACGCGGGCCACGTCGGGCAGAGGAAGCAAGCGCACGGTGATTTCAGTGACGATGCCTAACATGCCTTCCGAGCCCGTCATTAAAGCCAGTAAGTCGAAACCGGGTAGGTCAAACGCAGCTCCGCCTAAAACCAGTTTCTCGCCTTCGACGGTGACGACCACAGCAGACACCACATTGTGGACCGTTAAGCCATATTTCAGGCAATGCACACCGCCTGCGTTTTCTGCAACGTTCCCACCAATCGAGCAGGCAATTTGGGATGAGGGGTCAGGCGCATAATACAAACCTTCACGGCTGGCTTGTTCTGATATAGCCAGGTTACGAACGCCGGGTTGAACCACGGCCAGTGAGGTGGTTTTATCGATATCCAGTATTTGATTGAGTCTGGCTAGGGAAAGCAGGAGGCCATCACTTAACGGTAAGGCGCCAGCAGAAAGACCGGTTCCTGCACCTCGGGCGACGACGTTGATCTTGTATTTGTAGCAGAGCGACATGATCGCCATGACTTCTTCTGTCGATGCAGGAAGCACGACACACGCTGGCATTTCGGTATAGACCGAGAGGCCATCACACTCATAGGGGCGCATGGTTTCTTCGTCGGTAATGACAAATTTGCTTCCGACAATGCCTTCTAGTGCTGTGATGACTTCCCTTTTCATGTTTCCTTCCCTGAAAACAATCCACGCTTTTAACAATAGGTGAGTACTTGTCTCTGCTTCCTATCCATTGAGCCTAGTGTGAGGGCTGCCGTCCAGTTTGAATGAAGAATGAGAGCGCAATTCACTTTTGCCAAGAAAGATCGGTGCTGCTTACTTCCGGAGGTAGAGGGATGGATTGGTTTTCGCACCAATGACTTTTCAGGTGATTAGTAAACGCCTTCACCAAACCATTGTTGATTTGAGAGCGGTGATAAACCAACCACAAATCCCAAGTGGGGAGTGTTTCTTCAACGTGAATGGCTTCAAGGTACGGATCATTTTCCACCACGAAATCCGGTAACAATCCAATGCCTGTCCCGGTGCGAATCAATTCCGCCGCGCTCATATAGCTGTCGACTTTGATTTGGCTTTGGCTTTCTGATTTAAGTTCCCCCAGCCAACGTTCAGCAGGAAGGTGGGAAAACGCGTCGTTAAGGCAAATCCAGTTCGCATGGGAAGGAGAGTTCACACCCGCGCATTTCGCCAGTTGGAACTGAAAGTGACTGAGTTTTACGCCAACCAGAGACTCATCGGGAGAGGTGGTGGCTCGAATGGCAAGATCTGTGTTGGCAAGCCGTAAATCGACATTCATCGCACTGACTTTAATATCGAATTGAATGCCGGGATTGGAGACGGAAAGGTCTCCTACGATACGCGACAGGCTCTGCAAGGCGATATCGCAGCAACTGAGTGACAGGACGCCAGCGAGGTCATCTTTCTTCTGTTTAATCCAGAACATGATGTCGTTGGCGCGCTCATCCATTTCCCTGACAAAGCCACCCAACTGCTCTCCATCTTTGGTAAATGCGATGCCATTAGACCGTCTTCGGATTAACGGGACACCGACAATATCTTCGAGACGCGAAATTCTGCGGCACACTGTGGAATGACTGATGCTCAATCGTCTTGATGCGCCCGATAACGATCCTTCGCACACGACAGCGTTATAGATTTTCAGGTCATTCCATAATGGGTCTGCATTCTTGCAATCCTGCATTGCACTAACCTCCATGTTCGAAGGCATATTTTCGACTTACAGTGATGAAACCTCAATCATCCATTGGAAGGAGCTTTGGATATGAAACTCTATGATCTTGAACTTTCCGGCAACTGCTACAAAGTACGTTTGTTTTGCGCTTTGAATGATATTCCATTATCTATCTACGCCGTTGATTACATGGCAGGTGAACACAAAACGGATGCGTTTTTGAAGATAAACCCTCTAGGGCAAATACCGGCGCTGAACGACGATGGTTTTATCGTCCGTGATTCTCAGGCAATTCTTATTTATCTCGCGCAAAAATATCAGCTTTTATCCTGGTGGCCTCAGAATGCCAAAAGTCAGGGAGAGGTGATGCAGTGGCTGTCTTATGCTGCTAATGAAATCGCAAGGGGTCCAAATGATGCCAGATTGCATGATCTCTTTGGCGTTGAGTTGGATGTGGACACCGCAAGAATCAAGGCGCTTCAGTGTGCTGAGATATTAGATGACCATCTGTCAGATAACGATTGGCTGGTGGGTGATTCTCCGACCATTGCAGACATCGCCTGCTTTCCTTACATAGCCTTGATGCATCAAGGGGGCGTGAGTGGAGAGCAATTTGAGCACGTAAACCGTTGGATGAATGCCATCAGAGGGCTCGATCGCTTTATCAGCATGCCGGGCATTGAATGATGACAGCTGAGGTGAAAATCAGGGCTTTTGAACATGTAGGTATTCGGGTCTGTAATGCTCAAAAATCGATGTCTTTTTACAAAATGCTTGGGTTTACCCAAGTGTTGATGTTGCCTGAGCACAACGCTTGTGAGATGGAAAACAGTGAAGGTCAGCGTATTAATCTGATATTCAGTGGCGATGAACCTTTGCTGCACGGGCACAATGTTCTTCAGGATGCTGATACGAAGTTTCCAGGCATTACCCATATTGCTTACGTGATCGACTCAATGTCTGCGTTTCTCTCTTTTTGTAAGCGAAGGGGTATCAAGGTGACGGAAGGGCCGATACGCATCGGGGAAAGACGTGTGGTTTGTTTTATCCGCGACCCTGATGGCACTGTGCTTGAGTTTAATGAATTGGAAAAATGAAGGGTGACAGGCGATTGATAACATTGATATGTTACATCGTCTGGACACTTTCAGGACCCATCATGCTTACCACGCTTTCCATTGCCAACTATCGATCCATACAGTCTCTCACTATCCCCCTCGGGCCGTTAAATCTGATCACCGGGCCGAACGGCAGTGGCAAATCGAACTTGTACAAGGCGCTTCGGTTGCTGGCGAAAACCGCATCCGGCGGAGTGGTCAACTCGCTTGCGGAAGAAGGGGGATTGCAATCGACCTTCTGGGCGGGCCCCGAAGAAATCTCTGAGGCGATGCGCCGCGGCGATGTGGATGTAGAGCCAGTGGTACGCAAAGATGTGATAAGGCTAAAACTTGGGTTCTCGAGTGAAACCTTTGGGTATACGATTTCGCTTGGATTACCTGAACCCCAGCAAAGTGCATTTTGTTTCGATCCCGAAATCAAGCGTGAATGCATTTTCAATGGCCCGTACTATCGTCCAGCCAGCTCTCTGGTAGAGCGAAAAGGTAACATGGTTAGAATTCGCAATGGACGTAGCTGGGAAGTGGCCTCCCAGCATATACCGAGTTATGACAGCATGTTTGATGCTCATGCCGACCCAGCCGCTGCTGCCGAAGTTTTTCATACCCGCGAAATGATTCGGAGCTGGCGGTTTTACGATCATTTCCGCACAGACGCCGATGCACCTGCAAGGAAACCTCAGTTGGGCACCCGAACGCCGGTGCTTCATCACGATGGAAGGGATGTTGCTGCCGCACTTCAAACCATTATCGAAATCGGTGACAAGGAAGCGCTAGACCGTGCCATCGAAGATGCATTTCCAGGTTGTAAGCTGCGTGTGGTGACTAAGGATGATGGTCGTTTTTCCATCGAATTCTACCAGAAAGGCTTGTTGCGTCCCTTGAGTGGTGCCGAGCTTTCTGACGGAACATTGCGATTCGTGCTTTGGGTCGCTGCATTGCTGACGCCAAGGCCACCAGCGCTGATGGTGCTCAACGAACCGGAAACCAGTCTGCATCCTGATCTTTTGCCTGCGCTTGCTAGACTGATCACCCACGCCTCACAGCATTCGCAGGTTTGGGTGATTTCCCATGCGAACCGCTTGATAAACGCCCTGAACCATCATCCAGATTGTCATGCCATAGAGCTGGAAAAAGTCTTGGGTCAAACCGAAGTGCAAGGTCAGGGATTGTTAGACACACCTAACTGGTACTGGCCAGACTAATAGAAGCGCATCGAAGGTAATGAGCATCCGATTTCGTATGATATCTGCTATAAAAGCGTGATGAGTCGCAAAAAAATTTGGAGAAAATATTCCTTATATTTCATATAGAACTGCTGGTTGTCTAAGTTTTTGTCCAAAAAGGTATGCAGTGCTGTATGTCTTGTTAAAAGTTTGCGTCTATAATTAACAAGCTTTGCTGCTGTTGGCTTGGCGGAGTGCAAACCGTGTGGGAGAGTCGCGGGTTGCTAAAGCCGTACTATTAGAAAAGGAATGTGATAATGCGGATTCCGTTCATCATTAAGATCATGTTTCCAATTTTGCTGCTGATGGGCTTAATGGCTAGCCCTGTTCTTTCTGCGTTTTAGCTTTTGCGGATACGATTCAACCATTGAAGAAAAAAACAGCCACCGGAAGGTGGCTGTTTTTTTATGCCTACTGTTCACCTTATGCCTCAGTGGGTTCCAGAGAGTTGGGTTTGTCTAAAGGGCGAAACGCAACTGCAATCCTGAATGCTGCTGGCACGAAGTAGAATGACAACAGGGTTGTCAGCAATGTGCCGCCTGCAATGGCGATAGCGAAAGGTGGCCAGAAGCCACCGCCAGCCAGGATTAACGGCAGGAAACCGCCAATTGTTGTGATGGTCGTGGAGGTGATGTGTCGCCCACAACTGCTTACCGCTTCAACAATGGCTTCTCGGTTCCCCGATTTGGCCTCTGGGCAGGATTTTAGCTCTGCCAGAATCACTATCGAGGCGTTGATCGCCAGACCAACCAAGCCAAGTAATCCAATGATCACCGTAAAGCCAAATGGGTAGCCAAACACCCAAACCGACAATAGACCCAAACCTGCAGCCTGAACGCCGACCAAGAAAATAATCCCGCTCAGACGGAATGAATTGAACGAGACCACGACAACCGCAATTAAGAGGGTGATAACGATGGTGAGGTTGGCCAAAAGCTGATTGACGGAATCGTTACGCTCAGCAGATTCGCCACCAAATTCGAGGCGATAACCCGGCGGTAAACGCAGGTCAGCGTTTTCCAGTTTCTCAGTAAAAGCGTTCAATGCAGTTTGTGGCAGCACGCCGGCAGTGATGTAACCTTCAATCACATTGACACGTTCACCATTGCGGTGGGGAATGGCACCACGGCTAGGCTCGATCGCCAAATCTGCAATGGCGGTGATAGGCAAGTCAGCCTGACCTTCACTGCCAGCCAAAGGCAATCTCAGTTTGTTCAATTCGTTGATGCTGGTACGTGAGTCATCAGCGACGCGCACCCGGACAGGAATGGACTCAGTTTCTTCGACGACGCTTCCCTGAACAATGCCTGACATGGAGGCATTGAGCAGCATAGCAATATCACTGAGTGACATGCCTGTGAGTTGACTGGCTTCTTCATTCACCTTAACGGCAATCTTAGGGGTACCAGGTTGCAGGGTTTCGCGGGTGTTAATGACATCAGGTGTGGACGCCATCAGCAGGCGAATGTTCTCACTGATATCCCGAAGACGGTCAAGGTTCGGGCCATACACTCGCACTTCCAGTGGCGCATTGAAAGGAGGACCTTGTTCCAGCTTTCTCACCAGAATTTGCGCGTGGGGAAATTGCTCGGAAAGTTGCCCCTGAAGTAATGGGATCATGTTATTCGCGGCACGGAAGTCTTCGGCTTTCACCATGGCTTGCGCGAAATTAGGCGCGCCACGTTGGCGTCCCATCATGTTGTAGTAAAACGATGGGAAGTTCTCACCGACCACCCAGCCCACTTGCTCAACGCCCTCGGTTTCTTCTAGCAGCGCTTCAATCTGTCGGGTGGTTTCCAATGTCGCATTAATACTCGCTTGAGGAGACAGGAACACCTGAATCTCAAACATATCTCTGTCTGATGGCGGGAAGAATTGCTCGGTGAGTTGGCCAGCAGCCCAAAAGCCGGAAAATGGCACCATAAACACGATTGGGATCGCAAGCCAGGGGAACCGAACCGCGGCTCGGACTGATGCGCGGAAAGCCTCACTTAGCCAAGGAATGCTCAAGCCTGATTGATACCAATGGTTGTGGCTTTCGCCAGAAGGCAACCAGCGCGCAGCAAAGCCCGACACCAGAAAATGCGAAACGATATAGGAGCCAATCAGCGAGAAGCTGACGGTAATGGCAATCGCGCCGACGAATTCACCTGCAGGCCCCGGCATGAGGAAGATGGGCGCAAAGGCGAGGATTGTGGTCAATGTCGAACCCAGCAACGGTAACCAAAGGTGTTTGATGGCATTTACTGCCGCTTCCAGTCGCTTCACACCTTGTTGGCGGTAATGCTGGATAGTATCGACCATGACAATGGCGTTATCGACCATGATGCCGAGTGACACGATAAGACCCGTGACGGACATCTGGTTAATAGGCAAGCCCGTAAAGCTCATTAATGCCAGGGTAAAGGCAGAGGCGATGGGTAGAGACAGGGCAACCAAAATCGCAGATCGAAAGCCCAAAGTGATAAACAGCACAATCAATACCAGCCCGAAACCGAGCAGCAAGCTATCGACCAACTCAGACAGTCGGGTTTCGGTGTATTTGGCCTGCTTGAAAATAGGTTTGATGCTGATGTTTGAGGGGAGATCTGCTCGGAATCCGTCGATAAGCGCATCGGCAGATGCCGTCCAGTTATCTACCCGAATCGTTCCTTGCATCCGCGCAGAAACTAGTACCGCGGGTTTGCCATCAATCAGTGCTATTTGTTGGAGTGGCAACGCCTGCGCCCGCACAACAGAAGCGACATCTTCCAACCGGACAAGGAAGCCGTTCTCATCTATCGCGACAGGAACACGTTTTACCCGATCAACTGAGTCGAGTTCGCCTGCAACTTCGAGTTGGAAGCGGTTACGTTCATTGTGAAGTTCACCTGCCGCGTTTTTAGCATCAGCTGCTGAAATGGCGTTCGAAATGGAAAGGGCAGATTGCCCAAGCACACTGGCAGATGCCACATCGAGAGTAACGAGAATCTCTTCGTCCGGCGCACCGTGGGCTTCCACAAATTCGGTGCCAGCAAGGTTTCGCCAACGTTTGGCAAGCTCTTTGGCATAACGGCCGAGGATCAGTGGGTCAACATCGCTGTCGTCATCCCACTGCAGGGCAGTGATGTAGGTGAAAGCATTCGAATGATCATTGTCGAAGGCGGGTTCTAGAGCGCCGGAAGGCAGGTTAGGCGACGCGTCTCCAATCTTATCGCGTACCTTTGACCAAACCGGTTCAGTTTCGGTGAGCTCGTCATGAAGTTCTATGGTGATGACTGAAATACCAGGGCGCGACTGGGATTCAATCAACTTAATTTCATCGAGTGCACGCAGCTCGTTTTCCAGCTCTTCTGTGACCAAGGCTTCTACACGCTCTGCACTGGCGCCAGGATAAGCCGTCGTAATCGTTGCCCAGCGATTGATGAGGGCAGGGTCTTCTGCGCGGGGAAGGGTAGAGAGCGCTGAAAGCCCTGAAACCAACAACAGGACAGTAAACAGGACCAATAATCGGGTGTTTTTGAGTAACTTTTCCATGGAAGTTACTCCGCCGCTACGTTTACGGATTGACCGGAAACCACGCGGTGAACGCCATCCACTAATACTTTGTCACCGTCGCCTATCGCACCGGAGACATAGGCCTTCTTCTCATCAGCATGGAGAACTTGCACTGAACGGCGCGATACAAACTGACTGCCCGAATCGCCCGGTACCACGGCATAGACATTCCAAGTTCCACGCAGTCCATCAGTCAGTCCTGTCAATGGCATCCAGAAACCTTCTTGCGGTGTTTCAAAGGAAAACTGCAAATACGCGAGTTGGCCGTCGAGGGCATTTGAGCCTTCAGGAAGCAGGTAACGGAGTGTCACGGTACGCGAGCGCATATCCAGTGCAGCGCCGGGATTCAGTAACGTCGCTGGATAAACATCTGAGCCAACACGAACCTTGGCGGATGAATTGGCAGTCAGTGCATCGAGGTATTTGATAGGCACACCAATACGTGCCTCTTTTAGATCATCTGCCAATAGGGTGAGGGTCGGCGCACCAACATTGACAACGTCCCCTTGGGAGACATAGCGCTGGCTTATCTTACCGTTGTAAGGAGCGTAGATGGTGGATTTTTCCTGACGAAGTTTATTCGAGGAAAGTGACGCATTGAGTTGTCGAACATTTGCCAACAGGGCGTCACGTTGGCTGATCAGTGAATCGATTTCTGCATCCGCACTGAAGCCTTTCTTTTTCAACTGGCGTTGGCGTTGTAGGTTGGTGCGGGTGAGGTCCAGTTGGGCGTCGAGTTGTTCCAATTGCGCGCCCAACTGCTGGGCTTCGGTTTCGAGTAACTGGGTATCCAGTCTGATCAGGGGCTGGCCTTTAACAACGGTATCGCCCTCGTCGACTAATAAGGCGTTCACCTTGCCACCGAGTTCAAAACCTAGATTGGCACTTTGACCCGCCTGAACAGTGCCGACATATTCGCGGTTAACGGAATAACCCGGCGCAAGTTCTACGGTCAGTACATTAACGGTCGGTAAGTTATGCTCAGGCTGTGCCGCGGCTTCTTCTGTCTGCGAATTGCAGGCAGTGAGGAGAGTGATAGTGGCCGCGATAGCGACAGATGGAATGCACTTTTGCATGGAAAATTTCTCGTCGTCCGTTACGATTATTTAGTGGACTAGACTGCCCAGTCCAATTAGATTAAAAATAAAGCAATCAAACTAGACTGTCCAGTTTGATTAGGCTAATAAATGCACAGCAACTCAACCAGGGAAGACTATGACAACGCATATCTCGCAGCGAAAAGAGCAAAAGCGCCAACAAATCCTTTCGGCAGCTGTTGAGCTCTTTTCCAAGCAAGGCTATGGCATCTCTATGGATGCAATTGCAGTGCATGCAAATGTCAGTAAACAAACGGTTTACGCGCACTTCAGTAGTAAAGATCAGTTGTTCGAAACCTGCATCATTGAAAAATGCATCTCGGCGGGGTTGGAGCTGGATCTGGAACACGAATCACGTGCTGCACACGTCGTGCTCCGTGAGTTTGGTTGGTTGTTCCAGAACATGTTGCTGGGGGAAGAGGCGCGTAATACGTTTCAGAATACGATTCGTCAGTCTGGTACCCATCCCGAAATCGCCCGCATCTTTTTAGAACAGGGTCCTATCCGCAACATCAACCGAATCAGCGATTACCTTTCCTTATTGGTAAAAAGGGGAGAGCTGCCCCTGTGCGACAACACTGAATCTGCGGCTATGCAGCTATTGCTGATGTTGCATGGTCGTGCGGTGTATTGGGCGTTACTGGGGTTTGACTCAGAAGAAGACGCAGAAACACGACGCACTTACGTGCATTCCTGCGTTGATCTGTTTTTGCGAGGATACGGCTATCCAACTGAGAGGCTTTAATCGCTAACCAGCAAGGTTTTGTATTCATCAAACGCGAACTGATCGGTCATGCCGCTGATGTAATCCTGCAATAATCGGCATCTCAAGTAGAACTCCCAAAGCGTCGGATGATTCACTGGTGCTTCTTCCTTCAGGGCAATTTCATATGCCGCTACATGTTTTCTGGAAAGCTTGTTGAATAACCTTCTTTCCACGGGCAATTTTCGTCCTTCACCGCGAACGATTTTCTGGAAGGTATCTTGGTCTAAATCCAGAAGGGGTCGATATTCCTCCAATAACCCGCCAATGATTTTGTAACCTTGAAGTTCCAGATTTTCGACTTCTGGATCGTTGAAGACGTGATTAATTGCTACCTGTTTGAAAGTCTTCGCCAATGCGTGGAATTGGCTGTTGTCTTCGATTAACGCACGGTTCAGATCGCCATTGAATACAGCTTCAAGGTTCTGCGTGAACTGTTCTGACGCGTGATTGACCAATGGATGAACCATTTCCACACGAAGTTTGATAAAGAATTTGTGGGTAGGGCTGATCTCGTCGTTTTGAGCATCACGATAAACGTTATCGAGCAGGGCGTCGAAACAGTGTCTGCCTTTTATCGGGCGGTTATCCGGCTCAAGTTCGGCAAATGTGCGTTTAAGATGTTCAGTCAGGGTTTCCAGCGAAAGAATACGTTTCTCAACAGCGTCTTCCAAGTCAGCCAGACAGTAAGAAATGTCGTCTGCCGCTTCCATGATGTAGCTGAGAGGATGGCGGCAGTATTTGCTGATTTCCAACTCGTCCATTAAGGCATTCACATAGCGGTTTTCAGTGATGTAGTAACCGACTTTCTTGGTAAGGTAGTTTTTATCTTGCGGCACTTCCTCTGCGCGTTCAGTCGCTGGACGGGTATATTTCAACACCGCCGCTGCCTGACTATAGGTAAGATTGAAGCGATGCAGTGATTGCACCAGACGGATTGCCTGCGCGTTGCCATCGAAATGACAAAGCTCATGGAGAATGGGGTCTGTTGTTGACGTTGGAAGTTCCTGAAGAAGCCGACGCATGGGCGTGAGATCGTTGAGGTGTTTGCTAAACCAACGGTTGATTGCATCTTCACCGCAATGCCCGAATGGCGGATTTCCCATGTCATGCATCAGGCAGGCTATTTCCACCAAAGATTCAATCGGACGCTCAAGCTCCGCCAATCCATAGGCTTTGATTTCATTGTCTGAGAGGCGATCAAAAATAGAGTGGACGATAAATCGGCCAACTTGCTGCACTTCCATGGAATGAGTGAGTCGGCTTCGTACTGCAGAGTTTCGTTCTAGTGGGAAGACTTGCGTTTTTTGCTGTAGGCGGCGAATGGGGGCGGAATTGATAATGCGCCCACGGTCACTTTCAAGAGCCCGTTGGAGATGGGTGCCATAAGGTCTGGGACGGGCGAGGCTGATTTTCTTCCTGAAATCGATGTGAGACATGGGTACCCTACCGGAAGCAACGTATTTTCATAACCTTAGCGCTGTAAGGCAGGATTGTCGATAAGCTTGATAGGGAAGAAGAAAGAGAAATGCCGACAGGCAGTGAAACGGCATTTCTCGGGTATAACTGTACTTAACAAACGGACGCGAGCAGCGCGACTCCAAAGGAAAAGCCGAACATAAACACTGAAAAACCTGCTTTATACTGGTTCTTACGTTTTGCTGTTAGCATCATCATTTCTATCCTTGTTATTGCTTTAACGTACTACTCAGCAAATCTGATGCCAATTATGATAGCCGTATTTTCAAAGAGTTAGAGACGTGTCGGTCAGCCAACATAACAATGGTTGGTAAAAATGACTAACTAATGGGAGTTTTCACCAGTGATTCAAGGAATTCATCACGTCGCTTTGATTGCCAGCGATATTATCGTGTCAAAGCGCTTTTATCATGAGGTGCTGGGGTTTGAAATTCTGGCGGAGAATTACCGTGAAGCTCGGAATTCGTGGAAAGTTGATTTGCAACTCCCCGATGGCAGACAGTTGGAGCTGTTTTCTTTTCCGGAAAGTCCTTCACGTCCTTCTTTTCCTGAAGCTCAAGGGCTGCGACATCTTGCTTTTTCCACCCAAAATATCGATGAGGCTATCGCCTATCTGGAATCGCAGGGTGTTCAATGCGAGCCTGTGCGTGTCGACCCTTACACTCAAGCCCGTTTTACCTTCTTTCAGGATCCTGATGGTTTGCCATTGGAACTTTATGAAGTGCCTCACTAACGAGAGCTTTCGTAAGTTAATCTTAAGTTGTTTCTAAAATAAGACGAATTTTTCTCGTCCTCGTCCGTACTATATCGTAGGGTCTGTTGATCTTTGGTGGTTGAATTTTGTTCTAGCCCTAAGCGTTTTAGGCGCCACAAACTGCATCAAAAGCCATCACCAAAGATCAACAGACCCTATTAATTCACTCAGGTTGAGTGAATCTCATTGAGTATTTATATGAGAGAGAAGTAGGGCGATGAGTGAAGTACGCCGTTGGCAGAGATACAAGTGCCAATCCAGAGTGAAAGGAACACTGTATTGGGCACACAAAATTTTCCCGAAGGTGAGTATTCAAATTACGGATATCTCTGAACGGGGCATGGGCTTCACTTCTGAGTGGAAGCTGGAAGAGGGCATTGGTGAGCTGAAAATCAACTCCATGCCGAAACTCCGTGTCGAAATCAAGCATAAAGGGGAAGTAAAGATTGGCGGTCGTGTACGTTATCGCTATGGACTCGCCCTACGCCGCAAACTTCATGCAGTCCAACTCTCCCAAATCAAACGCGCCGCTTGAGCACAAACGTTGACGGAGAAATGTCACAAGTGCTCAGCGGTAAATTCTTCCTCCCACCCGAACGGTTTCCGGAATAGTACTAACCGGAGAGCCTCTTAAATATAAATCACCGCCCACGCTTAAATCTGGTGGCAGCGACTCCACGCGTGTGTTGCTCAGGTAGAGGTTTCCTTTCACGTTTAACCGTCTTGGCAGTGCTGCGATTGGTGTACCGCTCAAGCTGAGATCGCCGTTCACTTTAAATCCTTGTGGCAAAACAGCGACTTTTGAGTTGGTGAGGTTGATGTATCCGCCTACATCAATTTTTGGGAATCTGGTCAGCCTTGTATTGGAAGCGTTGACATAACCTTTCACGGTTAAGCCGTCAGGCAAGCGCTCGATCTGACTCCCCTCAATGTCCAGAAATCCTTCCACATCAAAAGGCTCAGGTAATTCCGTTAAGGGCGAATTGTTTAATCGAACGTTACCATAGTTATCAATGTATCCATGAAGTTTCAATGTATCGACAAAATGTGGCTTTTTCTTGCCCATGGCCTGGGTTGTCTGGCCTGACAGGATCAACAGAAATGTCAGTAATACGAGTGAAATCGCGAAACGTGGGTGAGTTGTTGATTTATTGGTCATCTTTTCTCGCAGGCATAAAGGTAATAACCACTTAATTATACGCCATAAATCAAAAGCTTTGGTGGATGTTAATTAAATATTCCTTTTAGAATTAAT
Source organism: Grimontia indica (assembly GCF_000333895.2). GTDB lineage: Bacteria > Pseudomonadota > Gammaproteobacteria > Enterobacterales > Vibrionaceae > Enterovibrio > Enterovibrio indicus. Next base: position 339,922 of record NZ_ANFM02000006.1, on the reverse strand, counting down.
CGTAAACGTCGCTTTACCAAAGATAATTAATAAATAATTTTTCAATCATCGAGACAAATAACATTATTAATATTGCTGTTAATAGATATTTTAATATTGGACTCAAGATCTCATTTTTGCTCCCAAGTACTTAATTTCTGGCAGTAGTCAGCCGAAAACGTGAATAAGTTCCCAGCGCAAACGATTGGTAATGAGTGATCCAATGGATGAAATTTGGTATTGCATTCAGAGGGTGAATGTTAATGGCTGGTAAAAGTCGATTTTATTTATGTGAGATGTTGATTTAGGTTTTCTAGACACTACAATACCCGGCAAATTACCACGGTTTTAGCATATTTACTCGCTCTGAATTTTCATCGCGACAATGGGCAACAATGTCGTTGGCCTTCTTTCAGTGAATTAAATGAAGCAAAAATTAAACAACCAATCTTTCTTACATTGGCTCAATCCGTATCGGTTTGAGGCGGTGACGCGATCGCTCAGAGCAATGCGAGACGGGATGTTATGGCTTGTCCCTTGTTTAATAGTGTCAAGCATCCTGGGATTTGTGGCGAGCATGCTCGAATTCCTTCATGTGGATGCACCCGTTTTTATACACGAACTGAACCTACTGAGACTGTCACTGACCTCCCTTTATCCATACCTTTTTGCTGCATCTATTAGCATGATGCTTGCGATTCAGTGGCGTTTACCCCGTCCGCCGATTGCGGTGCTCTGCATCTCTTACGTTGCAGTGGCGGAAAAAGTGCTGGGCTATGAGTATCAAGCCAGCTCAATTCTATTGACCTTTGTTGGCTTAACCCTGCCAATCTATGCTGTTCCTTTGCTCTCCAAACTGAAAAAGCAAAGATGGGCGCGGATTGTTGAAAATGAAGTCGCTGGCAAGTTAGTCAAAGACTCCATGAACCTCATCATTCCGGGTGTTATCACCACTGGTGTGGTTGTCTTGCTGACGAAGTTGCTCACTCTGACCAGCTTGTATTTTGATTCAGCGGCTTTCCTTAAGGCGTTTGACCCAGTCAATGACCCTTATACTGTTGGTGCGCTCTTCTCTACCTTGAATTCCTTGTTATGGTTTTTGGGTATTCATGGCTACTACGCGCTAACCCCATTGGTTCAACCTTTGATTGATGTGCTGGATATCAACCGCGTGCTTTACAGTGCCGGGGCCATGCCTTCAAACATAATGAATATTTCGACCCTTTCATCGTTTGTTTTCATTGGTGGCGCAGGGGCGACATTGGGGCTTGCGCTGGCGATATTGGCGTTTTCCAAAGACAAAGTGATGCGTGTGATTGCGATTTCAAGCATTCCTTTGGGTTTCTTTAATATCAATGAAATCCTGATGTTTGGTTTGCCAATCATTTTCAACCTGCGTCTTTTCATTCCGTTTTTGATCGCACCATTGGTCAATATGGGTATTGCATTGACCGTGATGTCGATGGGGCTGGTGGCTATTCCTGTGGTGATGGCACCGATCACAAGCCCGTTGATCCTTAATGCGTTTATCTCAACAGGTGGCGATTACAACGCAGTGATATTGCAGGTGGGGCTGGTGATCGTCAGTACACTGATCTATTTACCCTTTGTTCGTATGTTGGATGCGCACGCCAAAACTCGCGATTTGTACATTCCTTCTCTGGATACCTCGTTCACCCGCCGTGAAGAAGAAGCGTATGTGCTAGCGGTGGACCCAGTGACGGAATCACTCCATAAAGTGCGCGAAATTCAAGGCGTGCAAATGCAGTTGGAAGCGTTTGCTACCCGAGAATTCTATCTGGAATATCAACCACAGATTTCGAGCCACACTGGTCAGGTGACGGCAGTAGAAGCGCTGATCCGTTTACGCGACAGCATGGGGAATGTGGAAGCGCCGGGTCAATTCCTTTCGGTGTTTGAGAAAGCGAACCTGATGACAGATATCGATCTCTGGGTCGTGCGACAGTCAGTGGAACAGAGCAAGCTCTGGATGGATCAGACCTTCTATATGCCAATCAGCGTAAACATCACCAGTCATACCCTGACAAATAAAGACGCCATGGAAGAGATTCTCTCGCTCATCGCGCAGGTGCCGGGACTGATTCATTTTGAGATCACTGAAGATTCGCTGATTGATAAACCAGCGATGGTAGAACAGGCCATTTCGCGTCTTCATATGGCGGGTTCTGCTGTACATATCGATGACTTCGGGACGGGTTATAGTTCATTGAGTTATCTCAACCGCTTCGATATTGATGCGATGAAAATCGACCGCAGTTTTGTGTTGGCGCTGAGCAGCGAACGGGGCAAGCAGGTGTTCTATAGCCTGACTGGAATCGCCAAACAGCTAGGCATGAACATTATTGTGGAAGGGGTGGAAACCCAAGAGCAGCTTGATATTGTTTCGCGCGAAGCAGATGTGGTGATTCAGGGCTGGTATTACAGCAAGGCAGTTTCTGCTTCGGAGGTGCGGAACTACGCCCTGCAACGCCAGGCGATCAGTAAAGTGCCGGTGGCACGCACCAATCGAGAAATTGCTTAACCAATCCAATGAGAAATAAGAGAGCGCTGGTCGCTCTCTTATTTTTTGTGAGCAAGTGCCTCATCCAAGGCTTCCAACACACGCTCTCCGGGCTTCCCTACTAATTCCACATAACGACTTCTAACAGGCTCGGCGAGTTTCTTAAATGCGTTTTGCTGACTTCGGTTGAGAGTGATAAAGGTCATACTGGGTTTAAATGCTTTAATGGTGGCCAGTTGCTTTTTGTTCAGGGCTTGCTGCTTTTCGAGTATATAGTCACTCAAGCCTTGAAATGTTTCCCTAAGCAGCGCTTTATGCTCAGGCGAGAGTGATAAATACCATGCTTGATTGGCAATCACTGAGGTGGTGAACTTTTGCTTGCCCGGCCAAATCATATATTCCGTCACTTCGTAAAACTTCATTTCTTCTATCGAGAAAACCGGATTGGTCTGCCCATCCACAATATTGGCTTGTAGCGCGCCATAAACCTGAGAATAAGGGAGTGGCACGGCATCTGCGCCATAAAGTTGGAAGGATTCAATCACCAACGGGGAATTCATCACACGCATTCGGAATTGCTTAAAATCGCTGGGTTTGACCACTTCTTGATTGGTTGACCACACCATATCGCCTTCAAGATAGAGGGTCATCAAGCGCAGATCCTGATCGATAAGTGCATTCCCAAGCACTTCATAAAGCGTGGGATTGCTGGCGATAACGGATTGATTCAGCTCGTCGTCATGCGAATAAATGTAGGGAATATTGAAAACCTGCATTTCAGGCACCAGGCTGCCGATGATACCCACGGAGGCATGGGTAAGCTGAAGTGTGCCGAGTGTGGTCAACGCGGTGAGATCTTCCGATTCGCCCAAGGTGCCATAAGAGTAAATATCGACGACCACCTCACCACCGGACTTCTCTTCGATGATGCGTTTAAATTCTTTGGCGTAAATGTCTTGCACTGACCCTTCAATTTCTTCCAGCCCAAAACGCCACACCACCCGTTCTTCCTCACTCGACGCCTGAACGGATAATGAAAGTGAAAAGGTGAGTGTCACCATAAACAGTCTCAGCAGATAGCGCATTTTCACCTCTTTACTTCCATGTCTTGAATTATATGGACTTAGTTAATTGTTAATGCAAATAGATACGCTTCATCAGTTTAGTCCTTGAGATTCTGGGAAAAAAAGTGATGCCTTGGGAACTTCCTCAATGAAATAAAAAAGTTGCGGAGTGTCTTTGTGCAATGGTCACCAATACGAGAGAAAACTGCTGCTTTGTCATGGAGATAGCAAACTCAATCAATCATGATGGAATTGGGATAATTCTTGGCGTAAATAAAGTCGAGAGTCCTAAAAAATGCCACGAAGTCTTTTTTGAGGTAGTCCCGTACGTGGGACATAAAAATGGTGGTGACTTATTATCGAATAAGGAAATTCATCATGCACAAACCAATGATACTCTCGGCCATTGCGCTGAGCGTAGCAACAGCTCTGCCAGCTTGGGCAGTTGACTGTACTTCATTACCAACTTGGGAAAACACTGCCATATACAATGGTGGCGATCAGGTGGCGTATACTGGCGAGGCTTACAAAGCCAAATGGTGGACGACAGGCAAGAACCCGGCTGAAAACTCTGGTCCATGGCAAGAGTGGGAAGCGCTGGGGCAATGTTCTACTGGTGGAAACCAGCCTCCCGTCATCGACCTGACTTCTCCTTTAAATGACTCCAACTTTGTTACTGGCGATGTGATTACTCTTTCAGCGACGGCCTCCGACAGTGATGGCTCGGTGTCGGATGTTGAATTCTTCATCGGCGCAAACAGTGTCGGTATTGTGACAGCGCCTCCTTTCTCTTTGGAGTGGGTTGCAGAACAGGGACAGGCGATTGTTCGTGCTGTCGTCACAGACAATGAGGGCGCAAAGTCCGAGCAAAGCGTGAGTATCTCGGTTGAGGACCCTGTCTTTGGTATCCCGCCTACCGCACAGCTGACTAATCCGACTGCGAGTTCGCAATTAAAAGCTGGTGAAACAGTTGCTCTGACAGCAACTGCAGAAGACTCCGATGGTGCAGTCACGCTTGTAGAATTCTATGTCGACAACAAACTTGTCGGTTCAGATGACGTTGCTCCGTTTGAAACCCCTTGGCTTGCTACGGAAGGCAACCACAGTTTCAATGCTAAAGCGACTGACAACGATGGCTTGCAGGCTTGGGCAGGTGAAGTCTCTGTTAAAGTTGCCGGCAATACCGTTGGTGGTGGTTGTGCTGGCGTTCCGACTTACAGCGCTGGCACCAGCTATGCAGTTGGCGATATTGTTCAAAACGCGAACTATAAATACCAATGTGACGTAGCGGGATGGTGTTCATCGGATGCGGCGTGGGCATATGAGCCAAATACCGGCGCTCACTGGCAAGACGCTTGGACTGAACTGGGTATCTGCGCCATTGTTCCTAGCGTGACTTTCACTTCTCCGTCGGATAATGCAACTCTGCTTGCAGGTGAGACTGTTTCCCTTGCTGTTGATGCCGTTGATTCTGATGGCAGCGTAACCGGCGTCGAGTTCTTCGTAGCTGGCCAAAGCGTTGCCGTTGATAATGCTGCGCCTTATGCCGTTGATTGGGCGGTAACAGGATTAGGCGAAGTGAGCATCAGCGCCGTAGCCACTGATAACGAGGGTAATACAGGCGATGCCGGCATTCTGGTTAATGTGAGTGACCAGCCATTGGTAGCGAGCCTGACCTCCCCAGCAGCAGGCAGTTCTGTCGGCTTGGGTAAAGCTGTGTTGCTCGAAGCAGAAGCGAGTGCCCTCAACGGTACTGTGGCGAAAGTTGATTTCGTGGTTGATGGTGCCATCGTCGCATCTGATTCAACGGCGCCTTACAGTGCAAGCTGGACACCAGGTGCAGTAGGTAGTTACGCGGTTTCTGCGCTAGCAACTGATAGCAATGGCCTGACTGCTTCAACCGCAGCTGTTACGCTGAAAGTGTTCGAGCAATCGGCGAAAAAACATCAGCTGATTGGTTACTGGCACAACTTTGTGAACGGTGCTGGCTGTCCACTGAATCTGAGCGAAATGTCGGATGCGTGGGATATCATTGATATCGCCTTCGCAGAGAACGATCGCAACAGTGACGGGACTGTCCACTTTAATCTGTATAACGGTGACATTCGCAGCACTTGTCCTCCGCTTGATCCTATGAAGTTCAAGCAAGACATGGCTGCGTTGCAGGCGAAAGGAAAAATTTTCGTTCTGTCACTCGGTGGTGCGGAAGGGACGATCACGCTGAATACTGATGCGGATGAAGCTAACTTCGTTTCGAGCCTGACAGCGATTGTGAAAGAGTGGGGCTTTGATGGTCTGGATATCGATCTGGAAAGTGGCTCTAACCTTGTTCATGGTTCGCAAATTCAGGCGCGTTTACCACGTGCATTGAAGCAGATTGAAACCAACATGGGTGGTGACATGTACCTGACGATGGCACCTGAACATCCTTATGTTCATGGCGGTATGGTGGCGTACAGCGGTATTTGGGGCGCTTACATTCCATTGATTGATGAACTGCGCGATACCTTGGACCTGCTGCATGTTCAGCTATACAACAATGGTGGTCTGCCGAATCCGTATCTTTCAGGCGCTGCACCGGAAGGTTCAGTAGACATGATGGTTGCTCAATCCAAAATGCTGATTGAAGGTTTTGAATTGGCAAACGGGACCACGTTTGCGCCACTTCGCGATGACCAAGTCGCTATCGGCTTACCATCAGGTCCAAGCTCGGCGAACTCTGGCCAGGCACCTACTCAGAACATCTTGGATGCTCTTGACTGTGTGACCAAAGGTACTGCGTGTGGAACAGTGAAACCTGCTTTCAACTACCCGAACTTTGGTGGCGTGATGACCTGGTCAATCAACTGGGACAAACATGATGGCTTCAATTTCTCTGGCCCCGTCGGTGACAAGTTAAGTGCCATGAATGCAGGGCAATAACCTTAATACGCGAAGCGGGACGTAATGTCCCGCTTTTTTCCCCATTCATCAATTTTGAAACAACAACTATCCATCTTAATTCATAGACTTGCATAATCTTCTTAAAGTAGTACCCAGATATGCACGTTCAAACACCAAACAAAACGCTTCGCGGACTTTCTTTCCTGTTCTCGCGACTACCCTCAGCGGAAAAGTGGCTTCACTTTACGACCATAAGCTGGGTGATATTTCAACTGCTCACCTCAGCCGGAATGCATGTCAGCAAAGATGCGACCGTTTATCACCTCACCCTGATTGACCATATTCATATGTATGGCGGGATAGGGCTGTTACTTTTCTCTATGGTTTTTTTCGTAACCGTGGTTAACCGGCGTCCAATCGCAGACATGTATCCCTGGTTGTTTGGCAACTTTAAGGTCATTAAAGCTGATTTGCTTATTCTCAGAACTGGCCGTTTGCCAGAACCAAAGCCTGCGGGACTGGCCGCGACGGTTGAGGGACTAGGCTTGCTGGCACTGATGTTGGCGACCGTTACAGGCACTCTTTGGGCCATCGCGATGTTAATGGAAAATCCACTCAGCCCAGATTTTTTAGCCATTCATAAAACCGCCGTTGGCGCGATTGAAGCCTATATCTGGGGGCACGGCCTGTTTGCTTTGTTGCATCTCATCATCTGGTGGCGACGTTAGGGCCTATAACGACATAGGTCACGCTTGTCTCATAAATGCGATAAATGTTGTCGTTACTGTCTATAATTTCGACAGGCTTATATGATGAGGCATGCTAGATGAATACATGGAGAGAACAAGAAGTTGCCGAATTTTATGTTGAAGTATCTTCCAAGAGAACAGTAGGTGATGTCGGCGCTGAGTATGAAAGAACAGGCAGCGGTAAAGATTGGCAGCAGTGTATGAGATTGTCATTTGAAGGGTTTAATAATTCCCGCATTTTGTCGTTAGACGATATTTGGCGCGACCTGATTGAGAACAAGAAAACCAAGTTTACCGGTGAGGTTTTAGCGCTGGAAACCATCGTGAAATTTGGTGACACGATGCAGTTGGAAACGCCGTACAAAGTCCAAATTAAAGTCACTCATTAATCTGGTGGTAATGTCACCGGATGAGTATGAATCTTTAGTGACGAGGTTATCTAGACAAGTCGAGCAACCTATCTAGATAACCCCTCCAGCCCCTGCATACAAACGCTTCCACGCAATTTATACCTCTGTCTCACCTCTTCAATCGTCAACTTCCCTGACACCATTTCGTTATAAAAACGACACAAACAGACCACACGATAGGGACACCACATAACGAGGTTCCCTGAAACATGGATAGCATTATCGAAGTGAATGGTCTGACGAAAACGTTTGGAAAAAACAAAGCGCTTGACCAGATCAACCTCAAGATCCAACACAAAGAAATGACCGCACTTCTTGGACCTTCTGGTTCAGGAAAGTCAACGCTACTTCGCCATCTGAGCGGCTTGGTCTTCTCTGATAAAACGCAAGACGGACAGATTCAGGTGCTTGGTAAAACCGTTCAGAGTCAGGGCCGAGCTTCAGGTCAGGTTCGCAACTGTCGCGCGCAAGCTGGTTATATCTTCCAGCAGTTCAATTTAGTGAACCGCCTGTCAGTGATGACCAACGTGCTGATTGGGGCGCTCAACTACACGCCGTTCTGGCGCACGCTTACCGGTAACTTCACCAAGCAGCAGAAAGCAGAAGCGATGGCAGCATTGGAACGTGTTGGTATGCAAGATTTCGCTCATCAGCGTGTTTCTACGCTGTCGGGTGGACAGCAACAACGTGTGGCTATTGCCCGCGCACTCATGCAAAAAGCCCGGATCATTTTCGCCGACGAGCCTATTGCCTCTTTGGATCCAGAATCTTCACGCATCGTGATGGAGCTGCTTAGCGACATCAACCAGCGTGAGGGTATCCCTGTGATCGTGACGCTTCATCAGGTCGATCACGCCCTCAAATACTGCCAGCACGTTGTCGCACTGCGAGACGGAAAAATCTTCTATCAAGGAGAAAGCGCGGCAATCGACAAACACGCCCTTGCTGAACTTTATGGCAGTAAATCAGAAATGACATTGGACGTCGGTATGGAAGAACAACCGGCTTCTGTGGAAAAAGCACCACTTTCTCTCATCAGTTAAACCGTTAACACACAAAGGACGATGACGATGTTACGAGCACTACGCACATTCACCTGTGGACTTGGCATGTTGGCTGCAGCCGTCGCTGCACCAGCGTCTGCAGAGGAAAAAATGGACACCCTGAACTTCGGTATTATTTCTACGGAATCCCAGCAAAACCTTAAATCAGTGTGGGACCCGTTCCTAGACGACATGAGCAAGAAACTGGGTATGGAAGTGAAAGCCTACTTTGCTCCTGACTACGCGGGCATCATTCAGGGCATGCGTTTCGACAAAGTTGACGTTGCATGGTTTGGTAACAAATCCGCGATGGAAGCGGTCGACCGTTCTGGCGGTGAAATCTTCGCCCAAACTGTCGATTCAGAGGGTAACCCAGGCTACTGGAGCCTTTTGGTGGTTCATAAAGACAGCCCAATCAACAGCGTTGAAGACATGATTGCAAGCCGCAGCAAGCTGGCGTTTGGTAACGGTGACCCTAATTCTACTTCTGGCTTCTTGGTACCTTCTTACTATGTGTTCGCGAAGAACAACATTCAGCCTAGTGACTTTAAACGCACACTGAATTCAAGCCACGAAGTGAACCTGTTCGCGGTTGCTAACAAGCAAGTGGATGTAGCGACCAACAACACCGAAAACATGCGTCGCTTCGAGCGCACCAATCCTAAAAAATTCAAAGACATTAAAGTGATTTGGCAGTCGCCACTGATTCCTTCTGACCCAATCGTATGGCGTAAGAACCTGCCAGATAACGTGAAGGAAGACATCTACAGCTTCTTCATGAACTACGGCACAGCGGGCGATGCGCAGGAAGTGGCAATTCTGAAAGGCCTGGACTGGGCACCGTTCAAACCATCTAGCGACCTGCAACTGTTGCCTATTCGTCAACTGGCGCTTTACAAGCAGCTTAATGGCCTGAGCAACCAAGACAAGCTTTCTGATGAGCAAGTCGCAGAGCTGGCAAGCATCAAAAGTTCTCTGGCTGCCCTGAACCGCCAAATGAGTGCTTTGGAAGCGATGGAGTAAGTACCTGATGAGCCGGAGTTCTCTCCGGCTTTTCTTTTTAACTCGGTTATTTGTAGCTTGATGGAATTTTAGAATGAGCAGTAATACCGCCGTTTTAACCGCGCCACAAACCTCTCACTGGAAACGCTTTGTCGGCATGTTGATTGTGGCTCTCGTGCTTGCCTGGTCATGGCAAGGTTCTGAGATGAATCCAGCGCAACTCATTAAAGATGCTGGAAACATGGCAGAACTGGGGTCTGATTTTTTCCCACCGGATTTCACGCATTGGAAGCTCTATGTCGATGAAACCCTTATCACCATCCAAATCGCCATTTGGGGCACCGTGCTTTCTGTCCTGCTTTCGATTCCATTCGGGCTTCTCTGTGCAGAAAACATCGTGCCTTGGTGGGTTTATCAGCCAATGCGCCGTTTGATGGATGCCGCGCGCGCCATCAACGAAATGGTTTTTGCGATGTTGTTTGTTGTCGCTGTCGGTCTGGGACCTTTCGCAGGTGTATTAGCACTGTTTGTTCACACTACGGGCGTACTCGCCAAGCTGTTTTCTGAAGCGGTCGAAGCAATCGATATCGGGCCTGTCGAAGGGGTTCGGGCGACCGGAGCCAACAAGATTGAAGAAGTGATGTACGGGGTGTTACCTCAAGTATTGCCGCTTTGGATTTCGTTCACTTTGTACCGTTTCGAATCGAACGTCCGCTCAGCCACCGTGGTCGGCATGGTTGGTGCGGGTGGCATTGGTGTGTTGCTCTGGGAAGCGATTCGCGGATTTCAGTTCCAACAGACCGCCGCCATCATGTTGATAGTCATTGTGACCGTCAGTCTTATCGACTTCGCGTCCCAGTACATCCGCAAGATGTTTATTTAACAGCCAGATTTTTATTTCACCCAACTTGTCTAGATAACCCATAAGCGTAGAGGAATGCGGAGGGATAAAAGATGCGAGTTTATTTAGATATCGCCAGGCATCTTGAACAGGAAGTTCGCAGCTATTTTCAGGCGGGGGATTACCTGCCGCCTGAATCCAAGCTGGCGAAGAAGTATGACGTTAACCGCCACACAGTGAGACGAGCAATTGACGAACTGGTTTTTACCGGCCTCATCGAGCGTCAACAAGGGCGCGGCAACATGGTGGTCAGCCAACCGTTTGACTATCCACTTCACGCCGGAGCGCACTTTACGGACAACTTGATGGAACAGGGCAGTTTGCCAACCAGTCAGGTGATCAGCAGGGGGCTGGTGGCTGCGAACGAGAAAATAGCAGGCATGTTTGGTGCTGAGCTGGAATCGCAAGTCATCAAACTTCGCACGCTTAGAAAGATAAACGGCATGCCAGCGAGCGTGATTGACCACTACCTTGCTGACCTTGAATGGTGGCCGGTAGTGAAGCATTTCGAAGTGGGTTCGCTACACGCTTTTCTCAAAGACAAATTGGACGTTCACCTTACCCGTAAAAGTACTCGGCTCAGAGCCATGATGCCGAAAAAGACCGATTGCCGATTGCTTCAGTTATCCGGCAAGACACCCATCATGGTGTTTAAAACCACCAACGTGATCACAGGAACCGACCAGATTGTGGAGTTTTCATCGTCCCACACACGTTCTGATCTGGTCGAGATTGTTTTGGAGCATTGAATGGAACAGGAAAAGCAAACATCGCGCCAGCGCTGGATGTCAGTCCTCGCCAGAACGGATGCCAATGCGTTGATAACGCACTGGGTAAAACTCTCACTTAACCCGCAATACCAGTTGGTTCGCGCACCGGAACTGGGGTTGGCTCAGGTACGCGCTCGAATGGGCGGTACAGGGAACGCTTTCAATATGGGTGATGTCACCATCACCCGTGCGGTAGTTCGACTGGATAGTGGCGAGCTGGGCTACAGCTATGTCACTGGAAGAAACAAGCAGCATGCAGAACTTGCTGCAGTGGTGGATGCATTGATGCAAACCTCTGCACATGATGCGCTGCAGCAAGCTCTGATATCGCCGCTCGCGGCAGAAAAAGCAGAACAAGAACAGTTGCGTGCAAGGGAAGTGGCGACCAGTAAAGTTGACTTTTTCACCATGGTGAGAGGAGAGGACGAATGAGCAAGATAACAGAGGGTTTTCACTCACCCGTGCATGATGCACAGCAGGTCTTCCGAGAGTTAATGGAGGCAATGTCCCACCCCGGGAAACAGGTTTCATTGGACTACAACGCTCAGTTTGGAACAACTAGCCGCGCAGCGACTCAGGTATTACTGACGTTGGCCGACAACGCAACCAGCCTGTGGCTATCAGAACGCTTCAATGCAGATGAAACTTTGGTTGAAAACATCCGTTTTCACTGTGGCGCACCGCTCTCTGGTCAGAAGTGCGAGTCCGCTTTTGCGCTTGCCAGAGGCAGTGAACTGGAAGACTTTGAAGGTTTCAATGTTGGTAGCGAACACTATCCGGACAGAAGCACCACGTTGATTATTGAGGTGGACAGCCTGAAGGAAGGTGATGTGCTGGTGCTGGCCGGCCCCGGTATTCAGTCGACAACAAAAATGAGAGTGAAGGGTTTGAACCCGCTGCTGCTTCTGGCTTTAGTAACAAAACGCAGCCACTTCCCCCATGGTGTGGACATTCTGTTTACATCCGGCTCCGACATTATTGCATTGCCTCGCTCGACAGAGGTGACGCTGGAAATTGAGGAGGTCACATGTATGTAGCTGTAAAAGGCGGAGAGAAAGCCATCGCTGCCGCTCATGAATTGCAGGACAAAAAACGCAGGGGCTCTTTTTCGCAAGCCGCTCTGAATGTCAAACAAATAGCCGAACAACTGGCTGGCGCGACAGATCGTGTGATGACCGAGGGCGGCATCTATGACAAAGAACTTGCGGCGTTGGCTATCAAACAAGCTGGCGGTGACTTGGTGGAAGCTATCTTCCTGCTTCGCGCCTATCGCACTACTTTGCCTCGGCTGGCGGTGACGGAACCTGCGAATACCGAAACGATGAAAATCGAGCGTCGTATCTCTGCAACTTATAAAGATTTGCCGGGTGGACAGGTACTCGGGCCAACTTATGACTACACCCATCGATTGCTTGATTTTGCTTTGTTGGCAGAAGGTGGAGATCGTAGCGAACCCGCCAGACTGAGTGATATCGATGAGATGGCGCATTGCCCAAGGGTGATGAGTATTCTGGAAAACCTCGATCTAACGGTGACTGAGGAAGATAACGGCGCAGCGCCGGATGATATCACCATGGAGCCACCCACATTCCCGGCAAACCGGAGTGCAAGGTTGCAGCAACTTGCGCGCAGTGATGAGGGGTTCTTGCTGGCATTGGGCTATTCCACCCAGCGTGGTTACGGGCGTAATCACCCGTTTGCCAGTGAAATCCGCTCTGGCAACGTCACGCTTGAAGTCGTTCCTGAAGAATTAGGCTTTGCTATTGAAATTGGCGATATCGAAATGACCGAATGCCAGATGATCAATGGTTTCACTGGCAGTAAAAAGCACAAAGCGAAGTTTACTAGAGGCTACGGCGTCACGTTTGGGTTTTCTGAGCGTAAAGCGATGTCGATGGCGTTGGTAGATAGAGCATTGCAATGTGGCGAATATGACGAAGTGCCACAAGGCCCTGCTCAGGATGAAGAGTTTGTGTTAGCGCATGGCGACAACGTTGAAGCTGCGGGTTTTGTCAGCCACCTGAAGCTTCCGCACTACGTGGACTTTCAGGCTGAGCTCGAACTTATCCGCAAGCTTCAAAAAGAATTTGATGCCCGCGACGCTTCGGGCGAAGGAGAAGCGCTATGACTATGCAAGCCGTTCAAAGTGGTTATAACTTCGGTTATCTCGATGAGCAAACCAAACGCATGATTCGACGTGCCCTGCTGAAAGCCATTGCGATTCCCGGTTATCAGGTGCCGTTTGGTGGCCGCGAAATGCCCATGCCTTATGGCTGGGGCACAGGCGGTGTTCAAATCACCGCTGCCATTATCGGCGAGCCTGATGTGCTTAAAGTGATTGATCAGGGGGCTGACGACACCACAAACGCGGTTTCCATCCGCCACTTCTTTGAAAAGGTTGCCGGTGTTGAAACTACTGAGCGCACAGAGCAGGCCACGTTGATTCAAACCCGCCACCGCATTCCAGAAAAACCGCTGAACGAAGGTCAGATTCTGGTGTACCAGGTGCCGATCCCTGAGCCGCTGCGCTTTATTGAACCGCGTGAGACGGAAACACGCAAAATGCATGGTCTGGAAGAATATGGCGTGATGCACGTGAAGCTCTACGAGGATATCGCGCGCTATGGCCATATTTCGACCGCATACGCCTACCCAGTGCGGGTCAATGGTCGCTACATCATGGACCCTTCGCCCATACCGAAATTCGATAACCCCAAGATGGATCAAATGCCCGCGCTGCAACTCTTTGGCGCTGGGCGTGAGAAGCGTATTTACGCCATTCCTCCTTATACGGATGTGAAGAGTCTGGATTTCGACGATCATCCCTTCGAAATCCAGCAATGGGGTGAGCCTTGCAGCATCTGTGGTTCAACAACCAGCTTTCTGGATGAGGTAGTAACGGATGATAAAGGCAACCGAATTTTCGTGTGTTCTGATACCGATTATTGCAATGACCAGCAGTCAAAAAATGCTCTAAAAAAGGAGCAAGAGGAGAAGCGCGCGTGTCAGTAACAGAGTTAGGTCGCGAGCACGCGACGATGCGAGCAACGAACTTGCAGCCACTATTAGAAGTACAAAGCCTCACCAAGCTTTATCAGCCAGGCAAGGGGTGTCAGGACATCTCTTTTGCTTTATGGCCAGGCGAAGTGCTGGGTATTGTGGGTGAGTCAGGCTCTGGAAAAAGCACCTTGTTACGTGTGCTTTCAGGTCGTGAAACGCCAGATTGTGGCGCAGTGAATTACCAGTTTGAAGATGGCTATCAAGCGAGCCTCTATGCGCTTTCTGAAAGTGAACGCCGTCGATTACTGCGCACCGATTGGGGAGTGGTTCATCAGCACCCAATGGATGGATTACGCCCGCGGGTTTCTGCTGGTGGCAACATCGGCGAACGACTGATGGCAGTAGGAAACCGACATTACGGCGATATTCGGGAGCAAGCGTTGGACTGGCTTTCTCAGGTGGAGATTCCTAAAGACCGAATCGACGACATGCCAATCACTTTTTCTGGCGGTATGCAGCAGAGGCTACAAATTGCCCGCAATCTGGTGACGCATCCAAGACTCATCTTTATGGATGAACCGACAGGCGGGCTTGACGTGTCTGTGCAGGCAAGGCTGCTGGATTTGATTCGAAATCTCGTTACGGACTTAGGGCTGTCTGTGGTCATTGTGACCCATGATTTGGCTGTAGCGAGATTACTGGCTCACCGATTGGTGGTGATGAAAGAGAGTCGAATTGTTGAAACCGGGCTGACCGATCAGGTGCTCGACGATCCGCAACATCCTTACACACAGTTGCTCGTATCATCCGTCTTGCAGGGGTAGGGAAGACCATGACAAACACAACCATGTTAAGCGTGTCGAATGTCAGTAAGACTTTCGTTCTTCACAATCAAGGCAGTGCAAAGCTCTCCGTGCTTGCGGACTCCAGTTTCTCTGTCGACAAAGGGGAATGCGTTGTACTGCTGGGCCGTTCCGGTGCAGGAAAGAGTACCTTGCTCCGCGCGCTATATGCGAACTACCTCGTTGATAACGGCGAAATTAAGGTACGACACCAAAATACAACGCAAGGCGAGCATTGGGTGGATATTGCCAGTGCGCTGCCCCGCGACATTCTGGATGTTCGCAAAAACACCTTGGGTTGGGTGAGCCAGTTTCTGCGTGTTATTCCCCGCATCAGTGCACTGGATGTAGTTGCGCAGCCTCTGGTGGAGCAAGGGGAGTGCAAAGAAACGTCACGGCAAAAGGCTGGGGCGTTGTTGAAACGACTCAACGTGCCTGAACACCTATGGCATTTGGCACCCGCGACATTTTCTGGTGGTGAACAGCAACGGGTGAACATTGCACGCGGATTTATCGTTGAATCACCCATTTTGTTGCTGGACGAACCGACGGCATCACTGGATGAAAAGAACCGTGATGTCGTGATTGAACTCATTCTGGAAGCCAAGCAACGGGGCGCCGCAATTGTTGGCATATTTCACGACGAATACGTCCGCCAGCAAGTAGCAGATAAGTTCTACGACATTTCAACCGCCACATTGAAACTGGCTTAAGGGAAGGAAGCGATAATGATCATTACCAATGTTCAACTGGTGTTGGAAGACGAAGTCGTTAATGGCTCGTTAGAAGTTGAGAACGGCATCATTCGCGCCATGTCTGATTCGCCCAGCTATCAGCCAGGAGCAGTAGATGGCAATCAGGGATGGTTGATGCCGGGGCTAATTGAGCTGCATACCGACAATCTGGAAAAGTACTTCACGCCGCGACCAAAGGTCAGCTGGCCTGCATTCTCGGCCATGGCAGCGCATGATGCGCAACTTATCGGAGCTGGTATCACAACGGTTCTGGATGCAATTGCAGTCGGTGATGTGCGCGATGGTGGTCATCGTCAGGATAACCTCGACAAGATGATCAATACCATTGTCCAAAGTGGCGAAAGAGGTTTGAATCGCGCTGAGCATTTCGTTCATATCCGTTGTGAGTTGCCCCACGAGACGACGGTTGATTTAGCTAAGCTTTATCTGGACTTGGATCAGACCCATATGGTGTCCCTGATGGACCACTCTCCGGGTCAGCGCCAGTTCGTGAATCTCACCAAGTATTACGAATACTATCAGGGTAAATACAATCTCAATGACGAGGAAATGGCCGCATTCGAACAGGACCAGCGTGAAAAGTCTGCGATATGGTCAGACCTAAACCGACGAGCCATTGCAAGCCTATGCCATGAGCGAAATATCCCTCTTGCAAGCCATGACGATGCGACCCGTGCCCATGTTGAAGAATCCCGTGCTTTGGGACTGGTTTTAGCGGAATTTCCTACTACCGTTGAAGCGGCGCAACGTTCCCACGAACTTGGTTTGAAAGTCATGATGGGAGCGCCCAACGTGGTTCGTGGTGGCTCGCACTCAGGCAATGTCGCAGCGCATGAGCTGGCGTCGTTGGGCGTGTTAGATGCACTGTCGTCTGATTATTTCCCTGGCAGTTTGTTGGATGCGGTTTTCCGTCTTGCAGATGATGAGCGCAATGCGCTGGATCTGCCCTCTGCGACATGCCTAGCGACACGTAACCCTGCGTCCGCGCTTAGCCTTTCAGATCGCGGCATCATTAAAGAGGGCATGCGGGCAGATTTGTTGCTCGTAGAGCGTCATTACGATCAGCCTTATGTGGAGCAGGTCTGGCGTCAAGGGCGCCGCGTGTTTTAACCCAAAGGCAGGACAAGAAAATGGCAAAGCTGTTTTATGTGCTTGGTGCTTCTGGGGCGGGGAAGGATTCGCTGATCAATGCCGCCAGAGAGCGCTTCTGCGACAGGCTAATGGTGGCGCATCGTTACATTACACGGCCTGCTTCTGCTGGCAGTGAAAATCATGTTGCCTTGTCAGACGACGAATTTGATCTTCGTATCAAGCAAGAACTGTTTTCCATGCACTGGCGAGCGAACGGACTGCGCTATGGGGTGGGGCGTGAAGTGGAAACTTGGTTGGCGTCGGGCATGGATGTGATGGTGAATGGTTCTCGCGCGTATCTACCCTTCGCCAGAGGGGTATTTGGAGAACAGTTGGAAGTGGTGTGGATCTCAGTCAACCCTGATGCACTCAGAGAACGTCTCGAAGCCCGGGGCAGAGAAAGCGTAGAACAAATTGCCCAGCGATTGGAACGCGCCATTCACTATGATGCAGTGCGCCCAGCCGATGCGATTCATCTCAACAACAGCGGGAAACTTGAAGACACCATTGCTCAGTTTGCTTGTGAATTAGATATCGCACTCTGCAACGAAAACGGAGGCAATCACCATGGATGAGCATCACATTGACACAAATCTCACTTTGCATGAAGAGGCAACAATTTGTCGCGATGCTGTGGTAACTGACTCGGTGCTCGGGCGATGGACTGAAGTCGGGGAACGTACATTATTGGAACATGTTGCACTGCAAGACTTCAGCTATATTGGTCCCGACAGTGAAGTGGCGAACACTGACATTGGTAAGTTCACCTCGATTGCTTCAAAGGTTCGGATTAATCCCGGCAACCACCCTTGGTGGCGGCCGACGTTACATCACTTTACCTATCGTCCCGGAAAATATGGAATGGAAGATCTCCATCAGGCCGGCTCAGACAAGGATGCAGAGGTATTCGACTGGCGGGCGGAAAACCGGGTGACGATTGGGAATGATGTCTGGATTGGGCATGGTGTCATCATTCTCCCCGGCGTCAGCGTCGGAGATGGTGCGATCATCGGCGCAGGCAGCGTAGTCACCAAAAATGTGCAAAGCTATACCATTGTGGTTGGTAATCCAGCGAAGATGTTGCGGTCAAGGTTTGAAAATCCAGACACCGCGAGAAAGTTGGAAAGCCTGTGCTGGTGGGATTGGCCGGAAGAGAAAATCAGGCAGTATTTTCCATACTTTCAGCAAAGTGCCGAAGCCTTTCTTGAAGCAGTAGAGAAGCGCCACTGACTGTCAAAATTTAAAGGGTATAAAGTTGGGTACATACCCAACTTTTTTGTGCATGGAAGGATTAATGTTGAGAGTGACCTTGTTAGGGACAGGGGCGGCAGGGGGCGTTCCCCTGTATGGATGTGAATGTGGGGCGTGTCGGCGGGCCAGAGAGCACACTGCATTTGAGCGAAAACCCTGCTCCGCAATGGTGGAATGGGGCAGAGGGAGCACCCGAGAAAGACTATTAATTGATGCAGGCCTGATGGACTTGCACGAGCGCTTTCCCGCAGGCACCTACCATGGCTTTTTGCTTACGCATTTTCATGTGGACCATGTTCAAGGTCTTTTTCATTTAAGGTGGGGCAACCCATCGTCCATCCCTGTGTGGTGTCCAGATGATGAGCAAGGCTGTGCTGATCTTCTCAAGCACCCTGGCTGCCTGAGATTTCTGCCGGAAATGAACCATGGTGATGTGGTCAACATTAATGGACTGCGTGTTACCCCACTTCAACTCAGACACTCGCGGCCGACTGTTGGTTACCTGCTGGAATATGGGCCAAAAAGTATTGCTTACCTCACCGATACAGACGGACTGCCAGCCCAAACGCTTGATTTCCTCGCCTCGTTAACGCAACTGGACGCGTTGATTCTCGATTGCTCATTTCCGCCCGAGCACGAGGGCTCAAACCACGGAAACGTTGAAGCGGCCTGGCAGGTTTATGAAAAGCTCCAGCCGAAAGAACTGATCATCACCCACATTGGTCATGAACTGGATTGCTGGTTAATGGATAACGGGATACCTGACTGGATGGAAATTGGCAGGGAAGGGATGGAGATATAAGGGCGATTTCTCGCCCTTTTGAACTAAAGCGCTAATTGGTAATTTGGGTCTGCCAATATTTGTATAGCCCCTCAATGTCTGAAGAGCACATCAAATCCATACAGCCCTTCAATTGCTCATCGCTCCAGTTCCACCATTGCATTTCCATCAGCATTTGTATTTCAGGCTCACTGAACCGGAACTTGATGTGCTTGGCAGGGTTGGAACCCACCACTTCGTAAGGTGAGACATCTTTCGTCACCAGCGCGCGACTGGCAATGATGGCACCGTCACCAATCTTTACGCCTGCCATAATCATGGCTTCTGAACCAATCCAAACATCGTTACCGATCACTGTATCACCGGCGCGTTTGAAGCCGTCTTCGGCACCAGTAAAGTTCTCATTGTCCTGATAGAAAAACGGGAAGGTACTGACCCAATCCGATCTGTGGCCTTGGTTGCCCGCCATCATAAATACTGCGCCGGAGCCAATGGAACAGAAACTGCCAATGATGAGCTTGTCGACATCATGGCGGTTGGGCATCAAATAACGAGCGCAATCGTCAAAACTATGCCCATGGTAATAACCTGAGTAGTAACTGTGTCTTCCGACGATGATATTTGGATTGGTAAGCTGCTCAGCGATGGGCTTACCAACAAAAGGCGATTCGAAATAGTTCATGGTCTTTTTCACTGAAGTTGCTGCGCGAGAATGATACTCCTGAGATATCGGACAACCAAAGGAAACTTGACGTGAGTATCTGCAGAAAGATATATTGGTTTCGTATCGAAACCAATATTGATGGGAGGAAAATATGTCGAGTGTATTATCCGGTCAGACTTTCAAGCTGACCGCTAGTGAATGGTTGAATACGGAGCGACCTATCGAACTTAATGAATATCTGGGGAAAGTCGTTGTCATCTATGTATTTCAAATGCTGTGCCCTGGTTGTATTTCCCATGGACTGCCACTGGCAAAGAACATTCAGAGTACATTCTCGGACTCAGGCGTTCAGGTCATTGGTCTGCATTCTGTTTTTGAGCATCACGATGTGATGATTCCGGATGCATTGAGGGCGTTTATTCATGAATATCGCATTCAGTTTCCTGTAGCGATTGATCAACCCAGTGAACACAACCCAATCCCAAAGACCATGGATCGCTATCAGTTTGGTGGAACGCCGACGCTTCTTATTCTGGATCAGCATGGCAAACTCAGGCTTAACCATTTCGGTATGCTGAGTGATATGCAGGTGGGAGCGCTTATTGGTTCGCTGCTGGAAGAGGGAGCAAACGCTGAGGCAGAAAGCCAGACTGTAAGCACTCATAGTCAGGACGGCAAGACTGTCGATGATCATAATGGGTGTGACGAGCATGGTTGCAAGGTGTAA
The DNA here is from genome assembly GCF_000333895.2 of Grimontia indica. Lineage (GTDB taxonomy): Bacteria > Pseudomonadota > Gammaproteobacteria > Enterobacterales > Vibrionaceae > Enterovibrio > Enterovibrio indicus. Next base: position 319,449 of record NZ_ANFM02000006.1, on the reverse strand, counting down.
GTCAAACTACCTGAAGTTAAGAGCCGACACGTGGCCGGCTCTTTTGGTTTCACTCGTTAATCTTATCAAGCATTTTCAATGAGCCCATATAAGCCATATATTCGATAAGCTCATTCAACTGCTGATCGGAAAGATGTTCAAACGTCAACATCCGAGATTTGGCTCGATATGAGTTCGGATTCTTAATGAAAGCCTTTAAGTACTCGATATCTCTATATTCAGTAATATTTTTGGGAATATTTAATTCCGGGCCAATGTCGCCACCTTCCAGATTAATAGAATGGCAAGAAATACATGTGGATTTGAATGCATTGTATCCGGCCATAATAACGGGTTTATCTTCCGCTCCCGAAGGGTAATAATCCGGTTTTGGCGCTTGATAATTAAGCTCTATCTTATAAACCTGAAACGGCCATATCCAATTGTTATATTCTTTAGGATCTGTCGTCATGACATAAAATGGCCCAGGATTGAGCGTCTCTTTGCCTTCACCAATGTCGGTGAATTTCCCTTCAGTACCTTGCTCGCCAGTCACCACGACCAACGGGCTTTTCGTTGTGCCTTTAGACCAAGTGGCGACAAAGCCATCCAACGCGACAAACTTGATTTCTTCTACTTTGCTGAAGTCAACGCCGACCTGGCTTGCAACATCTTTGAAGGACAGACCTTCGTAAGCCATTGGCTTGTTGTAAACGGGAGACTGAAACGACAGTAAGCGTTGAGCCGCAGATGCTTCCATCTGATCAATGCCTACTGTTTTCTCAAAGAGTAGCTGCGGTCCATCTTTAAGAATGAATTCTAACTTTCGGTCATCTGCTGAACTCTGGAACGAAATAAAACCTAGCAATATTGCAAAAACGAACCTGAACATATTGTCACCTTTTTATTGAACATCCTGTTTGGTTTCATTTTGATAGTAGTCTTACAGATTGATTGTATTGATATTTAATTGGCTACTTTGAAACTGATCAAATTAATTTTTCGGAGTGTTATGAGTGAAGGTGAATATTGTCAAGATTATATGGTCTTTATTTATAAAAAAGACAAAAAGGGTAGGCATTAATTGGGGAAGGTAAGATGTAAGGGGGAGAAACTCCCCCTATTTGAGTAGACTAAGCAGTCGCAACGGAGCGGTAGAAAAGGCGCTCATAGCGTTTGCCATCGATCAGTCGCATTAGTCTGGATACAACACCCACTAAAACCAATGCAAAGACCAATCTTCCCCAGAAGATGGCAGTAAAGTCAGCACCAATCACCAGCATCAAGAGGGTATCTTCGATCAGGCTGTGCAGTAGCCCGAGCAAAGTAATGGCTGTAAATATATCCCGAGGCGGTATATGTCCCTTCTTGGCCTCATTGATGAGCAGGCCACCTCCATATGAAAGACCCAAAGTTATACCAATCAGCGTCAGATTCGTGGCCTCTTTGCTGATGCCAAGCAAACGAAGGAAAGGGCTTAGTGCCTTGGCGATAAGTTTTTCAATACCTATTACCTTGAGAATATTTAGTACGAATATCAAGGCGACGATAATCACGAAGACCAAAATCAAATTCTGGAGCTGACTAATCCCCCAGGCTACAAGCGACGTGTCTGTTTCCATAGAGGGTTGCCAGATGATTTGTGCCTGTTCTTGCAGCGATCCCGTTGCGCTATATGTCAAATGTAAGAGCCAGCCAAGAAGCAATGCACCGCCAACACGGGTAAGAATGCTCCACCAGACAGAAACACCGGATTTCTTGGCGAGCCCGACTTCAATTGGCATTGAGTGCGCAAGCAAGATCATGCAGCTTAGAATGGAAGCTTGGGCTACTGACATGGTGACATCAGTGTTTATAAGAACGACAAGGGCAGAGTATATATTCACAAAGATAGCGGTCGCCCAGACCAAGCCCATTTCACTGGGAAGGCCAACTGAATTCATTAGAGGCGCGATGAAATTGGAAAACCAGACCACGCCGCCGAACTCCTCGAAGATCTTTACCACGATGATGGTAGGAATCATGACCTTATAAAGTGTGATTGCAACATTGATGCTGTCAGCTAACGTTCTCTGGAAAAAATTCACAACTGGTTTCATATCCCACCTCCTTGTGCTGCTGAGAAACTTAATACTAAACCGTTTCGGTGTGACTAAATTTCCATTTGGTGGGGATAATTGGCTGTTTATTTCTTTTGTTTGGGTGTATAAGAAATTTAGGGCTCAGAAAATGGATAGTGAAGAAATATGGAAATCGACCGTATCGACAAGCGTATTTTGATGGCACTTCAAACTGATAACCGTATTGCAAACGTTGAACTGGCTGAGCGGGTGGGGCTGTCTCCCCCTGCTTGTTTGAAACGGGTAAAGCGACTTCGTGATGAAGGTGTTATCGCGAAAGATGTGTCGATTCTTAACCCGGACTTAGCGGGCGTGAAAATGACCATGATTGTTTCTGTGGAAATGGAGCGCGACCGCAGGGAAATCTACCAGCTTTTCCGCGCTTCGATTCTAAAAGCGCCAGAAGTGACCCAGTGTTACCAGACTTCCGGAAGCTATGATTTTGTTTTGATCGTCAATGTACCGGATATCAAAGCCTATGAAGCGTTTGTCGAGCGAGTGCTGCACACTGACCTGAATATCCGGAAGTTCCACACATCAGTCGCGATGCGTCAGGTGAAGTTTGAGACGGCAATTGGGTTGGGGGAATAGATAACGCGTCCCCAAAACCCATCTACGCTTCGGAAAATGTTGTCGGTCCCTTTAATGCCGCGCCACACCAGTAGCAGTTTGCCCTGCGCTTTCTGATGGTATGTCCGCATTCCGGGCAATTTTTAACAGCAGATACGGTGATCTTCCCATCCAGCACGCCATCTCTCATGTCTATTTCTTCCATTTTCTTCAGAAGATCATTCTCGGTATAACCGAGATGGTTGGACAGCAATTCCCACATGGCTTGATTGGCAAGAGACAGGGTGTCTAACCTGTCTTCTAGGTAATTTACGTCGCTGGCATTGCGCTCAGATTTGACAGAGGCTTGAGTCGCTGTTGAATGGTTTCGTCCAATTTGTCCCGACTGAAAGATAGTCCATAGGAAATTTGACATCGAGTACTCCTTTTCCATTTCGCTCGACGTTTGTTTAGGTCGTTATCTCATCATATCGTTAAAGTTTGAATAGAAAGTATACATTCGTAAGAAGTGGCAGTTATACGGTGGGCAAACTGAGATATGATGTAACCTTCACCAAACAAGTTCAGCAATGATGAAACTCTCCCAAACTCCCATCACGCAACATCGCTTTGAAGGTTATTCTTTCTTCCTTAAACGCGACGACCAGCTCCACCCACATTTTTCTGGCAACAAAGCGCGCAAATTGATGGCGTTATTGGAACTGGAAGACAAGGGTGTTACCCATCTGATTGGCTATGGTTCTCCGCAGGCAAATTCACTGCTTTCGCTGGCAGCATTGGCAAAGATGAAAGACTGGCAGCTGGAGTTTTATGTCGACCGTATACCAGATTGGTTGAAGGATAACCCAATTGGTAACTATCGCATCGCGTTGGAGCTGGGCGCGGAAGTGATTGCAGTGTCAGCGCTGACGGATGAGCCTATTCATCCCCATGATTACATTCATGCAAACCGGCTTGGCGAGGGATGTTTATATGTGCCAGAAGGTGGGCGTTCTCCCATTGCAGAGCGGGGCGTGGCGACGTTGGCAAAAGAGATTTTGGAGTGGGTGCAATCCAATCACATGGATAATGTCTGTGTAGCGCTGCCGTCAGGAACCGGAACCACCGCGTTGTTTTTACACAAGCATTTGAAAGCACATGGTATTGAAGTTCTGACCTGCCCGTGTGTGGGGGGAAAAGACTATTTGGTTGAGCAGTTCAGGGAGCTTGGTGAAACGTGTTTCCCTGCGGTATTAGAGACACCGTCTAAGCATCATTTCGGAAAACTATATCGTCAAGATTACCAAATATGGAAAGCCTTACTGGAACAGACCGGGGTTGAGTTTGATTTGTTGTACGACCCTTTGATGTGGCGATGTCTGAGCGAATGGTTACTGGTTAATAAGAACAAGACGCTGCTCTATATTCATCAAGGGGGCATTATCGGCAACGAGAGCATGCTGCCGAGATACCAACGAAAGTACGGTGAATGACGTTGCTGAGAGTTTTAAGAAAACGCCCTCCATACCGGAGGGCGTTTTTGTTAGTTGTTGACGCGAATCAGTGTGTCACTGTCTGAATGTGAGAAAGGCTTTCCGTAGATATCGAGCTTAACTGTCTCAGTGTAAGTCAGCTTGTCGCCATCGATTTTGATGTTCATGGTGAAGTCTTTGGTGCTGGCATTGTTGGCCATAAAGTCAGACTGAGCGATGCCATCCCCAGAAGCAACCAGAGTCATGTCGTTACCTGCTTTACCTTCTGCTACAACGCAAGTCGCGCGAGGCACACAGAAAGAGTTGTAAACGGTCTGATTTTTGTGGTCGTAAATCAGATAGCCGCGCTGGTCATGGAATTTGGTGTCGTCGGCTTTACGGAACACTTCCTGTTTGTAGTAAATCGCAGCCAGATACTGTTCGCTGGCATTGGTGGCATCAGCGGCAACTTCAAATGTCATCACTTCGTACAGTGGTGTAGCAGCAGGCGCACCTTTGCCATTTTCTGTTCCCGACTGAGCAGGGGCGACATCGACGCCACCTTGTTCAGTGCTTTTCCAGGTGCCGACTAACTGTGCCAATGGGCCGAAGTTGATGCCGTCTATCACGCCTTCTTGATTAGTTGCTTTGTCCTCAGCATAAGATGTAGCGCTAGCTGAAACAGCCAATGACAGCAGCGCGACTTTGATTGTGGTCTTGCTCATTATTGCTTCCTTATTTGTTAAGCCCAAGCTTTCCGTTGGGTATTTTCTTCACTCCACCCCTGCGTAGCTTGTGAGCGCTAAAATGCGTGGGTTGTTGAGTTGTGCGAGTTGGAACAGGCGAGTAGATCCTAGGGAAGTGATGACAAAGAATGTAGTCAGAGATAGACCAATACCATCAGTTTATTTGCGATGAAACAAAACCGGAAAATCAATAATAATCAGTAAAATTCAGAATATTTGGTTGTTATTGAGAACTTTCATTGAGTAGACGATGATAGTGAGAGGTTATGCCCATAAATCTAGCATTCGCAGGGGCGAGGTTAACATAGAGTTAACAAGGGAAAGTGCAATTCTGGAGACGGAATAATTGATCGAAATGGGCGTTAATCTGGTATTGAAAGGCAAATATGACAACGAGAGGCCATCATGCATTTCAACATCGAAGCGCTCAGACAGCTTGAAGACAGGTATCGCGCCAAGCTCATTAACAGTCTTTCCGGTTTCAAAAGCGCAAATCTTATTGGTACAACGGATGGAAAGGGCAATCATAATCTCGCGATCGTAAGCTCCGTTTTCCACATTGGAGCCAACCCGCCTTTGGTGGGAATGATCATGCGTCCTCATACTGTCACCCGAGACACGTTGGAAAATATTCTCGAACTTGGCGAATACACTATCAATCAGGTCAACGTAGAGATTTGGAGGGAAGCCCACCAAACTTCAGCACGTTATGAGCAGCAAGTCTCAGAGTTTGATGAGGTTGGTTTGACACCCGAATGGGTTGATGAAGCCAAAGCACCTTTCGTCGCAGAAAGCCGACTGAAATACTCGCTGGTGTTGAGAGAATCACAAACACTGGAGATCAACGGTACAGTATTAGTGATTGGTGAAATCAACCATGTGCTGGTGGAAGACGATGTGATTGCGCATGATGGGTATATCGATATTGAAGCGCTGGAAACCGTGGCTGTTTCCGGACTAGATAGCTACCACGTCACCAACAGGTTAGGGCGACTGAGCTACGCGAAGCCAGACAAGAAACCAGATGTTATCGACTGAGAAAGCATCTGGCTGTAAAAGAGAAAAGCGGAGGGGAAACCTCCGCTTTTAGGTTTTAAGGTTTATACGAAATCAAACATAGATGCATCCAGATCGTTTGCGCTGAACTTATCCAGCACGATCTTGGTTGGTGCTTTATCAAATGTCATGATCACGTCTTCACCAGATTGACGAATGTTGATGTCTGACATTCGTGTTGCCAGCGTCTTCTGAATTGCAATGGTGTCCAGGTTGCCATTGAAGTCGAGAATGATGTCGTTTTCACTGCTGTTATTAAAGAAGAAGGTGTCGCGGCCAGCGCCACCAGTCAGGATGTCACGACCCACGCCGCCATCCAGATAGTCGTCACCGCCACCGCCATTCAGGCGATCCAGTCCGTCGTGACCGTAAAGCTTGTCGTTATCTGCTTCACCGAACAGTTTGTCGTCGCCTAAGCCACCTCGCAGGGTGTCATTGCCTGACCAGCCGTAGAGGATATCGTTCTCAGTGTGGCCGTCGATGAAGTCATTGCCGAGACCGCCATAGATGGTGTCACTACCTTCAAGCCCGATCAGGTGGTCATCGCCTTCTTCACCCAAAATGGTGTCGTTACCGGAACCGCCATTGACGAAGTCGTTACCCAGGCCACCACTGACATAGTCATCGCCTGCGCCACCAAAGACTTGATCGTCATCGCCACGTCCATACAGTTCGTCATTGCCCAGGCCGCCATGGAGTTCATCGTTACCGTAGCCACCGTTAAGCATGTCATTGCCATTGCCACCGTCGAGATAGTCGTTGTTCAAACCACCGTAGATTTCGTCGTGGCCATCACCACCTTCCAAAAGGTCGTCGCCGTCTTTACCATAAAGCAGATCATCGCCTTCGCCACCGAAGAGTTTGTCGTTGCCCAATCCGCCGTCTAGTTTGTCGGTACCTTCGTTACCCCAAAGTACGTCATGACCTTCGTCGCCTTCGAGCACGTCATTGCCCGTGTTACCGAATAAGATGTCGTCGCCTTTTCCGCCGCTAACGAAGTCATCACCTTCATTACCTCTTGCGCGGTCATTGCCATCGCCACCGTAAACATTGTCCTTGCCTTTGCCACCATAGAGGTCGTCATTCCCGGTACCGCCGTAAAGGTTGTCGTCACCATCGAAACCTTCAACACGGTCATCGCCAGAATCGCCAAACAGGTTATCATTCAAAAGGCCACCACGTACCCAGTCGTTACCCGCATCACCGTGTACTTCGTCTGTTCCATCGCCTCCGATAACCGTGTCATCGCCATCACCACCGTAGATGTAATCTGTTCCATCCCAGCCTTGGATGTAGTCGTTACCACCATGGCCATAGATGAAATCGACTCCGTCTGTGCCTTCAATGATGTCTTCGTTTTCGGTTCCGTTGATGATATTCGCCATAGGTTCCTATTCCTTATTTTGAGAGATTGAAATGCTAACGTGGAGAAACCGCTTTCACGTGGTGGGGAATAATGCCATCTCTCACTGTTTGACCTGTCTTTGTGGTGAGACAAAATAGGGAATGTTAAGGTATTTATCATGATAATTACCTTGGGGGAGGTAGAAATAATTCATCTAGGATTAGTGTGGAAATAAATGCCGTTGTATGGCTGACATGGCTCGTAACGGAGCGGTTTTGACAGAAATTGTGATGAATATTCGAAAAACACAAAGCTAATTTAGGCTTGGCTTTAGGTGTGGAAAGTTATACACAATTTAGATAGGCCTAATTTTATGCTTTTAATGGAAAAAGAATGAAACTGGCGGCTGGTACTTTTGTAGCGCTTAATGTGATGAATAAATAGTCAGACAATACCCACGCCGCGCAAAAGACGCGGCGGGGGCGCACTTTAACCGTTTCGTTCAATCGTGCGCTTTTGGCTCGCTGTGTATCCATCGGCATCGGTAATGCTGAATTCAACCCGTTGGGTAATTTGTGGCGATGCTGAAAAGAATGCCCGGCCGTATTCATCTGTGAGTTTAGAGCCAAGCAGATCGGAGCTGGTAATGACTTCAGCACCTTCAAAAGGTTGACCGTTTTGGGTGACTTTGACAAAAGCACCGCCGTGCACCGGCGTAACTTTAATCTCCGTATTGGCCGCAAAAGCAGGAGAGGCAGCAAGGCTAAGAAGCAATGTAGCAAGGACCTTTTTCATTGTTTTTTCCTCATAAGTGCGTTGATGCCAAATCACGTTAGCAATGAAAGATTGAGTCTAAAAGTGTTAACTGCATCGCGTTTAGGAAGGGTTAAGACTCAAAGGGATAACTGAATGAGGCCTTAACCAGCATGCTGATTTTGATAGTATTACTGGAAAGAAATTCTTTCCCATTAGTCACGGAACGGGTTGTTTGAAGTGTTTGAATTATTCACGCCAAGGTTAAAGCTTCGGGATTTTCTCAAAGAGGATTTACCTGACTATTTCAGCATGACCCAAGATGGGAAGTATCAACGTTTCTATTCGCCTGATGATGTTAGCGCAGAGAAAGCAGAATATTTGGTGGCTTTGTTTCAAGAGCAAGCGATCTCGATACCACGCACGCATTATCAGTTGGCGGTCTGCGATAAAGAAACGGGCCAGTTTATGGGAACGGTAGGGCTCAGGTTAGAACAGCCAGGAAAAGCGTCAGTAGGGTGCGGTTTGTCGCGTGAGTTTCATCACTCAGGATTGGCAGAAGAAGCGATGACAGCCTTGGTGGCATATGGTGTTGAGTCTCTCGACATTCAGCAGCTTTATGCGGAAACGATCGCTGAAAACAAAGCTGCTATTCGCTTGTGTCAGAAAATGGGGATGACCGAAATTGAACGTCGTGCGGGGGATGTTACTTTTGCAGGCCGCCAGTGGGATACCCTTGTAATGAGTCGGTATCTCAAATGATGTGAGCTTTACCGATGGGTAGCATCGACTACTCTGACCAGCGAATTCAGTGATTGATTTATCGAACGTTCGTGCTAATTTTATTTTTAGATGCTTGAGAGTCGTAAAATGAGCAAGAAAAAACAGACGCGGGAACAGATACTGACAGTTGCCTTTGAAATGGCGAGTCGGGAAGGGTTGGAAAGCCTCACTATTGGCGAACTTGCCAAGCAGGTGGGTATGTCCAAAATTATTGCTCTGGATGGAAAAAGAGTGTAATTGGTTTTGGTCCTTTTTTTGTCGTGTCTAGGATGAGTAAGAATGAAGTCCCCATTTGTTAATCTGCCTATTGATGTGAGAACACACTTGGAAAGCAGTGGTAATGACCTCAGAGTTTCTAGCGGGACAATATTACTTTCAGCGTCAAATGTCTGGGATCATTGCTACTGGCTTCAAAGAGGGGCCATTCGAATGTATTACATAGATATAGATGGACGCGAGCACAACAAAGCGTTCTTCCTGATGGGAGATTTTCTCTGGCCAGTTTCAGAGCAATTAAGAAACTCCCCTAGTGGCTTTTTCATTGAAGCTTTGACTGATCTTGACGTTGTTTCATGGAAGGTGGAATTTTTCCAGAAACATTTTGATGAGGAAGAGTGGCGTCGCTTTACGTTACTTTGGGTTGAAAGATTGCTCAACTCAAAACTCGAGAGGGAAAGAGATTGGCTACACCTAAATGCAACAGAGCGGTACAAGAAGCTGTTTAAAACCAAGCCGGACTGGATTGAAAATGTGCCAGACTTCCATCTAGCCAGTTATCTGGGAATGACTCCTGAATCTCTTTCGAGAATTAAACGCCAACTTACCAAATGATAAGGAGCACAACCGTTTGTTGATACACACTTGCTCTGACTAGAAAATGGTGAGCAGTAAGGAGCAAGTGAAATGAACAAGGTACTTGGCGTGAGCTCAACGATATTGTTGGGGTTGATGGCTGGCTTTTTTGCTACATACAGCTTCAATGTGAATATGGCGATGCTTGAGGTCGATGGTGAGACCTATGCCAGTGTCCAATCTCTCTTTAACCAAAACGTCAGGCATACAGCTTTTTTTGTTTGTTTCTTTGGCGCGGGATTGCTGCCTTTGGTAACGGGGGTTTATTGGTTTAAGGAAAAACAAACCATGATAAGTTTAGGTTGGTTGCTGATTGCTCTGACTTACATCTTGGGAATTATTGTGTTTACCCGTTTTGTAAATCTTCCACTTAATTACTACACCGAGTCGTGGGACCCTTCTCTGCTACCAACAGACTGGGAAGTTGTGAGAGAAGAATGGAATCGCGCCAATTTTTTCAGATCCATCGTTTCGATAGTTGTATTTATCGGAGCGTTGCTTCTGAGGGAGTTTGTCACATCGGACGGACGAGCGCGGTAGGCTGTCTCTATGGGCATGATAGGGTTAACCGTCGGTGATAAGCCTTAGCACTGGTCTTATCAATCTGCTGATTTTGATAGTATTAGGGGATTGGATGACTTTCCCAATGAGCAAGGATTAAGCCTCGATGGGTTGCGGATTGTGCCCGGCAGATTCATCACACAGAACTGGCTATTTTTTTAGATGCTTGAGAGTTGTAAAATGAGCAAGAAAAAACAGACGCGGGAACAGATACTGACAGTTGCCTTTGAAATGGCGAGTCGGGAAGGGTTGGAAAGCCTCACTATTGGCGAACTTGCCAAGCGGGTGGGTATGTCCAAAAGCGGGTTGTTTGCACATTTTAACTCGCGCAGTAATTTACAGGCGGCTGTCGTGATGTTTGCTGGCGAGTGCTTCGCTGCCCGCATCATCGTGCCTTGCCGTGAAGCGTCGCACCCCAGCATTGAAGCGAAAATTCGCCATATGCTAGATAACTGGTTGACCTGGAATAGCTCGTTTCAGGGAAGCTGCATGTTTTTGGATGCGTGGCGTGAAAGCCACGACGAAGAAGACCCAATGCAGCAGGCGTTGGAAGGAACAATTAAGAAGTGGCTGAACTATTTGCATATTCAATTCGAGAAAGGGATTGAGTCTGGTGAGTTCCGCGAAGATTTGGATTGTTGGCAAACCGTTTATGAGCTTTATGGTTTGTACCTGAGTAGCCATCTGTTTAGAACGTTGAAACTTGAATCTGAAGGGGCGAAAAGGTTTTGGACAGGAATTGATGGCCTGTTCAATAAAGTCAGAAAATAATTGGTGGAAGCAGATGCATACCGAGTCTGCTTTTTCTTTGAGATGGAATAGCACGACCGTTCGATAATGATGAGGGACATCCATGAGTAGCAAAATCTACTTTGGCAATAATAACCGGTTCAGCTTTAAACGTGGCGCTTTGAGTGTTGCCAGCAGGCTTCATCACACTATAGCCCCGAAGCATGCACTTAAAACTGCCCGTCGTCTATTTCTAACACCGGCAAAAGGACGCGAAACCAATCCAATGCCTGAGGGAATGGTGGTGGAAGCGGTACCAACGGCACAAGGTAAAATGATGACATACAAGTTGGGAACTGGGCCAACTTGGGTGCTGACACACGGCTGGTCAGGGTCTTCAAATCAGTTTTTTCCGTTGATGGAATACATTGCTGAAGCTGGCTTTACCGCGTTGGCTTATGACCACCCAGGACATGGCAAAAGTGAAGGCAAAGAAGGGAGTATTCCCGCTTTCCTCTGCGCTTTGGATGACATTCTCAACCAACAGGAAAAGATAGAAGGTGTCGTGGCGCACTCAATGGGAGGAGCAACCTTGCTGGAAAGCGAGCATCCTTCATTGCAAGGCAAGCCAATTATTCTCGTGGCACCAGTACTCAAATACTGGGACAACCTATTTGGCACCATTGAAGCGTCGGGTTACTCCATGAAACTGTTCAAAGAGGTGATTGCTTCTGTCGGGCAGGAATACAACGTCCGTATTGAAGATATCGATCCCTTCGTTAAGTTGGGTCAACGCCAATCTCCGGTTGTGATTGTTCATGACAAAGGTGACCGTTTTGCGCCATTTGGGGTGTCAAAAGAAGCGACCATTTATGACCATGTCACCTTGGTGGAAACAGAAGGGCTAGGGCATGGGCGTGTATTGAAAAGTGCTCCGTTAAAAGAAGCGTTTTCAAAAGTGGCCGGGCCGCTTATCTAAATCAGTCATTGGGAAGGGAAACTCATGATCACACCTATCTATGCTGCGCTGCTTTGTTTGGTATTTATTTACTTGGCAATGAGGGTCATTAAGTTCCGCAGAGGATATAAGGTGGCCTTGGGTGATGGGAACGAAAAGTTGCTGAACAAAGCCATTCGCGCTCACGGTAACTTCGCCGAGTATGTCCCGTTCGCTTTGCTGCTGTTGTTGATGGTGGAACTCCAGCTTGAACAGCAAAGCCCATATCTTCATGTGCTCGGCATTACACTGCTGGTCGGTCGATTACTTCACGCTTACGCGGTGAGCCAGCCCAATGAGCCGTTGAAGTTTCGCGTCTACGGTATGTTGCTGACCTTCTTGGTGTTGATAGCGTCAGCACTATGGGCGCTATATCTAGGTATATTCTAAATATTATTACCATGGTGTGTTATTCTGGCTTTGTCCCTCAATAAGCACATCGGAACTTCCTTTGAAGAAAATCGCTGTATTCGCAGATGTTCAAAATATCTATTACACCACCCGCCAAGCCTACGGCCGCCAGTTTAACTATCGAAAACTTTGGCAACAGCTTCAGGAGTTGGGGGATGTCGTAGTGGCTAACGCTTATGCGATCCGTCGCGATGACGATCAGCAAATCAAGTTTCAGGATGCCCTTCGCCATATTGGTTTTGAAGTAAAACTCAAACCTTTTATTCAACGCAGTGACGGCAGTACCAAAGGCGATTGGGATGTTGGTATCGCGATTGATGTGATGGAAACGGCACCCGAGGTTGATACCATTATCCTGCTTTCCGGTGATGGAGACTTTGACTTGCTGATGAATAAAGTGCGTGAGCGCTACGGCAAAGAAGCGATTGTGTTTGGTGTGCCGATGCTTACCGCTAATTCATTGATCAACAGCGTTGACCGTTTTATCCGCATTGAAGAAGACCTACTTCTATAACGTTAACCTCAATAGCATGACTTCGGGTTCTGGGTGCGCGGCTGTTGCCTTTTTGAACCCGAGACTTTTCAGCAGTTTCAAACAACGTTTGTTGGTTTCGAGTGTGATGGCGACGACTTCGGTCAATGCCAAAGATTCCTTAGCCATCTCCAAAACAGCGATTGCCGCTTCTTTCGCATAGCCTTTCCCGTGATGTTCTGGAAAGAATCCAAACCCCAGATCAATGCCGTCTAAGTTGTCTCTATCAATCAACCCGCATACACCTATAGGTTCATGATTTTTAAGCTCTACAGCCAATAAGCCCATATTGGGGGTGCCGTGCATCGGCAGTAAGGTTGAGCGAAGATACACTGCCGCATCAATATTGCTTCGGATATTCTTATCCCCAACAAACTGAAGAAAACCGTCGGTGTTATAAAGTCGATTGATAAAGCCTGCATCATTCTCGTTAAGGTTTCTGAGCGTTAATCGAGAGGTGCTGAGTATGGGTAGTTGCATTGTGTTTCCCCAAAAAAAGAGCCCTTAAAGTAAGGGCTCTTATGATTATAGCTGGTTGAGATAAAACGATTTGCTCAGAATGAAATGACGTAAGCACCACTTGCTTGATTGAGCGTGACGACAAAAGTTTGTTCCAGCTCTGAGCTGCTCATTGGTACCCAGCGCGCATATATTTGCTCCCAATTACCGTTAATCTCGATATCAACCGTCGTGGTCAGGTCGGGATATATTGTGGTCAACCTCGACAGTGGATCCACATCAACATCACCATTAGCGTGTACGTAATCCGCCTGTGAATAGACATGCAGTGCTCCAGGCGTCGAACCGCTGTAATTCACACTGAGTTGGATAGCGTCACCGATGCAGAATTTAAAAGCGCGCGCCGCAACAATGTCTTCTGTATTAACGAGTGATGTTGTGGGGGAAGAGCTAGACACATCGCTGCTTCCTGAGCCGCCACTCCCCGTAGAGGTATCTCCGCCACCTCCGCCGCCACAAGCGGTGAGAAACAATGGCAGGGCGATTAGAGTCATACGTTTGAGTGTTATGTTCATCTTCTTATTCCTCATCTGCCAATGGGGCAACGACTTTTCCGGATGTCGCTGTGGAATACCAACTGATGTTCGATTCTCCGCTGCTGGTAACCCAGTCGGCAAACGTAGTGAAAGCGTGGCTTATGTCAGTGTCTTCGGTTGGGTGACTCCATTCATCCCTGATGTTGATTGACCATGGCATGTTGTTGCTGGTCAAGAAGGATTCTGAACCGCCAGAGCTATCGTCATTTGTATTAAAAAAGGCGTTGTTCATATCGCTGGTGCCGGAGAATTGTTTAAGGTGCAGTTGCCAACTTATCCCGGGAGGGGTGTCAGTAAAGTCACCGTGGTAAATCCCGTCTGTGGCAAAGATAAACGGGTCATAGGGGGGGTAGCCAACGACAGCACGAGCTACGGGCGTTGTTAGTTCAACGCTAAGTTGATAATCCAGCCTGCTCGTTTGGGAATCCAAACAAGCAGTTTGAGTACGATAGTAAGGACAACCTTCAGAAAGCACACCGAGACTATCCACATCCTCTCTAACATTTTCCGAAATGATCAGAACCGTTTCTCCGGGATTAGCTTGTTGCACTGTGTGGGAAACAGCTTGACCATTACGTGTTAAGGAAACTGAAGCAATATTTGATGGGTCAACGTTTGGCAAATGCAGTGCAAAGCCATTTGAATAACCTGCTCCCATCGCTTGCAGGTTGTAATCCGCTGAGAAGCTTTTCAGTTCACGTTGGCCATTCAGTGTTTCTGTGATTCGGTAGCGCATGACGACATCGTTAAAGTCGTAATCGCCCATAATTGGCCAATTATCTTCGAAGGCGACAGTCGCATAACCATTTGAGCTTGGATACACAGAGGTGATAGTGATGTCTGGGTCATTGTTTTGAGTCAGAACTTCATACTTTGAATCGGTTGAACCATCAGGATTCACACCATCGATCGCTTGAAACGGCGTCACCTCAACGGTAAAGATGAGGTCGTTGAAATCATTATCCCCTTGGGGGCGTTGAATATCTTCAAATCCCAGCACCAGAAATTCATTCTGGGTGTCGATAAAAGCGACATTATGTCTGCGCCACTCAGCGGTGGTTTCTGGGTTTAGTTCCGGAAAACTGTAGAAGGGTGTACCGAATCGGCCCAATGACGGGATGTTGTTATAGCTGCCTCCCCAACCATTCGAGAGTATAAAGAATCCCAATGTTTGCCCCGCTGTCAGCTGAACACTAAGGTCGATAGTATCTCCCTCCTGTAGCTCCCCCTGATTAGGTTTGGAAGCGTTTGGAAAGATGATCGTGTGTGTAGCAATGTCATCTATCGAGGCCGGTGGGTTTGCTGTTTCGTAAACAAAATAGCCAAGCACGTTGCGGTAACCTGCACCTTCGTTGAGGAAAGTGACGCGAGCGGTGGCGTATGCAGCCCCACCTAATTCATCATCGATGTCGATACTGGAGTATTTACCGCTGTCGATAAAATCGGGATTAACCACGCTACCTTCAGGGAGCATCGAATAAACGTTATCGAGTGTATCTTGCGGCAGTTGGTCAGCGATTGAATAAACATCACTTGGCGTACCCAGCGATGAATAGTTGCTTGAGTCGGCGCCTGACTCAAAAACCAAATCATTTGCGGTTAATGCATACGTAAAAGTGCTGACTATGCACCCTCCAGTAATAAGCATTTTTCTCAACAACATACCTAGCCTCCAAAGTGAATTCTTAAGAGGACTCAGCAAAAACAATGCCTGAATTATTTGTGTTTAAAATTAAAGAGTTAGATGTTTTAGGCGTGTAGGTAAGAAAGGATGCATCAATTTGAGAATAGTGATGATTGTCGATATGAGAAAAATGCCCCGATAAACGGGGCATTTTCAATCTAACTGATTGAGAGTATTACTTACCGGCAATACTCAGTCGCGCAAAGCGAATCAATGGAGAGTAGAATTGCCCAGCGTAGTTTGGTACGACAGTGTTTCCTACTGCCTCAATTTCTTTGATCATGGTGTAGAAGTTACCCGCGACTGTGATGCCTCGTACAGGTTGGATTCGCTTACCATCGCGGCAAAGGAATCCGCTTGCACCAAACGAAAAATCACCACTGATAGCGTCTGCACCAGAGTGAACACCTTGTAGGTCAACCAGCTCAAGGTATTCACCAGCGGTGACTTCGGCTTCACTGCTGGTGCCAGCCCCAATCACGTCGTGGCGAGAACTGACGCTCAAGGTGCCTTTTGGTGAACGGCCTGCATTCGCGGTATGCGCAACGCCGAAATGTGCGGCAGTTGCTGAGTTATGCAGCAGACCAAGCAGCTCACCGTTTTCTATCAGTGGCGTGTCACTTGTTGCAAAGCCTTCACCATCGAATGACTTGATGGCATGGCCTCCAGGCATGTAAGCCACATCCCTGAAACTCAACAGCGGACTTGCGACTTGCTGGCCAATCTTATCGCGCCATGGGTTGATACCACGTTTTGCCGATTCACCTGAGAACACGCTACCAAAAGCACCCAGCACCTCATTCAGACTGTCTTGCTCGAAAATGACCGAGTATTGGCCAGTCGCAATTGGCGTGCCTTCCAACAGTGCTTCAGCCATGTCGTAGGCATCGTTGATGACCTTTTCTGGTGTCAGGCCATCGAAGGTGCGGGCAACAGACGCAGCAACATGCATGGATTGCTTGTCGTTGTGGTCAATCAACGCGGCGGTATAACAGCTCAGTGAACGAGATTGGTGGAAACAGCGGGTGCCGAGGGTGTTGCCCAGCAGGGTGATGCCACTGCTTTCGCTGTATCCGTTGTATGGCGCGCCTTTTGCCAATGGTTTTTCACGGATTTTGCCTTCAAGCGACAACGCCAACTCGATCTTCTGCTCGGGCGTTGCATCGTCCTGCTGATAGATTTCCGGATAATCCGTGTTGATGTTTAGACCTTCTGCGCGAATTTTCTGGAGCGGATCTTTCTTGGTGAAGCTGGCATTGGTCAGCGCCTGATAGACCATTTGCGCCAGGTTTTCCCGCTCAAGGGATTCGGAGTAGCTGATAGCGACATGTTCATCTTTAATCACTCGAACGCCGATGACCTGACTTGCGGTGACTTTGTATTCTGACAGTTCGCCTTGGTCGGCCTTCAGGGTAAAGCTTTCGTTGCTGGATGCAATCACATCAGCTTGCGCGCCGCTTTTCTGTGCCAGTTCAAGCACCTGCTCGATGGCGTTTTCTAATGTTTTTTGCTCGCTCATTAGTTACCGCCTCCTACCAGAATGTTGTCCACTTTAAGCGCGGATTGTCCAACCGTCGTCGGAACTGAGCCACTCACAGAGCCACACATGCCGGCAGCAAGTGCAAAGTCTTTACCTACCATGCTGATTTCTTTAAGCACTTTAGGGCCTGTACTGATCAAGGTTGCGGATTTCAGCGGCTTGGTCACTTTGCCATCTTCAATCAGATAGGCTTCCTGAACCGCAAAGTTAAACTCGCCGGTTCCTGGCTGAACGGAGCCGCCACCCATTTTCTTCGCATAGATACCGCGCTCTACGCCGCTGATCATGTCATCAAATGTCGCATCACCCGGTTCAATGAAGGTGTTACGCATGCGGGAGGTTGGGGCATACTTATAGGATTCTCGACGACCGGAACCTGTGCGTTCGAATCCGGTTTTCAGGCTGCCCATGTGGTCAACCATAAAGCTAGTCAGCTTACCGTCTTTGATCAGCTGAGTGCGTTGGGTTTCCATACCTTCATCATCGATGTTGATAGAACCCCATTCGTTTGTCATTAAGCCATCATCCACGGCACTGACTGCAGAGTGTGCAATCATCTCGCCCATTTTGTCGTGGAATACAGATGCTTTCTTGGCAACAGAAGTCGTTTCCAGTAAATGACCACATGCCTCATGGAAAATGACGCCGCCAAAGCCATTGCCAATCACCACCGGCATTTCGCCTGACGGACAGGCATCTGCGCCTAGTTTGATTAATGCTTGTTTCGCTGCCATTTCTCCCAGTTCTTCTGGATCAATTTGAGCATTGAACTCCCAACCAGAAAGCATACCCGGTGCTTCATATCCGGTAGACTGCTCGTTGCCATGTGTAGCGACAACGGAAGAGGCAATACGGGTATAGTGGCGGGTATCCTGAACATGCAAACCCGTTGAGTTGAAGATTTCGATCTGCTGCTCACGCTGGGCGATACGACCAATGATTTGAGAAATTTTATCGCTTTGAGCGCGCGCTTTGGCATCGACACGCTTAAGGAAAGCAATTTTCTCTTCAACATGGTTGTTTGCAGAGAAAGGCATACTCACCGGATGACGATCGTCGCGCTGCATAAAGTTCAATGAGCCGGCTTGTGCGATTTGATCACGTTTGTCTTTTGCACAAAGAAGTGAGGTGACTTGCTTGAGCTTTTCTTCGTCTTGACTGTTTGTGTAGCCGTAAAGCACTTTATGGCCAAAGAAAAGGCGGATGCCGATACCAAAATCGATACCTGAATTCACTTTGTCGACTTCGCCTGACAGTAACTCTACGCTCCCTGAATGGTGTCGCTCAACGAACAACTCCGCAAAATCCGCACCCAAAAACAGGGCGTGGTCAATCACTGCTTTGGCAGTGCTGGTATTTAACATTCCTTCCTCCTACATAGAGTCAGTTTTCTTATCTGTTACTTTGAGATTAACAGCTAGCAACCAGAGCACCAATCGTGTGTGCCTTTTAGTGATATAGGTGCCGTCTATTCGGTTAAAATTCATTCAAAACATTTACATAATGTAAGTTAATATACCCAAACAACCTGAAGATGCTCGCATTGATGGCCTCCCTTCGGGCGAGTTGACTGACGCCGCGCTCATTGTTGTTCCTTTTTGATGGAGGTGACTACACCTGCAAAGGAACGCCTCGATCACAACGCCAGTCAATCTCGCTGAATCCGGCATCTTCAGGTTGTTTGGGTATACGGTGTATTCATGGCAGTAATAAGGAATTTGTACTTTCGGATCTCTGCCGGATTGATACACTGCTCAGCCTGACAATGATCAGCGTACTGATAGGAATCTCCATGGCCGACAAGCTAACCAAAAAAGTCCCGACCAATATCATCACCGGTTTCCTCGGTGTAGGTAAGACAACCGCCATTCTCAATCTGCTCAAACAAAAACCAGAAAATGAAAACTGGGCTGTGCTCGTGAATGAGTTTGGTGAAGTGGGCGTTGATGGTGCTTTCCTTAGTGAACAGGGCGCGATGGTAAAAGAGGTTCCGGGTGGTTGCATGTGCTGTGTGGCGGGATTACCCATGGCTATCGGCATCAACGCACTGCTGGCACAAAATCCGGATCGATTGTTGATTGAACCAACTGGTTTGGGACACCCTAAAGACATTATCGGTAAGCTGCTTTCAGAGCATTACGAAAATTATATCGAGCTGAATGCGACGATTACTTTGGTTGATCCGCGTAACTTCGCGGATGTGCGTTACACCGAGAACCAGAACTTCCGTGATCAGTTGGCATTGGCGGACGTGGTGGTGGCGAACAAAGCTGACCTCAGTTCACCAGCCGACATTGAAGCGTTCGATGACTACGTCAAAAGCGCTGAAATCGCGAAGTTAGCATCAGGGTATGTTGAACAAGGACAACTCAACCCTGAATGGTTAGCCTTGCCACGCGTTGACCGTAATGCGCAGTTTGGACACCATCACTCACACGATGATGACGAAATGCCTCCGTTTGAGCTGGAGCCAGGTGAAAAATACCGTCGTAAAGAAAACAAAGGGCAGGGTTATGTCAGTTGCGGCTGGGTGTTCGAGCCAAACACGGTATTTCCGTTTGATTCGCTCTATGGCCTGTTTGCCAACCTGAATGCGGAGCGCGTGAAAGCTGTGATGAATACAGATGACGGTATGTTTGCGTTCAACGTGGTAAACCAAATGGTGACAGTGAGTCCAATCAGTTTGCAAGGCGTTGAGTCCCGTGTCGAAGTCATCGACAAGGAACTGCTACCTTGGGACGAGCTTGAAGACATCCTGCTGTCGTTCATCGCAGAATAATTGTCACGCCCGGCTAAATGCCGGGCGTTTTCATTGGAAAAGGAACTCAGCGTGATGAAGGAAGAGATAAAGGCAAAGTTTGAGAGCTACCCAGAGCCGGCAAAATCTAGATTGCTACAACTGAGGGAACTGATTTTCGCCGTCGCAGCTGAAATCGGTGTTAGTGTCGACGAGAGTCTGAAATGGGGTGAACCTAGCTATTCAGTAAAAGGCGGAACGCCAGTGCGGTTCGATTGGAAGACCAAATCGCCAGAATCGGTCTCCATTTACTTTCACTGTCAGAGTTTAATGGTCGATACGCTGCGAGAAGTGATGCCAGTGGCGTTCAGTTATTCTGGAAACCGCGAACTCTCGTTCCCATTAAATCAGCCTCTTCCGGATACCGCTTTGAGGGTTTGCATTGAAGCAGCGTTTACGTATCAATCGAGAAGAAAACAGCCGCTGCTTGGGCTTTAGCGCTGAGCTTTATCAAGCCGCAATAATGTTGTTGCGAACCAAACCGCGCCTTACGTTGTTACACATCTTGCCAAAACGGCGAATCTCGTCGAATTGCGGTGTGATGCCCCGAGACATTGCTGATTCCCAATAACTCAGTTCTGAGTCCACCATTTCCAGCAGCTTCTTTGGACAACCAATACAGTTACCTTCTGGACCGCACACAAAAGTGTCGGATTCGTAGAGAGGAAGCTCCTGCTTTACCTGCTCAATAATCTGTTTCATTGCATCCATGCGAGTCGGTTTTTTAGCCATTTCTATGACTCGCTAATAAAGGGAGGGAAATCTTACGCCTCCTTGAAATCGCTGTCTAGCAGCACATAAATCACGGGTATGTAATTGGCTTGTTGTGCCAGTGTTAACCCTTAATATTTCTAAACAATTCGACGTAGATCCTCACTGAATCCTTCTTTCGAACCCTAAATAAAAATTGATATAGATCAATTATCAAGGCCTAGGCATCACACCATACATCTCACTTCTTCTGTTTGAACGTGTTTTCAAAAACCCATTTTTCGAGTTGTTTATGATTGAGGTACAACGATGTTAGAAACCCTTATGCTCTCGCGAATACAATTCGCTGCGAACATCAGTTTCCACATACTCTTCCCGACCATCACCATTGCACTTGGCTGGATGCTGGTGTTTTTCAAACTCCGCTTTAACCGAACCCAAGATTCGGCTTGGCTGGATCTTTATTACTTCTGGGTCAAAGTATTCGCTCTGACTTTCGCGCTTGGTGTGGTTTCGGGTATTACCATGAGCTTCCAGTTTGGCACTAACTGGCCGGGCTTTATGGAGCAAGTCGGCAATGTGGCAGGGCCGTTACTCGGTTATGAGGTAATGACTGCCTTCTTTATGGAAGCGACTTTCCTCGGCGTCATGTTGTTCGGGCGTAACCGCGTTGCCGAATGGGTACATACGCTGGCGACTTTCCTCGTGGCCATCGGTACGACATTGTCGGCCTTCTGGATTCTGGTACTCAACAGTTGGATGCACACACCAGCGGGCTATGAGTTGATTGAGGGTATTGTTCACGTCACTAGCTGGAAGGAAGTTATTTTCAATCCGTCTATGCCATATCGCCTCGCGCACACCTTGTTGGCATCGGGCTTGACCGCAAGCTTTTTGATTGCTGGCATCAGCGCCTACCAATACCTGAAAAAACCAGACCACAAACCTGCACAAAACGGCTTAAAAGTTGCCGTATTGGCAGCCGCAGGGCTTATCCCAATTCAGATTTTCGTGGGCGATTTACATGGTTTGAATACGCTCGAGCACCAGCCGGAAAAAATTGCGGCAATGGAAGGCGTTTGGGAAACACAAAACGGTGCGCCTTTACTTTTGTTTGCTGTGCCGAATGAAGAAACCCGTTCCAACGATTTAGAAGTTGGGATTCCGAAGTTGGCGAGCCTGATTCTGACTCATGACCTCAATGGTGAATTGGTGGGATTGAAAGATTTTGAGGACCATCCCCCAGTGTCTCCGCTGTTTTATGGTTTCAGGATCATGGTTGGTGTTGGCGTTTTGATGTTACTGGTGGCGGGTTATGGCGCATTCAAAATATTGAAGAAGCGCGAACTTCCGAAACCCTATCTTTACACGCTAGTCGCAATGACTTTCTCAGGTTGGGTTGCCACCCTGGCAGGTTGGTATGTGACTGAGATTGGCCGTCAACCTTGGCTGGTCAATGGTGTGCTTCGCACTTCGGATGCCGTTACAACGGTCTCTAGCGGCAATGTCATGTTATCACTGGTGATGTATTTGGTTGTTTATGGCGTCTTACTCGTTGCCTATATTCGCACGCTTTTCTATCTCGCAAGGAAAGGATTGAACGCTGAATCAACTGAGCCAAATAAAAACCTTAAGGAGGCTTGCGCATGATGGACTATTTACCGGAAATTTACCTGTTGCTCCTTGGCTTCTCCGCGTTCATGTACGCGATTTTAGATGGTTATGACCTTGGTGTGGGGATGCTGCTGCCTTCCAACAATGAAGCACACCGTGACCGTATGATTGCATCCATTGGCCCTTTCTGGGATGCAAACGAAACCTGGCTGGTATTGGCGGTTGGCATTTTGCTGATTGCCTTCCCAACTGCTCACAGTCTGATTCTGACCGAGCTCTATTTGCCCACAGCGTTTATGCTGATTGCGCTGATCATGCGCGGGGTAGCGTTTGACTTCCGCGCCAAGGCAAAGGCTGACAGAAAAGACAGCTGGGATCTCTGCTTTAAAGCGGGCTCATTGATCGCTTCGCTTTCCCAAGGCTACATGATGGGTCGCTATATCATGGGCTTTGAGGTTTCAGCCTCAGCTTACGGATTCGCAGTATTGAGTGCACTCTGTGTGACCGCAGCCTATGTTTATATCGGCGGTGCTTGGCTGGTACTGAAAACGGAAGGTGAATTGCAAGTCAGAGCTGCCAGATGGTCACGACGTGCAGGATGGTTAGCGGCAATGGGTATTGCTGCGGTCAGTATCGTCAATCCGCTAGTAAACGAACAAGTCGCCGAACGTTGGTTCAGCTTCCCTGAAATACTGCTTTTGGCGCCAGTGCCGCTAGTGGTGATGTCGATTATTTTCCTGGTCGACCGTTATTTGCGTCAGGTACCCGTAAAAGATGATTTGGGTGCGAGGTGGCCTTTTTTCGGCGTCAGCCTGATCTTTGCACTGAGTTTTCTTGGACTGGCTTACAGCTTCTTTCCGGATGTCGTGCCAGGAATCATGACCGCGAGTGAAGCGGCGAGTGCGCCTGCAACGCTTATGATAGTGGGTGTCGGTGCAGCCATTGTGATGCCAATGATCCTGCTTTATACCTTCATGATTTATCGAATCTTTAAAGGAAAAGCGACAGAGCTAAGTTATCTGTAAAAAGTTACCTATGAAAAAGCAAAATGGGCACCCGGTGAGGTGCCCATTTTCGTTGTCAATTCAGTTGGGGCTGGGGTAGGGTGATAATTCACCAGTAAAAGGAGTTTACGATGTCAAAACCTGCCAGCTACAAAGGCCAATGCTTGTGCGGTCAAATTCAATACGAGGTTGACCATATCGAACCGAAAATGGGGCATTGCCATTGTTCAATGTGTCGAAAATTTCATGGTGCGGCGTTCGCCACTTTTGGTGAAGCCAAAGCGGAGGATTTCCGATTCAAGAAAGGCAAAGACAAACTGAAAGTCTATGTGGCGGAAAATGGCACCAAAAGAACCTTCTGTGAAAACTGCGGATCCAGCTTGCTGTTTGAGGCTTCTAACAGTGACGGTAGCTTGGTTGAGTTTACGCTTGGCACGCTGGAAAGTGATATTCCACTCAAGCCTGATGCGCATATTTTCAAGAAATTTAAAGCGCAATGGTATGACATTACCGATGAATTGCCGCAGTTTGATAAGGGGAGAGAGCACTAAAGGTCTAGCTACTTGGCGCATAGAGCCAAAGTAAGATGTTCTCACTAAAAACCGAATATTGAGAACTTCGCCGCGTCTTTTCGAACAGGATACGACCCAGACTTACCTGCAGGATATCTTCGATCTCATAGAAAAATATCGAGATTTGAGGTGCTTGTGATTAATAAATGGTCTGTAAAAGTGTTGGGCGGCATTTTAGCTAGCACTTCTTTCTTGGGAACCGCGATTGCGGCAGAAAATGTGCCTGTACCCGCCATCGTTGATGGGGCTTATGTGCAGATTGGCGATGTGCCATGGCAAGCAGCACTCATTGACGATTCAGGTAAATTCTGCGGTGGTATCATTATCAGCCAGCGTCATGTTTTAACCGCTGCACATTGCGTGATTGATGTCAGCACGTCAACATTAAATGTTGTCACTGGCTATGAAGATGTTGCGTACATTCCTGATGAAAATATCTCTGCGGTTTCCAAAATCGATGTCCACCCAGACTATGATAATGAGTGGTTAACATCAGATATTGCGGTGATTCATCTAGCCTCAGACATCGCGACCACGGCTTCTCCTATTGCTATCGCAACCCAAACTACCCAGATTGACTTAGATGCCCAATTTGCTGCGGCAGAAAGAGAGAATCTATTTGTATCAGGTTGGGGAAGAGTGGCGACTGAAGAAAAGGGTAGCCGATTCTTACAGTACACGCTGTTGAATGGCATGGATGATTTCAGCTGTTATGGTAACGACATCGGAGGTAGACACGACTCCTTTATTTGCGCAAACAGTGAACGTTCAACAGGTGTTTGTCAGGGAGATTCGGGTGGTCCATTGGTTTGGCAAAATCCTTCTGCGCTTGCCAACAAGGACAAAGGCTATGTGGCTGTTGGCGTTGTTAGCTATACGTCCTTTTATGGGTGTGGGTTGACGGATTACGCAGATGGCTTCTCTCAAATCGCCACGTTCTACGATTGGATTGATGAGAAAGTGGGTGGCTATGAAAGGCCAGACGTTACTTTCACGACAGATATTTTCAACTTAGGCTCTGACTACGCTCCTGACACAACAATACCGCTAACCCAAAGCACCAGCGGTGGTGGCGGTTCAATGCCTCTTTGGTTATTGACGCTGATGCTGCCAGCCGTTTTGATAAGAGCGTCCCGCAACAAAGCAATCAGTTAAAGAAAAATAAAAGCCGGAGAGTCGAAAAATTCTCCGGCTTTTTCGTGAGCCTTAGAGAGATAGACACATGGTGTGGGAAAGCTTCTCAAATCCGATATGCTCATAGAAACCAACGGCATTCTCATTGAATGACATCACTTCCAAGCGCACTTCTACAGCACCATTCTCTTCCGCCCACTTTTTACAGGCATCGATAAGTGCACGCCTAACACCTCTGGTTTGAATACGTTGGTCAACCACAATGGTGTTCAGTCGGCAAATCAATGTCTTGGCCAAAAATGGCACGGTTTCATTTCTGTCCAGCCTTGCCATGGAATATCCGATGATCTTGCCTTCAGATTCGGCCACGGCAAACCACCAGGCATCATCTTGGACTTTGGAAAGCAAAAAGCGCTTGTCTTCCTGTGACGGAGGGTTAAAGGCATTCGGTGCGTTATCAAAGTGTGATTGGGCAATTTGTTGATAGATGTCGAATATCCCTTCGATATCGAATGGCGTTGCTTGTCGTATTTCCAAGTTCAGTTTCCTTTCTCTTCAGCGCGTTCCATCTGAAAGTTTGTCATAACATCGCTGAGGATGTTTGCCTTTTGTGCTTTCAACAAGGTGAATCCCATATGCTCGAAAAGTGGGTGCGAAGAGGCTGTCGTTTAAAAAACGAAAAGGGCAGATTTCTCTGCCCTTTTGCGTAGATGGTCTCAGTAGCTGGTTAGGCGTAAGATGCGGTAAGCGTCATCCAATTGCGTTTCTGCTTTTGAAAATCAGATTTCAGGATCTGCAATTGCTGCACCAGAATAGCTCGTTCGTACTTCTTCAAAAGGTTTTGTTTCTTAAGATCAAGTAAGCGTTTTTTCGCTTCATAGTAATCACTCATACGCGCTACCAACGCTTCATATTCTTGCTCAACAATCTGCAGGCGGTGCGTCGCATTTGGCGTCAGGCTTAAACGCGCTTGAATAGTTTTCAGCATCATTCTTGCCTTCGCTTTTTCAATGCGATCTGGTGGGGTAATGCGAAGCTTTTTCGTCAGTCCGAGCCAGCTGCTTGATTTAATCAGCCACTTAGTCGGATCAAACTGCCACCAGTAGATTCCATTGCGGTAGTCATTCTCAAAGATATGGTGGAAATTATGGTAGCCCTCACCGAAAGTCAGGAATGCCAGAATACCGTTGTCACGTGCTGTGTTTTTCTCTGTGTACGGCTGCTTACCCCAGATATGGGCCAGCGAATTAATAAAGAAAGTGCAGTGATGGTTAAGTACCAGACGGGTGAAACCAATCAGGATAATGGCACCCCATAAATCGCCGTGAAGCAGGCCAAAAGCGATCGGAATACCGAAGTTCGTCGCGATGACCAATGGCAGGTAGTACTTGTGCTGCCACATCACGATTTTGTCTTTCTGGAGATCACGGCAGTTGCTGTAATCAGAATAGCGGTGTTTTTGATATTCACGCAGCATCCAACCGATGTGTGAGTACCAGAAGCCGCGTTTAGCGGAGTATGGGTCGGTATCGTTGTCATCAACATGACGGTGGTGTACGCGGTGGTCGGAAGACCAGTGAAGGATGCTGTTTTGAACAGCGTAAGCGCCGCCAAGAGCAAAAATGAATTTCAGAACAGGGTGAGCTTCGTAGGTTTTATGAGACCAGAGCCTGTGGTAACCCGCGGTGATAGACATACCACTAAAGGTAAAGGCGACGAGGAGCATCGCGATTTGGGCCCAGTCAAATCCATGGTAATAGGCCCAAAGTGGCGTACCAATGATGGCGACCGCAAAAGTGATGACAAATACCGAGACATTCAGCCAAATGATCGGTGGTTTATTAGTGTTATTTGATTCCATGTTAAATACCGCAAATTTCCAGCGTACACATGTACGCTAGAATAGTGGTCGCTATCTAGGCGGTCAAGATGGCTATTAACAATTTGTCTCAATTTCGCCCACTAATTACGTGACTCGATTCAAACCCACAAAAAAGGGTGAAACACTATGAAAGTATTTCACCCTCTCTGTGAGGCGGGGATATGACTACAGAACAATATGTCCGTTCTGGTAATGTAATCCGCCCTGGATATCATCACTGATAAGGAATGCACCATCCAAATCGACAAGCACTGCCGTTGCCGCAACAGGCAATGCAGCGCGCATTGCGATGGAACTGCCAAGCATGCATCCCACCATCACTTGCATGCCTTTTGCCCTTGCTGCTTGTTCCAATTCAAACGCTGCCGTTAAACCGCCGGTTTTGTCCAGTTTGATATTCACCATCTGGTATTTGCCAGCGAGGCTTTCGACATCATCTGCGGTGTGACAGCTTTCATCCGCACATAAAGGAATTGAGCTGGATATCTGACGCAATGCTTCATCTTCTGCCGCAGGTAAGGGCTGTTCAACCATGGCGATATTCAGCGGTGCGATTTGCTGAATCGTCGCTTCAATATCCAGATTTCCCCAGGCTTCATTGGCATCGACAATCAATAGGGTATCCGGTGCTGCGGCACGAACTGCAGAAAGTCTTTCAAACACCTCGTCGCCATTGAGCTTGACCTTGATCAGCGTTGCTCCTTGCTCCACATAGGCCTTTGCTTCATCCGCCATTTCCTGTGGCGTTGCTATCGACACCGTCATCGCAGTTTGAATACGCGCCGGTAAAGAAAAGCCATCAGGGAAGTTTTCTGATTCCAGATCCCATAGCGCACAATCCAATGCGTTGCGTGCGGCACCGGCGGGTAAAAGTGTCTTCAATTGTGAGCGATCGAAGGCTTTTCCTTTTACCGAATCAATTTGCGCTAACACGCTATCGAAAGACTCCCCGTAACGTCCGGTAGGCGAACATTCCCCAAGCCCTTTTTTGCCGTCCTTCTCGATAGTTACCTGAATCACTTCCGCTTGGGTACGGCTACCACGAGAAATCGTAAAAGGGCGTTTAAGTGTGTATGTGACTATCTGCGCGCTAATTTGCATCTTAATCCCCGAAACTGCTGGCCAAACGGTCGACGATGTTTTCCACACCGAATCGAACCGGATCGGTGGCTGGCAGCCCATGCTTTTCTTCCATCTCTTTAAGATAGACCTTGGCTTCGTCTTCGTTTAACGCAGAAGTATTGATGGCCATGCCGACAAAGCGAGAATTTGGATTGGTGAGTTTTGCCAACCTCAAGCCAAGCTCCATGATGTCTTCGACTTGTGGCATTGGCATATGAGGCATGTGGCGGGTGTGCGGGCGATTCGCTTCGTGGCAAAGGACCAAAGCATCCGGCTGGGAACCATGCAGTAGACCCATGGTGACACCGGAAAACGCAGGATTGAGCAGGGAGCCCTGACCTTCAATCAGTTGCCACTCGTCCTCATCACAGGCTGGCGACAAGGCTTCTGTTGCACCAGCGATAAAGTCTGAGATCACCGCATCTACTGCGATACCTTTACCTTCCACCAAAATACCAGTCTGCCCTGTCGCACAGAAAGTGGCTTTCATGTCGCGCGCTTTCATCGCTTTTTCGAGCGCCAAGGTGGTGAACATTTTGCCCACGGAACAGTCGGTGCCGATAGTAAGCAGACGTCGACCAGAGCGTTTCTTACCATTCCCGACATCCAGCTTTTCAGCGTAGTGGCGCAAGTCGAACAGTTGAACGCCCACTTTTTCTGCCGCTTCTGCAATAGCCGGCACGTCTGCCAAACGTTGGTGCAATCCAGAAGCGACATGCATACCCAGTTCAATCGCTTCAACAATCATTGGGATCCAGTGCTCTGCCAATACGCCGCCCGCGTTGGCTGTGCCCAGTACAAAGGTTTTTGCACCTTGCGCGTATGCTGTTTTGGCATCCATTTCCGGGAGGCCGAGTGAGGGCACACCATCATTCAGGCGCAATTGACCCAGACATTTTTCTGGTCGCCAGTAGTGGATTCCACGGGCAGTTTTAATCGCAAGAGGGTCATGGCTTTCGCCGAGCATAAGAAGGTAAGGGGCTGGGATGTTCATTTTATTCCTTTTCTCCGGCACGCCCTTGCGTGCTGCATGAAGTCCTAAGGTGATGTTTTCACTATAGGTGGGTTGGTACTTACAGAAAAATGCCGTTTGTGATTCGCCCATGCCGATTGGTTATCAAAAACTAGGAATAATGCGATATATATCGACTTAAACTTTGTCTATGAAATTAAAATGCCGATAGGGACAGAAACAAAGTAAGAGAAGTTTGCGTGAATATCGAAAGTAAGTGGCTGGAAGATTTTTTGGCATTGGCAGAAACACGGAATTTTTCCACGGCAGCAGGGCTCAGAAATATTACCCAGCCTGCTTTTTCACGCCGCATTCGTATGCTGGAACAGTCTGTCGGCGCTGAACTGATTGATCGCACCCAAACCCCTGTTGCATTAACTGCCAGTGGTCGAATATTCCGGGTTACCGCAAGAACCTTGGTTCATCAGATGGAAGAGGGAATCAGCCAGATCTCCGCTCTCAATTACTCAGATGGCAGTGTGGTACGTATTGCTTCAGCCCATTCTCTCGCTTTGGATATGACGCTCGCCATTCAACAAGCTTTTACGTCTGAAACACAGCCTATGCTGAGTGTCGATGCGATGAACGTGGATGAAGCCGTAGACGCACTACAACAAGGCGAGTGTGACTTGTTATTGGCGTTTGAGAACGAACACCTGAAATTACCGCCGTTCGATTACATTCAGGTCGGTCATGCTGATTTGCTACCCGTTACCGCGCCCAACGAAAAAGGGTTGCCAAAATTTTCGCTTGCTTCTGAAGAAGCAACACCATGGCTGGCCTATAACCCGACGTCATACATGGGGCGACAAACGGATTCCCTTCGCACTGAGCTCAATCTAAAAACCGTCTTCCTCTCGTCGATGGTCGATATGTTAAAACTTCAGGCCGTCAAAAGTCAGGGAGTGGCATGGTTACCGGACTTTTCGATTCAAGATGAAATCAGAGAGGGTCGCTTGGTCGTGTTGGGAGAAAAGGAGCATGTCCGGAAAGTTGCTTACTATGCGTACCGGTATCAGTCGCGATTGCATCCGTCAGGAGAAAAAGTGTGGTCGGCGCTGAAAAAAATTGCTACCGGTAACTCTCTCAACTGACAACGGAAATTCAAGAAACAGCCTAGTGGCTCGAAAGATCTTGTCGGGTAGCTGCTATATTTTTCTAACGCGCTGCCGATAACTAAAGCATAAGAAGTCCAAACAGCCTGCCTTTTCTCAAAGCACGTGGTGATACGATCAAATAGCCTCTCGTGAGCGCTGTTTGGATAGACGACTCTCTCGCTAAATGGGGTGTGGCGGGAGAGATTGACGCTGGGGGTGACATGCCGTTGAAAGAACCTATCCCGAATTTCGTCAAAGCCATGGGGCATCGCGTTGTCAGTTATATCCTGAACGTTTCTGAAGCGGATGCGAGGCTGGTGCTGCAGCACCAGGCGCGTCTGAACGCCAAGCAAAAAGACACACTGTCTTCCTACATTCAACTGTGCCGACAAATGCGTGCTGTGGCGGTTTCACAGGGTGACATCGAGCAATCCTTTTTCCATCGTTTGCCGCATGTTCTGCAGAATGGTCAGCATATGTTCTCTGTCTGGCGTCGCCAAAATGGTGGTGCAACGCCGATAGTTAATGCGACGGATCCTCTCGCGCGCAGCTTGGCGAATGTTGCGGCTGAGCTTTATCCGCTGTTTCTGGTAAAAGCAGGGGCTCGTCCTCATCTTTTTTACCGTGCTTCGGGTCATTTGAGCGCGGCGATCATGAATCTGCCCGGTCACAAAACCTTGTATCGACATTTCATTGAAGATCATTCGTTTGAGCGTGTCTTTGAAACCATTGGCAACGAGCCGAGCGAAACCTTCGGCCATTATGCGGATTCTAAAGGCAAGCGTGGCGTGATCACGCTTTCCTCGCTTCCCGCAGCGCTATTGATCAACAGCTACGATTTAATGCGTGTGCGTGGGCCAATCTCTGCGGACATCTTCGTCGAGACCGTACTCGAGATGCTTGAAATTGCGCGAAGTGTAGCCGATGGCGAAGTTGCACAGATCCCGCTGTTTGTTGGCTTCCGCAATGCTGCCTTGATTGATTTCGATGCCTTGGATACAAAGTGGGGAACCATTCGCCGCTACACGCCAGCCATTGCTGAATATGTACTTCAACTGCCGAGCCAGATGGCTAAACGCAAAGACAGCGGCTTTATGTTGGAATCTGGTTTTGCTTACGCCATCAATGTAGGTGACTTGCTGGAAGATGATGAATGGCCGGACGATGTGATGGATGCGGAGAACGATAAAGTCGCGACCGAGCTGAACATTACCTTGTGCATGGCAATGTGCTTCCTTGAGCAAACCCCGCCTTTCGTCGCGCCAGAATGGGCATGGCATATCGATCCGTTTTCCCTGGAAGGGGCAAAACAGATTGTCGATACCGTTAAAGAAGCAGAAGAGCCCGTATCAGTCACTAACAGTGTGCTGGATGATTTGGAAAACTGGAGTCTGCTGCTGGAAGATACTGATTCAACGGGGATACGACTTGCCTTTGGAAGGCTGTTCAGCGCGGCGAGGCAGCCAGAAAGGTTGGATGGCTTGCTGGATGCGATTCTCGCTTTGCGCAATATATTTGGTGCAGGCTCTCAAGCCGAGAACGTTGCTCAGGCAGTCAGCGTGTTGATCAAAGGTGACGCACAAGAGGCCGTTGAAGTCGCTCAAATGCTGACCCGTGATTGGAACCTCATCCTGTCCGGCGAAGCGTGGTGGGATGCGGAGGAGATCCGTGAGAAAACTAATGACTGTATATCTCTATGTCTGACCTGTTTACATCATTTGTATCTTAAGTATCCGACGTTGGTGAGTGAACCTGATCGACTAGCGCAAATCATCGCTTCTGAAGGGAAAAGCATTGCCTGTTAGTTCAGTGAGATCTCAGTGAAGCATTTCTCTTACTGAACAGTTTGTTGGAGCAATAAAACGCCGATTCTGTACAATACAGAATCGGCATTTACATATGTACCCAAATAACCTGAAGATACTTGTATTCAGAGGTCATCAATGCGTTCAATTCGAGGCAAATTTTGCGAGGAATAGTGGTTCTATTTCCGTGGAATTTAACGAAGAAGTGGGCGCATTGAGGCCCTCCCTTCGGGCGATTTGACTGACGTCGTGCTCATTGTTGTTCCTTTTTGATGGAGGTGACTACACCTGCAAAGGAACGCCGCGATCACAACGTCAGTCAATCTCGCTGAATTCAGCATCTACAGGTTGTTTGGGTACAACAAGAAAGGAGTCAGCGTGAGCACAAAAGTCAGCCAGATAAATGTATTTCCCGTTAAATCGGCAGGAGGCATCTCGCTCTCTAATGCTTGGGTTGAAAAAATTGGCCTGAGTTTCGATCGCCGCTTTATGGTGACGGATAGCACGGGGAAAATGGTCACCGGACGCACCGAGCCAAAGCTGACTGAAGTGTCGGTGGGTATTCAGTCCAATGGTATTACGCTGACTCATCCCACCATGTCTCCTTTGGTGTTGAAGTACGCTCAATTCTCCATGAGTGAAGTGCAAACGGGCGTCTGGAAAGACGAGTTCGCGGGTTACTCCACCACATCCACCGCCAATGCCTGGTTCAGTCACCTGTTAGGTGGGAATAAGCAATTGCTGTTTACGGGCGAAGAATCGTCGCCGCGTTACTCCCAAAGTGCGCAAACCCAGGTGAGTTTTGCTGATGGTTATCCGCTTTTGGTGATTTCAGAAGCCTCTCTGGAAGCATTGAACGAGCGCTCGCCCGATAAACACATCATGGATCAGTTCCGAACCAACATTGTCGCAACCGGTTGTGAAGCGTTTGAAGAAGACCGCTGGGAGAAAATCCGTATTGGTGGTGTGACGTTTCAAGTTGACCGTCCTTGCAGTCGTTGTGTGTTTACCACGCTGGATCTGGAAAGCGGTCGATTCCGTGTGAACGGCGAACCTATCACCACGTTGAGCCAGTTCCGCACCGACAAAGACGGCAACGTGAATTTCGGCATGAATTTGGTTGCGCTGAATGAGGGTTTGATTTCTGCAGACGATGAGATCAAAGTCCTCGAATACCGTGAGCCAGAAGTCTACGAAGACAACACCACGCCAAAACTGAACCTGAAGTGCAGCGATATTGAAGAGGTTGCACGAGATTTTAAAACCTTCTGGTTTACCAGCCAGCAGGGCACGTTAACAAGTTACAAAGCCGGTCAGCATCTTCCTATTGAATTGGATATTGATGGCGAACGCATCCAGCGTCGTTATACGCTATCTTCCTCGCCAACTCGTCCCGAAAAGCTGTCGATTTCCGTTAAACGTGTCGATGGTGGTCTGGTGTCAAACTGGCTTCACGACAATCTAAAAGCCGGCGACAAAATCAAAGCACAGCAACCGGACGGTCAGTTTCACCTGAGTGATGATTCAGGCAAGCGTCAGTCATTGCTTTTGCTTTCTGGTGGTAGCGGTGTCACGCCCATGATGTCGATGCTTCGTGCTCTGGCAGATAACAACGAAATCAATGATGTGATTTTCCTGCATCAATGCAGTACAGAAGCCGATATTCCATTCGAGGAAGAGCTGAAATCATTGGAAGATGCGCACGCGGGTCTAAAAATCATGACCATACTCAGTCAGCCTGCAGCGGATTGGCTGGGAATGTCTGGCCGTTTGAGTCAGGAACATTTGGCATTGTTACCTAAAATCACTCAACGTGAAGTCTTTGTTTGTGGCCCTGAAGGATTTATGGAATCTGCCATGAATCTGCTGGATACCTTGGGTGTGCCGGAAAGCCAACGCCATCAGGAGTTCTTCACACCACCAACAGTGGGTAACGATGCGCCAGCAATGGAAGTGAACATCAATATCGAAGGGGAGTTCATCCGCGGTGAGAACCAGCGTCCGATTTTGGTTCAGGCGGAAGAGGCAGGTGTCTATGTCGATTACAGCTGCCGCGCAGGCGTTTGTGGATGCTGTAAGCTTCGCTTGGTCGAAGGTGAAGTAGAACAACCTGACATGCCAGCCCTGTTCCCCGGTGAGAAAGAAGACGGTCTTGTGCTCGCATGTTGTTGCATTCCAAAAGGTGACGTCACTTTGGTCAAACCTTAAGCAGGTAACGGAAAACTAAAGATTTTTTCCATCAGCTAACATTAATAACTGCCACCATAGGCTATCATGGTGGCAGTTATTTTTTGGGGAATACGCAGTTGCGACTGCAAGGAAAACATAATGACAAGCACAAACAAAAAAGGTGCATTGCTGTTTGCCAGCGGTTTACTTTTGGGCGGACTGGTGGCCACTAATCACTGGTCTTCGGTAGAAAATAGCATCTCCTTGCAACTTGATGACGTGAAGGCCGAGCTATCCGAGACAAAAGTTGCTTTGGCCGAAGCGCAGGAAGCGTTAGCGCAAGTCAACGTGCAAGGTGAAGCCGCGACAGAGCACGCTGAGTCACTCGCCCAGCAACTCGAAGAAAAGCAGGCTGAGATAACAGCATTGAAAGCGACGCTGGGTGAAAAATCCCGCGCTTACGCAGGCAAAGCGGGTGCACTGGAAAAGACATTGGAAGAAAAGTCTGTCGCCATTGCCCAGCTCAAAAAACGCGTTACGGACACCGATGTATTGTACGCTGAGCGTTACCGACTGACTAAAGCGGTCAGTGACCTGAATGAGAAGATCCTCAAAGGCGCGCACAAGCTGGAGCTCAGCCAGAAGGCATGCTCGGAGTTCAAAAAAGGTAATTCTTGGAACAAAGTATCGGAAAATGATTGCGATAACTTCAATGCACTAAAAGCCGAAAATAACGCCATGATTGAGCAATTTGACCACCTGAGCTCAGATCTCGACAAAGTGAAAAGGGAACTTTCAGTATTTGGTAATGTGCCACTTCCTGATCATCCTTAGGACCAAATGGGGGAGTCGAAGCTCGGTCAATCCATCTCCCCATCACATTAAATTACTTCCACAGAGACCAATAGGCCTGTTTAACAACTATGCTTATGGGAGTAAGGTCATATTTCCTTGAAAATTGCGTTATATTTCGTAGCCTTGCTTACAACAACAATTCCAATCAATAGAATACGCAGCCGGATTTAGGGGTGGAGATTTTGACAACCCGAGTATTAATCACCGACGACTCTGCATTAGCACGAAAGCAACTTGCCCGGTCGCTGCCAGCATTTGTTAATGCAGAAGTGACGTTCGCGGAAAATGGCAAAGTCGCCATCGAGCAACTTCAGTCTTCCAGTTTCGATGTCATGTTTCTTGATTTGACCATGCCAGAAATGGACGGTTTTGAAACACTGGAAGTGATGCGAGCCAACAGCATCAATGTTCCTGTCTTTGTCGTATCAGGCGACATACAGCCAAAAGCGCAAGAGAGAGTTCTCTCACTGGGCGCAAAAGCATTCGTACAGAAGCCTGTCAGTCAGGAAAAGCTGGTCGAGCTTTTACAACCTTTTAAAATCAGCGAGCCTTCTACTTCACCTAAACCTGCTCAACCGCCGGTGGACATGAAAATTGGCCGCCGTGAAATGTATATGGAAGTGGTGAACGTGGCGATGGGTCGCGCCGCTGATTCCTTGGCACGTTACTTTGACGTGTTCGTTCATATGCCGCTGCCACAGGTTAACGTGCTAGAGGTCAGCGAGCTCACCATGACCATCAAGCACCTCGCGAATAACGACAATATGAATGGTATTTGTCAGGGATTCAGCGGGGAGGGCCTAGCGGGTGAAGCCTTGATGCTGATCTCTGATTCCTCGATGAAAGACCTACTGGGTATTCTGGATTATCCGGACGATGGCACCATCGACAATGATCTCGAAGTGCTTGTTGATGTCAGTAACGTGCTTATCAGTGCGTTTCTTTCTGGTATCGGTGAGCAGGCGGGCTTGGTATTCGCGCAAAGTTATCCCGCCATTATTGGCCAACACCAATCGGTCGATAAGCTGGTGGAAAACATGCACGGTACCTGGAAGCGCACGGTGACAATCGAAGTGAGTTACGCCATTGACGGCACCAACATCAAGTGTGATTTGTTGCTGCTGCTGGTTGATGAATCCTTGCCGCTCTTAGACGCGAAACTGGCTTACCTGATGGATGACGAGGAGTAACCATGATTGACTCACCAGAATTTGAACAATTCAACTGGATGGTCGATATGGTTCAGAATATCGACATGGGTTTGATTGTTGTTGACCGCGATTTCAACATCCATATGTGGAATGGCTTTATGGTTCACCACACGGGCAAGCACCCAAACAAGGTGAAAGGGCAGTCACTGTTTGATGTGTTCCCTGAAATTCCGGAAAGTTGGTTCCGCGCCAAATGCCGGCCTGTGTTTGAGCTGAAATGCCGGAGCTTTGTGGTGTGGAAGCAACGCCCTTACCTTTTCCATTGCCGCAACGTTCGCCCTATCACGGGCCAAGCGAGCTTTATGTATCAGAATGTCACGCTAAACCCCATGGTAAATTTGCGTGGTGAAGCGCAACACATGTTCATCTCTGTGGCAGATGTGACGGGTGAAGCTTTGGCTTCTCAATAGCGTTCTGCAGATAGAAAAATGCCAGCGTCATCGCTGGCATTTTTGTTTCAGACTTTCAATTAATCACAAAGTGTTAGCCGAACAGATTAGGGCTGCCGCAGTTGGGTGCTTTTCGTGTTTGAGGTGGCAACTCGTTAATCGCCGTTTGCAAGTCAGAAATTCGGGTGTCGTGTGAAGGGTGAGTGGAGAGAATCTCTGGTGGAGCGCCATCAGACGCTTTCGCCATGTTTCGCCACAGTGCAACGCTCTGATTAGGATCAAATCCCGCTTCGTTCATCAATTGCACACCAATCAAGTCTGACTCAGACTCGTGCGTACGGCTAAACGGCAGCAAAACACCGACATTCACGCCGAGACCCAACCCCGCCATAATAAGGTCGGCATCTGCCGTCCCTGACGCACCCAAAGCGATACTGGTGACTTGTAATGCGCTATTTGCAGCAACTTGGCTTGAAACGCGCTCGCTGCCGTGATTCGCCATTACGTGGCCAATTTCGTGGCCGATAACTGATGCGAGTTGATCTTGTGTTCTCGCGACTTTCAACAAACCGGTATACACACCGATTTTCCCGCCAGGGAGTGCAAAGGCATTGACCTGATCACTGTCGAATACCACCACTTCCCATTTATCGAAGTCCGGCTGGGGTGGTGTCACTTCCAAAATGGCATCTGTCACGCACTGAACATATTGGTTGGTCTTTTTGTCTGTGCTGACTTTTTCGTTTTTCTTGAGTTCTGAGAAAGACTGCGCACCCAGCGTCGCCATCTGCGACCCCGAAACAATAATAAACTGGCTGCGGCCGGTTGGTGATGTCGTACAACCAGCAATCAACGCACTCAACAGCGCCGCAGCGACTGTGTATCTGATTTTGTTGATCTTCATGAAGCTATTCCTTAAGCCCTTAATAATCCTAGCTATATAGTAAAGGATCCATAGGTCTGAATTAAACAAGTAAGACTGATAGAAGACTTTAAATGTCACTGATTGCGACAAAAGCCAGTAGCGTAGAAAAGTGACAACAAAGATAATACCAAAACAACCCAAAACCAAAAAATCACCGAAGGGGACTGTTTTGTCTATCTGGAAGAAACCCATTTCGCTTGAAGGCTTGAATGCCACCTCGAAAAACACCTTGGTTGAACATCTCGGTATTGTTTACACAGAGTTCAGTGAAGACAGCCTGACGGGCACTATGCCGGTAGATTCCCGAACGCATCAGCCATTAGGTATGTTGCATGGTGGCGCGTCAGTTGTGCTTGCAGAAACCTTAGGTTCGCTGGCAGCCAATATGGCAGTGGAAGAAAACAAGTATTGTGTCGGTCTGGATATTAACGCTAACCATATTCGTGCCATGCGTTCAGGTCACGTCACAGGAACAGCCAAAGCGATTCATATGGGCGCGACCACACAGGTTTGGCAGATTGAAATCACTGACGAGCGCGGCCGTTTAGTGTGTACCAGCCGCCTGACTATGGCGGTGCTGCAGCACAAAGGGAAATAGTCATGGTGATTACGATTCCCGGTGGCCGTGTGATTGCCACCATGCATGAAGTGATGGTGAAGTTTCAGGAAAATCAGATGACGCTTCAGGCACAGACTGATGATATCAGCCTGCTGGGCGCACCCTATATGCTGATTGCCAATGGCGGTACGGTGAATTGGAGCTTGTCATTAGGCTCAGAAGAAAACCTGAATGCAGTGTCAGAAGCAACAGGGATCGCCATTAAACGCTAAATCGACAGAGGGAAAGAAAAATGAAAAGACTGATCGCTGCGAGTTTGATGTTCTTGGCAGGAACCGCTTGGGCTGGAAAGGCCGATGTGGTGAATGCAACAGCGACTAAAAGTGGTGAGTCTTACCGTTTTTCTGCCACTGTCGAACATGCCGATGAAGGTTGGGAGCACTATGCCGATGCCTGGCGAGTTGTCACCGCAGAGGGCGAAGTGCTGGGAACGCGGGTGCTACACCATCCCCATGTCAACGAGCAGCCATTCACCCGAAGTCTTTCTGGTGTAATGATTCCGGATGATATTACTGAAGTGTACGTTGAAGCGCATGACAGCGTGCATGGCTGGGGTGGAAAGCAGTTTAAGGTGGCGCTGGACTAGTTTGGAAAGATTCCCTCTCCCAAATGGAGAGGGATTATCGTTTTAATATTCTGCAGTCACTTCGTAACTGGTGAATTTGCGAATATTAATCACACCGGTATCGAAGATCAGATACTGGCCTTTAATGCCTTTCAGTACGCCGGAAACCACAGGATCTTTATCGAAGTTCAGTGACGTAATCTTGGTTGGGTATTCCGTCACAGGAAAGCTGATGTCGATGATGTCGTTTTGAATCGGTTCAACGGCGTCGAAACCATATTGCAGGCGTAGGCTGTAAATCTTGGCGTCAATTTGCGGCAGTAGTCGGCGCGCCTCTTCATGCAAATCCAACTCAACATTGTCACCTTTCAGCATCGCCCGCCAATTGGTTTTATCTGCCAGAAATTCCGCAATCGCGATTTCCACCAAACCAGACAGATGACGGCTTTTTACCCTCAGAATTGGCAGTGCTTGTGTCGCACCTTGATCAACCCAGCGGGTCGGGATCTGATTCGCACGGGTAATGCCGACCTTCAAACCCGAAGTATTCGAAAGGTAAACCACATGGTCAGTCATACAGAACTGTTCTGCCCACTCTGGCTCACGACAAGTGCCTTCAGCAAAGTGGCAGGTTTCGGGTTTCAGGATGCACATATCGCAGCGTGCCAGTCGCTTAGTGCAGGGGAAACAGTGACCCTGGCTGAAACTTTTGTTGGTTTTGTTACCACAAGCATCGCAATAGATATTGCCGGTGTACGTCAGTGTAAGAGATTTGCCAATCAGGGAGTTTAGGGAAATGTCGGTGTCACCGACAGGAAGGGAGTAATTCACGCCGTTATCCAGCGTGCTTTTCATTTTGCTCAGAGTGCCAGTAATCATTGTATTTTTATTGTTGTCCTTCACGTGCAGAGATTCTACAACGAAAGGACAACCACTAAAACCGCGTTCAAAACGCTTTGATGCTTATTTGGCCTTAACCAAACCGTCGTTCAGGTCGTTATACAAAGACACATCCAATACCAGCATATTGTGGTCAATGTCTTCACTGATTTCATCAATCACAAACAAGTCAGCGTCTTTGTCAGTCAAGTTGGCTTCGGCCAGATTAACAATGTTCTGGTTGATGTCGCCATGAATCGTCACTTCTTCTACTTTTTCGTAGTGTCCGTAATCGAGCATAGTGGCAGGAACCAATTCTGGTGCAGCAAAAGAGGGAGAAGAAATCAGCAGGGCAGCAGCAAGCAAAGGTGCTTTGGAAAAAGTCATTTCGGTGTTCCGTTGTTCTCGTTTTAGCGCATTGTAAATGCGGGTATTGCTTGTATTGTCAGTGAGATGTCAGAGCGGCTTTAAAGCGCCGCAAAACGGGGGCATTTTGGGTTTTTATCAGAAAACTACAAGTCGACAATCACAGGACAGTGATCGGAAAGACGATAAGTCGCAACAGCGTGGTAAGAGTATTGATATTGACGCGGCTCTGGCATATTCGACAGTGGCACAGCCCCAGGGCTAGCGACGATATGATCGATGAGTTTGCGGTAAACAACATGCTCCCAACGCTTGGTGCGATAGTTGTATTTTCTCGCTTTGCACTTCGCATCCGTATCGCGAGTCAGCTTCACCAGGTTCTCTTCGCCTACTTCCTCAATAAGCTGCTTCCACACCCACTCGTTCTTTTCATTCATGTAGTGGTTAAAATCTCCGGCAATCACAAATTCCTGTCCGAGTTCTATACGGGCGTTAATCCAGATCCCAAGGGCTTCGATTTGCTTATCGAGTTTCTTACAACTGTTGTTGCGACGGACAGGCGTTTCGAAACAGCCAGATTTTAGATGAATGGATAGAAGGTGAAGGGAAGGTTGGTTTTCGCGTACCACTTCGATATAAGCACCATAACGCAAATCCCCCCTTGAGAGGAAAGTGGGTAAACCGAGTGGCTGATAATCCTTGTGGTCGATGACCTTGATGCCTTTTTTGACTGCCCAGCCAGTGAACTGTTGGCTGCGGCGACTTTTCTTGAAGTATTTAGAGCGATCGGAAAAG
Organism: Grimontia indica; assembly: GCF_000333895.2. Taxonomy (GTDB): domain Bacteria; phylum Pseudomonadota; class Gammaproteobacteria; order Enterobacterales; family Vibrionaceae; genus Enterovibrio; species Enterovibrio indicus. The sequence goes on along the minus strand of NZ_ANFM02000006.1, from coordinate 278,762 downwards.
TAGTAATCATACTCGTCAGGGTTTAGCACTTTTGCCAGAGAGTTTTCACTGTCCACTTCCTGAAAAGCAATCAAATCGGCATCAATCACCGAAGAGACAGTTTGCATCATCAAGTAATCTTCAGGCGTTCGTTTACTTTGAATGATGTCATCTTTATCACTCAGCCACTCCATGTTCCAAGTAGCGACAGACAAGGAAGCATACGCACTGGAAACCTGCAACAGCATTACCACGGGCACCACAAAAGCAAGCCAAGAACCTATGGTCCGCTTGAATAAAATATGCTGTCTTGATGGGCTCGCTGAATTCATTAAATGGTTGCTAAGTGGTTACTAAGTATTTGTTCTTAAAATAGGTGAGCTGAGAGTCAGAAAATACAAGGCTTTCAAGCTCATAGTAGTGCATACGGTATCGCACAGTTTTTACAACATAAAGAATTTGGGGAGTCTGTAGCAAAATTTGACAGGCTTTTTTCATTTCTTGAAGTTTGTCCACACTAATCGACTAGATAGAAATCGCATCCCCCTAGGCCATGATCTAAATCAAAGTATCCCGTTCAGCTCGACGGTCTAATACACCACATATTGTAGTCCTAGCTATGAATTCACCCATATTTGGTATTTCTTGACGCCATTCACATTTGCGTGTAGGTCGATTGGATCTTGCTGGATCCTTGTTCGATATCGGTTAAGTAACGCGAAATGGCGCGCTTTTTCATGGATATGGCTGACTACTTTCCCAGACGTGACGACTACTTACTAGCCAAAGTGGTCAACCTGATTTTCTTTCCCTTGCAGTAAAAGAGGGCCGATTTGTTGAGGAGCTATTTGTGAAACCTGTTGTCATCAAACGCGATGGAGGCCGCGTACCTTTCGAGCGCCAACGTATTCAGGATGCGGTACTGAGCGCGGCGTTTGCAGTAGAAGACATGGATCAAGCCTATGCAGCAGCAGTAGCAGATGGCGTGCTCGCGCAGTTTATGCGCAGTGATGAAGTGGATATCAATCAAATTCAGGATGCCGTAGAAAACCACCTGATGGCCGGGCCATTCAAGGCGGTTGCGCGTGCATACATTGAGTATCGACATGATCGTGACAGCATTCGTGAGAAGAAAAGCCGTCTGAACCATGAAATTCGTGGTCTGGTTGAGCAAACCAACTCCGATATCCTCAACGAGAACGCCAACAAAGACAGCAAGGTGATCCCAACTCAACGCGACTTGTTGGCGGGCATCGTGGCGAAACACTACGCGAAGCAGTACATGCTGCCGAAAGCGGTGGTTCGCGCGCACGAACAAGGCGACATTCATTACCACGATCTGGATTACGCACCATTCTTCCCGATGTTCAACTGTATGCTCGTTGACCTTGAGAACATGCTTACGCATGGCTTCAAGATGGGTAATGCGGAAATTGACACGCCGAAATCCATCCAGACCGCGACAGCAGTAACGGCACAAATCATCGCGCAGGTTGCCAGCCACATATATGGCGGTACCACGATTAACCGTATTGATGAAACCTTGGCGCCGTACGTTGAAATCAGCTACGAAAAACACCTGATGGTGGCGCGCGAGTGGGATATCCCAGACGCAGAAGGTTATGCCCGTGCGCGTACCGAGAAAGAATGTTACGACGCTTTCCAATCGCTGGAATATGAAGTGAACACTCTGCATACCGCGAATGGTCAAACGCCGTTTGTGACCTTCGGTTTTGGTTTGGGTGAATCTTGGGCAGCGCGTCTTATTCAGCAATCTATTTTGCGTAACCGTATTGCTGGTCTGGGCAAGAACCGTAAAACCGCTGTTTTCCCGAAACTCGTGTTTAGCCTGAAATCTAGCTTGAACCTAAAAGACGGCGAACCAAACTACGACATTAAAAAACTGGCATTGGAATGTGCGTCAAAACGCATGTATCCGGACATCCTGAACTTCGACAAAGTAGTAGAAGTGACAGGCTCATTTAAAACCCCAATGGGTTGCCGAAGCTTCCTGTCTGCATACGAAGAAAATGGCGAACTGATCCACGAAGGCCGCAACAACATCGGTGTGGTGTCTATCAACCTTCCGCGTATTGCGATTCGTGCAAATGGTTGTGAAGAAACCTTCTACAAACTGTTGGATGAAGTCTTAGCCGTTGCCCGTGAAGGCTTGGACACCCGTATTGCCCGTCTTCAAGGCGTGAAAGCCCGTGTCGCCCCAATCCTATACATGGAAGGCGCGTGTGGTGTTCGCCTGAACCCTGATGACGACGTTAGCGAAATCTTCAAGAATGGCCGAGCCTCGATCTCCCTTGGTTATATCGGCATTCACGAAACCATGAATGCGTTGTATGGCGTGGAAGAGCACGTTTACGATTCAGAAGCACTGCGCGAAAAAGCGCTGAACATTGTAAAATACCTGAAAGCGGCGACAGACAGCTGGAAGGAAGAAACCGGTTATGGCTTTAGCTTGTACAGCACACCAAGTGAAAACCTGTGTAGCCGCTTCTGTAAGATCGACACTAAAGAGTTTGGGCTGGTGAATGGCGTTACCGACAAAGGTTATTACACCAACAGCTTCCACTTGGATGTTGAAAAGAAAGTGAACCCGTACGACAAAATTGATTTCGAGATGGCGTACCCAGCTATCGCGAACGGCGGTTTCATTTGCTATGGCGAATATCCAAACATTCAGCACAACGTTGAAGCGCTGGAAAACGTTTGGGACTACAGTTACGAGCGCGTTCCATACTACGGCACGAACACACCCATTGATGAGTGTTACGAATGTGGCTTCACTGGTGAGTTTGATTGTTCAAGCAAAGGCTTTGTTTGCCCAAGCTGTGGCAACCATGACTCAACGAAAGTGTCAGTGACCCGCCGCGTTTGTGGCTACCTGGGCAGCCCGGATGCGCGCCCATTCAACGACGGCAAGCAGGAAGAAGTTAAACGTCGCGTTAAGCACATGTAAGCGAACGAGAATGAACTTCCACCAGTATTATCCGGTTGATGTGGTTAACGGCGAAGGCACACGTTGCACCTTGTTTGTGTCAGGGTGCGAGCACCAATGCCGAGGCTGCTATAACCAAAGCACCTGGTCACCATCGTCTGGCGAGCTTTTCGATCAGGCGATGGAAGATCGCATCATTGCGGATTTGAATGACACGCGCATCAAGCGTCGTGGATTGTCGATCAGCGGTGGTGACCCACTGCTTCCCGCTAATCTGCAGAGCGTTCTTAGGCTGGTTCAACGCGTTAGAAACGAATGCGAAGGCAAAGACATTTGGATGTGGACGGGGTATACACTGGCGAACCTCTCCGACGCACAGCGTGAAGTGGTGAACTATGTGGATGTGCTGGTGGACGGTAAATTCGAGAAAGTATTAGCCGATCCTTCTCTACCTTGGCGAGGCAGTTCGAATCAGATTGTGCACCGTTTGACACCACGTTAACAAAGGTACGGTTGCAAACTGCTAATCTCATTTCCAACGCCGCTTCAATGCGGCGTTGTTATACTCAACATCTAGTTTGGTCAGGCAAAGTTCAGAAACATCATGTATTCTGGCTTCGTCACCATAAACAAAGAAACTTTCAACAATCCGCACTGTCCATCTCTATGAATTTGCTTTAACTACAAGGACATCGCAATGAAACATCGTATTGCTGCCTTCTTAATCTTCCTCGTTATGGGTTCTATCTCAGTCGCTTTTGCGGCCAGTTCACCAGACAACTCACCAGACAGTTATGAACACCTGCCAGACGGAAAACTGGTGATGGGTGAGAAAGAATGGGTCAGAGTTGACGAGATCAACGTTGTCGCTAAAGCCCGTGTGGATACAGGGGCAACAACTTCCTCTATCAGTGCTATCGACATCGAAGAATTTGAGCGAGATGGAGAAGAGTGGGTACGTTTCCGGTTGGCGCATGACGACAAGCAAACCGACTTGATGGAATTGCCTGTCATCAGAACCGTACGCATTATCCAGTCGAGCGCCGAAGGGTATGATCGCCGTTACGTGGTCGAAATGCCTATCACCATCGGTGATGTCACTGAAACCACAGAATTTACCCTGCGTGACAGACATCATCTGAATTTCCCTGTGCTGTTGGGAAGGACATATTTAAAAGATGTCGCGGTCGTTGATGTCAGTCGAAAATATGTGCAGCCAAAGCCGGAAATTCTCAAGTAGTAAATCACACTTGACGAATTTACAGTCAAAAGTGCAATCCATTGATATTGGGTTGCGCTTTTTTAGTTGCGCGGCGCTGAGCTTTTAGTAATGTAGCTTCATTAGCAAACAGCACGGCCGTTAAATAAGGAAGTTATCGAATGTTAGATCTGCTATCTCCGGCGCTACAAGACCCAATTTTGTCTCTCTCCGTCGCTTTCCGCGAAGACAACCGCGCCGAAAAAATGGACCTTGGTATTGGCGTTTACAAAGACAGCCAGGGCAACACCCCCATCATGAAGGCGGTGAAAGCAGCACAGCAACAACTGGCCGAATCTCAAACCACCAAAAGCTATGTCGGTCTGGCAGGCAGTGAAGCCTACAACCAGGCGATGACAGATCTTCTTCTCAAAGGCACAGACGGCTATTCACGCAGCGCAGCAGTGCAAACACCGGGTGCAAGCGGTGCGCTGCGTATGCTGGCAGATTTAATGTATCTGGCAAAACCTATCACCACGGTATGGATCAGCAACCCGAGCTATGTGAACCACAAACCCGTGATGGAAGCAGCTGGCCTGACCGTGAAGTTTTATCCTTACTTCAACGCCGAGACCAAACAGGTTGATGCCGATGCCATGATCGATGCACTGTCAAAAGCGGGGCCTGATGATGTGGTGCTTCTGCACGGCTGTTGTCATAACCCGACGGGGGCAGACATTCGCCCTGAGCACTGGCAGGCGATTAATGATCTGGCACAGAAGAATGGCTTTACGCCGTTTGTTGATATTGCTTACCAAGGTTTTGGTGATGGCTTAGAAGAAGACGCAAACGGCCTGCGCCTGTTGGCAGATTCAGTAGAAGAAATGCTGATCGCGACGTCTTGCTCGAAAAACTTTGGTTTATACCGTGAACGCACAGGTGCAGCGATTGTTATCGGTAAAAACGCACAAGAAGCGGGTAATGCAAAAGGGCGTATTCTCCAACTGGCGCGCGCAACGTACACCATGCCGCCAGATCACGGTGCTGCGATTGTAGAAACCATTCTCACCAGCGATGAACTCACAAAGCAATGGAAAGACGAGCTGGATACGATGCGCGGAAGAATCATTACACTGCGTGATGGTCTGAGTGCTGCGTTAGCGAAACGCACAGGTGATGACCGTTTTGATTTCATCAAGGAGCACAAAGGCATGTTCTCCATGTTGGGCTTGAGCCAAGACCAAGTTGCACAACTGCGTTCAGATTTCGGTATCTATGCTGTCGGTGACAGCCGTATCAACGTGGCAGGTTTGACGGAATCACGCATTGACTATCTGGCTGATGCACTTATCGCTGTCACGAAATAACTCGGTCGGACTAAATAATAAAGCCAGCATCTGCTGGCTTTAATTTTATGTATTCAATAAACAGAGAATTTTTATTTTTCTTTAAACACCAAACTAACATTGACTGGCACAGTGCTGGAAATATCAATGTTCCCAACTGTTTCAGAAACCGCTTTTAAATTGGCTTCTGGAATACCAAAAGTCGCAGCGCTAATAACGACAGGTTTATAAGTGAAAGCGAATATATTGTCATCATCTTTAATCACATTCATATCCAACGTAACCTCTTTGGTATTACCAAATAAAGTCACTGTTGCGGGAATCGATTGCTGAAGCAGTGCACCTGATTTGTCTAGGTCCTGCATAGAAACCTGACCCTCTACCTTCAGCATCGGAAACTTCTTAGAATCAAAGAAAAGATCGTTAAGACGCTGATTACGAATAGGAATGCCGGTGGATATTGATGAGAGCGGAGCGGTAACGGTGAACTTACCCGAGGCGTCGACACTACCTTCAATGCCGCTGATAGTGGCAGGTTCAACGATGTAGGATTTCTTGATGGTGGCAAAACTAATGGAAGAGGCTTCACTATCAACAGAGTAATTATCAGAAGCAAAGGCGAGAGAAGAAGACAAGGTTAAAGCCAACAGCGTTGCCGACGAAATACATTTCATTATTTATTTCCTTCTTATTGATTGTGTGTTGATATCCTTATCGACTATAGACACTTTGTACATCGCTTTATTTCGATGTGAATTTTCTGAATTTCCGATTGCGCCTTATTTGTTTCAAGTGATGCATAATTAAAACAAGGTTTTATTAAATTATTTATACCCAAACAACTTTTTGATTGCTGATAATTCAACCTAACCTAGATGACGCGTAACGTCATCAAATGTTAGTATGTGTCGTCAAACATAATCTGGTAGTAACCCAATGAAAATACATCGAATTAACCCTACAAAACGTTGGTCAGATGTGACCGTATTCAATGGCATTGCAAACTTTGTAGAAGTGCCGGAAAGCGACCTGAGTGCAGACATCAAAGGCCAGACACAACAAATCTTCGCACAGGCAGAAGAAATGCTGGCAACCGTCGGCGCAGACAAAACCCGCATCCTGTCTGTTACCATCTACATCACTGATTTCGCCAATCTGGAAGCGCTGAATGAAGTGTGGGATAACTGGTTTGAAGAAGGCACTGCACCAAGCCGCGCATGTGTGAAAGCAGAGCTGGCAGACCCAGATTATCTGGTTGAGATGGCTTTTGTTGCCGCGGCTGGCGAAGAGTTTCAGTAAGCTAGCATTTTCCAAATGAAAAACGCCCTGCAAACAGCGGGGCGTTTTTCGTCTGGCTCTCATCATATATTGCTTGCTAAACGCGATAGCTAGACAGTTGTTCGTTCATTTGAGTGGAGAGGATTCGTAGGTATTCACTGGCTTTTTGGGTTTCATCAATATACTGCGCATTTTCCTTACTAATTAAACCAATTTGGCCAATGTTGTGGTGAATTTCACCGGCGACCACATGCTGTTCGTCAGCAACATTGTTGATGGAAACGTTGGCTTGGGTGAGCATTTTGACTGCCGTTACGATGTGTTCCAGTACTTCACCGGCAGATTTGGCTTCCTCAACATTCGAGACAGAAATCTCGCGGTTCTTTTCCATCAATGCAAGCATCTCATTGGTACCGCTTTGGAGCCGTTCGATCATCACCCGGATCTCTCCGGTTGAATCCTGAGTTCTGCTGGCAAGTGACCTCACTTCATCGGCGACTACGGCGAATCCTCGGCCTTGTTCACCGGCTCGAGCTGCTTCAATAGCGGCATTCAGCGCCAGCAAGTTTGTCTGCTCAGCAATTTGAAGAATCACGTCGAGAATACCGCTGATGTCTCCAGTGGCACTGGCTAACTCATTGACGACATTGGCTGACTTGGCCATGGATTCATCCTGACTTTCCAAGCTGACGATGACATTCTGAACCACGGAGTTACCGCGCACGACCTCCTGATCTACTTTAGTAATGGCATCGGAGGAAGCGCTTGCACTTTCTGTTACTGACTGTGCAGATTCGTTTAATTGTTGAATGGCATACTGGGCGCGTTCTACTTCCTGACTTTGTTTACCCATCGCCGCTGAAGAATGATCGGCGATTCCAGCCAAAACCTCGGATTCCGCAGAGAGTTTGCTGGATGATTCCATGACTTCTTTGATTGTGGCCTGTATTCGCTCTAGCACTTTATCAAAGTGTCTGGCCATGATGCCGAACTCATCTGAAGCATCAGAATTAAACCGCTTAGTTAAGTCACCTTTACCTTCCGCTATATCTTTAATAGCAGCGATAAAAGCATTTAGGGGTTTGGCCACAACCTGTTTCATCACGAAAAAGTTAATCAGCATAAAAGCAATCACAAAACAGACGACCACCGCGAACGCTTTAAGTGCCGACTGGAAGATCAATGCAGACACATCTTTGTTAGGGTAAGCGATGACAATTTCATAGTCCCATTTGTCATAAGGGAATCGTGCCACTGACCAAGCATCTGGATTGATGTTTAACGCCGACTCAACCACCGCCGTATCAACAGAGTCTGAATGCATTCTGACGCGTTTCTGGTTGTCCAATAACGCAACAAAACCATTATTTAGAACGGTCGACTTACCAATGGCAGAGGCCAATTGTTTAAGATCTGCTGAATAACCCACATACCAAATACCGATAACAGAATTTTGCTTATCAAAAATGGGTTCATAAGCGGTCAGGTAAGGGTCACCAAGGATATCAATTTTGCCGTAATAAGCTTCACCTGCCTGAATTTTCTGATCAACGGCGCCTCCTGGGTGCAAAATGGTGCCAGTAGCGCGTTTACCGTTCTTTTTTACATTGGTGGCAATACGCACAAATTCTGAACCATCTTTAGCAAAAACGGTTGCAGTTCCCCCCATGGTGCTGGTTATCCTGTCGACAAGCTCGTAGTTGTTGGCTTGTGGATTGTCACCTAGGTAAAGGTTCAAAGAGTCTCTTTCGCTGACCATAACGCGTTCTCTTAGGTTCGGATTACCCAGCTCCTGACCCTCTTTTTTGAGCAATGCCATGCTTGATGCCACGCGCTCCATAATCAGACTGTGTGTTGTGTCCATTAAACCAAGCAAGTCATGGCTAAGGTTTTCTTTCTGGATATAGACACTTTCTTTAATGTGATTAGTTTCGTTGATATTGGTTAGCACAAAAGCAATCGCGCTGGCGATAATCCCCAGACTAGCTATGGCAGCGAAGAACTTTCTTTGAAGAGACATTCTCTTTACTCCTTGTGGACCCACTTACAACAAACAAAAGGGAGGTTAGTTAACTAGTTACATATAAAGGTGGCTAAATGTTTCAAAATGTTTCGTCCATGAGTGAATTCTAGATTCGGGTGTCAAGAAATTTAGCGGATACCGGACAAATATCGGTAAAATGTATTAAGGATGAGAATAAATGGGGTCAAAACACACAGTTTTAATCAATTGGTGGCATAGGGATGCAGAATGCGAGCATGAAAATACAACTCGTTTTATTCATGAATGGACATTTGATGGAGGAATAAAAGTCGATGCATCACCTTCTCCTTTTGTTATGCCGGAAAAGGCAAAAGAAGAAGCTATCGACCCTGAAGAAGCCTTTATCGCCGCCATTGCCAGTTGCCACATGATGACCTTTCTGACTGTGGCAGAGAAACAGCGTTTTAGCGTTGAAAGCTATGCCGATGAGGCCATCGGCACGCTAGGAAAGCTGGAAAACGGAAGAACGGCAGTCACTGACGTGGTGCTGAAACCCAAGATTGTTTTCAGCGGGGGGAATCAGCCTACACCTGAGCTGCTAGCTAAAATGCACAAACTGGCACACAAGCACTGCTTCATAGCTAACTCAGTCACCACCAATATCACAGTGGAAAGTGACTAATCATCAAATCGCGAATCAAGAAAACGCTGCGAAGGCACAAAGTAGTTCGTCCCTGTCTTCGCCTCAACAAAATCCAGCAGCTTGTCGTAGTCTCCGTTTTCGTCTGCAGTGATCATCTGCTTCAATGACGTTTCTACAACAGACGCCGAAGCTGCAAATCCGACAAACATGGTGCCGTGCTCAATAGCATTTCCGTAGGGACGGTTTTGGCGGTACATTTTGATTTCCTCGCCGTCCACTTCCACCTTACTTTTCTCATTGTGCGCCCATGCGGGCTTTTCATCATCACTCAGTTCAATGTCATCCATCTTAGTGCGGCCAACGACTTTTTCTTGCTGTTCAGTTGGTAGAGCATCCCAGTCCTGATGACGGTCGACATAACGCTGAACCGTGAGATAACTGCCGCCCATCTCGTTATCACTGCCTTCCTGTACCAAAACTGCTTCCGCGCGTTCTTCATCTAGAGGGTTTTCCGTGCCGTCGACAAAATCAATCATGTCTCGGTTATCCAGATACTTAAAACCCTGAATATCTTCAACGAGATCCGCAACATCCGCTAGAGCACGCGTGGCGTATTTGGCGACCTGAAAGTTGAGGTCTTTGCGTTCTGATTTCACCATCAAAAAGATATCACCTGATGTGGAAGGGAAAATGCGGGGGCCATCCGACAGCGCTGGAAAGTCATGGAGCTCAGAAGGGGTTGGCACATCAGGAAACAGAATCGGCCAACTGTTGGCAGAAAACCCCATGGTGACAGACAAACCGGCAGAGGTATCTTTCTGTCGAATGGATTTTTCAATGCCCGGTAACTGGGAAAGCCCCTCGTTGATCTGGTCAATATTAAGCCACTGATCTTTCAGCGTGAAAGTCAGAAATTCAGCATGGGTAGTAGGATTAGACAATACACCTGGCTGCGCCAGAGACACGAGCTCGTTCATAGATCTTCCTGTTGGTAGAAGTGAGAAATCCCAGTGAGAATAGAACAGGTGAGAAGATCGAGGTGGGGTAGGAATGAGACGCAAGGTAAGAACAGACACAATCCCACAACAAGCTTGTTGATGTCCCGTTTTGCATACATAAAAGATTCATATCATTAGACTTCTTAGGCAAGCGCAACTAGGATAAATTTTCTTTAAGTTAATTCAGTTGCATATAGGGAAAACATGCTCTGGCACAAGGTTCAAAACCAGCTCAAACTCCACGATATCAGCCTCGTCGTCGGCCCCAACCGATCAGACAAAACCAAGTTTCTGGTAGAGCAATATGGCGATACGCCATTCACCATTGATGTTTCCAAAGCCAAGCTCGCCTATTGCGGCGGCGATACCACCATCAGCGACGCTGAATGGCAACAAATCATTGATCGGGATTGTCCATTTATCACCGTCGATGATGCCCACCTGCTTAAAATGCCAGACCTAATCAAGTTGATTGAAGTCGCGGTAGAAACCAAAAAACGCCTTTATATGTCATGCAACGAAACCATTGTTTCTGACCTGCCTGCACTGCTGACTCATGCTAGTACGCATCATCTGTCAGTGGTTAAATTGGAAAGGCTAACCGCGAATGATGTATGTGCATGGGTGTTGGGGGAGTTCGGGTAGACTATTGTTTCTTCAGCCTTTCTAAGGGGAAGGTTGGGGTATATTTGGTTGGTTTTTCCCCAAAGTGAGCAAGCATCACTTTTAAAGCGGTGTGTTGGAGCCCCCGTTTACCGTACTTTTTATCATCCAAACCTTACTTGTTCACTGTTGATACACGCTACACGTGAAATTGTGTCGCATACTACCGATACACCCTCACATTAGGGTGATTTCACAATGTCATTCTTGGCACAGGGAGAAACGTATTTTTAAACAGAGGGAAAGTCACTTTTGAAATACAGTGGGTTGTTATTATTGGAAAAAGTTGGGTGTTTAAACACCCTACTTTGGGATCTAATAAATTGTTAATCGCTATATTAGGAAGTGAAGAGGATAAAAATATGAAAATAAATCAGATTTTTATGAGAGTGTTCCTGCTATCGTTGATAGTGGTTTTTCCTAGCATATGTTTTTCTCAATCGGAAAATAAAGAATTATCGAAATCTTCTAGTCCAGAAAGTTTGAAGAAAGAAAGATCCTCGTTAGAGACAGATATATCAGAGCTGAAAGCAAAATTGAAAACGTATCAAGATGATCTTTCTCAAATAGAGTTTCTAGAGATCGATGCAGTATCAAAATATGAGGGTAAGTTCGGTTCTGTAGATAAAGATTTAGATTTAATCCAAAATATTGACACATCAAATATTGAAGAATCGCGCAGTGAATTAAAGAGAAGAGCAGAGCTTGATATTTTAGAGGCTATGGGTCAAAGCTCTCTATCCCTATTTGAAGAAAGTAATGACTTTGATGTTCAAAGTTATCGAAGCTTGGTAGCTGGAAGGGCTGCGCTAGCAATCCAGCGGGCTTTTAATCAGGAAACAACACCACCTGATACTCCAAAAGAATGTGATGGGAATTCTCAAATTAATAGCGATGCTTCGGAAAGTGATATAAAAAATGCTGTTTCATCTTGTATTCGCGCGGTTGGGAATATTATCAATAGCATCGTAGCTATCGACGTCCCATCCCAGGTATCAAAAATATTGGACCCAGTCAAAAAGGAACTCCAGAGTAAGATACAATTAACAAGAAGTCAGCTTATTGAAAAAGAAGAAAATCTTTCAAAAGTTATTGAGCTCATTGGAAATAGCGAGGATTTAACTGAAACTATAGTCAAATGGACAATTCCTGCACTTGGCATACTACTTGTAATTATATTTCTAGGGCCTAGGTTGTACGGTGGAGAAATGCAAAAAGAGATTTTTGCGACAAGAATAGTTCTAGAGCTGTTAACAGTTTACATACTAGTTTCAAGTATATTAATACTCGGGCTAGCTAACAGGATTGATAATGAAGTATTAGGTACGCTTTTGGGCGGGATTTCCGGTTACGTTTTAGGACGATCTTTTAGTGGCGGAGTAAGTAGGCAAACAAAAGATGAATAGTGATACTCAAGTATAGAGTGCGCTTAACAAACGCATGTTGGCGGACTGCTTTTCCGCTTTGTTCCAAATCAGCCGCAAATGCGGGCGTGAGCTGTTCTGGAGGATCAGTTCTAATTGGTTAAATTTTCGAGAAAAGCTAAATATGGATATTCTGGTCTTCTAATCATCTTCTCTATCTATCTTCTAACAGCAGATGAGTTCAAATTTCAGGGTATGACTATTGTAGACACGGAGCTACTACTCCTATCTGCAGGATGTTTAACGAGCGCTACAGATATGGCTTTGTCTGCTTTGTTTAATTACGATAGTGACAATCCAATGCACCCTTAAAAGCTTTACCACTGACTCTTACTAGTTATCACTGTAGGACTTGTAGCTCTGGCAATTTTGGTATTGGATTTTCACGAATTACAAATGCAGATCCATTAATCAAAAAGCTAACACATATGAGCCCTTCTCTGGTTAATAGGCAATAACCATCTTTTGGCTGCGTCCCTGAACCACAAAGTCACTTATTTCGGTTTCCCTATCTGAAGTAATCCGAACTCGACAGTTACGAACACAATTCTCAACTCGAAATTGTCCCAAAATGCTCCAGAGCCAATAGCAAAGTCTTCATCTAACTTCCCCTAAAACAATAGGGGAAGAACCAAAAGCTAGCCAAAACAAAAAGCCCCGCATTCGCAGGGCTCTTCAATCTCAACTCTCGAGACTCTTATCTCGAATCTCGCCTTAGCGCTTATTCTTCAAATATCGCTTACGACGCTCTTCTTTGTGTTTCGCTTTTTCTTCTGCTTTCTGTGCTGCGGCTTCTTCTACTTCAACCAGTTCCTGGCTGATCATGTCTGGGTGTTCCAGCGTGATGAGACCCAGTGCTCCGTTGCGAAGGTCGTTGATCAGAATCTCTGAGGCTTTGTGCAGGTCGATACGGCCGCCAGCACGCAAACAGCCGCGCTTCTCGCCAATCGCTTCCATCAGTTCCACCTCAGTTTCTGGTAGCTCTTCGATGTTGTAGCGCTTTTTCAGCAGTTCTGGGTATGCGCTTGCGAGATATTCCACGGTGTAGAACGCTACTTCGTCATATTCCATCGCCGTGTCTTTTACCGCGCCAGTTGCTGCAAGGCGGAAGCCACTGTGTGGATTTTCTACTTTTGGCCACAGGATCCCTGGGGTGTCAGAAAGTACCACACCATTTTGCAGGTTAATGCGCTGCTGTTGGCGGGTGACAGCCGGTTGGTTACCGGTTTTCGCGACAACACGGCCAGCCAGTGTGTTGATGATAGTGGATTTACCGACGTTCGGAATACCCATGATCATGGTGCGAATGTTCTTGCCCATTTCTTCACGGTGAGGGGCGAGCTTGTGGCAAAGATCCATGATTTTATTCACTTCACTGATTTGCTCAGTGGTGATAGCCATCGCTTTTACACCTTGTTCTTTTTCAAGGTGTTCAAGCCACAGGGCAGTCATCTCCGGGTCAGCCAGATCGCGCTTGTTCAGCACTTTAATCACTGGCTTATCTTTGCGGATGCGGCGAATCATTGGGTTTTCGCTGCTAAACGGAATGCGCGCGTCCAGTACCTCGATGATCACATCGATTTTTGGTACCACTTCTTCGATTTCTTTACGCGCTTTGTGCATGTGGCCCGGGAACCACTGGATGGAATTGTTAATCATGCGAATGATTGCCTTTGTAATTCTGTATAAACGCCTTTCAACATGCGCTGAGGCGAAAAGTTGTCGGCGATTTTAGCACTTAACGGAGGCTTGATAAAAAATAACTGGAAGAACAGGGGGAGAGTGGTGAGAGGTTAGCCGATTTTCTTATTCGACCTTCTGGGTCGGCCCGCGCTTGCCAGGGTTGGCAGCAAAGAAATCTTCCAAGCGCTGTGGCATGCCCAAATAGAAACCCTGGAAGTAATTGATGTGCAGGGCGCGCATGGCTTCGTATTCTTCCTGATTCTCGATGCCCTCCACCAATATTTCAGCATTCACTTCGTTGGCGAGGGCAACAGCACGCAGCATGGTTTCTACTTCGCCTTCTACATAACGTTGCACTAAAGAACGGTCGATCTTAATTAGGCTTGGGCGAATCATACGTACACGCATTTCCTCTGAGCCCTCTACGCCGTAGTCATCTACCGCGATTTGGAAGCCGTTATTAATAGATTGTGTAATGGCAACGGAGAGCGAGAGGGTGTCGGCGTGCAGGTGCTCAACCACTTCAAGTACAACGTGATGACGCGGAATGCCAAGCTCAGCTAAACGTTTGACCATTAGATTCTGCTTGGAAAAAGTCTCGATAGAAGCGACGGCAGAAGACGGCAGCATGTTGAGAAAGATGGAGTGATTACCAGCGAATAAAGAGAAGTTTCTGATATGGATAACGCGGGCAAGTTTGTCGATACTGATTTGGTTTATAAAGTCCGGATGGTCGTGATCGAGCTTCCTGAAAAGATGTGCAGGGCAGGCTGGCTCTCCATCCGTTTTTCTGGCCCGCACTAGCGCTTCAAACCCAAGTACCGTGCCATTTGCCCGGAAGATAGGCTGAAAGACACTGCGAAGTTCCAATCCATTGAAGACAGCCATCACGTCACCATTTGTATCGGTGCGCAGGCATTCCTCAAATTCAGATTGTGTCCTCAAGTGCTTAACCACGACTACCTTACCTCTCAATCAGATCTGACCGATGTTACGCGAAAGCGTACTATCGGCAAATCAATCATTAGCTTGCATGCTAGATTAATGTGATCTTCTCCGAGGTGAGACGCTTTTTTGTGCTTGGGAACCTCGCTGAAAGCCACGTAATGTCTGCCTTCTCTTACAATTGTTATCTTTGTCTTAATGGCAATGACGTGCAAGACGAGGGAGACAAAAATCATCTTCCACTCACCGCTCGCGTAAAAGCGGGATGTAAATAAAATGTTACGCACTGGTGTTCTGTAAAACCCGCCCGGGTGTTTTCCTCTCCATGTTGAACCGCTATCGTTTTTTGTAGAGACGAAACAGGGAGGCGTGTCGATGAAACAGCATCAATACGAATCTAAGCCGTTGGATTCTAAAGGTCAGATCGCTTGGACGGATGACGAACATGAGGTCTGGACGCAGCTTGTCGCCAGACAGTTAGACTGCATCAAGGGCAAGGCGTGTCGTGAGTATTTTGATGGGCTGGCATTGTTGGATTTGCCCACAAATTGTGCGCCACAGATATCTTCCATCAACCGTGTTCTGGCAGAAACAACGGGTTGGCAGCTGGAGCCTGTGCCAGCTTTGATTGATTTCGACCATTTCTTCGCGCTGCTTGCATCAAAACGGTTTCCTGTCGCGACCTTTCTTCGCACTCAGCAGGACTTTGACTATCTACAAGAGCCTGACTTCTTCCACGAAATTTTCGGTCATTGCGCCATGTTGACGCATCCAGCGTTTGCTTCATTTACCCAACATTATGGCAAGCTGGGAGTGAACGCATCTAAGGCAGATCGCGTATATCTTGCAAGGTTGTACTGGTTTACGGTTGAGTTTGGGCTGGTTCAAAACGACGAGGGGCTATCAATATACGGCGGTGGGATTTTGTCTTCACCTGCGGAAACCGAGTATGCCTTTAATAGCGATGAACCGATTCGGAAAAAATTGGATGTGATCGACGTAATGAGAACGCCTTATCGCATCGACATTCTGCAACCGATCTACTTTTATTTAAGTACGCTCGACGAGCTGTACGAACTCGAGAAACTCGACTTGCTCGCGTGTGTGAACAGGGCAAAAGCCCTTGGTCTGCATGCGCCACTTTACCCTCAGAAAATCGCACAATAGGGAGAATGAAATGGAACAATTGTCAGAACTGCAATGTGAAGCCTGCCGTGCAGATGCGCCAAGAGTGGACGGTGATGAAGCGGCAAGTTTGATGTCCACGCTTCCTGAGTGGCAACTGCTGGAGGTCGATGGCATCAACCAATTGCAACGCGTTTATAAGTTCCGCAACTTCAAATTGGCGTGGGAATTTGCAGACAAGGTGGCGGAGTTAGCAGAAGCTGAAGGACATCACCCGGCCATTCTTCTGGAGTGGGGAAGCTGTTCAGTTACTTGGTGGACCCACAAAATTAAAGGTTTGCACAAAAATGATTTTATCTGTGCAGCCAAGACAGATTTGTTGTGCGAAGACTGATCTTCGCTAAAAAGTAAGAAAGGGGCGCAATGCCCCTTTATAGAGAAAACAGCGACAGCTAAATGCTACACCTCAAACCTCGTTCCCTGATTTCTGCCTTCCGCATTGGCATCTCATCAATAACCTGCACCATTTCGTTGATATCAAAACCCTGACGCCAACGGGCTTTTTCGGTGCCATCCTTACCGATCAATACCGCGGTATGCTCGTTGTTCCGCACGCGATATTTGTTCATCAGTTTGATGATTTCCTGCGAAGAGAATAGGCCTCGGGAGTCGGACAGATCGTTCATGTCTAAAATGAGCGTATGGAGGTCTCTGTCATCAATCTGGCAGCGATGAACCAGCAACTGACGCTCAAAAGAGGCGACGTTTTCATCGAAACCTTTTGAAAAATAGATAAGTGTTCGGTGGGGTTCAATCAGACCGTACATCGGGTAGGCGAGCGTGTTTGTGCTGAACCACAGCCCAGTCAGAGCCAACCCAAGATAAGTGAACGTTTTCATGATACACGCCCTTCCACAAAGAACATGTTTGCTAGTACGTAAGCATAGTTCGTCCGGATTGATCTCTCCTGCCTGTACTAAAAAATACAGAACGATGCTCCATATAAGTGCGTCGTGTCATTCCTAGCTAAGGAGTGACTAATATAGTGCGTTGGGCAGGTTTCTATGCACCATTCTTAAGCATCTTGAATTTTGTGTTCGTGTCTATAACGTTTGATGCTCTGTATAAAACCTGTTTTATTTCATTGGGTTGTGATTTATTTGCGAGCAACATCTCGTTTATGGCAAGGCTCTTGCTCAAGGGTATCCCAGATACTCAAAAGGAGCTTTTGCAATGAATGGGAAGAAGTTTGCATTAAATTGGGTAAGTGCTGCGGTTATCGCTGGTGCTGGCATCTCATTTCAGGTTGTCGCTGAAGAAGACACCATCAAAGTGGGTGTCTTGCACTCGCTATCTGGAACGATGGCGATCAGTGAAACGACGTTGAAAGACACCGTGTTGATGATGGTGGACGAGCAAAACAAGAAAGGCGGCTTGCTCGGCAAGAAGCTGGAAGCCGTTGTGGTTGACCCAGCTTCAAACTGGCCGCTGTTTGCAGAAAAAGCACGCGAACTGATTGAGAAAGAAGAAGTAGATGTTGTGTTCGGCTGCTGGACATCCGTTTCACGTAAATCTGTCTTACCTGTATTCGAAGAACTTAACAGCCTGCTGTTCTATCCTGTTCAGTACGAGGGTGAAGAGTCCTCGAAAAACGTGTTCTACACTGGCGCTGCGCCTAACCAGCAGGCAATTCCTGCTGTTGATTACCTGAAAAAAGACCTTGGCGTTGAGCGCTGGGTATTGGCAGGTACTGACTATGTCTATCCACGTACGACTAACAAAATCCTCGAAGCCTATTTAATTGACAGTGGTGTCGCCAAAGAAGACATCATGATCAATTACACCCCATTTGGTCACTCTGATTGGCAGTCAATCGTTGCTGACATCAAGAAATTCGGTGCTGCCGGTAAGAAAACCGCAGTGGTTTCTACCATCAACGGTGACGCCAACGTGCCTTTCTACAAAGAGCTTGCTGCTCAGGGCGTAGAAGCGGAAGACATTCCTGTCGTCGCGTTCTCAGTCGGTGAAGAAGAACTGTCTGGTATGGACACTTCTGCGCTGGTGGGCCACCTCGCGGCATGGAACTACTTCATGAGCGTGGAAACTGACACCAACGACGAGTTCGTTGAGAAGTGGCATGCCTACATCAAAGACGACAAGCGTGTGACTAACGATCCAATGGAAGCCACTTACCTGGGTTTCAACATGTGGGCGAAAGCGGTTGAGAAAGCAGGCACCACAGATTCTGAAGCCGTTCAGGAATCGATCATTGGTGTGACTGTTCCAAACCTGACTGGCGGTTTTGCGACCATGATGCCTAACCACCACATCACTAAGCCTGTGTTGATTGGTGAAATTCAGGACGACGGTCAGTTCGTGACCGTGTGGGAAACCCCAGATGTTGTTGCGGGTGATGCGTGGTCTGATTACCTGACTGGCTCCAAAGACCTGTTTGCAAGCTGGCTGAAGCCAATGTCTTGCGGCAGCTTCAATGTCACCACGGGCCAGTGCTCAGGTGTCGCTGAATAAGTTCTGATTCTATCTACTAGGGTAGGGAGTCCATAGAGAGTCCTGCCCGGAAGGTTGCTTCCAGTTTACCTGCCTTTGCGGTGCCGTCTCCTTGCACATATGAACCGCATTGGCAGGACTTTTTCGAAGGATCGATTCATGCAACGTTTGACAGCAACAATGAATCGCCTGCTGTGGTTGTGCCGTTTACTCGTTGTTATGAGTGGCGTGCTGATAACAGCACAGGCGAATGCCGACATTTCGGAGATGTCGCAAGCCGCAAGCGCACTTGCGGGTAAATCGTTTGGTGACAAAGAAGCCGCGATTGCTTTTATCGCTACAGCTGAGTCATCAGAACAAGTAACAGTTTCAAACATTCAACTTCTTGAAGGCTTGCTGAATAAGCAGGTGGTTTACGACAAGAAAGCCAGATCTGTTTGGTATCTTGCCGAGCCGCCATTGGCGAAAGGCAGCGAGCTGACCAATATCCTTTCTGGCGATACTGTGACGGTAGAAAAGAAACGCCAGTACCGTGCGGTGACCATCAATAACAGTATCCGCAGTCAGATAAAGACAGTCATGGCGACAGCTGCACTGTCCAGCGCTGATGCAGAAACCCGACAAACTGCTGCTAGACGTATGATTGGGGAGCTTGATGCCTCCTTACTGCCTGCCATCGTTTCGATACGTGATGATGAGAGTGACACTGTCACTAAAAAGTACTTGTCGACGGCGATTTCAGTTTACTCAGTGACAGAAGGCAGCGAAGCAACGCAGACCATGGAAGCAAAGCAGACCATGGAAGCCATAACTTTCCTGTCTAGCGTTGGTTTGCCCGAAGCCTTTGATGCGCTGCAGGCAGCAAGAGCGAAAGTGCAGAGTGATGATGTTGAAACCATCACAGCGCTTGATAAAGCGATTGCTGAGTATGAACAGAGCCAGCGTGTAGTGAATGCCGCCCAGACCTTGTACTTCGGTTTAAGTCTTGGGTCGGTACTAGTGCTCGCGGGAATCGGCCTTGCCATCACATTTGGTGTAATGGGCGTGATTAACATGGCACATGGTGAGCTGATCATGATCGGCGCGTATACTACTTATGTGCTGCAACAACTTTTCCCGGCGCAAACCGGCATGGCGTTGCTGCTTTCTATTCCTTGCGCCTTTGTGGTTTCCGGTTTGGTGGGCATGGCGATAGAACGCTCGGTGATTCGACATCTTTACGGTCGACCATTGGAAACTCTGCTGGCGACCTTTGGTATCAGCCTCATTCTGCAACAAGCAGTCCGTAGCATCTTCTCACCGCTTAACCGTTCCGTCAGTACGCCTGATTTTATGAGCGGCATGATTGAAGTGACGCCGATGCTAGAGCTGACAGCCAGTCGCATGTACATCATGGTGTTCTGCCTGATGGTTTTCTTTGCACTCCTGTTTATTTTGAAACGCACGCCGCTGGGCTTGCAGGTTCGCGCCGTGTCTCAAAACCGTGCAATGGCCCGCGCGATGGGTGTGCGATCTGAATGGGTCGACATGGCGACCTTTGGTTTGGGCTCTGGCATCGCCGGTGTTGCTGGCGTGGCGCTTTCCCAGCTCACCAATGTGGGGCCGAACATGGGTCAGGCTTACATCATTGACTCTTTCATGGTGGTGGTCTTCGGTGGTGTTGGAAACCTATGGGGAACGCTGGCTGCAGGCTTGAGCCTGGGCGTGTTCAACAAAGTCTTGGAACCTTGGGCGGGCGCTGTATTGGCGAAGATCCTAGTTCTGGTGTTCATCATCCTCTTTATTCAGAAACGTCCTAAAGGTTTGTTCCCGCAACGTGGACGCATGGCGGAGGACAACTAAATGGTCACTAAATCCCTTTTCGACCGCTCAACGGTCATGATGATTGTGGTGCTGCTGAGCATCAGTTTTCTGGTGCCTATCCTGAATCTGGTGGTACCGGCGGGTAGCGTTTTTCATCTCGAAACCTATACCGTTTCTCTGCTTGGCAAATATCTCTGCTTCGCCATTCTCGCGCTGTCAGTGGATTTGGTGTGGGGCTATCTTGGTATTTTGAGTCTGGGTCACGGCGCGTTCTTCGCACTCGGCGGATATGCCATGGGCATGTACCTGATGCGCCAGATTGGTGATCGCGGTGTTTACGGTAACCCAGAACTGCCGGACTTTATGGTGTTCCTTAACTGGCAGGAACTGCCGTGGTTTTGGTTCGGCTTCGACCAATTCTGGTTTGCCTGTTTGATGGCGGTCGCTGTGCCGGGTTTGTTGGCCTTTGTGTTCGGCTGGCTGGCGTTCCGCTCACGCGTGTCCGGGGTCTACCTCTCCATCATGACGCAGGCGATGACGTTCGCTTTGATGCTGGCTTTCTTCCGCAATGAAATGGGATTTGGCGGCAACAATGGCCTGACGGATTTCAAAGACATTCTCGGTTTCAGCCTTCAAAGCGATGCCACCCGAATTGGGTTATTTACGGCGACCGTGATGGCGTTGCTGTTGGCTTACTTGTTGTGTCGTGCGGTGGTTGTCAGCCGATTAGGTGCATTGACGATCGCGATTCGCGATGCGGAATCCCGCGCCCGATTTGTTGGGTATCGCGTTGAGAATAGCAAGCTCTGGTTGTTTGTCCTCTCTGCTGCCATCGCTGGTGTTGCGGGAGCCTTGTATGTCCCGCAGGTGGGCATTATTAACCCTGGAGAATTTGCACCGCTGAACTCGATTGAAATCGTAGTTTGGGTAGCACTGGGCGGCCGCGCGACCCTTTATGGCGCTGTCATTGGTGCGGTGCTGGTGAACTACGCGAAAAGCTGGTTCACGGTTGAATTTCCAGAAGTGTGGCTGTTTGCATTGGGTGCGTTGTTTGTTCTCGCCACCTTGTATCTGCCAAAAGGCGTAAGTGGACTGTTTCGCAAGGAGGCAAACGCATGATGTCGAGAACCTTGGTGGTTGAAGGCATGAACCACCAAAAAGAACAACTGCCTGAAATTAATCCTACGGCGGAGCTGCTGAATGAAATCACCCGACGTGATCAGGTATTCAGCTTCCTGAAGCCTCAATACAACCCAAAAGTCGACGTGAAAAACGGCATGTTGCTCTACGTCGAAGGCGTGTCGGTATCTTTTGATGGTTTCAAAGCGATTAACGATTTGAATTTGTACATCAAAGAAGGCGAGCTTCGTTGCATCATCGGTCCAAATGGCGCGGGTAAAACCACCATGATGGACATCATCACAGGGAAGACGAGACCGGATGTGGGCGATGTTTGGCTCGGTCAGCAATTGAACCTGCTCAAGATGGATGAAGCGGAAATTGCCAATGCGGGCATTGGCCGAAAATTCCAGAAACCTACCGTATTTGAAGCGTTGTCAGTTTGGGAAAACCTTGAGCTCGCCATGGCGGGTGAGAAATCGACATGGCACCTGTTCCGGGCTGTTTTATCTGGTGAGCAGAAATGCGACATAGAAAGAGTACTGGAGCTAATAGGCTTAGACACGCAGTCCAGAATGTTGGCGGGTAAGCTTTCCCATGGCCAAAAACAGTGGCTTGAAATCGGCATGTTGCTGATGCAGAAACCCAAGCTTTTGCTGGTGGATGAGCCCGTAGCGGGCATGACGCATCAGGAGATGGATCGTACTGCTGAATTGCTGCTTTCCCTGGCGGGAGAGCATTCGATCATGGTGGTTGAGCACGACATGGATTTTGTTCGCAGCATTGCGTCGACAGTGACCGTGCTTCACCAAGGACATGTGCTGGCAGAGGGATCGATGAAATCGATTCAGGACGACCAGCGTGTTCGCGAAGTGTACTTGGGCCAATAGGAGAGAGCTTAATGCTGACAGTAAATGGATTAAATCAGCGTTACGGAGAGAGTCAGACACTCTGGGATCTTTCCATTGAAGCGCCAAAAGGACAATGCACCGTGGTGATGGGACGCAATGGCGTCGGAAAAACCACCTTACTACAAAGCATCATGGGGCTGTTGAAAGTCGATACTGGTCAAATCCTGATGGAAGGCAATGACCTTGCCCCTCGCCGCGCGGAAGACCGACCACGAGCGGGTGTGGGTTATGTACCGCAGGGTCGTCAGATCTTCCCACGATTAACCGTTGAGGAAAATCTGGAAATCGGCCTGCCAATTCGCCCGAAGAACGACAGGAAAATCCCGGATTACATCTATGAGTTGTTTCCTGTTCTGGCGGAAATGAAGCGCCGCTTTGGCGGGGATCTATCAGGTGGTCAGCAACAGCAGTTGGCGATTGCCCGCGCTTTGGTGATCGACCCCAAACTGTTGCTGTTGGATGAGCCAACAGAAGGGATTCAGCCAAACATCGTGCAGGAAATTGGCGACATCATCTGCAAACTCAATCAGGAGATGGGTCTCACTGTCATTCTTGTTGAGCAGAAGCTGCCTTTCGCACGCAAAGTCGGCGACAGATTCTGTTTGCTTGATCGGGGAAGAAGCGTTGCCAGCGGCGAAATGGACGAGCTTTCTGATGATCTGATCCGACAGTATCTGACTGTGTAGGAGTGATTGTATGGCACAAACGCTCTCTGACGTTTATGAAAGCAATGTCCCGAACACCCAGTCTCACGGCCGATGGGAAGCGGAGCTTCGCCTCGGCTATCAGCACAACGGTACTCGAACGGTATTGCGTGATTGCCTACACCGCGGCCCATTAGCGGTGCAGCGCGCTTTGTATCCGGAAGGCGGTGTTTGCCACAGCCATTTATTGCATCCGCCGGGTGGCGTGGTGGGTGGCGATAGCCTGAATGTGTTTGTCGACGCCAAAGACGGCGCAGAAGTATTAATGACCACTCCTGGCGCAACCCGTTTTTATCGTTCAGACGGTCGTGTCGCGATGTTAAACCAATCGCTGAAAGTGGGTGAAGACAGTCGTCTTGAGTGGTTGCCGTTGGAAAACATTGCGTTTCCGAATGCCCATCTTGTCACCCGTACTGATATTCAAATTTCCTCTCATGCGCGCTTTGCAGGCTGGGAAATTTGGACTTTGGGACAGCCTGTTTCCAACCAAGCCTTCGATAAAGGCGTGATTGATGGAATGACCACGATTTCCATCGACGACAAGCTCGTTCTCTGCGAGCGCCTGCGCGTCAATCCAGCCACGCTACAACACTCTGCTGCGGCGCTTCGTGGCTATCCCGTTGTCGGTTCGATGTTCGTGTATGGCGATGCAGAGGCTTTGTCTGAGTTACTTAAAAACTGGTGGGCTGAGCAGGACAAACCGAAAGAGCTAGAGCTTGGCATCACCTATATCGACGGATTGGTGGCTGTGCGGGCATTGGCATCAAACACAGAAACCCTGTTCCACATTCTGACGGAATGCTGGCTAAAAATTCGAAAACACTGGACCGGCGCAACTCCTGATGTGCCGAGGATCTGGCGTACCTGATGGATAGTGGTGTTCTGGCGTAACTGATTTATAGCGGTGTATTGACCGCGAAAACTGCGAGGAGTCAACACATGGAGTTAACCCCGAGAGAAAAGGACAAGCTGCTGTTATTTACTGCGGCTTTGCTCGCTGAGCGACGTAAAGAGCGCGGCTTGAAGTTGAACTATCCCGAATCAGTCGCCTTGATCAGCGCCGCCATTATGGAAGGCGCGCGAGACGGTCGAACCGTGGCGGAGTTGATGGATTACGGTCGCACTATCCTGACCGTCAACGACGTGATGGAAGGGGTGCCAGAGATGATCCACGACGTGCAGGTAGAAGCGACTTTCCCTGATGGCACTAAGCTCGTCACTGTTCATGATCCGATTGTGTAGGAGGCCAGAATGAAACTAAAAACAGGTTCCTTCACGCCGGGTGAAATTCGCGCAGCAGAC
Source organism: Grimontia indica (assembly GCF_000333895.2). Lineage (GTDB taxonomy): Bacteria > Pseudomonadota > Gammaproteobacteria > Enterobacterales > Vibrionaceae > Enterovibrio > Enterovibrio indicus. Next base: position 254,199 of record NZ_ANFM02000006.1, on the reverse strand, counting down.
GGGGAAATCGAACTCAATGCAGGTCGCCCAACTGTTACCGTTGATGTAGCAAACACAGGTGACAGGCCAGTCCAGGTTGGCTCCCACTATCACTTTTTCGAAGTGAATGACGCGCTGGTTTTTGAACGCAACATGACAAAAGGATTTCGCCTCAACATTCCTTCAGGCACGGCGGTACGTTTCGAACCAGGTCAAAGTCGCTCTGTAGAGCTTGTGGCTTACGCGGGTTCTCGTGAGGTGTATGGCTTTCAAGGGCGCTGTATGGGTCCGATAGATGGCGCTTCAAACAGCGATAAGGATGATTGAGATGAGTAAGAAAATATCCCGAAGCGCTTATGCAGAAATGTTCGGTCCAACCACAGGCGACTGTGTGCGCTTGGCGGACACCGAACTCTGGCTGGAAGTGGAAAAAGACTTCACGGTTTACGGCGACGAGGTGAAATTCGGCGGCGGTAAAACTATTCGCGATGGTATGGGACAAAGCCAGCGCCCTAGCAGCGAAACACCGGACATGGTGATCACCAATGTTGTCGTGCTCGATTACTGGGGCATCGTAAAAGCAGATGTCGCTGTAAAAGGCGGTCGCATTGCGGGTATAGGCAAAGCCGGTAACCCGGACATTCAGGACAATGTCGATATCATCATTGGCCCGGGCACTGAAGTGGTGGCGGGGGAAGGTCAAATCCTGACAGCGGGCGGCATTGATTCTCACATCCACTTTATCTGCCCGCAGCAAATCGAAGAAGCACTGACCTCTGGCGTGACTACTATGATCGGTGGCGGTACTGGCCCAGCGACAGGCACCAATGCGACAACCTGTACGCCGGGACCTTGGAACATTCACCGCATGCTCGAATCGTTGGATGCGTTCCCGATGAACTTCGGTTTGCTGGGTAAAGGTAACGCGAGCTTACCGGACGCGCTGGACGAGCAAATTGCGGCGGGTGCCTGTGGCTTGAAACTGCACGAAGACTGGGGCTCAACGCCAGCAGCGATTGATTGCTGTTTAAGCGTGGCGGAAGTGACGGATACTCAGGTTGCGATTCATACCGATACGCTCAACGAGTGTGGCTTTGTGGAATCGACGCTGAATGCGATTGGTGATCGCGTCATACATACCTATCACACCGAAGGGGCGGGCGGTGGTCACGCGCCGGACATCATTAAAGCGGCAGGTCTGGCTAACGTGTTGCCGTCTTCGACTAACCCAACCCGTCCTTACACGGTCAATACGGTGGATGAACACCTCGACATGTTGATGGTGTGTCACCACCTTTCACCGTCCATCGCCGAAGACATCGCGTTCGCGGAATCCCGTATTCGCCGCGAAACCATTGCGGCGGAAGACATGCTTCACGACATGGGGGCGTTTTCGATGATTTCGTCGGACTCGCAGGCCATGGGACGAGTCGGTGAAGTCATCCTTCGTACCTGGCAAACCGCGCACAAGATGAAAGTGCAGTTTGGTGCGTTGGAAGGCGACAGCAGCTATAGCGATAACGCGAGAATCAAACGTTATGTGGCGAAATACACCATTAACCCGGCGATTACTCATGGCGTCGCCCATGAAGTGGGCTCGATTGAAAAGGGCAAATTGGCGGACCTGGTACTTTGGAAGCCTGCTTTCTTTGGCGTGAAACCTTCGCTGGTGATCAAAGGCGGCTTAATTGCTACTGCGCCTATGGGCGATCCAAATGGCTCCATTCCAACACCTCAGCCTGTGCATTACCGCCCTATGTTTGGTTCTTTTGGTGCAGGCCCAGCACAGAGCTCGCTGTTGTTTATGTCTCAGATGTCGATTGATAACGGTGTACCGGAAATGCTCGATCTGAAGAGTGGTGCAGTGGCAGTGAAAAACTGCAGAAACATCCGCAAGAAAGACATGAAACTGAACGACTGGCAGCCAACGATCGAAGTGGATCCTCAAACCTATGAGGTTCGTGCTGATGGCCAATTACTGGTTTGCCAGCCTGCTGATGTGTTGCCGATGGCGCAACGTTACTTCCTGTTCTGAGGTAAAAAATGATCGAATTTACAGAAATCATCAAAGCATCGGATGTCAGGGAAAGTGATATCACCGAATTGGCGACCATTCACCTGGGCATTGATTCAAGAATAAAAAGCCGTATCCGCGTCACGTTGGACAACGGCAGTGAGGCTGGGTTGTTTCTTCCCCGTGGGCAAACGCTTCGCGGTGGTGATGTGTTGGTATCAACCTGCGGCCACCAAGTTCGTGTTATCGCGGCAGAGGAAAAAGTATCAACCGTACACGCTGATGATGGCGTGTTATTGGCTCGGCTCGCTTACCACTTGGGTAACCGCCATGTACCGTTGCAAGTGGGTGATTGGTGGGTACGTTATCAGCATGACCACGTTTTAGACGAAATGGTGGGATTACTCGGAGGCCGTGTGGTGGTCGAAATGGCCCCTTTTGAGCCAGAAGCGGGCGCTTATGGCGGCCACTCATCCGGTCATCACCATCATCATTGATTTTAGATTTAATACATTCAGTCAAGGAGACAGGACTATGAAAAAATTACTTATCGCTGCGCTGGCATTACCGTTTCCCGCGTTTGCACACATTACTGGCGAACCGCATACTGAGACGCCGCATCATATTTTGGCCACCGCGCAGGCGCACCCGTTTGAAACTGTATTAATGCTGGTAGCTGCGGCGGGAATTGGCTACATGATTCACCGCATGTTCAACGGCCGTTAGTCATGCAATCCGATTATCGTCTGTTTCAACTTATCAGTCCTTCTTTGCCTGTGGGAGCATTCAGCTACTCACAAGGTTTGGAGTGGGCGATAGAAACAGGCTGGGTTGACAGTGAATCTGCATTGAAGGACTGGCTGGTGAGCTTGGCAACAGACAGCTTGCAACAGCTCGAACTGCCCTTGCTGCGCCGTGTTTTCGCAGCGCTGAAGTCGGAAGATTTAGAGACAGCAAACTATTGGTGCGATTGGCTGTATGCCAGCCGCGAAACGATGGAACTAAGAACGGAAGAGCTCCAGCGTGGACGCACCATGCTGAAGCTGTTGCAGCAGCTTGAGCTGGTTGAAGCGGAAAGCCAGTTAGATGTGTTGCTGGCGAAAAGTCAGGTCGCAGGCTTCGCGTATGCCGGAATGAAATGGGGCATTGAAGAAGAATCTCTTTGCCACGGCTATGCATGGAGTTGGTTGGAAAACTGTGTCGTCGCTGGTGTGAAAATGGTGCCGTTAGGACAAACAGCGGGACAGCGTGTGTTGATGGATGTGTCAGATGCTTTGCAGGAAGTCGTCGAAGCGTCGCGTTTTATCGCTGACGAACAAGTTGGCTCTTTTGCACCAGCGCAGGCCATCGCGTCGAGCTGCCATGAAACGCAATACACGCGGCTATTCCGCTCATAAGGAGAATGAAGATGGATTATAAACAACCGCTAAGAGTCGGTGTGGGTGGCCCGGTAGGGTCAGGAAAAACGGCGCTTTTAGAAGTGCTATGTAAAGCCATGCGTGATACCTATTCGGTGGCTGTCGTCACCAATGATATTTATACCCGTGAAGATCAGCGCATTTTGACCGAGGCCGAGGCTTTGCCTGCAGAACGCATTGTTGGGGTGGAAACAGGTGGTTGTCCGCACACCGCGATTCGTGAAGATGCGTCAATGAACCTTGAAGCAGTTGAGGGATTGTCAAAGCTTCATAAAGATCTGGATTTGGTATTTATCGAAAGCGGCGGCGATAACCTGAGTGCCACGTTTAGCCCTGAACTTGCTGATCTGACAATCTACGTGATTGATGTGGCAGAAGGCGAGAAGATCCCACGCAAAGGTGGACCGGGCATTACCCGTTCTGACCTACTGGTGATCAACAAAATCGACTTGGCACCTTACGTTGGTGCAAACCTCGATGTGATGGATTCGGATACCAAAAGAATGCGTCCGGTGAAACCTTATGTCTTTTCCAACCTGAAAGAAGGTGTGGGGCTGGCGGAAGTGATTCATTTCCTCGAGACGGAAGGAATGTTGAAAAAAGCGGGTTGATAAACCCGCTTCTCATTTTGTTATATCTAGCGCTATTTACTTACCAAACCCATAGTGTCGGCAATAGCAAAAACTGACCCAGCTCACCAGAAGCGTTGCGACTGTCAGTTCGACCAGACCTAATCGCTCCAGCCATGTCCAGTGTGGGAAGTCCTTGCCTAACCAGAGAATCAATCGCTCCATAGCAACTGCACTGATAACCGAAGGGAAGGTCAGTGCTGCGAGCGTGGGCTGGAAGGGCTCTTTGAGCAGGTCGATATAGCAGAGATAAACGAACAGGGTCATCATGATACCGACTCCGGCCAAGGCGCCAGCCAAAACAGGATCAGGAGTTGGCATGTTGACCAAATACGCGGTGAGCGCAAGGTTCACCGGTGCTGCCATGATTGCCAGTACCGGGCGGGAGTTCCTCGGTAAACTTTCCAAAAAGCAAAGCCGATAAAGCACAAATGGCAACATGCAGAAATACGCACCGATACAAATGTGGGCCAGCAGGGCAGATTCGTTATCAAACCCCAGTTTTGGACCTGCCAATGTGCTGCTGATTAACCCGACTGGATATAGGAACCAACTCGGGTAGATGTTGCACTTCTCAAAGTTCTTCAACTGGTGAAAGAAGAAATAACACATCATGAAGATGTGCATCGTCATCGCCGGATACCAGACAACAGCTGCCACGCTGACATTCACTTCCGCCAGAAAATCTGCCATCAACAATAGCGACATAGTCATGGGCGCCATCAAGCTACCGTAAAGCGGGTCTCTGAGATCCTGGAAGAAACGCTTTGGCTCAAAGATATATTTGAGCCAAACAGGAGCAATCAACAAAATGCCGATTGTAGAAAGCATGGGGCGGGTGAGATGTCCAGTTATTGGGTGGTAGAGAGACCATGCGACACCTAGCCCAAAAAATGCCATCGCAAGGGATGACTGGGCGGTAGGTATAAATCGAAATGGGGAGTGGAAAGCCGTCAATCTAACATCCATGAGCTAACTGCAGAGTGGGCATTATACGCCTGCTGATTTATGGTTGTGAGTGGGTTTGCGAAATTTCTTTATTAATTTCAGACAATAGGGGCAGCGAATTTCTGGAAATATCGTTCAGGCCTTGTGTGGCAAGGGTTTAAAGCATAATTCCTGCCGAAAAATCACCCCAAAAGACTGATATTGTCGAAAGCGGAAACCTGATCACAATCACAGAAATGCAATCTAGCCCCTTCGTCAAGGTTACCTATAATCAAATTGCACCCAGAAATTTAGACGAATGAGGATGAGCTTTGAAGCTCGAGTCCGCCGGGCAAAAGAGTGCTGGCGACGAGTTTGGGTCGCATAACAATTTGGAATGTTACACCAGTGTAGAAATACACCAAAACTGAAAAAGTCCTTACACATCACATAGCCCATGAGATGCAAATGCACGAGGCACGGTAGCTCAACGTAGTGAGCAATGTGAGGCACGCTATATCTACGACAACACCACAGTATTCGATTTTCAACCTTTAGAGTTAAGCAAAAAGCCACCGTTTAGGTGGCTTTTCTTCGTGTGGCGTTTCTCTGTGAAGTCAGGATTCAGAAAGAAATGATTCTTCTGCCGTTTTCCGCGCGCTCTTCGGTTTGAGGCTTCGTTTTTCTTTTTGCTGATTTAGTTGGCTTTGCCGTTTGCTTTTTAGCTGCTTGCTTCTGTGCTTTTGGCTTTTGTATTGCTTGTTGCGGTTGCTGCTGTTTTGGCTTTTTCTGCTTTGGTTCAACCGGCGCAGGTGGCGTATCACAAAGCACGACATAAAACTCTTCGTTAAACGCAATCACGTCGCCATCATAGATTTTGCAACGTTTACGGGTTTCTACTTCGCCGTTCACGAAGACATAGCCTTCTGCGATCGCCATTTTGGCTTCACCACCACCGCTAACGGCGTTGGCGATCTTTAATACTTTATAAAGTTCTACTGGCTGGGAAGAGACTTCGATACCCAGCGCTTCTACTTCAATTTCTTCGTGCGACATGTTCGCTACTCATTTCTTTGTAATTTGCTCGCTGGGAGTTTAGCGTAAGATTCGATGCCTGTGCACTCTGAAACGCACGAATGACGTGGTATTGATAGAATTAATGATACTTTATTCAGGTGAGCTGCTGTAGTGCAGAACTGTGATCTGCACGTCATGCACACGTTCGGAATCTCTTGAAACTTGAAAAGGGATGTAATAAAAATACTTTCGTTGTGACAAGTTCTGGAATTTTTTTCAATTTCCACTGTCATATCATTAGCTTCATCCTGCATCTACGAATGAATCTTTCATTCTTAAGAAGTGTGCTCCTTGAGGTAAACGAATAAGGGGAGACAGCCAATAAGTTGGCAAATGCAGATGAAGTGTATTTTAAACACTCAGGAATGTAATGCGTGCGCACTTTCGTTCAAGAAGGTCGGCTCATTTTAACCTGATTAAAAAAAGAGGTGTTCTCTATGAGTAATAAAGCAAGACGCCTGTGGTTTTACCATCAAAGTAAAACGCAAAAGACGCGTCCATCAAAACTGCGTTAATCGCAAAGATACCAGAAACGCCATTCGGCGTTTCTGGTTCCAAAATCTCCTCCCAAAATTCTCTCTATCCCGATTACACCCTCGCTTTATTGATACTTGCACAGAAAAAGTGGGGCAACTGTCAGAAAATTCTATTTAAAATCAGTATCCCAACCCGATGCTGGCTACACTTTAACCATGCCTGCTGATATACAAAAATAACGATTTAATCAGGACGCAACACAACAACTAACATGGATGTCGGGAGAGAAAAAATGAATGTATTGTCTTGGGAGAATATCTCCAAGTTAGCCGGACATACTGTTCAACTGATCGATGGTGCAGAAAACGAATACGATGTGTTGGTTGAGGCGGTCAATGAAGGCGAAGGCAATGGTACGACGAAGAATGACCGTCTTGTTGAGAACTTCACCATGGTACTGGTTGGCCCTGATGAAACTGAATTTCCTCAAGGGAATTATCTGATTTCCCACCACTCAATGGGACAGCAAATTCTTTATATGATGCAAGCTGGTAACAATCGCTACACCATCACTATTAACACCGAGGCGTAAAGGCTTACGCCTCTTTTGTACGCTTACTCGCCAAGTAAGTTGTTGTCTCTCGTATTGAATTCCCGTCTTGATAGATTCGTTGTTATGATACTGCCTTTCTGTCTTCAATTTACCAGAGGCGGTATGCAACGCATTCTTCTCAGTTTTCTCTCGCTCACTCTGCTGTTGTCTTCTCAGGCCTTCGCCCGCGAAGAGGTCTTGGTATTTGCGGCATCTTCAATGACAACGGCGCTGAATGACATTGTTGATCAATACGAGCTTGAAACAGGAAAGAAGGTGGTTGTTTCTTATGCGTCTTCTTCAGCACTTGCAAGGCAGCTGGCCTATGGTGCACCGGCAGATATCTATATTTCGGCGAATGAAAAGTGGATGGCTTATGTCGTTGAGCAAGGCGTGATTGAACCCACTGTGGTAACACCTTGGGTAGAAAACCAATTGGTTATCGTGGCAGGACCTGATGGTAAAACCCTCGATGGCCTCAATCAGCAAGATCTTGTTGCTGCCATCGGCAATAGTCGGCTGGCGATGTCTGACCCTGGTCATGTGCCTGCGGGTATCTATGCCAAAGAATCTCTTGAAACCCTGGGGCTTTGGGGGAGCGTGAAAAGTAAATTGGCATTATCAAACAGCGTGAGAGCCACACTAGCGCTGGTGGAGCGTGGTGAGGCGCCGCTTGGTATTGTGTATTTTTCTGATGCTAATGCTTCTTCGCAGGTGAAAATTGCCGCTGAGATTCCTGCCAACACGCACGAGCCTATCGTATTCCCTAAAGCGCTAACGAAAGAAGCAAACGCTGAGGCTGAGGCCTTCTTTCGTTTTTTGGATTCAGATGCGGCGACGCAAATTGTCACCAACAATGGCTTTGTGGTGACGCCAAAACAGAGCAATGATCACTAATGTTACTCACACCTGTTGAATGGGAAGCGCTGACACTCAGCCTGAAAATATCGTTTGTCGCTGTGGCAGCAAGTTTGCCATTAGGCATCGCGATGGCTTGGTTATTGGCAAGAAAAGAGTTTGCAGGGAAATCTCTGTTAGATGGCTTTATCCACCTGCCTTTGGTGTTGCCACCTGTCGTGATTGGTTATTTGCTATTGGTTGTGATGGGGCGTCGTGGTGCGGTGGGAAGTTGGTTGTATGACACCTTTGGCATTTCTTTTTCGTTCAGTTGGAAGGGCGCTGCATTAGCGTCTGCTGTGGTGGCATTTCCACTATTGGTGCGTGCTGTCAGGCTCTCCATCGAGCTGGTGGATAGCAAGCTTGAACAAGCTGCACGGACCTTGGGGGCATCTCCCTGGCGTGTGTTTTTCACCATTACGTTGCCACTGATAGCACCGGGTATTCTCTCTGGTGTGGTGTTGGCTTTTGCCCGTAGCTTGGGTGAATTTGGCGCAACCATTACATTCGTTTCGAATATTCCCGGTGAAACCCAAACCATTCCTCTTGCGATGTTTGCCTTTCTTGAAACACCTGGTGCGGAAGAAAGCGTGGCACGTCTTTGCATCCTTTCTATTGTGATTGCGTTACTCTCGCTATTTGGCTCTGAATGGCTGAGCCGTCGAATGAAAAAGAAGATGGGGCTGTCATGATTACGCTGTCGCTAAACGTTGATCACAAGCCTTTTCTGCTAAGGGTGAATGAAACGATCCCTTCATCGGGCATTACCGCGGTGTTTGGTCGTTCCGGCGCGGGTAAAACGTCACTCATCAATGCCATCTGCGGCCTAGTTAAACCTGAATCCGGACAAATAGCGCTTGGGGATAAAGTGTTGTTTGATAGCGCTGCCGGCATTGACCTCGCCCCTGAGCGCAGACGTATCGGTTATGTGTTTCAAGAAGCGCGTCTGTTTCCTCACATGTCGGTCGAGAAGAACCTCAAATACGGTCAGCCAAAGGAAAACCGCGCTAAGTTTGAAGAAGTCACCGAGTTATTGGGGATTGAACACCTACTGAAAAGGCATCCCGCCGCGCTATCTGGTGGTGAGAAGCAGCGTGTGGCGATAGGGCGGGCGCTTCTGTCTGAACCTGAACTGTTGATCATGGATGAGCCGACCGCTTCCTTGGACGGGCCGCGTCGGCAAGAACTGATTCAGTATTTGCTTCGATTGGCAGCTTCCTTAAATATTCCTGTGCTCTACGTTAGTCACAGTTTGGATGAAATCCTTCAGATTGCAGACAACATGCTGATCTTGAATGAAGGTCAGGTTGTTGCCAATGGACCGCTTCATGATGTTTGGGGTTCTGCGCCAATGCGTCCTTGGCTTTCGGCGAAAGAACAGAGTGCTCTTGTCAGCGCGAAGCTGGTAGGGCATCACGCTAAATATGGGATGGCTCAATTGGACTTGGAAGGTGAGACCATTTGGGTAACAAAGGTTGATGATGCGGAAGGTGCTTTGCTTCGCCTTCGGATTTTTGCCAATGACATTTCTATAGTGAAATCCCGCCCTGTCGATACCAGTATCCGAAATGTATTGCCCGCTATTGTAGATGACGTTTGTGTTTCCGAGTGCGAAGAGAATGCCTCGGGCTATTGTCAGGTCGCGTTACGAATTGGTAACCAAAGATTACTGGCAAATATAACCCAATGGGCAGTCGATGATCTTCAGTTATCACAAGGTGATACAGTCTATGCGCAGCTTAAGGGCGTGAGCGTCACCAAAGGCGATTTGGCATACCAGCACAAGAATTTTTAATAATTTCTATGCCGTTTCTATCGCAAATTGAAGTAGAATTCCTCAGTGCTTGCCGTATACCGTGTGACATTCGCTAACCGCATTTTTTGCTGTTAAACGATAAGGTGTACGAATGAAACGCACTGGGAGGGCGACTTGTATCATGCGTCGCAAAAATACCTCCTAAAAACAAGCAACAGCATAATTTTCACGAGCAGATTAGATACTCTCGTTGAGTAGATGGCTCGTGATGAGTAGTAGGAGAGATAAATGTTTGCATGGCTAACCGGCCTGTTTAAGAAAGAAAAGCTCAAGTCGACGGATTGGGTTAAGAAGCTCATGCAAGCCAATCGTTCTGGTAGCTACGGAAAATATAGCGAGTACTATGACAAGCATGTGACCCGTATCCATCAGTCTTATCACAAAGACTTTCAGCGATTCGAACGCTTTGCTATTCAAAGCTACAAGAAGGATGACCAGCGTGCGTTTATTGCGATTAAGACTGCGATGTATGCGCACAAGCTTAACCAGATCAAAGTTGCGGCGTGTCTGACGGCATCTGTCATCAATTACAACAAGATGCTGCTGGAAGGAAAGAAGGTGCAGATTCACCCTAGGTTGGTGCGCGCAGCCACCTCGCTTCACAAACAAATTATTGAAGCTCACGCGAGCTCAAAGAAGAAAAAGACCAAAGAAAAAGCCTGAGAAATCAGGCTTTTTTGTATGCTGTTCCCAAACGCCCACCTTATCGGCTCATCATAAATCGTTAGAGAGCGAGGTATTTACCTTCCTTTTCGACTGATGTAAAAACGCTACGAGTTGATTAATGCTCATAAATACAAATAGTTAAAATATATCTGGGCTTATTGGCCTGGAAGCCCAATGTAACGAAAAGCTTAGCGATCAAATAAAAGTGATGGATATCACATAATGGTTTTGCTAAGGTGTCGCCCCTCACACACAATGTGAGAGCACAATGACTTTTACTTCTCTTTTTAAGGCTGAGAAGCTGGTGTCGACACTGACCATTAGCTTTTTCGCGCTTTTCCTCTTTGCGGCCGTCTATGACATGTCGCTCTTCTCTCAGACCATCAACCAAATATTCGGGTTAGCGGCAAATGAATTCGGCGTTTTCTGGCAATGGTTAATGGTGGCAAACCTCGCATTGGCGCTCGTCATTGCTACTTCTCCTTACGGAAAACTAAAGCTTGGTCATCAAAGCAAACCGGATATCAGCGTGTTTCGGTGGATCTCGATGATCATGTGTACCTTACTGGCTGGCGGTGGCGTATTTTGGTCAGCCGCTGAGCCGGTGTATCACTTCCTTTCGCCTTCTCCTTCCTATTCTGGCATTGAACAACACACCGAAGCTGCAGCGACTGCTGCCCTGAGTCAGAGCTTTCTTCATTGGGGATTTCTCGCTTGGGCGGTTTTAGGCACGCTTGCGACAATCGTTCTCATGCATGCCCACTACGAAAAAGGACTGAAGCTAAGACCCCGTGCATTGCTATATCCCCTGTTTGGCGAGCGTTTCGAAAAGCATTGGTTCGGTGCCGTCGTAGATGCTTGTTCAATTGTCGGTGTGGCAGCAGGAACCATTGGTCCCATCGGTTTTTTGGCGAGCCAATTGGGTTTCAGTATTGAAGCTTTATTTGGTATCGAAAATACCATGAGCACACAAGTGATGATTCTCATGGCGGTCGTAGCGATTTACTCGCTGTCTGCCTTTACGGGAATGGATAAGGGACTTCAGTGGCTTTCTAAACTCAATGTGCTTGGCGCGTTGGCTTTGCTTCTATTTGTGTTGGTATTGGGGCCGACCTCTTTCATCTTCGGTTCGTTTGTCACTGCATTCGGTAGTTATCTAGAGCATTTTTCTTCAATGAGTCTAGATACCGAAAAAGCAGCTTGGATGACCAACTGGACGTGGTTTTTCTGGGGATGGTTCATTGGCTTTGCGCCCATGATGGCGATTTTCATTGCCAAAATATCTCGTGGGAGAAGCATTCGCGTATTGATCTTAGCAGTTGCCGTGGGCTCACCGATTGTCACCAATTTCTGGTTTACTGCGCTGGGTGGCACGGGGATTTTCTTTGAGTTGACCAATCCGGGGGCGATATCCGGCCCAATGGCGGGGGCGGGATTACCGGGTGTGCTGATCGCGACGCTTCAACAACTCCCTCTTCAATTTATATTGGTACCTGCATTTCTGATACTCACCACGACCTTTGTGGCAACAACGGGCGATTCCATGGCGTATTCCATTGCTGTCGTCACGTCAGAAGACGCGACACCATCTAAGCATCAAAGACTGTTTTGGGCGGTGATGTTGGGTGTGGTTGCAGCCGTATTGCTAACGGCTGGAAATGGAGGCTTCGCAGCATTGCAGTCATTTATCGTGATTACAGCAGTGCCAGTTTCGTTGTTGATAGCCACGACACTGATTTCTGCGCCATTGGCTTTGAAATGTATGTCTGCGACTAACGCGAGGACTCAGGAGGTGTTGGCCTGATTGGCGAACATGGCGTCGTTACCAAAGCGACGCCATGTGATTCAGGTAATGAATGTAGTTATCTAGGTCTTCCTGAGTGTCGATATCTATGTTGCACTGATCAATAGCAACCACATTCACCACATGTTTGCCATTGTTAAGCAGATGCTTAGCGCCTGCATCGCCTTTCAACGTTTTAAGCTCTTCAAACATGGTTTTCGATGCAATCGCTGGTACACCCACTGTATCGTGATACTGGCAACAAACTGCGTCGTTAATGTGTTCAATAAAGACTTTCCAAAGCAGTTCGACATTATCACTGCTTACTGCTGGTTGGTCGGCAAGCATAAATAGAATGGCATCATAGTCGTTCTCAAGTTTCTCCGTCACCGAAGATATAACGCTGCCAATTCCTTCTTTCCAGCAGTCGATATATAAGATTTCTGCTGGCCAATCGTTGTCTTTGCAGGCTGCTTCGATCTCTTTATGCCAAAACCCTGTTGTGATGAAAATATCCTGAGTAACAGGAACTGCAGCGTTGATAGGGAAGCTGATGAGCGGAGAGCCATTGATTTCAGCCAGCGCTTTGCATTCGCGAAAACGTGAAGCGCGGCCAGCAGCGAGGATCACTGCGGCAAGATTTATCATTCTTATACTATTCCACTGAAAGATTTGGCGTTTGAATCGTTAAGAGCCGCCATACATTCTGACAGAATAGAAAGTCCAATCCCTTCTGGCAATGCTGCACCCAGTTGCAACCCTGCTGGTCCTGCAAGTTTGCACGGTAATTGTGATTCCTGTAACTCTGCGGTTTGCAGAACGTCTTCTTTTCTATGTGCTGGGCCAAGTAGGGCAAGATAACGTAAACGCGTATCCGTGAGCGATTTCAATACGGAGGCGTCGAGAGAAACACTGTGCGTCATTACTACTGCAGCATCCACATGCTTTTCGTTGCAGAAATACCCCAAGGTCTCTGCCTGTTCTCGCAGGATGTGATGCGCGGTTTGAAAGTAATCGCGTCTTGCATTTGCTGGGCGGGGGTCCCAAAGCGTGACGCGCCAACCTAATTGATGAGCAAGGGAAACTATCGGCCTAGCATCAAACCCTCCACCACATACGAGAAGGTGAGTAGGGGGTTGAATGAAGGTTTTCAGCCAGCGCTGATGACCTTCATCAAGTCTTTCACCAATGGTGTTTTTATCGGCCTCTAGCTGGTGAGTCTTCTCTGAGGGGATATAGTTCGCCTCTATTTCAGCGCTGTTCTTGACGATACGCTGATAGTAGAAGCCGGATCGTCTTTGTTCTAACTGAGCGCGAATAACATCGAGGCTTAAGTAGCCGTTACTCTTGTGGATTGGCTGCAGCATGATGTGAACGGTGCCGCCACAGCCAATACCAAGTTGGAAAGACAAATCGTCTTCATCTTGGCTGTCATAAGTCAACGTGCAGGCTTCACCTGTCATCATCACCTTTTTTGCATGACGCTGGATGTCTGATTCCAGACACCCTCCGCTAAGCATACCGAGTTGTTGACCCAAACTACTGAAAAGCATCATTGCACCGGCTTTTCGGTAACAAGGTCCTTCCGTTTCGTAAACCGTGCCGAGTACCCACTCGGCATTGTCTCTTTCCGGATACCACTCGTTTAGCAAGTAATGTAGGTGGTTTGCCATTATCCTTCCTTGATGACGTTGAGGTTAAGACAGCTTCATTGGCAGATTGTGTAATCGCTGGCCAGTTGCAGCAAACACGGCGTTTGCGACAGCAGGGGCGATAGGTGGTGTACCAGGTTCACCAACACCTGTTGGTGCTTCGGCAGACGGCACAATGTGTACCTCAATCTCTGGCATCTGCATTTCCCTTAGCACCAGATAGTCATGGAAATTTGACTGCACCGTGGCACCATCCTGCAGTGTTATTTCGCTGACAAGCGCTGGAGACAGACCAAATCCGATACCGCCTTGCATCTGGGTTTTGATGATGTCCGGGTTGATGGCAACGCCGCAATCAACGGCACAAACGACCTTGTCGACGGTGATTTGGCCATTCTCGACAGTGACTTCAACAACCTGAGCAACAAAGGTACGAAACGACTCATGAACGGCAACACCGCGCCCTTTACCTTTCGGCAGTGGTTTGCCCCAGTCTGATTTCTCGACAGCCAAATTCAGAACGCCAAGATGGCGGGGATGGTTTTTAAGCAAAGCTCGGCGCAGTTCGACCGGATCTTTCCCTGTTTTATGTGCCAGTTCATCAAAGAAGGTTTCGGTTGAAAATGCGGTGTGCGTATGTCCCACTGAGCGCCACCACAAAACGGGTACCGGTTGCTGAACGGTATGCAGCTCAACGGCTAAGTTGGGAATCGCATAAGGCAAAGTGGAAGCGCCTTCAACAGAAGATGAGTCGACACCGTCTTTGACCATGAAGCCCTCAAATGCCGTGCCTGCAGCAATAGATTGCCCAACGATGCGCTGCTCCCAAGCAGTAATGTTGCCTTCGTTATCAATGGCACCACGGATTTTGTGAATGTACATTGGGCGGTAATAACCCGCGCGCATGTCATCCTCACGTGTCCACACCAATTTGACGGGCACACCAGGCTGCGTTTTGGCAATCATTGTCGCTTCAACAACGTAGTCTGCCTGAGGGTTAGCTCGACGCCCGAAACTGCCCCCTGCAAACAAGGTGTTGATGGTCACATTCTCTGGCTTGATACCAAGGACGGTAGCAACAGCAAACTGATCGATCGTTTGAATCTGCGCGCCGTACCAAAGCTCAGCCTTACCATCGTCAGCCAGAACCACACAGTTCATGGGTTCCATTGGTGAATGGGAAAGGTAGGGGAAATAGTAAGTCGCTTCGACAACGTTTTCGGCGCTTTCGAGAACTTTACTGGCTTCACCTTCGCTGCGGGCCGGAAGGCCGGGCGTTTGGGCAAGTGCCGTGTATTCAGTTTTGAGCTGTTCAGTGTTCTTGGTGAACGCAGAGCGATCCCATTCAATCGACAATTTGTCGCGTCCCGTTTTTGCACTCCAGAAATCTTTTGCAATCACCGCAATACCTGTCGGGATCTGCACAACATCGACAACTCCGGGAGATTGCTTGGCTGCAGTGGCATCAAACGAAACGACTGTTGCACCAAATGCCGGTGGATGAGCGACTAACGCGGTCAGCATGCCGTCCAGTTGTACGTCCTGTGTGAATGTCGCTGTGCCGTTGCTTTTGCCTTTATCTTTTCGGGAGGTTCCTATTTTACCGATGATGGTGAATTGCTCGGGCGTTTTTAAGACCACTTGATCATCGGCAGGAACTGATTGCAGTGCTGCTAGCTCGGCCATCTCACCATAAGTTGCTGACTTGCCAGTACGAGAATGAGAGAGAGTGCTTTTGTTTGCCGTGATTTCTGAAGCGGGGACTTCCCACACTTTAGCGGCAGCGTTCACCAACATAGTTTTGGCTTTTGCGCCTGCCATGCGGAGCTGCATGAAGGAGTTTGCAATAGCAGTACTGCCGCCTGTACCTTGCACTGGGCCAAACAGTAGGTTGTTATATTCATTGGCGTTTGCAGGAGCAGCCTCTGTATAAACTTTGCTCCAATCTGCATCGAGTTCGTCAGCGGCAATGGTTGCTAAGCCCGTAGTCACTCCTTGGCCCATGTCCAAGTGTTTAATCACGATGGTGACTGTGTCATCTGAACCGACGCGCACAAAAGCGTTGGGTTCAAAAGGCTTGCCTGCTGTTTCACTGGCACCGGCTGCAACAGAAGGGAGGTGAACGCCTAAGGTTAATCCCGCACCGGCTGTCGACATGAGTTTAATGAAGTTACGGCGGCTGGTTCCCACCTGTTTAGTATTTTTTAGGAAAGCAGCTTCGGGCTGATAACCGTTCAGAAAATCACGCATGGTTCTATCCCTGTCTCAGTTCAGTGGCTGCTTGCTTGATTGCTTCACGAATACGGACATAGGTTGCACAGCGGCAGATGTTTCCGTTCATGGCCGCATCAATGTCTGCGTCGGTAGGGGATGGATTGCTGGCAAGTAGTGCGCTGGCAGCCATGATCTGGCCTGATTGGCAGTACCCACATTGCGGGACTTGTATCTCTTCCCATGCGGCTTGAACCGCTTTGGAAGCCTTTGACTCAATGCCTTCAATGGTGGTGATTTTCTGCCCTGCAACGGCAGATACCGGGGTGACACAAGAACGAATGGGCTGACCACTCATATGAACAGTACACGCGCCACATTGTGCGAGACCGCACCCGAACTTAGTGCCTGTTAAGTTGAGGTTGTCACGAATAGCCCAGAGTAATGGGGTGTCTGCAGGTACATCGAGCTCAAGATCCTGTCCGTTAATATTCACGGATACGCTCATGGTAGTCTCCTTTCGTACATAGAACGGCAGCGTATTTGGCTTTAACACACGCAACTGTAGTCACTAGCCTTTATTTACTATGTATTCTATTTGAGGCTAATGTTATCGAGATGTTCCAGAACTCTTGCCTATTACTCCGGAATTAATTAGGAGTATCATTCTAAATGCTTATTTAGTGTCATAATCCTACGGTTGTGTAGATAATGCTTAGCAAAAGGTTAATGAAATGGAGTTTGCCTCATCGCTTGCAAAGCAAGTGTTTGAAAAAGTGAAGGGTGAGTGTGGTCAACCGTCTGAAATAGAGGGTTTAAAGCTGTATGCGAGCTTGGAGAAGGTTGATCTGATGCCGATAGTGCTCCAGCCTTCAATTTGTTTTGTGTTGCAAGCAGAAAAGCACGTCTCCACAGGAAAGCAAACCTTTGTCTACAGTGAAGATACCTACCTAATCAACTCTGTTACGCGGCCCGTAGAAGCAAGCCTTTTAGATGTTAGCCAAGAGAGGCCTTATGTGGGTTTCAGTCTGGCGATAGACCAGCAAATGGTCGGCCAATTGATGATGGAAATGTCGCCTTGGCAGCAGGAAACCTCTTCGCTACCGCAGCGCGACTTTACTCAGTCGACCAAAATGACCCCGGCCATTGAAAACGTGGTGGTTCGATTGTTGGGTTTGCTGGATAACCCAATGGATCGCGACATTTTAGCGCCTTCAATATCTAGAGAACTTTACTACGAAGTATTGAAAGGGCCTGGTGGTGGATTGCTACGCAATTGCGTGAGTAACCATGCGGGAGCCAACCGTATTGCACCGGTTGTTCATTACATTGAGCAGAACTTTGAAAGAAATTTGGCGATTGAGGAGATTGCGAGCGTAGCGGGAATGAGCGCTTCGACGCTTCATGAGCATTTTAAGCAGGTTACGACAGTTTCGCCGATGCAGTATGTGAAATCACTCAGGCTGCATAAAGCCAGATCGATGCTTTCTTCAGGGTATCAAGTAGCGGAGGTTTGCTATGAAGTGGGATACAGCAGTCCGTCTCAATTCAGCCGCGAGTTTAAGCGCTATTTTGGTTTTACGCCAAGCGAAGCACGTTCTTTGGTTACAACCATTGAATAATGGCAATGTAACACCAAACAAAAGCGGGCGTTAAGCCCGCTTTTAGTTGATTTGATATTTGGGTTAGAAGTTGAACAATACGTCGAAGTAGAACTGTTCTTTGTACAAGCCGTTTGCTCGATAGGTTGCGCCTACAGAGAGCACATCTGTTGAATGGAATCTACCGCCTAATTCTACGACCGAACGGGTGTCGTCAGAATCAAAAGCAATTTGGCCAACGAGAAGGTTTGCTTCTATTTGAGGTAATATCCATGCTTTCCCGCCGACATTAACTCCGTAAGCCAATTCTCCCCAATCGTGCTTGTCATCTTCGGGGAATTTAACAGAATAAATGCGTGCGTCACCATGTATATCTACAAAGCCGTTAACAGGGGCGTGAAAGCCAACTCCACCTGAGACAATCCAGTCTCCTTCAAACTGGCTGCTCCCATTGGCAATAAAATGCGCACCATCCATAAACGCCATTCGGCCTGTTGCTCCAAGCCCTGATGGGTTACCAGTAAAACCGACTTCCAAATTGGTGTAGTTAAAATTGGTCGCCATTGCGGCTGATGAAGTCAAGGTCATTGCAGTCATAATTGCTTTGATAGCAAATGATTTTTTTAAATTTTTCACAGCATTCCTTGCAGCTAAGGTTTGTTGCAACATGTTACTGAGTGTATGGCTACCTGTGCGAAAACTTTAGTGGCGATGCAAATAACTTTGACAAGGGTTACAAAGAATTTGCGGCTAGACGATGGCGCTAGCATTTTTTTGCAATGACTGTGATATCTTTGCCGCTCAAGTCAAAGTTTCATATCTTTCGGATTCCTTCATGTTACCTACTTCTAAAGCCCTTATGGTTCAGGGCACAACGTCCGATGCTGGAAAAAGTGTCATTGTCGCGGGTTTATGCCGCGTGCTTGCCCGCCGAGGGGTGAAAGTGGCCCCGTTTAAGCCACAGAATATGGCGCTTAACAGTGCAGTGACAAAAGATGGAGGCGAGATTGGGCGCGCGCAGGCGTTTCAGGCATTTGCTTGTGGTATTGAACCAACGGTGCATATGAATCCTATATTGTTGAAGCCAAGTACTGATTGCGCCGCACAGGTTATCGTGCAGGGAAAGGCCGTTGATGCCATGGATACGATTGGCTTCCGATCTTACAAAGCATTTGCGATGACGCCTGTGTTGGACTCTTTTTCAAAGCTCAGCTCAGAATATGAGTGTGTGTTGATTGAAGGTGCGGGCAGCCCAGCCGAGGTCAACCTGCGTGAAAATGACATCGCGAACATGGGCTTTGCAGAGGAGGCAGATGTTCCGGTAATTATCGTGGCTGATATCGACCGTGGTGGCGTGTTTGCTCATCTTGTTGGCACTTTGGATTGTTTGTCTCAATCGGAACGTGATCGTGTAGTTGGTTTTGTGATCAATCGTTTTCGAGGTGATGTGAGTCTATTGGAGCCGGGACTTGAATGGCTTGAGGAGAAAACAGGAAAGCCTGTTATTGGTGTAGTGCCTTATCTACAGGGCTTGATGCTTGATGCCGAAGACGCAATAGACACCAAACAGGACGAACTCGATTCCAGCGGTAGCATTCTCAACGTTGCGGTGCCTGTCCTCCCACGTATTAGCAATCACACAGACTTCGATGCACTGCGAGCTCATCCACAGGTTAACTTGGAATATGTGGCGCCGGGAAAACCAATTCCTTCGTGTGATTTGATTGTACTGCCGGGCAGTAAAAGTGTGATTTCAGACTTAACCAGCCTGAGAGAGTTTGGTTGGGATAAACAAATTCAAAAACACCTGAGATATGGCGGTAAAGTCGTTGGTATTTGTGGTGGTTATCAGATGCTAGGAAAACACATTTCAGACCCATTGGGGCTGGAAGGTCACAAGTTGGAAACAAAAGGACTTGGTTACCTTGATGCAATGACTGTGATTGAAAAAGAAAAAGTGCTGACCCAAAAATCGGGACATCTTCACCTCAATGGAAAGGTGAGTCCAATCACGGGCTATGAGATCCATATGGGTGTGACCACATCAAAAGGTGTGAGCCCTGTCGTCTGTGAAGAGGGTGATGATGGTCTGATCAACTCAGATAACAATATCTTCGGGACATACTGGCATGGGTTGTTCGATCAACCAGAGGCACTCAATCTCACTCTTGAATGGGCTGGGCTAGAAGATACTAAAGATATTGATTTAGTTAAAGAAAAACAACATAGTCTAGACGTGCTGGCGGACACGCTTGAAGAATATCTGGATTTGGGGCTCTTGTTCTCAAACACCTTGAAAACTGATTGCTAGCACATGATTACCGTTAGTCAATATTTTAGTGGTATAAAAATATTATAAAAAGCGTAAAAATAGGTTTGCACTCTTATTGGAATGGCGATAAGTTAACAACAAATAAGTAGGGAATACGCACTCCATCAAAGATGGTGGATGTGAAGAATGTAGCAAGGGTGAATGAATGAGCTTCCATCAAACAGACGATGTCCGAATTAGTAAAATCAAAGAACTACTGCCACCGGTAGCGGTGCTGGAGAAGTTTCCTGCAACTGAAACAGCGTCTGAAACAGTGTTTAACGCTCGTCAGGCTATCCATAACATTCTGAATGACACAGACGATCGCCTTCTCGTCATCATTGGTCCTTGTTCGATTCACGACCCTGAAGCTGCGGTTGAATACGGTAAAAAGCTAAAAGTGCTGCGTGACCAACTGAGCGACAGACTGGAAATTGTGATGCGCGTTTACTTTGAAAAACCGCGTACCACTGTTGGCTGGAAAGGCCTGATTAACGACCCGTACTTGGATAACAGCTTTAAATTGAATGATGGTCTGCGTATTGGACGAAAGCTGCTGCTGGACATCACTGACATGGGATTGCCAACGGCAGGTGAGTTCCTCGATATGATCACGCCACAGTACATGGGCGATTTGATCAGCTGGGGGGCGATTGGTGCACGTACGACAGAGTCTCAGGTTCACCGTGAGCTGGCCTCGGGTTTGTCTTGTCCTGTTGGCTTCAAGAATGGCACTGACGGTAACATCAAGATTGCTACCGATGCGATTCGCTCAGCAGAGTCGCCTCACCATTTCCTGTCTGTGACGAAGTTTGGTCACTCAGCAATTGTTGAAACGGCGGGGAACGAAGATTGCCACATTATTTTGCGAGGTGGTAAAGAGCCAAACTATTCTGCAGAGCACGTTGCAGCTATCACTGAGCAGTTGGATGCGGCAAAACTGCGCAATAAGTTGATGATTGACTTCAGCCACGCGAATAGCAGTAAACAATACCAGCGTCAGGTGGTTGTAGGTGAAGATGTTGCAAACCAAATCGCAGGCGGAAATGACGCTATCTTCGGTGTGATGATTGAAAGCCACCTTGTGGAAGGTCGTCAGGATTTGGTTGACGGTAAAGCGCCGACCTATGGTCAGAGCATTACAGATGCATGTATTGGCTGGGAAGACACCGAGAAAGTGTTAAATATTCTGGCAGATGCAGTTCAAGAACGACGCGCCAGTAAACGATAAGCGCTGCTAGGGGCTGTTGACCTTTGGTGGTTAAATTTCGTTCTCGCTATAAGCGTTTTAGGCGCGGCGAGGTGTGTGCAGCCTAGTTATTCTAAGCAAACACACCTCAACAAAGCATAAAACGCTTAGAGCAGAACCCTTCGGGCAGCGTTTGTGGGGAATTTCTGCTGCGTTATCGGCTTCTCATGTAGGCTAGCTACACATCGAAGCCTCTGCCTTGCATAAAACCCCCACAAACTGCTGCAAAAATCATCACCAAAGGTCAACAGCCCCTAGCTCCACTTAATTTAAAGCCGCCAAGTTTTGTGACTTCGGCGGCTTTTATTTTGTCTTTTTGTTGCTGTTAACGCCTCTTCTAAACTAACCATTCTTGAACACAAAGTCTCCTTAATAAGACTTGTTACTTTGTTTTTCATAAAAAATCGCTTGCTATCAGCGGAACCAAAAAATAGGGCGATTCGCGACAAATTCAGCACATAATCGTGCAATCAAACTGTAATTAAACGCCTTTCCGGCAGCATTTCTTATTCCCGCTATTTGCAACCAAAGAAAGCGCTTTCAGAATGTGGTTTTGGAGATATATATCGTATGAGCTCGATTTGCTGTGTTTTAGCATAGCTAGGTAATATTCCAACACGGTATTCACATATGGTTAACATTTTGCTATGTCACAACAAGTAGAAACAACAGCAGGTGAGCTTCACGACGCTAGGGAAAGCGTTCCAGTCATTCAGAAAGGGGCTTATGGTGCAGGTACGCTGACGCTTAACCTCCTCCCTGGTGCTTTGGGTGTTTTCTCCTTCTTCCTTATTACCGCATTCGGCATGGACCCTTTCCTGGCAGGTCTGTTAGGTGGTCTTCCAAGGCTGTTTGATGCTATTACAGACCCAATAATGGGTTTTATCACTGATAACACCAAATCACGTTGGGGTAGACGACGTCCTTATATTGTCGTTGGTGCAATATTGAGTGGCGTGTTCTTTGCCATGCTATGGCAACTCGATCCTGAAGCGTCACAAGAGTATAACTTCTGGTATTTCCTCATTTTTTCTTTGATCTTCACCATTGGTAACACGATGTTCGCAACGCCGTTTGTTGGTTTGGGTTATGAAATGACCTCTGACTACAACGAACGCACCCGCCTGATGGCTTTTGCAAATACCATGGGTCAGGTAGCTTGGATGATTGTGCCTTGGTTCTGGGTATTGATTGCTGACCCTGACCTGTTCAGCAGTCAGGCTGAAGGTGTTCAACAACTGTCACTGTTTGTAGCGGGCGCATGTATTACCTTGGGCATCCTACCGGGACTGTTTTGTAAAGGTATCGATGCTTCAGACATGGGTAACCGTGCAGAGATTTCCTTTAAAACCATTTTCTCTAACCTGAAGGAAGTCTTTAAAGGTATTAAACAAGTCTTTAGAAACAGGCCTTTTGTCCGCCTTTGTGGCGCGACCTTCTTGGTATTTAATGGCTTCCAGCTTGTTGCATCTTTCAGCTTCTTCATCATCGTATTCCACATGTTTGGTGGTGATTACGGTGCAACGGGTACATGGCCAGCATGGTTCTCAACCGTTAGCGCGATAGTAACTGCATTCCTGGTTATTCCGGTAATCTCATGGATGGCGAGCAAATGGGGCAAGCGCAACGCATTTGTTATCTCTACCGCGATTTCAATTGTTGGTTACGGTCTTAAGTGGTGGGGCTTTGACCCAAGCAACCCTTGGATGATCTTTATGCCAATCCCATTGATGTCGTTCGGTATTGGCGGTCTGTTTACGCTGATGATGAGCATGACGGCTGACGTCTGTGACATGGATGAACTGGACAATGGCATGCCTCGTAAAGAGGGGACGTTTGGTGCTATTTACTGGCTGATGGTTAAGATTGGTCAAGCACTGGCGCTTATCCTTGGTGGTCTTGTGTTGAAAGTGGTTGGCTTCGATCCAGGCGCAGGCGCGCAGTCTGTTGAAACCATCACTAACCTGCGCCTTGCAGATATCATCATTCCAGCAACTACGGCATTCCTGGCGATTCTGGTTATGTGGAAATATGACCTGACTGAAGAGAAAGCACGTGCAATCAAACAAAAACTGATTGAGCTGCGCGGCGAACTGTAATTCTCATCATGAATGAACTAAGCGAGGCTTTGGCCTCGCTTTTTCGTTATCTGCCTTAAACCACCTCCGATGGACTGGTGATCGTTTAATCGGTTTTTTGCTAAAGAGAGATTTACTGTTTCGAACTGTCAGAATTCTTGGTGCACTAAGTCCTGCTTCCACTCTTGAATATTATCAATGCATCATCTCGAAAGAGATAAAGCAGCGTTGTGGATAATTCAGTTTGAAGTACTAGAGACTTTGATCGGTTTAAAGACCAGAGCCCCTGTTATAAGCGTCTTGTAGTCACTTGCTCTACAAGTGGATTCTTACCACCACTTTAAAAATATTTTCCGTGTGGATAACAGAAACTGAGATTGTTCAGAGAGTTTGGCGATACTTGCCTTTACTGATACGACTATCTTGTGCTTGATTGAAAGGATCGCATTCTTTTTTAATCACTTAGTTTGGTGTATCTATGCTCGTTCGTTACGCAGTCGCGCTCATTGTTTTACTGATTTCCGGCTGTGCTTCTCTTTCTTCCTCTCCACAACTAACAACAGACCCTAACTGGGTCTCTGAAACCTTGCCAAATGGCATGCGCTACCACCTTTATCCCATCGAAGGCGAGCAAATTGAAGTTCGGTTGGTTGTGAATGTGGGTAGTCTGAATGAAGGAGAGGATGAGAGGGGCTACGCACATTTTATCGAGCATATGGCTTTCAACGGCACCCAACGTTATCCGAATAACTCAGTGTTTGAAGAGTTTGCTCAGGTTGGGGTGGAGTTTGGCCCTGATATCAACGCAGTGACTGACTATGGGCGAACCGTCTACCAGCTTTCTTTGCCGGATGCCCAACGTCTTCCTGACGCGTTGGATTGGTTCCGTGATATTTCCGATGGTCTGACACTGGACAGCCAAGAAGTGGACGCGGAGGTGGGTGTCATTTTCGCAGAGTGGCGACGTGACAACCGAGAAGATACATCTTGGCCCCTCAAACTCTATGAGGCGCTAATAGATGGGACTCCTTATATCGACCGGGATCCGATTGGTACAGAGCTTTCGCTGAATAGTGTCACGCCGGAAAGTCTTAGGGCGTTCTACAACAAGTGGTATCAAGCAAATCGAATCCAATTAGTGGTGATTGGCGGATTTAATGTTGAAAACCTGCAGGCTGAAATAGAGAAGGAGTTTTCCTCGCTCCGCACTGAAAGCAAAAGGCCCGAGCCTCACCGCATTGTCCCCGTCGACAGAGATACGCAATATCCACTGACGCTTTATGCCTCTCAGGGCGAGTCGCCCGCTTTAGTGGTCAGTTTCAAAGATGGTGAGGATCAATATCCCGAGACGCTAGCAGATCAGAGAGCTCTTTGGTTGCATTGGATGATGCTTGATGCGGTACAACTGCGTCTTGAAGAGCAGTTTGAGCGGGAAAACCTTGCACACAATGGCTTGTATTTCAACTTTGGCTTTCTACCAGGCTGGACAGTGTATGAACTGAGTGTGGAGTACAACGATGTTGATCGTCCCTATGTACTCGAATCAGTAGCCAAAAACCTCGCGTCGCTCCGTGACTATGGCGTTACAGAAGATGAATTTTCGTCCTTGGTAGAGCAATACGAAGCCAGTATTGTGTTCTATGAGAATCAGTTGCCTATCGAAGTGGCGGAGAACGTGTACAACGATCTCTATTACAACCGCTTACCTCAAAGCCGAGTCGAGCAAAACGACAACTTCAGCCAGTTTCTTAGAAACATCGAATTAAAAGATCTAAACAGAGAGCTGGCACGCTTACTGAAAGCATCAAATCAATCTCTGACGTTGGTTTACGGAAAAGGGGAGTCTATTGCTAATGCTGAGCTGCAACGAAATCAATATATAGAAACGTTGGCAAAGCCAGGCGAAGCGGTGAAGGTCTCCTACGCGGATGTGGAAATTCCTCAACCAGATTCCTTTGTCACGGTTACCGAAGATGCGGTTGAAATGGCGGAGAATGTTTTCCGGTGGAAACTCCCTAATGATTTGCCGGTTCTCTACTACAAAATGGATGACAGTTACTACGAAACACAGGTTGTGATTCAGGCCAAAGGTGGCGTCGCATCAATGACAACGAAAGAAAGAGCAGCGTTAGATTTGATGTTTGAAACGTATCGTAACGGCAGTGTCGGTGATGTTTCAGCCAACGATTTCTCGCACTACCTTGAGTCCTTGGGTGTGAACATCGAGCCACAGGTTTATGGCAATAGCCATAACTTTTCGATGTATGTGCCAACAGAAGTACTGTTGGAAGGCCTGAATGCATTGCGTTATCTGATCGAAAACGTGAAGCCAAGCGAAGTGGCATTTGAGCGCGAAAAAGCTCGGCTGATTGAACGCATGCATTTGGCGCAAACTTCACCGTATGACCTGTTTGGACGGGCGTCATTAGCGTTGATTTACCCTAGACCTTCCTATGAGTCGCCTTTAGGTGCCGAAGACTATCAGGGGTTAACGTTTGAAGATGTCACATCGCTGTATGAAAAGTTATTTGGCGATATGGGGCATTTCAGTGTCTATGTCGTGTCCGATGAACCTGTGCTGGCTGTTCAAGGTGTGGTTACGGCGTTGCTTGGAAACCTGCAAACGAAAAGGGAAAGAACAAATACCAGCCCACTCCACTACAACAAGAATGGGGGCAAGGTAGTCAGACACCTCTCTCCGGAAAACCGTACTTATGTGGAGCAGGTGTATATTCGCGCTTCAACGCCACGCACGGTTGATTCGGTGTTTGCAGAGGACCTGCTTAACCGCATTCTACAAGCGCGCTATAACCAGCTAGTGAGAGAAAAGTACTCGCTGTCCTACGATCCGTTTTTCTCTTCCTGGACGTGGGATGGAGAATCAGTCGTTACGACGACCATGACAGCGTTGGTCTCCCCAGATAAGGAGCAGGCATTAGTAGCATTATGGCCAACAATAAAACAGACGCTGACACAGCCCGTCACCAAGACCGAGCGGGAGAATGCGGCGCGTCAATTGTTGAAAGACCTTTATGATTCCCAAACCGATCCGCAATTTATCGTTGGAACCCTTGCGCGCTACGATCTCTGGGGATATGCGCTGGAAGGACTCATTTTCCCAGAACAGGTTGTCGACAGAATCGATACACAGCGACTTTCTCGTATGGCGTCTGTGCTGTTTGATGATGCCGCTTTCTTCGAAAGTATTTTGCGGCCCACTAAATAAGAAAAACGCGCCTCGAGGGGCGCGTTTTAACCTTCATTCGACAGATAATTAATGGCTCTTTTGCCCACCGAAGTATTTTTCAAGAATCTCTGGCGTCAGCTCGCCTTTTTCTTCCAGTGCTTTTAGCTCTGCTGCGATACGCTTCTGCTCATCCATCGAAGGCAATGGAATGTCCGGTTCACGTTCTGGCGCATCTTTAATCAGGTTTTCTAAATCGATCATGTGGTTATTACCCAAATTACATTTGCCGATATTTTAATGAAAAAGTGACCTAGCTATCAAGGCTACAGGCTCTCTATCGCGGCTTCCCTTAATATCAATCAATTTCTTGTGTTTTACGGCATTTTGTAACACTGTAACAAAGATACCCAAGCAAATTGATTTCCCCATGGCCTTAATTTCTTCAACAGAGAGAATGGGATAACGAAACTTGGTGTAGATGCTGAACATTTTGGCGTGTTCAGGCTGAATTGACTCGACATCATTCGATGGAAAGCCAACTGACAATAATAAGAACTAAGGAAAGGTAACTATGTCAGATATTCTTGAAGTCTATGTAACCAACGCATTTGTGGCAGAAAACCAAGGCGGTAACCCAGCAGGGGTTGTAGTGAATGCTGAAGGGTTAACTGTTGCACAAATGCAATCTATCGCGGCAGAGCTAGGTTATTCTGAAACAGCGTTTATTTCGCCTTCCAAAAAAGCGGACTACCGTGTTCGTTTCTTTACCCCCACTGAAGAAGTCAATTTCTGTGGGCACGCAACGGTAGGCACGTTTTCAACGCTCTTCAAAACCGGAAAAATAGAAGCTGGAGACTACAAGCAGGAAACCGGGGCTGGGATATTGGGTGTGACGGTGACCGAAGACGGACGCATTAACATGCAACAAGTGTTACCTGAGTTTGGTGACACCTTTAGCGAGGCAGATATCGCGCCATTGCTTGGTCTTTCAACGGAAGACATCCTCGCCACCGGGCTACCCATCAAAGCCGTATCGACAGGCCTTTGGGACATCATTGTTCCTGTCGATGATGAAGCTAAGCTCTTGGCGATCGAAGCGGATCACAAAGCAATTTCGACGTTCAACCGCAAAACGAACACAGGTGCAATTCACGCCTTCGCACTGACGCCGACAGAATCTGATATCTCAGCGAAATGCAGAAACTTCGCCCCTGCGTTGGGTATTGATGAAGAGTCGGCAACGGGTAGTGCAGCCGGTGCTTTGGCCTCTTACCTTCATATCTATCAGGGAGGCAAATACCGTTACTTGTTTGAGCAGGGTGAGGTGTTGAATAAGCGCTCTTTGCTTTGGGCGAGTGTAGAGTCTGAAGACGACAAGATTAGCGCGGTATTTGTTGGCGGCGTCAGTGATAAGCCAGTGCGGATTCCTTACAGATTAAAAGTTGAAGCGGTATAATTTTCAGAAGGGAGCAGAAATGCTCCTTTTTTCATGTGGTTGCTCATCGGTTTGCATGTTCAAGGATGTGACTTATTTAGCGGAAAAAGAAGGAAAAATTCGGCAATTGGTCTAATTTTTAAAGAGGAATCTTAACTATGGGACTTACTCTGCGTGGCCGAAGTATTTTTCTCATGTCAGCCAGTTTTCGATAAAGACCTTCAACACTGGGGGAGTGAGCTCTTGTTCCGCGAAGGACTGGAGAACAAATTCCCTTCTATCGACGAAGACACAGCGACGTCTCGCATTCTTAGTGCAAACTTTTTAGCGTGTGGCGGTAAGCCGGATAAAACGCGATATATCGTTAGCTTTGGCCAGTCATCCCTGATGGATGAAATTCCACTTTCGATGCCGCCCCAGCACCTGATTATCTCCGTCACTGACGACTGTGCACCCACACAGGAAGTAGTCAGTAAACTCCGCACCTATCGTACAGAAGGCTACCGTATCCTGATGGACGGGAAAGCCATGACCAATGAGTGGCGTAATCATTTAGAGCTGGTAGATATTTTCAGCATCAGCATGGAGCGCTCCAAGCCTTCTGATTGGGAGAATGTTATTTCCCAATATTCGCAGCAGGTTTTTCTGGCTAGAAAGGTAGAAAAACAAGATGAACTTGCCGCCGCACAAAGCTGCGGTTTCGCACTTTTTCAGGGCTACTTCTTCGAGAAACCACAGATCAAACGTTCAGAAGATATAGCGCCTTCTGTTATGTCGTTGCTGGATGTTTGCATCATCATCAACCGTAATCCAGATGACATTGACACGCTCACCAAAATCATCTCGAAAGATGTATCACTGCTGTACAAAGTGGTGGCGAGTGCCAACATTCTCGCTAAAACCAAAACCAATAAGATTTCCAACCCGCGCCAAGCAGTGGTTTATCTTGGCGTGCAGGCACTTAGACGTTTGGTGTCATTGTTGATCATGACGAACCTGAACCATCAACATGCCCATCAATTACAGAGTGCGTCTTTGATACGTGCGACTTTTCTATCTTCAATGGAAAATAACATACGCGGTTTTGACAAAGATGAGGCATTTATTGTTGGTGCATTTTCTATGCTTGACGTGATGCTAAGCAAGCCCATGGAAGACATCGTCGGTGAGTTGGATCTCTCCAATGACGTAAAACGTGCATTGATTGCTAAAGAAGGGGTTTACGGACAGTTCCTGTCGCTATGCCATGACATTGAAAGGGCAAATTGGAATGGTGTGCTACACACCTGTAACCAGCTCAAACTCAATGACAAGGCGGTGTTGAAAGAATTCGAACAGGCTCGCAGCAGTACCGCGGACATGACTTCCAGCATGCAGGTATGACCCTATGCTGATGATGCGAACAAAACTCGCGGTAATTTTGGTGGTTAGCGGCACACTGATTCTCAGTGTGTTTGGCGTGTTTAACTACTACAAAACCCACGATCGCCTTTATGGTGAGATGGACTTCGAACTCGAGTCTATTATTGCCCGGCTTTCCTACCGGCTTCCCGCCCAAATGTGGAACTATGATTTTGAGTCTGTCGTTAAAGATCTGGAAAGTGAAACTCTTTCCCGTTTCGTCTATCGCATTGAAGTTGTCTCTAAAGACGATAACTTCCGTCATATCACCAAGCCCAAAAGCGGAGAGTTCAGTAACGAGTTTCGTCTACGCAGTATTCCCTTGATTTATGACGAGCTGAATGAACAAACCAAAGTCGGGGACTTGATTATTTACGAAGACCCGAGACCGATTGAGAGTACCCTCACGTCAGAAATCGTTTCCGGTATCGCGCAGGTTTTCCTGCTGGATCTGATGATCATGTTCCTGATTTGGAAGTACGCCCGAGCGATCAAGGAAATTGAATCAAGCAAAAACTACCTCAACACTATCATCCACAGCTACAAAGACGGACTTTTGGTGTTGGGGGAAGACCACGAAATCACAACGCTCAATGAAGCTGCGAGGCGGATGTTTGAGCTGGAAGATGTGCCGATTGAGAAGGTGACCTTATCGAAAGTCATCGCCAAAGTTGTTCCTGATTCCCGCGCGTATTTCTCACAAGCCCTTTATGGCTTCAATACCAAAAGCTTGAATTATGAGCTTATCAGAACCGATGAACGTCAGATCGTGCAGGTTCGCTCCAATAAAATCGAGGTAAATGAAAAACCGCTTCAGGTAGCGATTATCCGCGACATTACGGAACAGCATCTGGACAAAATAAAAGTGTCAAAAGGTGCGGAGCTCTTCTCTGCCGTGAAAACCTTGCAGGACAAATTCCTGATAAGCGATGACTACCACAACAGCTTTCGCGAAGTGTTAAAGATCCTGTTAAAGATTGGTGAGAGTAATCACGGCATTATTGTGGAGTTGGATTACGAAGCCCAGAATAATTACCGCATTCTGGCGCAAACACGGCTGATTGCGAATGGCTATGTGTCAGAAGAATTCGTTCGTAACGTTGTCACGCGTGTCATTGACACCCAGAAAGGGGACAGAAGCCTGCAATTGGCGGGGCAATCGTCAAACAATGGGAAACTGATTATCAACTCCCTCAGCATGCCTCTGTTTCTCTCGAACCAATTAGTGGGCGTGGTTTGTCTCTTTGATGAATCTACCAATTATGATGAAGACTTGGTGTCTTGGCTTGAGCCGGTATTGTCGAGTCTCAGTGCCATGGTTAACTTCGTCCGCCAGAAGAAATTGAATGATTTAATCACCGAGCAAATGGTACATGCCAAAGAGGAAGCCGAGAAAGCCAACGAAGCCAAGACCAACTTCCTCGCGATGATGAGCCATGAAATCCGTACACCGATGAATGGTATTGTGGGTATGTCTAATCTGCTCAAAGAAACCGACCTCAATCAACAACAATCGTATTTTGTCGATACGCTGGTTCACTCTTCGAATGCATTGCTGAATATCATCAATGACGTGCTCGATTTAACCAAAATCGAGGCGGGTAAAATGCGTCTATTGGATCAGGAATGTGAGCTGCCGGACCTCGTTCATGATGCGCTGGTGGTTTTCCATGCCAAAGCTGTCGAAAAAAGCTTGAGACTGCATTGTCTTATCGAACCAGACTTGCCGCGTTGGTTAATGCTGGATCCTGTTCGCTATACGCAAATTATTCTGAACCTGGTGGGGAATGCTCTCAAGTTCACCAAGCATGGGTCTGTGATGGTCCATGTAAGCAAAGCCATGCTGGACGATGTGGAGCATATCAGGCTTGAAGTGAAGGACACGGGAATTGGTATTCCCGAAGAAAAGTTAGGAACCATCTTCGAAAACTTTACTCAAGTCGATAACTCCTATTCTCGCTCATATCAAGGCACAGGGCTTGGTCTGCCAGTTTGTCTGAAACTCACGGAACTGATGGGCGGTGCAATTGAGGTTGTCAGCAAGGAAGACGTGGGAACGACCTTCACTGTGGATGTTCCTCTCACGTTGGTACCAGAGAACACCAACTGTTTGCTGGAGAACCTGACACTGAAGCCGGAGGTTGAAGGTAAAGCGGCCATCATCGCTACTCAGGACTCCCAACTTTATGCCGTATTAAATGCATACCTTTCAAACGTTGGCTTAAACGTTGAGCAATGGTCTAAGAGCACGCCGCCAGAAGAGGAAATCTGTGAATCGGCGCTGCTATTTGTTGATGACAATATGATCAGTGAAATGCGTCCTGCAATGAACCCTGCTAATCACACCTTGTTGATCAGTCATAGTGGTGTGGTAGACGAGTTTGGTATGCCGTGTCTCATTAACCCAATCAACCCTGATGCGCTTATTAATGCGCTTTCTGCTGACTCGCCTATTGATGTAGAAGTGCCGGAAGTAAAAGCCGACGCGGTGCGTTTTGATGGATTGAATGTTCTGATCGCTGAAGACCACTTAGTGAATCAGGATCTGATGGTATTGGTACTTAACAGTTTAGGTTGCCAGTCAACGTTGGCGGATAACGGGTTAGAAGCGTTGGAGAAACACCGGGCCAATCCGTTTGATTTGATCCTGATGGATTGTCAGATGCCGGAAATGGATGGCTTTGAGGCAACGCGAAACATCCGTGATTTTGATGAAAATGTCCCGATTATCGCAGTGACAGCGAATGCGTTATCTGGTGATGCGCAGCGTTGTTTAGATTCGGGAATGAATGCTCACCTTGCTAAACCGTTTACTAAAGAACAATTAGTGAATTTGATGCTGTTGTATGTGCCAGGAGAAAAAGCATTTCCGGTTTCCAAAGGGTGGGAGCCTGAAGAGATAAAGCAAGAGGGAGATGACGTATCAGAGCAAGCTCCACCAAAAGTCACGCTGGAAGAATGCACCACGTTTGATGTCAATCAACTCAAAGATCAAGTAGGGGATAGTGAAGAGTTGATGCTTCATATTCTGACCAAATATCTCACTACTCAGGAGGCTGATATGGAAGCGCTGCAAAGCGCAATGTCATCTTCCGACCTGGTTGGAGTGAGAAAAATCGCGCACCGAATGAAAGGTGCGGCGTCGATGATCGGGGCAAGAGAACTGGCAGAACTGTGTCTTTCCATTGAAAAAGATCACGACAAAGGCCTAGAGCTCATACAAAACCGTTTTGACGAGTTGAATGCCCGCACTGCGGAAATCAAGCAAGAGCTAGAAAGCCTTTCCAGTGCCTGATATACCCAAACAACCTGAATATGCTCGCATTGAGGCCCTCCCTTCGGGCGAGTTGACTGACGCCGTGCTCTTTGTTGTCCCTTTTTGATGGAGATAACTACACCTACAAAGGGACGCCGCGATCACAACGCCAGTCAAACTCGCTGAATCCTGCATCTTCAGGTTGTTTGGGTATATAAGCAAACTGGCAGAAATCCGGTTTATAGAGTTGCTTGGACACAAAAACAGACGTGCAAGATCAGTAATAGTTCAGGTCACGCTATGAAAGTCGAGTTGTGACCTTGTTGCAGACTTCACTTCTGCTACCTATCTCAATCCTCAGAATTTAAACAAAATTTCATCACTTTCGACTTCAGACCTAGGTTCAGTTGTTATAGAAATGGCTACTATTTCAAAAGTGCATGAAATGCTAGTCATCCCATTAATACCGTCAATATATCCATTCGTTGGCGGCACAAAGCAAGGAGCGCGACCATGAAGAAAACGCTATCAATGGCGTTGGTCTCCCTTTACTTAACCGGCTGTAGTGAAGAACCCCCAATCCCTGAACCTGAAGCCCGCCCCGCGAAGCTCATGACAGTCGCCATTGGTGATAGTGATGTTGTTCGTGAGTTTCCGGGTACTGTAGAAGCCGATGATGAAGCTGTACTCGCTTTCCGCGTTGCAGGGGAAATTGTCGATATTCCTGTCGTAGCGGGACAGGATGTGGTGACAGGTAATGCGCTTGCAGAGCTGGATAGAGACGAATACAGCCTTCTACTGCAAAAAGCCAAAGCGAGTTACCAACTCGCCAAGGTGCAATATGATCGCGCAGTCAAACTAAAGAAAACTAACGTCATCTCCGCGCAGGATTTTGATAAAGCAAAATCCAGCTTAAATGAAGCTCAAGCTGGATTAGATTTGGCGCAATCAAACTTTAATTACACCACCCTTAAAGCGCCTTATACCGGCACGATTTCTCTGCGTATGAAGGAGAAGAACGAGTTTGCCAACGCCATGGAGCCTGTTATGCATATCCAAACTAAGGATGTGATTAACGTGAGCTTCCAGCTGCCAGAAAGATTGATTAGCTTCTTTGACCAAGAAAACGACTCTACGCACTCCAAGCCACGTATTCGGTTTGACGCGTATCCAAATCAAGAGTTTGAGGCTGACTTCAAAGAAGTCGATACCGAAGCAGATGCGACATCTGCTTCTTATCGCATCACCGTCTCTTTGCCTCGGCCTGAGAACGTAAATGTTCTGCCGGGTATGGCAGCACAAGTCTTTACTTCTATTACTGCATCCAGTCACAACAAATTGCCAGAAACGGCTGTGGAAGCCAGTGATGCAGGTACCTATGTCTGGCGTGTTGCCGACAGTGGTGCGGTTTCACGTGTTCAGGTTGAGCTGGGTGAAGATAACAAACTCGAAGCTGGGCTAAACAATGGTGATGTTATTGTGGTGAACGGTCTATCCAGTCTTGAAGAGGGCATGGTGGTGTTCCCGTGGGTTAAGGAGCGAGGACTGTAATATGAAAAATCCAATCGGCCTTACCGTGGCAATGACAGCATTGGCGTTGTCCCTTTCGGGGTGTGACAAAGCGCCTCAGTCCAAAGAAAAAGCACTTCTGAATGTTGATGTCGTGGAAATTGGCGACGACTCACTGGGTAGTGAGTTGCATTTCCCAGCCATTGCCGCAGCGGCAGACAGAGCTGAACTTTCGTTTCTTGTCGCTGGCGAGATCAATAAGATCAACGTAAAAGCAGGGGATATCGTTAAGAAGGATACCGTGCTGGCGACCTTGGATCCGACAGACTACAAACTGCAGGTCGACAATGCGAAAGCAAGATTCGATGTGGTGGATAGCCAATATCGACGCTCCAAACCGTTGGTAGACAAAGGCTTACTGGCAAAATCCCAATTTGATGAAATCGGTGCGCAGCGAGCAATTGCTAAAGCTGAACTTGAATTGGCAAGGCTCAAGCTTTCTTACACCGAGCTCAAAGCGCCGGTTGACGGCGTTATCAGCCGTGTTCCAGTTCAGCAATTCGAAAACGTGGGTATAGGGCAGAGTATTTTGAACATTCATGATGCTACCCAGGTTGATATCCGCATTCAGGTGCCGGATGTACTGTTCTCCAAACATGGTGGTAAAACCCGTGAAGAGAACAACGCAACCATTCGTCCCCATGTCAGAACAGAAGATGGCAAAGAGTACCGTGCATCAGTGAAAGAGTTTACGGCACAGCCGGATCCTGAAACAGGCTCTTTCATGGTGACACTGACCATGCCAATGCCGGAAGACAAGTTCATTTTGGATGGTATGACGGTTGAAGTAGTGGTTGAAGAGCTTGGGCTGTACAACGATAGAGCAAGCCAGGTTGAAATCCCGATGGAAACGGTCTTCAACGAAGATGGTGATGCGCTCGATCCTTCCAACAAATTTGTATGGGTCGTTGGCGCTGACAACACAGTTGAGAAACGCAAGGTGAAAGTGGGTGAACTCACGCCGACAGGCGTCTTGGTCACCAGTGGCTTAGAGCGGGGAGACAAAGTGGTCTCTGAAGGTGTGAACCGCCTTCGTGCCGGGCAGTCAGTCAATATCGTTGCGAATAAGGAAATCAACTGATGAAACAGACCGTAGCCAGCTACTTTATCAATAACAAGATCATCAGTTGGATGCTGACGCTGATATTTCTGATCGGCGGTACCACTTCATTCTTTGGTCTTGGACGATTGGAAGATCCCGCTTTCACACTGAAAGATGCTTTGGTCATTACTAGCTACCCGGGAGCGACGCCTCAACAAGTAGAAGAGGAAGTGACCTACCCACTTGAAAAAGCCGTTCAACAATTAGTGTATGTCGACGAAGTAAGGTCGATTTCGAGCCGTGGTTTATCACAGATCACCGTAACAATGAAAAACAACTACGGCCCAGACGACTTACCACAGATATGGGATGAACTGCGTCGTAAGGTCAATGACGTTAGAAGTAGCCTACCTCCTGGCGTTGGTGACCCTCAGGTCATTGACGATTTCGGTGATGTATTCGGCGTATTACTCGCCATTACGGGGGAGGGGTATTCCTATAAGGAACTGTCTGACTATGTCGACTTTCTTCGCCGGGATTTGGAACTGGTTGATGGCGTCGGCAAGGTTCAGGTAACAGGTACCCAGCAAGAGCAAGTGTTCATTGAAATGTCGATGAGAAGGCTTTCAAATCTGGGTATTTCACCGGATACCCTTGATAGTTTGCTGGCGACGCAGAACATCGTATCCAGTGCTGGTGCATTGCGTCACGGGGACGAATACCTTCGCATTCACCCCACGGGTGAGTTCGAAAGTGTTGAAGAACTCGGTAACCTTATCCTCAATGAGGCGGGTTCACAGGAACTTATCTACCTGAAAGACGTGGCGGACATTAAGCGCGGTTATCAGGAAGTACCCACCAATGTCTTAATGTACAACGGTCAACAGGCACTGCACCTTGGCGTGTCGTTTGCCGACGGCGTTAACGTTGTGGAAGTGGGCGAACGTTTGGAACGACGATTGGCCGAATTAAAAGAGAACCAGCCAATTGGCATAGATATAGGGGTGGTTTACGCGCAGCCAGTGGAAGTCGATACCTCAGTTAAGGGCTTTGTGGTGTCGTTGGGTCAGGCTGTGGCGATTGTTATCATCGTCCTTCTCTTCTTCATGGGTTTGCGTTCAGGTCTGCTGATTGGTTTGATTCTTCTGCTTACCGTGCTCGGTACGTTCATCTTCATGAAGTACTTCGCTATCGACCTTCAACGTATTTCCCTAGGTGCTTTGGTTATCGCTCTCGGTATGCTGGTGGACAACGCCATAGTGGTGGTGGAAGGGATACTTATAGGGTTAAAGAAAGGGCGAACGCGGATAGAAGCGGCATCCGATATCGTCACGCAAACAAAATGGCCGTTACTGGGCGCAACAGTGATTGCCGTGACTGCATTTGCGCCAATTGGTTTGTCAGATGACTCTACTGGTGAGTACTGTGGCACCTTATTCTCAGTGCTGTTGATCTCTTTGATGCTGAGCTGGTTTACCGCAATTACATTGACGCCATTTTTTGCCAGTTTGTTCTTTAAAGAAGAGAACATGGAAGACGGCAAAGCCATGGAAGACCCCTACAACGGTATGTTGTTTGTGGTTTACAAAAAGTTCTTGGATATCTGCATGAAGCGCGCTTACTTAACCATGATCATTTTGGTGGGCGCATTGGTGGCAGCGCTATATGGCTTCACTCTGTTGAAGCAGTCTTTCTTCCCATCTTCTACCACGCCAATGTTTATGGTCGATGTTTGGATGCCAGAAGGAACCGATATCCGCGCCACAGAAGAAACGCTGATTGAGTTGGAGTCCTGGATTCTTGAACAACCTAATGTCGAGTATGTAAACACCAGTTCTGGTAAGGGTGTTCAGCGCTTTATGTTGACCTATGCGCCGGAGAAAAGTTACTCGGCTTATGGTGAAGTGATTATTCGTGTCAAAGATTACGAATCAGTGGTGCCAACTATGGCGTCGATTCGTGAGCATATTGATGCCGATTTCCCGAATATCCAATACAAGCTGAAGCGCATTGAATTAGGGCCTTCTTCCGGGTCGAAAATTGAAGCGCGTATCTTAGGTGCTGACCCAACCATTCTGCGTACGATAGCCGCTCAAGTAACTGACATCCTGAATGCAGACCCGGATGCAGTAAACGTGCGACATGACTGGCGTGAACGGACCAAGATTCTCGAGCCACAATTCAACGAAAGTCAGGCGCGTCGTTACGGTATTACCAAAAGAGACGTTGATGAACTGCTTATGATGACCTTCTCGGGTCTGAATGTTGGTGTTTATCGTGATGGCACGACATTGATGCCGATCGTGACACGTTTACCAGAGCAAGAGCGCGTTGATGTGAAGACCATTGAAGGAATGAAGATCTGGAGCCCTGTGCTGAAAGATTACATTCCATTGCAGCAGGTGATTTTGGGTTATGACCTGATTTGGGAAGATCCACTCATCATGCGTGAAAACCGTAAACGCACTCTAACAGTATTGGCCGACCCTGATCCGCTTCAGGATGAAGTGACAGCGGCGACGCTACAAAAACGTATTCAACCTTTGGTGGAAGAGATTGAGCTGCCTAAAGGCTATTACATAGAGTGGGGTGGTGAGTATGAATCATCTGGTGAAGCGCAGGAAAGCCTGTTTACTACCATGCCAATGGGCTACCTGTTCATGTTCCTGGTCACTGTTGTGCTGTTCAACTCAGTGAAAGATTCGCTGATTGTCTGGTTGACAGTGCCATTGGCGGTCATTGGTGTAACGACAGGTTTGTTATTACTGGATACCCCATTCGGCTTTATGGCTTTATTGGGCTTCTTAAGCCTTTCAGGGATGTTGATCAAAAACGGTATCGTCTTGATTGACCAAATCAATATTGAAATGGAGAGCGGGAAAGACCATTACAATGCGATTGTTGACGCTGCTGTGAGCCGGGTTCGTCCAGTATGCATGGCGGCAATTACTACCGTGCTTGGTATGGTGCCTCTGCTGCCTGATGTTTTCTTCAAGCCGATGGCGGTGACCATCATGTTCGGTTTGGGATTTGCAACGGTGTTGACCTTGATTGTGGTGCCGGTACTTTACCGGATCTTCTACAAGATAAAATATCATCCTGCCTAAGCACGATTTCACCCATAAAAATGCCTGCATAATGCAGGCATTTTTCATTTGAAAATAGTGCTAAAAATCACACAGAAAAAATTTATTTCATTTGTCTGTAATTACTTGTCATATAAATAATTAAATGAAAACAATGCATTACGCTTATGTTTCGCTTGTGGATAACGGAATTTTTATCCACAAAAACAGTTGATAAGTCGGTAGATTTCTCTTCCTAAACCTTACTAAAAGCGGCCTCTGTGAAAGTCAATACCTCATCTGTTTCAATGACGAAATGGATAATTCTGGGTTGCAGAATTTTAACCTTTTACTAAACGCATCTCATGATTTTGTAGAACAGAAAAAGCCCGCCAAATGATCTTCTGACGGGCTTTAACTGATTGATATATCAGTAATGTGTCAGAGCTAAGTCTGCTCTGCTTCTGAGGAGTGACGAGGAATCCGCTCGAAGGTTTGCTTGAGCGCCAAGTAGCCCAATACAGAGGCCAGAAACGAGCCGATAAATATGGCAATACGCGACAAATCAACCAGCGCATGATTGTCTGTCCCCGGGAACGCCAGAGTAGTTATGAATATGGACATCGTAAAACCGATACCGCAAAGAATCGACGCTGCCATGATGTGGGCAAAATGAAGCCCTTTGGGCAGGCTGGCAATACCCATCCTAATCGAGATAAAGCAGGCCAATGAGATACCGATGGGTTTGCCGAGCAATAAGCCGAGGGTAATACCCAGCGGTAAGGGTTCTAGCAAAAGAC
The DNA here is from genome assembly GCF_000333895.2 of Grimontia indica. Taxonomy (GTDB): domain Bacteria; phylum Pseudomonadota; class Gammaproteobacteria; order Enterobacterales; family Vibrionaceae; genus Enterovibrio; species Enterovibrio indicus. The sequence goes on along the minus strand of NZ_ANFM02000006.1, from coordinate 215,067 downwards.
CAAGGCTAAAGTTATCCAGCGGCACACCCGAATTAGCAAAAGCGAAGGCTGGTAGTATCAAATAACTACTCCAAGGGTGTATACCGTGTTCAAGATAACGGAGAGGGCTGCGGACGCGATGATGCTTAATACGAAGCGGAATAGCAAAGCCCAGTATGACACCGGCAACTGTTGCATGAACGCCTGATTTCAACACCGCTACCCATAACACTGCACCGACCAGCAAATATCCTGTTAGGCGGGCGACACCTTTTGCATTCATGTAAAAGAGCGTTGCACTGGCAAGCACAGCGATAGACAGGGCAATAACAGACAAATCGCTACTAAAGAAAAGGGCGATAATAATAACCGCCCCCAAGTCATCGATGACTGCCAGTGCCAATAGAAAAACCTTTAAGCTGACTGGCGATTGTTTTCCAAATAATGCCAACACACCGAGCGTGAAGGCGATGTCCGTTGCGGCTGGAATTGCCCAGCCTTGCATGGCTTTCGAATCATCGTAGTTAAAGACGGCAAAGAACAAAATCGGAACAACCATACCGCCAATGGCTGCAACCACGGGAAACATAGCTCGGGAGCGGGTTCTGAGGGCGCCTTGAATCAGCTCTCGTTTCACTTCCAAACCGATTAAAAGGAAAAAGATGGCCATCAGGCCATCGTTAATCCAAAGCAGAAGATTCTTTTCGATATCCAACGATCCCACTTTGAAATGTATCGGTGTATCGAGAAGTGCGAGATAGAAATGAGCGAGGGGCGAGTTTGCGATTATTAAAGCCAAAAATGCAGAGGCAATCAGGATGATACCGGGCGCTGTATCGAGCTGAAAAAAATCGACTAGCTTTTTGTTCAAAATGCTTCTCCCGATATCTTTTAATACTACTTAAGTCTAATGAGTAAAAAGAGAAAAGGGCAAAGTCTGCCCCATGGATATGAGAGAAATTTGTGATAGAAGCTAGACAGATCGACCTTTAGTGCAACTAATTGATCATCCCACAGCTTTGACAGACAAGGTTAGGTCAAACACAGCCATTGGTTCGTCGCCATGTAAGGAAGGACATGTGGCAGTGATTCGGACGGGTTGATTAACGCGTTCCCCGGTTGCCATGGTTTGATCCAGCATGTCGTCGATTAACTGGCCGTCATTGCAGGTGAAAATAACATCTGCTTCCGGGCGTTTCAGAAATTCCCCCGTGACAGCCTTAAAAGCCAGCGAAATTTTCTTTCCACGGGATTCTGCTTTACTCATTGCCATAAAGCCACCGGCAACGTCAGCGCCAACTGCTAGTGTTCCAAAATACATGCTATTGAGATGGTTCTTGGTTTTGCGCTTGAGCGGAATACGGATTTGAACTTGTTCTTCGTTCAACACCAAGATCTTGGGGCGGCAGTACCAAATCAGAGGAACTTTGAAGAAGCCAAACAGCTTAAGCATGCGGTTGGCGTGGGCGAGAGTCTGTTTCATGCTTCGTCCTTGAAGAGGAAAGATGAAATCACCCTAATTTTCAACTGGTCGGATGTCAATGTTAAGCCACTGTTAATGAGTGCTCTATGTGATCAGTCCCAGTAATTGTGCACGGCAAAACGCAACGATGGTTTTGCTGTCCTGAATTTCATTTTCTGCAATCAGTCGTTTGACTTCATCGACGGTAAAATGCACCACTTCAATGACTTCATCGTCATCCATCTCTGCCGCGCAGGGGGATAGCTGTTTAGCAACAAACAGGTACTGGGTTTCATTGCAAAAGCCCGGTGCGGGAAGAGACTCACCAATAGCGTGCCATTCATCGGCCTGTAATTGAGCTTCTTCTGCCAATTCTCGCTGTGCGCAAACATTGGGTGATTCCGATGATTCGAGGGTTCCTGCCGGAAATTCATAAATCCATCTGCGAATAGAAGGGCGGTATTGGCGGATCATCACTAATTTCCCATCGTTTGCGATCGGAAGAATAAGAACAGCGCCGGGATGCTCCAGAGTGATGTGATTGGTCACAAGACCATTTGGCAGCGTGTGTTCGCTCTCTTCAAGAGAGAATCGTTTCCAGGCAAAGAGTTGTTTAGGTTGGTTCATAGATGAAAATTCCATTGAAGTGCTGTCGACTACGCTATCTGCAATACCGTGAAAGGCAGAAGATTGGTTGATTAGGCAACGCAAAAATGTGATCCACCACAATAAAAACTGCGGCAATTTACAGAAGTATGGTAGAATCCGCGCCAATTTTGTGGGAGTTGGAACGCCAAGTGGGCTCAGTAACTCTCTGTATAGATGATAATTCTGGAGTATTACCTTGCAATTTGAAGACCTGGGTTTAGATAAACGCCTTCTTAAAACGATGGAACTTTGGGGCTTTAGTACCCCGACTGATGTGCAGGCTTCTGCCATTCCTGTCGTTTGTGCAGGCAAAGATCTGCTGGCGTCGTCTAAAACCGGATCAGGTAAAACCCTGGCTTTCCTCCTGCCTGCATTGCAGCGCGTGATGCGCGGTAAAGCATTCAGCCGTTCTGGTCCACGTGTTGTAGTTCTTGCACCAACCCGTGAGTTGGCAAAACAGGTTTATGGTGAACTGCGTAAACTGCTGGCTGGCACCCAATACAAAGGCATGCTGATCCTTGGTGGTGAAAACTTTAACGACCAAGCAAAAGAATTCCGTAAAGATCCTGCGTTTATCGTTGCAACCCCAGGCCGTTTGGCGGACCACCTGGAACACCGTCACTTGACGCTGGAAGGTTTGGAATTGCTCATCCTAGATGAAGCAGACCGTATGTTAGACCTGGGTTTTGCTCCGCAACTCGAAGCGATCAATAACGCGGCCAACCATCGTCGCCGTCAAACGCTGATGTTCTCTGCAACTCTGGATCACCAGCAAGTTAACGAGATTGCTGCTGACATGCTCAAAGAGCCAAAGCGTGTTGCAATTGGCTTTGTGAATGAAGAGCACAAAGACATCGAACAACGTCTTTTCCTTTGTGACCATCTTGACCACAAACAAGCCTTGCTCGATCGAGTCATGGAAGAAGAGCAGTACCAGCAAATGATGATCTTCACCGCGACCCGCGCGGATACAGATCGTTTGGCTAAAGTGTTCGCTGACCGTGGTATTAAAGCCGTTGCTCTGAGCGGTGATCTGAGCCAAAGCGCGCGTAACCGCATCATGAACGAATTTGAACGTGGCCTCCATAAAGTGATGGTAACGACAGATGTCGCCTCACGTGGTTTGGATATCTCAAACGTATCTCACGTGGTGAACTTCGACATGCCAAAACATGCTGAAGAATATGTTCACCGTATCGGCCGTACTGGTCGAGCAGGTAACAAAGGCATCGCGATTTCTTTCGTAGGCCCTAAAGACTGGAACAGCTTCAAGAGCATTGAAGGTTTCCTCGATAAGCGCATGAGCTTCGTGACTTTCGAAGGCCTTGAAGGCAAGTTCAAAGGCCTGGCTCCGAAGAAAAAGAAAACCTTTAGCAAGAAGCCACAGCACAAGAAGAAAACTGGCAAGCCTTCAGAGAAGAAAGCAGCAGCACCTAAGAAGCGTAACAAGAGCTTCTACCAAGGTGTGGCTGTTGGTGAACAAGTGTTTGCTGTTAAGAAGAAAAAGCCTGCGGAAGAATAATCAGATTCTGCTTCAAAAAAGCGCCTCCCATTGGCGCTTTTTTTCTATATTGTCGGTCTATATCAATCCATATAAACAGAAGTATAACTACAGGGAAACTCAATGAATTCAATTCAGATAAACGGCAAAAATATGTCGTACTTGGATGTTGGTAAAGGTCCAGTCGTACTGTTAGGTCACAGCTACTTGTGGGACAGTGAAATGTGGCGTCCACAGATCGATTCGCTAAGCCAAAACTATCGCTGCATCGTCCCGGACCTTTGGGCTCATGGTCAGTCAGAAGCGGCTCCGGAAAACACCACCTCACTGATTCACTATGCTGATGACATTCTGTCTTTGATGGATCAACTTGATATCGACAAGTTTGCGTTGGTTGGCCTATCGGTTGGGGGAATGTGGGGCGCTGAGTTAGCGCTAAAAGCACCAACACGTGTAAGTGCCTTGGTGTTGATGGATACATTCATTGGCTTTGAACCTGAAGTCGCGAAAGCGAAATACTTCGGCATGTTCGACACTATCGAGCAGATGGGCTTCATTCCGCCACCAATGATTGATGCAATCACACCTTTATTCTTCGCTAATAACGCTGAAACGGACAACCGGGAACTGGTTTCTGCATTCAGAGAAAAGCTGGCGAATCTGAAAGGTGAAGAAGCAAAAAACGTTGTTAGGGTAGGCCGCATGGTTTTTGACCGCCGCGACACCTTTGACGACGTAGAAAAACTTACGCTACCTACGCTCATCATGGCTGGTTCGGAAGACAAACCTCGTCCACCTCTTGAATCCATGCTGATGCATGATGCGATTGATGGCAGTCAATATATTGTGATTCCAAACGCTGGCCATATTAGTAACCTTGAACAGGCAGATTTTGTTACCGATGCACTGAGCACGTTCCTTGAAAATCATCGATAGCCCTGTATAAAGCAATGATAAAGCCGCAGTTTGCGGCTTTTTTTATGATGTTTTTCTTTCAAAACTCATCGGATCTGTTCTGGTAATGAGACAAATCGAACGATCGTTTGATTCAAAGGCAAACCCAGATTGTTAAGAAAATGTAGATCCTTATACTGCACCAAAAGAAAGCGCTTTCTTTTGTCGTTATAGTGCACACCATAAGGAGTTTGGGTTTGAAGAAGTATTGCCGTTTGCTGTTTTTAACGTTAGCAACCCTTGTTCTTTCTGCTTGTGGTGGCGGAGGTGGAGGAGACAGTGATTCTGGCTCAGACACGCAGCTTTTTACACTCACTGTTAGTGTGACAGACAACGCCCGCGCGCCATTAAGTGACGCGACGGTGAGCGTTGATAACAAGATTGCCCGAACGAATAATTCAGGCGTCGCTGAACTCTCTTTGAACAGCGGCACCTATGACGTAACTGTTGAAAAAGATGGTTATGAAACATCCAAGATCACAACGACATTAGGCAGTGTTGCTCAAACTCTCGATGTCAGCATGGCATCAAATCCAACAGTAACAGAGGGTGGAGAAAGTAGCGGCGGTGACTCTGGTTCTGAAGGTGGTTCCGCGGAACAGGGCGGATCAGGCGGTAGTGGTGCTGGCTCCGAAGAAGACTCGGGTGAAGGCAGCGGTACAGATTCTGGCAACACTGATGGTGGTTCCGGAGAGCAAAGTGGCTCAGGCGATAACGGTGCTGGCTCCGAAGAAGGCTCCGGCGAAGGCAGCGGTACAGGTTCTGGCGGCACTGATAGTGGCTCAGAAGAGCAAGGTGGTTCAGGCGACAGCGGTGCTGGTTCCGAAGAAGGCTCGGGCGAAGGTGGCGATACAGATTCTGGCGGTACTGATGGCGGTTCCGGGGAAGATGGCTCAGAAGGAACTGAAGAAGGTGGAAGCGAGGAGACTGGCAACACTAGCGAACTGACCGTAAAAGTGGTCAATGCCGATACAAACGAAACGCTCAGCGTTGCCACCATTGAAATCGATGGAACAACACTTCAGACCGACTCTGAAGGTGAAGCTGTATTTAGCCTGGCTTATGGCGCACATCAGATCTCGGTATCTCATACAGAATATGAATCTAAACAACAGATCGCCTATCTCTCAACAAGTGAACAGTCGGTAACTGTCGCGCTTTCTGCTAAAGAAGTGGAACCGCCGCCAGTAGAACCACCGAGTTCTAATGAAATAGCCTATGTGTATCATTCATCACATGCTTCTTCTTTCGAATTTGAACATCAGGGTGATGCCTGGAACTCAGGCTCTACAGCAGTATGGAATCCATCCGGTAGCCAATTTGCTAAAAGTATTCAGGTAACAAGTGGTAGCAGTTGGGGAGCTCCATTTGCTGTTGCTGCGTGGGGTAATGAGTCTGCAAACGCTATTGATACGACAGGGTTTGATCTTCTTCGTTTCAAATACAAATCAGACTTCGCAACACAAGTTGAAGTGTCTATCCAAGGTGTAAACAGCTCAGAATCAAAAGTGGTTTACTCGCTTGGCACTGCTGTTGCTTTGGGTAACGACTGGTATGAAATGGAAGTGCCATTCCCTGGGTTTGACGACCTGACTTGGATTGGTTTGATGTTCGCGGGTGACGGCACTATCGAGCTTGCTGATATTTACATAGAAAATGTGCCAGTTGATGCCTTCGTCACGCAATATGGCGCGGGTAACGTGGCAAACACATTCAACCCTCAAGGATACGGATGTACGGTCGATCATGGCTTTTGGGTCTCGAATGCTGGTGTTGTTGAGCCGGGTGTACCTTCTTGTGACAACATAGGCACGCCAAAACAGCTTTACCCACAAATCGTTCCTGAATTGGAAGACCAACCCATTGCCACGCACAAATGGTGGGGATCTGTCTCTTTCTACGGTGAAATGACGCTCGGTGACCCGAACGATGCTGGCTATATTACGCCTGATCCAGTGACCGCCCGCATTTCAGAGCGTGGCGCAAGAATCATGGGTATTCCCAATGCACTGCAAGGGCAGGGTAACTTGTTCCAGTATGTGGTGCCGGATCCATTCAACGAAGTATTTGATGGGATTGCGGTTGCCAACAGCAAGCATTCCAATATGGAAGGCTATCTGAAAGACCATAGCGATGGTGCCATGACAGTCGAATGGTGGTCAGGTGCAACACCAGTGATGGAAGCCACTTTTGTACATGGTTCACCTTATGTCTATTTCAAGTCTTACGACGGTGATTTCCAGATTAAAACGACCAGCTCTGATGGAGCCCAGAAAGGCACTTTCTATCAAAACAGCCAATCTTTGGGTGTATGGACGGATATTGCAGGCAACAGAAACAGCTTTCTAATTGTTGGTGAGGGTAATACCACTTTCAGTAACGTCTCGGGCAATCTCATTACGGTCAGTAACTCAGCAAAAGAAATGACAGTCGCTTTGTTGCCATCAACGGGAACACCAAGCAGTGCTGAATCAGAATATTTCGAAAGTCTTGCTCGCCAAGTAGTTCGTGATGTCGAGATAGCTTATTCGGTTAATCATGCAAACAATGAAGTGACGGTGTCACATGTGTATCTTGACGGAAGCGGTAATCCAATCGAAACCCTTGCAGGTATGCAGCCTCTGCATTGGAAAAACAGTAATGCAACGCCGACACAATACAGCGTGCGCAGTACTCGCGGCATCACCAAGTTCGCTCAAACTAACGGCTTCAGTTACACACTGCCATTTGTGGGTGTGTTGCCATTCCTACCGAATGTTGCAGACCTCGATCTGAACACTTTACGTGCTCTGGTTACCGAATACATGAACGGTGGAGAGCATTTCTGGAACCCTTACACGGACACTTACTGGTCTGGTAAGAGCTATGGTAAAGCTGCCGAAATTATCGCTATTGCGCGTGATATCGGTATGACATCAGAAGCGAACACCTTAACCGCTTGGTTGAAGGGTGAGCTTGAAGATTGGTTTACCGCTGATACTTCTGGAGATCTCGATACCGTTAAGTACTTTGTGTATGACGAGTTATGGACGACCTTATTAGGTGTTGAAGAATCGTTTGGCGCGCATCAACAGCTTAATGACCACCACTTCCACTATGGCTACTTTGTCCGTGCTGCAGCGGAAGTTTGTCGCACAGATAAATCATGGTGTGGTGAAGATCAGTATGGGCCAATGGTTGATTTGCTTATCCGCGATTATGCAGCGAGTAAAGGCGATGACATGTTCCCTTACTTGCGCAACTTCGACCCGGCCAATGGTTTCTCTTGGGCGTCCGGCCACGCGAACTTTGCGTTGGGTAACAACAACGAATCAACGTCTGAAGCGGCAAACTCTTACGGTGCCATCATCCTTTATGGGTTAATTAAAGGTGACCAAGAGTTGGTAGACAAAGGTATCTATCTACACGCCTCGTCTGCCGCGACGTATTGGGAATATTGGAATAACCTTGATGGTTACCGAAATGCCTCGCCGTCTTACCCAGATTTGGGCGACAGCTATGACAACTTCCCGGATAACTATAACCAGATCACGACCTCGATAATCTGGGGACAGGGCGCTTCATTCTCGACCTGGTTCAGCCCTGCCTTTGCGCACATTCTTGGAATTCAGGGATTACCGCTGAACCCATTGGTATTCCATGTTGGTTTACATGCCGACTACATGAAAGATTATGTCGAGCTGGGTTTGACAGAATCTTCAAACCGTAAACCTTCTGGTTTGCTGGATGGCCACTGGCGAGATATCTGGTGGAACCTTTGGGCAATGACAGATGCCGATGCATCTATCGCAGATTATGAAACCGTAGGCTCCAACTACATTCCGGAAGAGGGGGAATCAAAAGCCCATACCTACCATTGGATTTACAACTGGCAGGCGCTGGGACAACTTGAAACCGGAACGGGCGAATTGACAGCAGATTACCCAGCTGCTGTTGCTTTTAAGAACGGTAATACAATGACATACCTTGTCTACAACTATGATGATGTAGCCAAGACCGTGCGATTCAGTGATGGAACAACATTGAACGTACAAGCAAACAGTTTTGGCACCTTGGTGAAGTAAAGACGCGATTAAGTAGTTAGCAGAATTATCATACTCAAGCACCTTCGGGATGTTTGGGTATTTACCAATGTGTCGTTGACCACTGCCACTGGTTATATTAGCGATACGATTGATACGCGCTCAACGGGGGAGACCTCGTTGAGTTTTTTTATTTGTGGCAGGGCCGACAAAACAGGAAGCCGATTGTAATTTTTAAGCGAGTTTTCATATCTGTGTACGAACGGAGAACTTAGAACAGAAACAGAGAAAGGAAAACGACAATGAAAAAATACGTGGTGGCTTTGGTGGCTTTGGTGGCTTCAATGATGGTGGCATTTTCAGTGCATGCCGATAACGGATTGATCAAAATACAAAGTGCGCATTCTGTTGCTCAAACGGCGGATAATATTGAAGGGTTCTTGAAGGAAAAAGGACTCACCCAGTTTGCACGCATTAATCATGCTGCCAACGCTGAGAAGGCGGGTTTGGAACTACGTCCTACAGAAGTGATTATCTTTGGTAATCCAAAGGTTGGTACGCCCCTGATGCAATGTGCGCAAAGCGTGGCTATCGATTTGCCACAAAAAATGCTGATTAGCCAAGACGAGGAAAACAATGTTTGGCTAACCTACAACGACCCAATGTATCTGAAAGAGCGCCATAACATTAAAGGTTGTGAAAAGGTGCTGGAGAAAGTGTCTAAAGTACTTGGTGCAATCAGCAAAACTGCGACGAAATAACCTAAGACTCACACAGTCGGGTTGCCTGCATCCCGACTGTGTTTAACCTATATCTTTAACCTCGCATTGGTTTTAACTTCCCTCACAACGAAGAAATTCCTTGCCTGCCTGACGCCAGGTAGTGCAATGAGATTCTTGGCAAGTAAATGGTGATAGTCTTCCATATCCTTCGCGCGGATCCTTAGCAAATAATCGAAATCACCGGCATCCAAGTCGCAGTCTAATATCGCTTCTATGCCTTCCACTGCGTGTTCAAATTCAGCAATAGCCTCTGGCGTAGAGCGGTCAAGTACTATCCCAAAATCACTAATGTTCCAAAGCCCAAACGTTTTGGGTCCACCATTGCTCTCACATCTTTGATATAGCCTTCATCAAACAGTCGCTGCGTGCGGCGATGGCAGGTGGCAGCGCTAACATTGACCTGTTGGACGATTTCAGCGTTGGTAAAGAGTCCGTTTTCCTGCTGCAATATCTTGGTTAAAAAAGCACAAAACCTCGTGCATACCAAAGACGTAGGATAAAGCATGTTGCTCGTAGCATTTTCTTTCATTCGATTTGATTCTACTTATTCAGCACTTCAATATGCACTCTGTCTTATATGTGTATTGGCGTAATTTAAGTAGCTAGGTTGTAAAAATAAATAAGGATAATTAATGCTTAGTAGTCATCTTTTTCATTTCGCGATGGTCCATGAGAAGTTCGCCCAATCCGGTGATATTGTTACAGGGTTATTGCCTTTGTTTTCTCCAATTCTAGAAGGTAAGGAAGGACTTGAATTTGACCCAGTGTCTTTTTGTGATGACGTGAGAAATATGTATGGCATTAAAATGCATCCATATGTAGCTGAAGACTTGTCTGAGAAGCTCGTTGAAAATGGAGTTCTTGCTATAGAGAAATCGCGCGGGAAGTCGGAAAAGATAGTCATTGCTACAGTTCCGGTTGTGCAGGATAAAAACTTGAAGAGTAATGTCCAAAGCATACTCGAAACATATGAGAACTTTTCGAAACCGATTCTGGAAAAACGTAGGTTAATGAGCTCATCGATAAACTTTCCCAACGCTTTTACTAGTCGTTTAGCCAGAGTTGATAGTTTTGCCGAAGTAGTCTCGTCTAGTGAAAACTCAGTTGATTGTGCTCTAGACTATACATTTGTGCGTTTTGTTGAGCATATAAATAGAAAAGGTGGGAAGCTAAAGACGTCGTTAGACAAGCTGTATTCTGGCTCACTACTTTCTGAAGTCGTGCTAAGCATACAAGATCCTGCTATAGATGAGCAATCAATCGCGGGCAAGTTGTTTTATATCGATATGCCTGTGCTCCTGAATGTCCTAGGCCTCAATGACGAGTACTCTGTAGAGTGCTCCAGAAAACTAATATCCCTAATTTCAGATCAGGGAGGTGTTGTCACCACAACTAGGCAATACATTGAAGAGGCAGAAACAGCGATCTCGCTCTCGCTAGAAAACTATAAGCAACGAGGAAGGCGAACTACGTCTCTAGATAGGTATTTATTCAAACACTCTGATCATGTTCTACAAGCTCGGTTAGCACGAAACAAGGTTAAGGGACTATTGTCTGATAGCCATCAATTTGTCTTAGATGACTTGAGAACAAATATTTCTGGGCATTTACAGAGCGTCAGGGCAGTTGAATTGAGAGATTACATAGCGAGTGCATTACACTGGTACAAGAAAGATGTTGCTCGAACTAATGATGCTGAGGCGGTTGCTTATGTTGTTGCGCGCCATAATTACAATTCAATAAGAAATGTAGCAGAGTCAACCACTTTTTTAATTACGCCAAATGAGCAATTGGTATCAGCAGCTAATAGAGTGCTGTATAGCTTAGAAACCTTTGAAAAACATGAAATGACACCACTGTTGACTGAGAAAAAGTTAGCAATGATGCTTTGGGTGACAAGCGGCGGAAAAGGAGAGGATGTATCTAGCCTCACTCTAATTAGCTCATGTACAAGAGCAATGGAGATGCATAGAGACATTTCAGAAAATATGCAAAGGTTTATCAAGAACCTTCCTGAAGAAAAAGTCAAACAGTATGAAGATGTTATATGTAATGACCGAGCTCTGTATTGCCTGCTGGATGAAGTTGGTTTTGATGATAGTGAAGTTCCTCTAGATGAGGCTGAACAGTACCTACAACAAGCACGAGACCGATATCATCAAGAACAAAAAGACTTTAAAGCAAGCCATAAGGCTGTAATCGAGGAGGCAACTTTTGCTGCTGCTAATGCAATTGAACATCGAAACAAAGCAATATCAGCGGTTAAAGAAAAAGCCAATGAAAGCTTAGTTAAAGATAAGAAAAACGCAGAGTTACAGAGCAAGGTTCAATCTCTGACCGAACAATTTGAAAAGAAAGATCAACTTCAAAAGCACTTAGCTTCAGCTAATGAAAGTCTAGAGAATAGGGTAGATGCTCTTGAGAGTGCCCAAATAACAGCAAGCAAGGCTAATAATGAGAAAATTAGCCAGCTTGAAAAAGAAAGTGTGAAGCAGGTGAAGGAAGGAAAAAATGAAGTAAAAAACCAAGTTTATTCTTCAATTAAAAAGGTCATGGAACTTTTTATTGTCGGATTATTGATGATTGCATTCTATCACTTGAGTACTTTAGCTCTAAAGGAGCCGATAACCAATGAGTATTTCACGTTAACACCCAAGTTGATATCTTTTCTGACGGCCGCGTTACCTCTTATTTGTACATGGAAGTTTCCAGATTTTTTGTTCGGTTGGTTTGTAAAAGGAGCCTGTACAAGGCTTGTCAGGTTACTTCTCAGAGATAGAGAGTTTTTGCCTACAGAAGGTTAACTGGTCTAGAGTATAGGTGCTAGGTGGTGCTAGGTGCTAGGTGCTAGGTGCTAGGTGCTAGGGCGGCTCCTCAGATGCTGATTCAGTATATCCCCTGACATTATTCTTGCAGCCATTGACGTTTTGGTTCAACAAAGAGTACCGGAAGTAAGCGTTCAAGAAGTGGCGATACAGGCGTTTGAATTTGATAAAGACAAGTCCGCGCCTTGGCTTGAATGACAGTCTGAAATCTCCCACAACATAATCCATCTCAGCATTTGCCCACAATTCAATCGGTGAGTGCTGGGGTGTGAGCCACATCTCCTGCAATAACCTGAATAGTCAGTAAAACCTCCGTATTCTTATCCGCAATACGTCATTCTGTAAGACGTCCTTTGATGGATTGATAAGCAGTGATTTTGGACTCGCGTTAACAAACCGCACAATCCTGACTTTTTTAGAAAGAGGTGCCTGAAAATTCATCACAATACTGGTTTCATTCGAAGTGAACTGGAGATGAAATGATGAGCCAACACGGAATTTCGATCGGTCTGGAAAGGGTCGAAAGCGATGTGTATCTCTCGATCAAAGCGATGGGAAAATTGACGCATGAAGATTATCAGCAATTGGTACCGATGCTGAATGCAGCTCTAGAGCAAGTTGAACACCCGACGGTGAATGTTTTCTTTGATGCAACAGAATTTAAAGGTTGGGAACTTCGCGTAGCATGGGACGACTTTAAGCTTGGGCTTCGCCATGGTTCGAGCTTTGCCAAAGTCGCGCTTTATGGAACGTATGAATGGCAAGAGTGGGCTGCAAAAGTAGGAAGCTGGTTTATCAGCGGAGAAGTGAAAACTTTCACAGAATATGATGAGGCAATGGCATGGTTGCTGGACTAATAACAAACAGATGAGAGATGCATGGAACTAGTGGTACCCGCGCTTGAGTTTGAAAAAGCGTTTAATACGTTTTACGACGATTTCGCCAACAGTGACGTGGAGAATTCGGCGTATTATCAGGAAGGTAAAACGCAATTCAAGCGCTATGTTCAGAGACTGCTTGATGAATCCGAGGGTCTCAACCTTCAGGATGGTTATGTTCCTTGTAGCCATTTTTGGCTAATGGATAGCGAGCAAAATATCCTTGGTGCTATCCGCGTTCGACATCACATAGACAATGATTTCCTTGCGTTGGAATGTGGCCACATTGGCTATGATATCGCGCCGTCACATCGCCGGAAGGGCCATGACACCACTATGTTAAAGCTTGCCTTGCCACGGGCAAAATCACTCGGCATATCCAAAGTCCTGATTACGGCGGATGAAGACAATCTCGCTTCTCAAAAGATCATAAAAGCCAATGGTGGTCAGTATGAGAATACAATTGTTGGGAAAGTGAACAACTGGCCAATTGCGCGCTATTGGGTGGAATGCAAATGACAGTCTCTCTCAAACCTATTGATATCCGAGAACGTCATGTTCTGGAAAATTTGTTCTCTTACTATGTGTATGAGTTTTCCCGTCCCTTAGGGCTAAGCCTTGATAGTGATGGTAAATACGCCTTCAAATCCGAAACCCTAAATCCGTATTGGCTTCGTGATGATCACCATCCGTATTTCATTCTGTCTGATGGTGAATTAGCTGGCTTTGTGCTGGTTCGTCGTTATCCGCCCAATATTGCTGTGTGGGACATTGACCAGTTCTTTGTCTTACGCAAGTTTACAGGCAAAGGGATAGGTAGAAAGGCGCTATCAGCAGTGTTGGATAAACGACACGGTGATTGGCAAATCCGCATTCTAAAGGAAAACATTGCGGTACTTGGCTTCTGGCAGTCTGCGGTCGAAGCGCTGGTGGAAGGTGACTACTCTTTGGGCTTGGAAGTGGACACCGATTTAGAAATGTATTTTATTCATTTTCACTATCCAAGCACCTCAAAGATATCAGAGTGACAACGTGTCAAACACGCCTAGCCAGCAGTAACACTCCTCAATCTCCCGTTACCAATTTCTCTTTATCTAATGAAACAGTTTGCACTAATATGCTAGGGTCTGTTGACCTTTGGTGATGATTTTTGCAGCAGTTTGTGGGGGCTTTATACAAGGCAGAGGCTTCGATGTGTATCTGGCCTACATGAGAAGCCGATAACGCAGAAGAAAGTCTCCACAAACGCTGCCCGAAGGGTTCTGCCCTAAGCGTTTTATGCTTTGTTTAGGTGTATTTGCTTAGAATGACTAGGCGGCACACACCTCGCCGCGCCTAAAACGCTTATGGCTAGAACAAAATTTAACCACCAAAGGCCAACAGACCCTATAACTCTATGCAGACTATCCCAACGTGGGCGGATTATGATGAAAAAGATGATTGTTTCAGCGGCTATTGTTTTCGCGCTGGCAGGTTGTGAAGAGGCCAACGAGGCGATTGATAAAGCGCAAGAAGCGGCAAATAGCGCAGTAGATAGCATTCAAGATAAAGTCGATGCCGTTGATTTGAGCGAGCTGAATTTGGATTCCCTGGAGAACGCGACAGCGTATGCCAAAGAGTTTACTGAGTCGATGGAAGAAGCACTCACCGCTGATTTGACGAATGCAGATGTCGTTGCGGACGTTCAGGAAAAAGTGGCGAACTCTTACGCGTGTTTGGTTGATGCCACTTCTGAAAGTACAGCAGAAAAGCTGCTGAACAAGTTTATGTCAGCGATTGGCAGCGAAGATACCCAATCTTTGATTGAGAAAGGTGTAGAGAAAGCCAAAGCGGCAAAAGAGTGTATGATGTAACCAAAGACGCTACACACTGAACTATTAAAAAGTGCCGAGTTCAAGCTCGGCACTTTTTATTTTGGGGCTAGTTGACTCGTTTGATCCTGACTTTTATGCCGGGATTATCAAAACGATGATGTCCAAACAGGGCAGACGTTGTTAATCCGTCATCTTGAGAGATAACACCTGCATGAATAGTGACGCGGTTATCATCATTTCTCGTTGGATTAAAACCTTCTCCGCCACCGGCCGGCCCAGGAATACTGGCTGCCAACTCATCATTGCCCTCTGTACCTGCATCCCAGACTTCTGCGCCAAATGTGCGCGTGATGCCTTCATCGACGCTTGAAAGATCAAACTGAGTAAAACCAGCAAATGCATCATTTGTGTTGACCAGCATGGTGCCGAGAGAGAGGTATTTTGCTTTTGAAAGGTCAATGTCAAAAGAAAGGGTTTCGGCACTTCCAGGCGGCACAATTCCGTTGCCGCTTGCCGTTATATGAACACTTTCCAGTGAAGACATATCGATTAACCCTGTATTGTCTCCAGACTCTGCCATGATCTCCAGCGCGTCTGACGAGGCTTCACCCGTCTTAAACAACGTATAGTTGTTATCGTGAGCCAACAAAGCAATCGGTGATAGCGGTTGTGCTGAGGTTGCGTTGGTCACCGTGACTTCATACGTGGTCATTTGAGTGGTTTCAGCCTCAGGTAGTGAAGGTTGTGACGGGTTAGTTGCATTGTCATCTGAGTCGAATGGGCAACCTGCCAGAGCAAGCGCTGAGCCAGCAATAATTAATAAACGAGAGTTCATGCTGCCTCCTTAGTTGACGACAACGGTCATTACAGCAACAGGATTCAGCCAGCGGTGAACAGAGAAGTCGACGTCGCTTCGACCGCCATTTGCATCACCATCTCCAATGTTACCTGGGTGAACATGAACGGTGTTATTGCTAACAGTGGTTTCCACGCCAGTACCATTTGCACCAAAGGTGAGGAAAGGAGGGTTAGGGATGCTTGTGCTCAACTCATCGTTTGCTTCTGTGCCAGCATCATAACCATTCAACTTGATATGGTAAGTGCCGGGCTCTGAAGGAATTGGCCAGCTGTCCAACCCAACGAATCCATCGTTTGTTGGCAGCAGCATGGCAGTTAATGAGAGGTACCCCATTTCTCCGGTATCGATAGAAAAGTTAGTGCCTGTCGCCGGTGCCAGAGGGCCAGAGGCAGGGTTCTCAACAACAATTCCTCCAGCATTTGTGACAGCAGAAGATAAACCTGAGATATCACCCCCTTCAGCCATTGATTCTAATTCCGCTGACGCACTGGTTCCTGCTCTAAATAGAAATGTAGAACCATCGTGAGCCGCGACTAGCAGAGGGGTAAAGTGAATGCCTTTCGTTGCGTTGGTTAAACTGATATCGAGTTGAGCTGCGAGGCCAGACGCAGAAGCCATTGAACAGGTCAGGGCGATTGCTGTTAGATTTAGTTTGGTGGACTTTCTCATTTTGCTCTTCCTTAACGAGTGAGTTTTTAAGTAGTGTGAAGAGCAAACTTCTCAACCCGATCTAAAGAGTTTCGTTAAAACCTCACAAATTTATTGCAATGAAAATGGGTTTATTGGGGTCTATATGAATGTGGTTATTGCAGTTTGATACCAATAGCATGCTCAAAGACAGTTTTCTAAAAGAAGACTTATTTGGTGAGCCGGATATGAGCACCTACATAAGCAAGGCTAAGGAGTGAGTCGTTGTGACTAAGCCAATCAAAGTAACGCTTTATCGCTGGGGTGGCAGCTGGGGACCTTTCAGTGTGAAAATCCCATGTGGGGAATGCACACTTACCAAAGACATCCTGAAAGACACTTTTGAAAAAGAGCTCGGAGATGTACCTATCGAACTGGAAGTGAAAGATTGGCTTTCCCATTGGTGGGAACCTCTGAAAGTGGGAGCATGGCATGCGCCAATCCTGATGGTAGAAGGCAAGCTCGTTAGCCAGGGTGAAGCGCTTAATCGCGGTGTATTGGTTCAATCTGTTATCAAAGAGTGGGCGAAGCGCGACACACTGCAAGGCAACATTGTTTATGGCAAAGCAACGTGTCCGTATTGCGTGAAAGCCAAAGAGATGCTGGCGGAATCTGGGATTGAATATAACTACCACGATGTGGTGGTTGAAAGTGCTGCTTTATATCGCATGATCCCGGAAGTGAAAGCCATCATTGGTGAGAAAACGCCGGTTACTGTTCCTCAAATCTGGATGGACGGAAAATATATCGGCGGGGCAGATAACCTAGAGCAATGGCTGGCTTCGAAGGCTAACGCGTAAATCGGTAAAGTATTTGAAAGCATCCGCCTGAGTGAATCAGCGGATGCTTTTTCATTTTTAGTCAGTGACTTTCAACAGTGTTTTAGTCTCGTTATCGAAGGTGAAAGCGCGCGATCGGAAGGCCATGGTAGACATGAAATACGGAATAATATCGACGGTTTCGCGGTACTCATAAACGTAAACAGTGGTATCAGCGGCTTCAATGATCTCATCAGGTTCACCATGATAAGAAACGACGCTGTCCATTGTGGTGACATTGGTTTGAGCGTTGAATGCATTGAACTTCGCACTTTCATCAAAAGGCGTGGAACAGCCAGTCAGAGCGACTGATAGTGCGATAGCGCATACGAGTTTTTTCATGTTATTTCCCTACTTGCAAAAAAAGGCGAATCAAAACCGCCCAGTAAAAATGGGTGCCAAATCCAGCATGACCTGTTTTAACGATTCACAAAGAAGTGTTTGTTCAGGTATTCAACCATTGGAATGAAAGCGGGGTTTTCCCAGCTTCTAAGCACTTCATGCGGCAAGAGAGTTGGATCATCGGTGCCAACAATCCCCTTGTTGATGAACTTGCTGCCGTCATTAATTTCAAGCTCTCCAAGCGGTGAGGTTTTTGAACCCTCAACCATATACTCGTAAACTGTGCCGGCAACTGCCCCAGGGTTCATGTCTACACCAGCAGCTTCATGAATTGGGTCAGGATCATTGGTACATGATGGGATTTGACCATTGGAGTAAGGGCAATAGTCGTAAGATGAGATGTGCGGTAGCACTACAGATTGAGCATTTGCCTGTGCCGCAACAAACGGGATAGCGATATTGAAGGCTACATAGGCTGTATCCAGCTCATCACCTGCCAGCGTTTGATCGTCAATGTAGTAATCAAAAAGCTGCATCATTTTCTGGTAAGCCGTTGGGCCGTTGGTCTCGTTGATACCGCCATCTTGGGTGAACAGTAACTCAACGCCATTGACCACACTTTTACCGTTCAAGGCGAGGTTAACAACAAACTCTCCTGCTGGTGTTGGTGATGAGGGATCCACATCGTTCTGAGAGGGAATGACGCCCAATACCAGTGTTTTGGCGTTAAAAGCATTTTGAACATCACGGCTTGCCCAAGTCATCATATTGGTGACCCGTGTTACAACAGCTTGATGTTCGGAAGCAGAAATATTTAAAGGGTCAAAGTTAAGAACGTAAACCCCTTTGTTGAAAGGACAGTTATTCACGTCCTGTGCTGAAGTGAATTCACAATTATCAATGGACTGATAGATATTCACTGTTGTTGCTGTGTTACCTGAATTTGACTTGTCCTCGCCACAACCTGTGATGGCTAACCCCAAAGCTAGTGCAAGGCTGATACTTCCTGCTCGCATCTTTTTAATCCTAAATATACGAAAACACCAAAACATCCCAGTAAGGCGCTTTGTTAATCCTTATAGAGCATCCAAGCTCAATGCATTTGTTTTGCGAATCTTCGTCCGGGCAATCAATTCGGCGGCATTATATGAACGGTGTTTTTAATTCTCAAGATGAAATCACATGTAAAAGTTATGGTTTTATATTTGTGTTATCTGATGAAGTGCGTGCTAAATATTCTGTCTGGTAAAGCATTCGTAACATTGCGATAACCTGGAGTGTGACAACGGAAAGAGCAAACGTTTGCTTTGTGTGCGTTTAAATGAATATTAAGTGAGGGGGGAAGGGGCTTTTCAGTTTGACCCTTGAAGAGGCAGTGCTTCAAACATGTATAGGAGATGGCAGTTTTATGACGCCGATATTGATCTTGGTGATAACATTAGCGCAAAGTTCAAGTGGTCAATAAGTAGCCTCTCAATGCAAGAAAAAGCACTTGGTGGGCTAGTCACCAAGTGCTTTGGGTATGTGTTTCATCCAACGAAAAATGAAAACGCATGCCCTTTGTCCATGCTAATCGAAAAACAAATGCTTTATGAATGCTGCTTTGCACGTACTTTAATCGTCCCTAAGAATGATTGTGATGAGAAAGGGAGAAGCAATGAAGCAATCTATTATCCACATTGCCTTGATCGTGAATGACTATGATGAAGCGATTGATTTTTACGTCAACAAGCTGAAGTTTGAATTGATTGAAGATACTTATCAGCCAGAGCAGGATAAACGTTGGGTTGTAGTGTCCCCACCAGGTTCAAATGGCGTGACCTTGTTGTTGGCAAAGGCGTCGAAACCTGAACAACGCAATTTCATCGGCAACCAAGCTGGTGGCAGGGTATTCCTGTTTTTGAATACTGATGATTTTTGGCGTGATTATCATCGAATGGTGACGCTGGGAATCAAGTTCGTCCGTGAACCAAAAGAGGCAGATTACGGCACGGTCGCTGTGTTTGAAGATTTGTATGGCAATCTGTGGGATCTACTACAAATGAACGATGACCATCCAATGGCTCTTCGTGCTGCTCTGTGTTCAAGATGAAGTAGATGGTGAAGAGAAAGAAGGCCTCTTGCTGCATGCTGGCAGAGCGCTGCTGACAGAGGCCTTTTATTATCAGATTGTTTGTTCAACGGTTGTAAACAGATTGGCCATAGGAATAGGTGTCACATACAGTTCTGTCATCACCCAAGGTCATTAGCACAAAGAGTTTGTCTTCCAATGACTGGGCGTGCTCCATCCTGAACTTCATTAACTGGGTCGCATGCAAATCCAGTACAACAAAATCAGCTTCTTTTCCTGATTCGAAATTACCAATCAGATGATCCAAAGAGAGCGCTTTGGCACCACCTAATGTGGCCTGATACAGCGATTTCAAAGGGTGTAGCCTTTTACCTTGGAGCTGCATGACTTTATAAGCTTCGCTCATGGTTTGAAGTAGTGAAAAGCTGGTGCCAGCGCCGACATCTGTTCCCATTCCTACTTTAATTCCTTTGGCTTCCATTTCGGAAAGCGGGAACAAGCCGGAGCCTAAAAACAGATTCGAGGTAGGGCAAAAGGCTATCGCCGAATCGCTTTCTGAGAGCCTCTTACACTCGCCATCACACAAGTGAATACCATGGGCAAAAACCGAGCGGCTGGAAAGCAATCCGTGTTGGTCGTAGACATCCAGGTAGTTTTTACTTTCCGGGAAAAGCTCCTGCACCCACTCAATTTCTTTCTGGTTTTCAGAGAGGTGAGTGTGCATATATACATCGGGATACTCTTCAAGCAGTTTGCCTGCTAAACGCAATTGCTCAGAAGTGCTGGTGGGCGCAAAACGAGGCGTCACGGCGTAATGCAAGCGGCCCTTGTTGTGCCACTTCTCAATGAGCGCTTTGCTGTCTTCATAGCTAGACTCAGGGGTGTCGGTCAGATCTTCAGGCGCATTTCTGTCCATCAGTACCTTACCGGCAATCATACGAAGGTTTCGCTTCTCCGATTCCTGGAAAAAGACATCGACGGATTCTTTATGTACAGTGCCAAATACCAACGCTGTCGTCGTGCCATTGCGGGCGAGTTCATCAAGAAACTGTACGGCGACTTCACGGGCGTAATTCACATCAGCAAAGCGCTTTTCTTCTGGGAAGGTGTAGTTATTCAACCAGTCTAGAAGCTGTTCACCGTAGGCGGCGATCATCCCAGTTTGAGGGTAGTGGATATGGGTATCAATAAAGCCCGGTGTAATCAGTTTGTTCTCGAGTACGACCACTTCAACGCTGGGGTCGAGTGAAGGAAGGATGTCGTCAGCATGACCAACTTTCACAACGTGACCATCTGCGACCAGCAGCACGCCTTCATCGAAATACTGATAAGAGTCTTCCAAACCCACGTCCGTTGGGTTGGCAAGGCTGTGTAATATAGCAGCGCGAAAGGCTTTCACCGGATGAGCTTTTGGGTCTGTCATTCCTTTATGCCCTTATTTTCTCGTTATTTTTATTATCGTTATCTTCAGGCTCTCGTTTAAGAATAGAGAGTTTCTCAGCCTGTTTCTGTGATGATGAATGGGAAGAGGGCTCGCGTTTGTTGGCAATCTGCTCACCCTGATAGCAAGCGATAAGCTCACCTGTTACAGATACCGCAATCTCCGCTGGGTGTTTTCCTTTTACTGCGTCGATGCCGATGGGGCAAATCATGGTGTTAATGGTTTCATCATCAAAGCCGCGTTCTTTTAAGCGATAGTCGAAGCGCTTACGTTTTGACAAGGAACCGATCAGGCCAAAGTATTTGGCGTCTCCACGCTTTAAGATGGCACGCGAAAGGTCGAAATCAAGCTGATGGTTGTGTGTGAGCACCAGATACATACTGTTAGTTGGAAGCGTGGACACTTCACTAACAGGATCGTCCGTTAAGCGCATTTCCACGTTGTCAGGGATAACATCAGGAAATTGATCTTTGCGCTCATCAATCCAAATAACCTTGAACGGTAAAGTAGCCAGAATATGAACCATGGCTTTGGCGACGTGTCCTGCACCGAACAGTGCAAGAAAATGACGTTGTTGGCCAATAGGCTCAAAGCTTAGTGTGACCATGCCTCCACAACATTGGCCAAGACGAGCGCCCAGATTATAGCGTTCGATTTTCATGTCACTTTCACCATGCGCCAGCATTTCTTGCGCGGCTTTCATTGCGACATGTTCAAGGTGACCACCACCGATAGTGGCGATAACCTCATTTTCAGTCACCAGCATTTTTGTGCCAGCGCCGCGCGGCACCGAACCTTTGTCTTCGAGTACTGTGACCATCACACAAGGCGTGCCTTTGGCTTCGAACTCAGCCAGAGCCTGGATCCAATTGTCTTTAAACATCACTGACCTCCATTTCCCGGCGTTTACAGCGTGAATGACACAGGCGATTTGCCTTTTCGCGCTTGTTTGATGGCGTTGTAAACCTGCTCAGGCGTCGCTGGTGCAGGCAGGTGAGGGATTTCGCTTTCATCTGCCACGCTCACGACAGCATCACGAATAGCGCTCCACACCGAAATGGCCAACATAAACGGTGGCTCGCCGACGGCTTTCGAATGGAAGACTGTGTCTTCTGGGTTGGCGCGATTTTCTACCAATCGTGTGTTGAATATTTCCGGTGTATCAGCTACAACAGGGATCTTGTAGCTGGCAGGGCCTGAGGTCATCAACTGGCCTTTGTCATTCCAAACCAGCTCTTCTGTTGTCAGCCAGCCCATGCCCTGAATAAAACCGCCTTCGACCTGGCCAACATCAATCGCAGGGTTAAGCGATGCGCCTACATCATGAAGGATGTCAGTGCGCAGCACTTTGTATTCTCCGGTGAGGGTATCGACGATCACTTCTGAACATGAGACGCCGTAAGCGAAGTAATAGAAAGGGCGACCGCGTCCTTTTTCGTGATCGTAGAAGATCTTTGGTGTGCGATAGAAACCGGATGCCGCCAACGAAATTTGGTTAAACCAACACAGTTCGGTGAAGTCAGCAAAGGTCATGGTTTGCTTGTCGCCAATCGACACAATGCCGTTGCTGAATGCCACATCTTCCGGAGAAACATCAAAGTGCGAGGATGCGAAGTTTACCATTCGCTCTTTGATGGTGAGCGCGGCATTTTGCGCGGCTTTACCATTCAGGTCAGTACCGGATGATGCTGCAGTCGGCGATGTGTTCGGTACTTTTTCTGTGTTGGTTGCGGTCACTTGAATCGTACCGACATCCACACTAAAGGTTTCAGCAACAATCTGCGCGACTTTGGTGTTCAAGCCCTGACCCATTTCCGTGCCACCATGGTTCAGCGAGATGCTGCCATCGGTATAAACCGTGACTAACGCGCCGGCTTGATTAAGAAACGTGGCGGTAAAAGAGATACCGAATTTCACAGGTGTGATAGAAATGCCTTTCTTCAGGATAGGGCTGTTGGCGTTGAACTCCGCAATGGCTTTTCGGCGCTCTTCATACTCGCAGGACATTTCCAAATCGGCTGTCATTTCGTGAATGAAATTGTCCTCTACCTTCTGGTAGTAATGCGTTTCGTCACGACCTTCGCCCGCGTAGTAATTCGCTTTGCGAACTTCAAGAGGATCTTTCTTGAGGTGACAGGCGATGGTGTCCATCACATGTTCAATAGTCATCATGCCCTGCGGGCCACCAAACCCGCGGTATGCAGTATTCGACGCCGTATTGGTTTTCACACAGTGCCCGGTTACTGTGGCATTGCCAAGGTAATATGCGTTGTCAGAGTGGAACATGGCACGGTCGACAATGGAGCGAGACAAATCTGGTGAGTGGCCAGCATTACCTGACACCACGATTTCAATCCCTTGAATCACTCCATTGTCATCAAAGCCCACTTTGTATTGATTAAAGAAGGGGTGGCGTTTACCCGTCATCATCATGTCTTCACGACGTGGCAAACGGAATTTCACCGGTTGGCCTGTTTGGTTTGCAATCACGGCTGCGATACAGGCGGGTGCAGCGGCTTGTGTTTCTTTACCACCAAAGCCACCACCCATACGGCGCATGTCGATCAGAACCTTGTGCATAGAAACACCCAATACGGACGCAACCAGTTTTTGCACTTCTGTCGGGTTTTGGGTGGAGCAGTAAACAATCACGCCACCATCTTCAGTGGGGACAACACTTGAAACTTGGGTTTCAAGATAGAAATGCTCCTGACCGCCGACATGAAGCGAGCCTTCCAATAAATGTTCTGCATTGGCGATGGCTGCCGCTGAATCTCCCCGTTTTTGGGTATGACTATCGGTAACAAACAGCTCTTGCGCCAAGGCTTCTTCTACATCAAGTGCTGCAGGCAATAATTCGTATTCAACGATGGCGGCTTCTGCACCTTTTCGGGCATTGTCGAGGCTGTCAGCGGCAACCGCAATCACAGGCTGACCGACATAAACGACCTTGCCGTCAGCGAGCATTGGATCGCCGGGAAGGATAGGGCCAATGTCGAGTTCACCCGGCACATCTTCAGCGGTGATCACAGTGCGAACACCGGGTACTTTGTAGCAAGGTGATACATCCAACTTGGTAATATTCGCGTGAGCATGTGGGCTCATCAGTGCGTATACGTGAAGCTGATTAGGGAATTCGCCGCGATCATCAATGTAGAGCGCTTCGCCTGACACCTGTTTTTCGGCACTTTCATGTTTTACCGATTTGCCGACGCCAGTCGCTAATCCAGCTTTCGCTTGCGCGGTCATTTCTTCCATGGTCATGGCTGGGGTCGTTTTACGAGACATAATGAATCACCCTCGTTTCAATTTTCTTTCCATCAGCCGTATAGCTGAGCTCTGTGAACAGACGGTAAAGCAGGTTCGCTGCGGTTTCAGCGCGATATTCCTTTGTCGCTCTGAAGTCGGAAATGGGCGAGAAGTCATTCTCCAATGCTGACATTGCGGCTTGAATAGTGGCGGCACTCAGCGGCTTTCCAACAAGTTCCTGTTCACAATGGGTAGCGCGCGCTGGAATGGCCGCCATGCCACCGAAAGCAATACGGGCTTCAGTGACAGTGTCACCTTCGAATGTCAGTCTGAATGCCCCGCAGACTGCTGAGATATCATCGTCAAAACGCTTCGAAATTTTGTAGGCTTTGAATGCCTGATTAGGTTGTGGTTTCGGCACACGAATGGTTTGTACAAACTCAGAAGGTTGTAGCGCCGTCACTTTGTAATCTTTAAAGAAGTCTTCAAGCAGGATTTCCCGTGCTGTTTCACCGCGGCGAAGAATCACTGTTGAACCCAAGGCGATCAGCAGAGGTGGCCCGTCACCAATGGGAGAAGCGTTCGCAATATTGCCACCAATCGTCCCTTGGTTACGGATCTGTAGGGATGCAAAGCGTTGTAACAGCGCGCCGAAATCTGGGTAGTGTGGTTCCAAGGCGCGATATACATCAGTGAAAGGCACATTGGCACCGATTTCGATGTGGGTATCTGTCTCATTAACGGTTTTGATATCGTCAACGCGGCCAAGATAGATCAGTTTGTCGACATCGCGATGAAACTGAGTCACTTCCAGTGCAAGGTCAGTGCCGCCTGCCAGCAGTTTAGCAGTGGGGTGCGCCATCAGCGTTTTTGCCAGTTCATCGCTGTTAGTTGGTGTGAATGCCGTTTTGCCGTCTGCGTGATATTCCAGTTCAGGCTTACCAATCGCATTCAGCTTTTCAATCGTTTCACGCTCGTATTCAGCAAACTGGTCGCGAATCGGCGTTTCCTGACTCAGCGACAATGCAGCTTCCACAATAGGGCGATAGCCTGTGCAACGACACAAGTTACCTGCTAGGGCTTCATAAGTGTCTTCTTTGTCTGCATTGGGATGATTCTTGGAGAGTGCAAACATCGACATGATAAAGCCCGGTGTACAGTAGCCGCATTGGCTGCCATGAAAATCAACCATGGCCTGTTGAACGGGGTGTAGCGAATCTTTTGTTCGCAAGTCTTCTACTGTGATGAGTTGTTTGCCATGAAGGGCGGAAACAAAGGTCAAACAAGAGTTAACACTTCTGTATTCCAGCCTGCCATTAACTACTTCACCCAAAACAACGGTACAAGCTCCACAATCACCTGAGCCACAACCTTCCTTGGTTCCAGTTTTGCGTATATGTTCACGCAGGTAATTCAACACAGTCAGGTTAGGAGAAATGTCTTTCTCTTCCTGCAAAGTCTGATTTAAAAGGAAACGGATCACACGGCCTCCATGACGTTTTCGTATCCATTGATTACAAGCTAGTCATTTCTGACCGTTCGGTCAACTTTCTGTTAACAAGTGATTATTATGAAATTAACAATCAAATATTGAATAAAAACAGTAGGTAATGAGTATTTCTAAGGTTCAGCATCAGAAATTGAAAGTGAAGATTGTATACAATCTGTGAGGTCGATCGTTCGTGATTCTCGGTTTTGATAACTGAGAGGACGATGACAGAAAGAAAAAACGGCCTGAATGCTTCAACATTCAGGCCGTTTTTAAACTGATTGAGGTATCAGGCTTTCTTCTTCAATACATTCGAAAACACAGCATGAAGATCCTGAGTGCCAGAATCATCATGCAGGTTCAGTTTGGAATTGATATGGTCAAGATGAGTCTTCATTAGCGCGATAGCCGCTTGTTTATCTCCCGCCTCTATCACATCTAGTAGCTGGGTGTGCTCGTCACAGGAGCAGTGCGTTTTCTTCGATGATTCATACAGAGCAATGATCAGTGAACATTGGGACACCAAGCTACGTTGGAAGCTCATCAAAGGCAGATTATTTGCCATCGCTGCCAGCTCTATGTGGAATTCGCCCGAAAGACGTATGCTGCGTCCAGTATCATGCTTCGCAATCGCTTCATTTTCCTCCGCCACCATGGCACGGCATTTGGCGATCTGTTCCGGTGTCGCGTTCTCTGCTGCCAGTTCGACAATGGCCAGCTCCATCACTTCACGCGCTTTGAGGATTTGCATCGCTTCCTCAACGGTTGGTGACGCCACAATAGAGCCGCGATTTGGGCGTGTACTGACAACCTGCTCTACAGAGAGTCGTAATAGGGCACGGCGAATGATGGTGCGGCTGACGCCGAAGATTTCGCCCAATGCTTCTTCGCTGAGTTTGGTGCCAGGTGGCAGGCGTTGTTCCAGGATCGCATCAAAGATATGACCATATACGATGTCATCCTGTGTCATTTTAGGGTTTGTCTGTTTGGTTTTTTTATTCGTTGCTTTGAGAAGCCCTGTCATACAGTAGTTCCTTTCCCGACTCGCCGTCTCTAGCGAGTCCGCTGCAAAATAACGTTCTAAAAGAGAACGTAAAGGTTATGTGTGTTGTTTTGTATAAGAATAGCTAACTCGATTGTACAACATTGGTGCAATTATTGTATTGGTACTGTTATCGGTTTGCGGGGCGGGTACTGTTCCAAGGTAGAGAATTGAGAATAGAGATTTAACGGCCGGAGAAGCCCGGCCGTTTGCAGGTGAAATCAGCTTGCCAGAACGGCATCAGTTTTTAGACTGGAAGCGACAATACCGGCAATCGCGACGGCTTCATCGGTATCAGAGATATCGCCGGAAACGCCGACTGCACCGAGTAATTCCGATGACGCGTCTCGGATGAGCACACCACCGGGAACGGGAACAAGGTTTCCCTGTGCAAGCGTAGCGACTGACGAGATAAAGCAAGGGCGTGTTTGGGCATCATCCGCAATCTTTCTGGAGGAGCACCCCAGAGCTAATGCCCCCCAGGCTTTTGCAATCGCAATTTCCGGCCGCATCATGCTTGAGCCATCTTGCCTCTGCAGCGAAATGAGTGCGCCACCTTTGTCCAAAATGGCCACCGTTAGTGGTTGGGTTTTCCGTTCTTGCGCCGCATGGAACACCTTAGTGGTGATTTCCAGTGCTTTTATCATCGTCAGATTTTCCATTGAAAGTCTCCTAGATTTTAAGGGCGGCTTAAAGCAGCCGCCAATGCTCGTTATTCGAGTTTTGCGTAGCAAGGAATGGTGAGAAAATCCGCAAAGTGAATATCGGTTGAGAGGGTGAAAAACAACGCCGATGCTTCATCAAATTTTCTGAATTCGCCATTGCCTGCTGAGGCTTTCATGTCCTTTACTTCCTGATCGAGCCACGCTCTAAATAGCTCAGTGGTAAATGGTCGACCATCATCCAGGGACACCTGATGCTTAAGCCATTGCCAAATGTTGGCGCGAGAAATTTCAGCTGTAGCGGCATCTTCCATCAACCCGTAAATAGGTACGCAACCAATACCACGTAGCCAGGCTTCCATATAAAGCACCGCGATTCGGATATTCTTTCTTACTCCGGGCTCATCTTTTGGTCCTTGGCTTGGTCGAAGAAGGAGTTCGCTATTAAAGCTTCCATCAGGAATAAAGTGGCGTTGGTTTGTCGCGCCATTCAGGTATTCATCAAATATTTCGCGGGCAAGTGATACCAAGTGTGGATGAGCGACCCAGGTGCCATCATGACCATTCGTCGCTTCACGGCGTTTATCTTCAATCACCTTCTGTGTTACGCGAGCCATCTCGTCAGGATCTTTGGATGGAATGAAGGCAGACATTCCGCCAATCGCTAATGCTCCGCGGCGATGGCAGGTCTGGATAAGACGTTTGCTGTACGCCTCTAAGAAAGGTTGATCCATACCGATGGCATGACGATCAGGCAAGATGCGATCGGTGTGGTTCTTCAGCGTTTTGATGTAGCTGAAAATGTAATCCCACCGGCCACAGTTCATACCCACGATGTGCTTACGCATCGCGTAGAGGATTTCTTCCATTTGGAATACAGCAGGAAGGGTTTCAATGAGAACAGTGGCGCGTATCGTACCTGTTTCGGCAGAAAAGTACTCTTCGGTGAAATCAAACACGGATTCCCACCATGCAGCTTCTTCCATGGACTCAAGCTTAGGCAAGTAGAAGTAAACGCCTTGACCATTCGCTTTGCGGGATTGGTAATTGTGGAAAAAGTACAACCCGAAATCCATTAGGCTGGCTGGCATGGGTTTACCATCGAAAAGAATATGGGATTCCTGAAGGTGCAAACCTCTTGGACGATGGATCAATGTCGCGGGGTTATCAGCTAACTGATAATGCTTGCCATTTTTCGGGTCGCTATACGAGATTGTGCCCGCATTGGCATCACGCATGTTTACTTGGCCATTCACCATGTTTTCCCAGGTCGGTGAAGTGGCATCCTCGAAGCAACACATAAATACATTTGCACCAGAGTTGAGCGCATTGATCACCATTTTCCGGTCAATGGGGCCTGTTATCTCAACGCGCCTATCGAGCAATATCTCCGGAATATCAACCACTTTCCAATCTCGATCGTCTCGAACGTCTGCAGTATCGCTCCTGAAATCAGGTAGGGCACCGCTATCGAATTTCTCCTGCTGACGCTTTCTGTCAATCAGTAGCGAAGACAATGATCCCGAGAACTGTTGGCAAAGCGCAGATATAAAGTTCAAAGCATCTGCACTCAGAATGCTTTTAGCATCTTCGCTGAACAAAGGCCCAGTGATCTTAATGCTGGAGCAAGCTGCTGAGCTGGAACGATTTTCTGAAGTACTTTCTAGTTCATACATCGGCAGGGTCCTTAAGGTTAATGTATACAATTAAAGTCTAATAATGTTTCTTTATAGTTGTGGTTATGGAGAACAATAAAAGCACAATGTTAATGCGTTGTGAATAGGGTGGTGCCAAAATTCTTTTTACTCAGTATCTTGTCTGACCTCTTTCCAATGCACTGTCAGCCATGATTTTGCCGCCTTTGTGCTTCGTTCAATTGTTTTCGAACTGTAAAAAATTCCTTGCGATTAAAATATAATCGATCTAAGAATACAATATACACTCAAATTGTATACAAAAGGAGTTTTGTATGGGAAAGATGAGAGCGATTGATGCAGCGGTTGAAGTGCTGAAGAAAGAAGGTGTGGTGAAAGCGTTTGGTGTGCCGGGCGCAGCAATCAATCCCTTTTACTCAGCGTTGAAGAAAGCGGGGGGTATTGACCATATACTTGCACGTCATGTTGAAGGTGCATCTCATATGGCCGAGGGTTACACCCGAGCAAACCCTGGGAACATCGGTGTTTGTATAGGAACGTCAGGCCCCGCAGGTACCGATATGATTACCGGTCTTTATTCTGCACAGGCAGATTCCATCCCTATTCTTTGCATTACCGGGCAGGCTCCGCGCGCGAGATTGCACAAAGAAGACTTCCAGGCCGTCGATATCGAATCCATAGCACGTCCAGTGACTAAGTGGTGTTCAACGGTTTTAGAACCCGCACAGGTGCCACGCGCAATCCAACACGCTTTCCAAGTCATGCGCTCAGGTCGCCCTGGTCCTGTGTTGATCGACCTCCCTTTGGATGTCCAACTGACTGAAATTGAATTTGATATCGACAGTTATGAGCCTCTTGAGCCTTACAAACCTTCGATTTCGCGCCATCAAGCAGAAAAAGCGATGGAGATGCTAAATGCAGCTGAGCGTCCACTGATTGTGTCTGGTGGAGGCGTGATCAATGCAAATGCTTCAGAACTCTTACAGGAGTTTGCTGAGATTGTTGGTGTGCCAGTGATCCCAACCCTAATGGGATGGGGAACGATTGCTGATGACCACGAGTTGATGGCAGGTATGGTTGGGCTTCAGACATCCCACCGCTATGGTAATGCGTCATTGCTGGCGTCTGACGTGGTGTTTGGTATCGGTAACCGTTGGGCAAACCGTCACACAGGTTCAGTAGACGTTTACACCGAAGGTCGTAAGTTCGTTCACATCGACATTGAGCCAACCCAAATCGGGCGCGTGTTCTGTCCGGATCTGGGCATCGTGTCTGATGCCTACCAAGCGCTTACTGTGCTGATCGAAGTAGCAAAAGAATGGAAAGCGCAAGGGAAACTGAACGATCACTCTTCATGGGTTGGAGATTGTCAGCAGCGCAAAGCTACTATGCTGCGAAAAACCCACTATACCGAACAGCCAGTTAAACCAATGCGTGTTTATGAAGAGATGAATCGTGCGTTTGACCGTGAAACCTGTTATGTCAGCACCATAGGTTTGTCTCAAATAGCTGCTGCTCAATTTCTACATGTTTATAAACCTCGTCATTGGATCAACTGTGGTCAGGCCGGGCCTTTAGGATGGACGGTGCCTGCCGCACTAGGTGTTCGTGCTGCGGATCCTGAGCGCCAAATTGTGGCTATTTCAGGTGACTACGACTTCCAGTTCATGATTGAAGAACTCGCTGTTGGTGCCCAATTCAACCTCCCTTACATCCATGTGTTGGTGAACAACTCTTATCTGGGACTTATCCGCCAGGCGCAGCGTCAATTCGATATCGACTACTGCGTACAGTTGGCCTTTGAAAACCAGAATGCACCTGAACTTGCCGATTATGGTGTCGATCATGTGACTGTGGTGGAAGGGTTAGGTTGTAAGGCATTGCGTGTCACTGACCCAGAGCAAATTGCGTCGGCGTTTGAAGAGGCAAAGACCTTGATGGCTAAGCATCGTGTACCAGTTGTTGTAGAAATCATTCTGGAGAAAGTCACCAATATCTCCATGGGTGTAGAGATTGACTCTGTGAATGAATTTGAATCTCTGGCTGACTCTATTGCTGATGCGCCTACTGCATTGGCAGCCAATCGCCAATAACTGTTTGGTTCTTATGGAATAAGGAAATTGAAATGCCAAAGTTAGCTGCCAATTTATCAATGTTATTTACTGAACTGCCTTTCATCGAGCGCTTTAATGCCGCGGCAAACTTCGGTTTTAAGGGAGTGGAGTACCTGTTTCCGTACGCATTTGATGCCTATGAGCTGAAGGCAGAACTGGACCGCAACCATCTGAAGCAAGTGCTGTTTAACCTACCTGCAGGGGATTGGGACGCGGGAGATCGCGGGATTGCAGCGGACCCAGCACGTGTTGATGAGTTCCGGGCAGGCGTTGCACTCGCGATTGAATACGCCAATGTATTGAACTGTGAGCAAGTGAACTGTCTCGCTGGGATTGTTCCTTCGGGTGTTAGTCAGGACCAAGCTGAAAAGACTCTGATTGAAAACCTGAAATTTGCGAATGCTCAGTTGGAAAAGGCAGGTATCCGGTTGGTTGTGGAAGCAATCAATACAAGGGATATCCCGGGCTTTACGCTAACCAATACCAAACAGGCAGTTCGGATTTGCGATGCTGTCGGGAGTGACAACCTTTCACTGCAGTACGACATCTACCATATGCAAATTATGGAAGGGGATATTGCCCAAACCTTAAGCTCGACGTTAGACCGTATTGGGCATGTTCAGCTTGCAGATAATCCTGGTCGTCATGAGCCTGGAACCGGGGAGTTGAACTACCACTTCCTGTTCAGCCACTTAGATTCTATTGGCTATGAGGGTTGGGTTGGGTGCGAATATAAGCCAGCTACCACCACCGAAGAAGGCATGAAATGGCTTCAGACATACGGACAAAATGAGGAGTAATGGAATGACAACTATCGCATTTATCGGCACCGGCATCATGGGTAAGCCAATGGCTGAAAACCTACAAAAAGCCGGGTATCAACTCAATTTGTCAGAAAGCCGTACAAGGGCACCTGCTTCATTAGTCGAAGGTGGTGCAAAAACCTATCCTTCGAATCGTGAAGCGGTTAATGACGCGGATTTCATTATCGTTATGGTGCCAAACACACCAGATGTTGAAGATGTTCTGTTTGGTGAAGATGGTATAGAGCCAGTGCTGGATGCCACAAAGACAGTCATCGACATGAGTTCTATATCTCCCATTGAAACCCAAAGCTTTGCTGCCCGGGTCAACGAAAGTGGTGCGGCTTACCTTGATGCGCCTGTTTCTGGCGGTGAAGTCGGCGCCATCAATGCCACCTTGACCATCATGGTTGGTGGCGAAGAAGCCACGTTCGAAAAAGCATTGCCACTGTTTGGTGCCATGGGGCAAAACATCAATCTGGTCGGTGATAATGGTGCTGGGCAGGTGTGCAAGGTCGCTAATCAAATCATTGTGGCACTCAATATTGAAGCTGTGTCTGAAGCGCTGGTGTTTGCTTCAAAAGCAGGCGCAGATCCAGCAAGGATCCGCAACGCGCTGCTGGGTGGCTTTGCTAATTCAAAAGTGCTGGAAGTTCATGGTGAGCGCATGGTGAAAGGAACCTTTGACCCTGGTTTTAGAATCCGCCTGCATCAGAAAGATTTGAACTTAGCTTTAACAGGGGCTGAAACGCTTGGCGTTTCACTGCCGAATACAAAATCCGCACAAGAGCTATTTAGCTTATGTGCTGAGCAAGGTGGGGAAGATTGGGATCACTCTGCGCTTATTAAAGCCATTGAATCGCTTTCTAACCACAACATCCGCGGCGAATAACGCCGTGAACCATACCAAGCAGTTTGAAGTGTCCAGCTTTTCGCTGCTTGGAGTACCTCCAACTTGAGTTTACGTTTTACAGGTCCTTAGTATTTTGCCCGCTTCTTTCACGACGGGCTTTTTTTTCTATGGAGATAAGCAATGGATCAGCAGGAAGTGTTCAAGGAAGGCGAAGAAACCCTAAGAAAAAATTCTGAATCAGAAAAGTCATCTGTTGGAGCTTTAACGCCCTCGATATTTCTCCGGAAATTGTTCGATGCTGCGGTCGATTCAGCCCTTCCTTATGGAAGTATTAAAAAGTATCTGCCTGAAGACCGCTCAGGAAATTTAGTTGTGATCGGTGCAGGTAAAGCGGCTGCTTCAATGGCTCAAGCGTTGGAAGATGAATGGGAAGGGCCGATAAGTGGCGTTGTCGTCACACGTTATTTGCATGGTGCACCTTGTGAGCACATCGAAGTATTGGAAGCGTCGCACCCGGTTCCTGATGGTGAAGGAGAGAAAGTCGCTAAGCTCATCCTAAATTTGGTCACGAACCTTGATGAAAATGACACGGTGATATGTTTGCTATCCGGCGGAGGCTCAGCCTTATTAAGCTTACCTGCACCTGGCATCGACTTTTCCGAGAAACAGGACATCAACAAAGCCCTGTTGAAATCGGGAGCTGCCATCAATGAAATGAACTGTGTAAGAAAGCATCTTTCCGCTGTAAAAGGAGGGAAGCTGGCACAAGCGGCTTACCCTGCAAGTGTGCTTACGCTTGCGATATCTGATGTGCCGGGAGATGCCGCAGATGTTATCGCATCAGGTCCGACAGTCGCAGACCCGACGACACGTTTTGATGCTATTAACGTATTGAATAAATATGACATCCCAGTAAGTGACAATGTCACTTCATGGCTGGAAAGCGAAGCATCTGAAACCCCAAAAGCCGGTGACGAGAGACTGTCAAAAAGCCGTTTTGAGATTATTTCAACGCCTTTCGAATCTCTGATTGCTGCGCAGACTTTATCGGAATCGCTAGGGATACCCGCTTACATTCTGGGAGATACTCTGGAGGGAGAATCAAGGGATGTCGCACTGGTGCATGCAGCTATGGCAAGCAGTGCAGCTAAACATGATCAGCCTTTCCCTGCACCTTGCGTCATCCTCTCTGGCGGTGAAACCACTGTAACAGTCAAAGGTAATGGTCGTGGAGGGCGCAATTGTGAGTTTCTGTTATCACTCTATCAAGCGCTTGAGAAAGAGCCCGCGATTCGGGGCAGAATTTATGCGTTGGCCTGCGATACAGATGGGATTGATGGTGTGGAAGACAATGCCGGAGCAGAGTTGAAACCGGATTTTTATGTCGCCGCTGCAGAGAAGAAACTGTCACCCGAACCTTACCTGACTAACAACGACAGTTATGGTTTTTTTGAAGCGCTTAGCGGCTTGATTTTTACCGGGCCAACCCGCACCAATGTGAATGACTTCAGAGCAATATTGATATTACCAGAGTGATTGACTGGATGAATTGTCTAGGATTCATTAAAGTTGTGATTACACGCTTTAATGAATCCACGGACGGGTAATGTCACGCATCAGGACGAAAAATCAGGAAAAGATCATCGAAGTTGCCAGCCAACTGTTTGCAGAAAAAGGCTATGCCGCGACAACGACAGCCGAAATTGCCCAACGCGCCGAAATTCCCAAGCCCAACCTCTATTACTATTTCAATACCAAAGACAATCTCTATCGTGCAGTGCTGGAAAGTGTCACTCAGCCATTGCTTGAAGCGTCTTACCCTATCGAGCAGCTCAACGATCCGCGAGAAGCGCTTACCCAATATATCCGTACCAAACTGCGCATATCTAAAGAATACGCCGCCGCTTCAAAGACTTTTGCTGCTGAAGTGATGGCTGGCGCACCCCACCTCCCAAGTGACATTGCAGAATCCTTGATGGATCAATCTCGAATGATTCTGAACAAGTTCGAATACTGGATTGAGCAGGGTTGGATGGAACCTGTACCTCCCAAGCATCTGATGTTTATGCTCTGGTCATCAACCCAAACCTACGCTGACTTTAACTGGCAGATATGTCAGGTCAGCGGCCAGTTTGAATTAGAAGATCAAGACTTCGAAGATGCGGCAGAATTTCTGGTGAATTTGGTGCTGAGAGGGTGCGGCGTAAAGCATGCGGATTGAGTTAGTTTCAAAGCGATAAATACAAGGAAGCTCATGCAACACATTATGTTCGATATCGATGGGACACTGATTCAATCCTATGAGTTCGACGAAAAATGCTTTATGGATGCCGTTCATGAAGTCACAGGAATTGCCATAAAGAATAATTGGGCAACCTACCCGCATGTGACCGACAGAGGTATTCTTCAAACCTTTATTGAAAGACAAGCACCTCAATACTCACTTGAAGAATTGGAAAACAGAGTAAAGCCCGTTTTTATTCAAAATATCGAGCAAACCATCAAAGAAAGCCCAGCGATTGAAGTTAAAGGTGCAAAGCGTTTCCTTCTGCACGTATTGAACAATAACGACTATATCGTTTCGGTTGCGACCGGTGGCTGGGGAGAGACAGCGAGATTAAAGCTTCAATCTGCTGGGTTCGATACTGACAACCTCATCATTGCATCTTCAAATGATCATCATGCACGTATTGAAATTATGGCAATTGCACAAGCGAAAGCTGATCCTTCTAAAGGTTTGCCAATCACCTATTTTGGCGATGCGATGTGGGATGTAAAAGCTTGTAAAACGCTAGGCGTTAACTTGGTTATCGTTGGAGAAAGAGTCCAGCACCATCAACGTATTTCAGATTACTCTTCACTGGAGACTGTATTGGGCCTTCTCAGTTAATGAGAAGATTGACGGCTCATAAAGAACCATTCGAGTTTAAGACTCACCAACTCATAAAAATTAGCAAGGGCTAATGTAAATCTTAGTCTCATTGTCTCGCCAGATCAGACAGCGCTCCGCGAGCATACTGCGATAAAGGACTATATCGCAGTATTTTTAGGCAGGAACTGTCATGAAAAAAGTAGGATTAGGCGTGTTACCGCTTCTCTTGTTTGGCTGTGGAGGTAGTGATGATCCGCAAGATGGGATTGTATTTCCTGATGGTGATGGGACTTCGCTTAGCTCGTGCTACAACCCAACATTAAACGAACTGGGTACAGAAACTATCACCAACATTTCAAAGAAAGCTGGATTGGCTCAACCCGTCAACGTTCAAGAGAGAGAGGTTGTTCAGGCTGTTGTGGATTATGAAGGCCAAAGCGGAGTGTTGGAAGTCAGACTCTATGATGATACGCCCGACAACAGAACATATGTTGTTGTGGATGAATCGAGTCAGGCAGTAACAACGTTAGGTCAATTTTTTGAGGGGGAAATGATAACTTACAAACCAAGTGGGTTGGCATATTTCTATGACCTTGCTTCTGGTGAATCACGCACACAACCTACTATTACGGTTTATACAGATGGTGTTGAGACCGGCACAATGGATGTGAAAATGAAGTATGAGAAAAGAGAAACCGTGACTGTACCAGCCGGCACATTTGAAACGTGCTTGGTCACTCTCGAAATCATGCTAGTTGACGACGGACAAGAGTCCAACGCTCTCTACAAAACAAACTTTGGTATCGGAAATGGCATAGCCATCAGAGACGAGCTTACAGCAAGTAGCAATGGCACGACTTTGACGACGGTTGACGAGCTAATCTCAGGAACAATCAATGGTGAACCCATCCAGTAGGACGTGGTTCAGATTTCACCAACACGAATTCCAATGCTTTTAGATATAGAAATATTGGTTATGTAGATAGGGTTGTTAAGCAGAAATGGCTGCTCTAAGGTCAACAGCCCCTAACCACCAAGGGAAGTTTCTCTCGAATAAATTCCGCCAACGCTTTGGTATGTGGCGGTACGCCTAGCCTTGAAGGCATCAACAAACTTAAACTGGCCGACTGTGAAAGCCAATCGGGCAGAACGCGAACTAGATCTCCCGTTTGTAATGCAGTGCGGCATACGTAGTCAGGCAGTGCAGTCACACCTAACCCTTCAATCGCGGCTTGTCGTATGGTCGACATATCTTCTGAGCACAAAGCGATATTGGATGTTTGGTGAGTACGTAGCCCGTCTCGGTTCATGAGTGGAATAGCGTCTTTGGAACCGCTTCTGCCAACTTTCAGAAACTGACAATCAGCAAGATCGTAGGGCGTGTTTAACTGTTGAAGCGTTTCGAGGTAACGGGGCGAGCAGTAGAACTGCCATTCTACTGTAGTAATAAATCGCTGGATGAGACTGGAGTCAGGCAGCTCTGCGCTATGTCCGCGGATAGCTATATCAATCCCTTCGGCGACAAGATCTTCCATTGCGTTGGTAACACGTTGCTCGATATGCACTTTAGGATGTAGCTTGGCAAACTCGGTCACAATGCTGAGTAAGGCGAATTGAGCGACACCTGTTGAGCAACTAATGACCACTTTCCCTGTGAGTTTCCCACTGCGGTTATCCATGGCAGCTTCTGCAAGTTCTAAGGTATCTACCAACTTTCGGGCATGATGGTAGAAGCTCTTTCCCTCTTCTGTCACCGCAACATTACGGGACGTTCGCTGCAATAACCTGACACCTAAGCGCTCTTCCAGCTGTACAACATGTCGGCTCAGCCGTGACTTTGGCATATTCAACGCTTTAGCGGCGGCAGTGTATCCCTTTTTCTCAACGACATGCACAAAGTAAAAGTAGTCATTCAAGTCGACTTTCATTTTATCGTCCTATTTATGGAACGTAGAGTTCGGATTCTAACGGTTTTTATCTGGAATCCAACTCGTTACATTGTTTTTAAGCCAACAAATAGAACGGAGTAGAGCAATGACGAATTCAGCAGCCCAATTAAACCAGAGTACTGTATTTGATAAGCATGTTACTGGCAGCCCATTGAATATTGGAGAAGGGTTCACGGGTATTGGTTTTCGCCATACGCAATTTGAAGGGGCGATGGACCCAATCATTATGGTTGATCATTACACCATGACAGTACCGACATTCGGTGCGCATCCACACGCGGGTATCTCAGCGGTTTCCGTTCTGTTTGAGGATACAGAAGGCAAATTTAACAACCGTGATTCGCTAGGCAACGACTTTGATATTCATGCGGGCGATCTCTATTGGCTGAACGCTGGTCGTGGCGCGGTTCATGACGAAGCACCAAGACTTGGTGCGAAAATTCATGGTTTGCAGATCTTCGTGAATCTCCCGGCAACGTTGAAACATGAGTCGCCTAGCTCTCTTCATGTGAAGCGAGAGGACATGCCTACGCTGGTGGGAGAAGGGTATCGCGTCAGGCTGGTGCTAGGAGAAAGTAACCGCGCGAAAACACAGGTTTCCTCGGTATGGCCGTTTACCATTCTTGATGGTTTTGCCGATGAGCGTTCAGGTTTTGAACACCAAATTCCAGATGGCTTCAATGCTTGGCTATATGCCGTGGAAGGAAAAATCGAGTATCAAATAGACGATGAATGGCATGTTCTAGATCAAGGGGATTCAGTCTCAATCGTCCCTAAAGATGTTTCTGTATTAAAAGTTCGTGGTGATAACAAGAAGCATAGCCATTTTGCTCTGTTGTCTGGGGAAACCATTAACGAGAGCTTTGTCCAGCAAGGACCGTTTGCAATGAGCTCACAACAAGAAATCAATGAGGTTGTTGCCCGCTATCAAGCCGGAGAGTTGGGCCAGCTTTAAGACCAGACTGATATTGATTATCCCAAGTATCATTATTGAACGAGATTAAACGATGAAAATACTCGCTTTTGCTGCAACTAACAGCCGTAAATCAATTAACAAGCAACTCGTCCAATATGCGGCGGGAAAGATAAAGAACGCTGATGTCGACTATGTAGAAATCAATGACTTTGATTTACCTATCTACAATAGCGATTTGGAAGAGGATTATGGCATTCCGAGATGTGCCTACGCTTTCCAGAAGCGGATAGAAAATGCCGACGCTATTGTAGTGTCATTTGCTGAGCACAATGGCAATTTTACGGTGGCATTTAAGAACCTGTTTGATTGGCTAAGTCGTATCGATCGAAACGTCTATCAAGGAAAGTCGATTATCTTGCTCGCGACATCCCCTGGCCCAGGTGGCGCAAAAACAGTACTGAAGCTGGCTAAAGAGGGGGCTCCGCATTTTGGTGGTAATGTCGTCGGAACATTTAGTTTACCGAGTTTCTATGACAACTTTGACTTGGAAAACAAAGCCATAACAGATACAAGCCTTACCGCAGAATTAGATGAAATATTGCGTCAATTTGAGGGCGCTGTTTCTCCAGTCTAGCAAGTTAACTCTCCTATTTACTCCGATAAAACCCGCAGCCTAATGCGGGTTTTTGTTTGCGAAAACACATAGCCTAAGACGGTGGCCTAGTCGAATATACCGATATGGATTAATGCTTATTTCCAGAATTATTAGTTCACTTAATGCCGGATTATGTTGCTAATGACGGTGCTGTAGATTGGTTTCTGTACAACAAACAGTACGACTATGGATAAGGAGTTCGCATGACAATCAATAAAGTCACCTTAGCAACAGCGCTTGTTACTTCAATGGCACTTGCTCCAGCGGTGATGGCGAAAGAAGGAAGCCCAAAAGGCGCTGACACTGTGAAATCTCACAAACAGTCTTATCAAGGTAAGCGCTTCAGCAACTCTGATGTGGATTTCTCGAACTGCCGGGAAATTGCGGGAGGTATAGCTGTCCAGAAGGATGCGCTAACTTCGCTGGTTCCGTCAGGCATTACAGTAAACAGCCTTTCAGATATGGGGTTTGTGTTCGAAGGTTCAGACAACCTCGGCATGCTGATTATTCGTTCTTTGCAGTGCGAAGTCATCCAAGTGACAGATGCCAAGGGTGAAGTTTTCACTGATGAGAATGTCGCTTTTGCTCATGTGGGCACACCAATCAATACTTCCAATCTACCAGCGACGACGTTCAATAACGACGGTTCGAACGGTGCAGATTTCAATATATATGCATTGAGCTACCAAACCTCTTCTCCTGCTTACTATGGTGCGATGAAAAGAATGGGGATGGAAACCGCGATGTTTAATGAGCACATGATTAACGCGCAGGTTGATACCACTCCGGGTACCTGTGATGTTGCACAACTCAGTGTGAGTGTGCCGGGTAGCCATGACTATTCATTTAGCATTTTCGGTGAAGTGGTAGAAGCTACCGCAGAATGTCACCCTGGCGGGGCAAATTTTGTGGCGAACTGGTGGAGTGTTGACCGCAAAAAACGCGTTTCAGCACTCAGCAATTTAGTGACGGATCAGACGTTCACTGAAACAGCGGGCCCGAACGTATTTGTTGTCGCGAAGCAGGGTACGACCATGAGTGAGCTTATTGGTGAAGCGCCGTCAGCATTCACGGGATTCTCCGGTAGCGGTTATTTGCCCTCTGGTGGTATTGGCAATGTAGATATGGTGGCTGAAGCTTTAGGTAAATTAGCGCGTTAAACTTCCACTGCAAATAGCGCTATTAAGTCAAACGCCCCTAATAGAATAGGGGCGTTTGTTTATGTGCTCATTCCGCGAGTTGGTCTGCCAAAAACCGAGCCAACAAGAGCGTCAGATTCTCTCTTCGTGCTTTATCCGGCCAAACCGCGTATCGCCCAAGCTTACGCAGAGACTAATCCGGAAGAAGCTGCACCAGCGCGCCAGATTTTAGCCCTGGCTCGGCGATATGTTGCGGTAAAATCGCGATCCCTGCATTTTGATGCGCGAGATGACAAAGCGCTTCAATGGTGTCGACTTGCAATTGAAAGTTGTTAAAAACGACGAGCACTTTGTCATCGCCAGACATGAACTCCATTCTGTCCTTACGATGTTTGAAGCTTAACCACTCAAGATCAACAAGATCGTCTGGATGCTGTGGTGGTGGGTGAGAAGCGGCATATTCGGCGCCAGCGACCAAAACGCGCTGATATTCACCCAGCTTTCTCGAAAGCATGGAACTGTCGTCTAGCCAACCAATCCGTACGTTCAAATCATACCCATCGTCAATCAGGCTGACGGGCATGTCTGTGTAAGAAATTGACAGGGAAACGCGAGGGTATAAGCGCGTAAACGCAGCTAGCGCAGTGGATACGTCAGAGGAAGCAAGAAATGCCGGAAGCGAGATCCGCAATTCTCCGACGGGTTCCACCGAGATAGCATTGAGCTCGTTTAACCCCAATTCTGCCTGCTTGAGCATTTCTACCACTCGAGGGTAAAACATGCGCCCCTCATTGGTCAGGGAAAGCTTTCTTGTAGTGCGGTAGAGCAGCGTCTTCCCTAGGTAATCTTCAAGGTCTGAAATGGTTTGGCTCACTCGGGAAGGAGCAAGATTTAGCTGTTTGGCGGCAGCTCGGAATGATCCACCGTCGACAACACGGACAAATATAGCCATATGTTTGAGGTATTCAATCATTGTTCTTCCTGAGCGAATTATGAAGTCCGTTTGTACACGATATTACTGGCAATCATCCTGATGTACATTGTTTGCGTGCGACAAGCTGAGTTGGTTCAACAAAGGGATATGAAGATGGATAGACTGAAAAGTATGCTTTGGCTTTGTGGATGGATATTTACGGTGGCCTTTAAAGCCAATGCCGGTGTACCCGAAAACCTTCCTCTAAGAACTACGGCTATTCCAGATACGACGGAGAGCGTTCCTCATGTGCAGTTGAATGTGAAAACAGATGCTGACCTGATTGCTGAACTCAGAAACAAGGTAGCAAAGATCCCTGATGTATCTTTGCAAGGCTCAATGCTTTCTCTTCCAGGTGCGGAAGGTTTTTGGATTCGCGACGGTGTTCCGCTTGCGAACCCTCAGGCCATCGTCGGTGGCAGAGAATTCGCTCATTTACACCCCGACGGCAGTCTCCATGCTTCACTACCGCCAGAATTAGCCAAAGAAGCGGTAAAAAACAACTGGGCAACCTTTCATCCTTGGTCATCTAAACGTTTGGGTTGGGAGGGCTTTGTCATGATCTACACACCTTCTACTCAAACTGAAGTCGATGTTGTTTACGTGCTGGTGGTTTCGTCGTTCAACTATGTCACCGGCAAAGAGATCAACGCGCAAAGCTTGAGCGGCAAGAAATCGGTTAAGCGCGCTGATAATTAGTATGGCAAAGACAAAAAAACTAAGGCGCTTTTTAGCGCCTTAGTTTTTGAGCTTTATCAGCCAGCCTTCTTGCAGCTGCACGGTGTCTTACCATCAACTCTTGCTTATCAACATCGACCAATTCGCCATCAACTACGCGCCAATCACCATTAACCATGACACGGTCTGCACGATGGTGTCCACAAAGTACTAGCGCAGCGAGAGGATCGTGGCTGCCAGAGAACTGAATTTCATCCAGCTTGAACATAGCAATATCTGCCAACATACCTTTGTCCAGCTTGCCGATGTCTTTTCGGCCGATATTTCTCGCTGAGCCCTGTGTCGCCCAGCGAAAAGCATCAAAGTGACTGACTTCGGCAGAACCGTATCTCAGCCGTTGAATGTAAGTCGCCATTCGTAGTTCATTTACCAGATTGGAACCATCATTTGATGCTGAGCCATCCACGCCAAGCCCGACAGAAGCGCCGGCTTCTTCTAGCTCTAGATTTCGGCAAATACCTGAGGCGAGCATCATGTTAGAACTTGGGCAATGACAAATTCCAATACCAGATTGTCCAAGCCTGCGGATCTCTTCGTCGTTGAAATGTATGCCGTGTGCCAACCAGGTTCTGTCATGCAGCCAGCCTACCTCTTCCAGGTAGTCAACAGGACGATAACCGAAACGCTCCAGACAGAAATTCTCTTCGTCTATGGTCTCGCAAAGGTGGGTATGAAGCATCACATCATGTTGTTTGGCAACATGAGCCGTTTCTTTCATGAGCTCTGTGGTGACAGAAAAAGGAGAGCAGGGGGCGAGGGCAATTTGAGTCATGCCGCCAAATTCAGGTTGATGATATTCGCGGATTAGGCGAACGCTATCATCAATGATGGTTTGTTCAGTTTGAATGGTGTGCCTTGGGGGCAGCCCGCCCTGATCTTCACCAAGACTCATTGATCCTCTGGTGAGTACAGTTCGCAAACCGAGTTTTCTTGTTGCTTCTACCTGAATATCAATGGCGTGTTCCAAACCAACTGGGATTAAGTAATGGTGATCGGAAGCTGTGGTACAACCGGAGAGCAGCAACTCAGCACTAGCGAGCTCTGTACCCAGCTGCATCATTTCTTCATCAAGGCCAGCCCAAACGGGATATAGCGCCTTAAGCCAATGGAATAGCTCTTTGTCCAAAGCATCGGGATAAGCACGGGTGAGCGTCTGGTAGAAATGGTGATGGGCGTTAACCAAGCCGGGTAACACAACATGCTCTGAAGCATCCAGGGTATGGTCGAATGGTTGGGTGGGAGCAGCGCCTTTGGCGACCACTTCTACTATGGTGTTTCCTTGAACAACAATGCCGCCGGCTGCGTCATCATTCGTTCCAGTCCAAATCGCGAGAGGATTTTTAATCCAGGTAGTCGCCATGTATTTGTATCCTTTGCTGGAAAAAGAATAGCCCCGAGATTCTAAGAAAATCGGGGCTGACACGGAGGGCTTATTGCGTCGGTTTAGAGGGTTGATCTGTCGACACATCACTCTGAGAAGAAGTGCTAGCCATTGCAGGCTCCGCAGTGTCTTCACTTAGCGGGATCGAATGATCGCTGTTCATTTCCTCCTCTTCAGCCTGCTTTTCAGCATGGACATCTTCTTTCGACTTCGGAAGCACCAGATTCAGAACAACAGCCACGATGGTACCCGTGGTAATACCCGAGTGAAGAAGCTGAGCGACATCATGATGCAGATGCTGAAGCAGAGAAGGCTTGATAGTGACAGCAAGCCCTGCTGCCAAGGAGACACAAATCACAAGAGCATTGCGGCGTGTGTCGGCAGCTTTCACCAACATACGGATACCCGCATAGGCAATCATACCGAACATGATGAAACCGACGCCACCAAGCACTGGTTTTGGTACTGTCACCGCTAGTGCTCCGAATTTCGGGAAAAGTCCAGCAAGGATCAATAGAGCACCTGCGGTGCCCACCACGTAACGGCTTGCTACGCCAGTGATACCAACGATGCCGACATTCTGGCTGAATGAAGCTAATGGCATGGCTCCAAATAATGACCCTACCGCACTACCAATGCCATCGCCCAGTAGACCGCGTTTGAGGTCTTTACCTGAAATCGTACGGTGACAATTGCTAGCAAGTGCAAGGAAATCGCCTGTAGCTTCTGCGATCACGACAATATAGGCAAGACACATACTCACGATGGCTGGCCATGAAAAGCTGAGTC
Source organism: Grimontia indica (assembly GCF_000333895.2). Lineage (GTDB taxonomy): Bacteria > Pseudomonadota > Gammaproteobacteria > Enterobacterales > Vibrionaceae > Enterovibrio > Enterovibrio indicus. The sequence continues at coordinate 170,705 of NZ_ANFM02000006.1, read as the reverse complement.
CAAACTTGAGAGGGTCAGGTGTCGCGAACCAACTTGCTTCGCCGATTTGTTTCATGTCCACCATGCCCATACTCAGTGCCACCAAGTACCCGCCAGCCAAGCCGATGACAATCGCTGATGCAGCTACTGAGCCTTTTGCGTAAGTCGCAACGAGCAAAACAACTAGAAGAGAAACGGCAGCAAGGAAAAGCTTGGGTAGTGTTGCAAAATGTTCGCTGCCTGCCGGCGCGTCACCCACCCAGTTCATGGCAACGGGCAGTATGGTTAAACCAATCAGCGTAACGACAACACCACTGACAACCGGTGGAAAGAGTTTACGGATTTGCTCCATAAAGAAGGCGGAGACGATCACCATGCACGCGCCAACCAGTGCAGCGCCCATAATCCCAGAAACACCGTCAGCCTTACCTATGCCGATAGCTATCCCTAGAAATGCAAAGCTGGAACCCATGACGACTGGCAGTCTGATGCCTACAGGGCCCACGCCAATACACTGTATTATGGTAAAAGCACCTGAGATGAATAGTGCAGCATTAATAAGAGTGACAACGTCACTGGTTGGTAGGCCAATGGCAGTGCCAACAATGAGTGGTACAGCAATAATACCGCCGATAGAGGCAAGCATGTGTTGTATGGCTAGCAGGACTGTGGAGCCTGCAGGTGGTTTATCGTTTAATTCATAGAGCAGTTTCATAACTTCTTCCTTTAAGCTGCCTGCGTTCCTTTTTTAATGCGGCAGCGTTAGTGGTGAATATCGAATTACCCCTTGGGACGTCGTTGGTCCTTTTGAAACGAAAAATTAAAAATTAGGGGCCTCTTTGTGCCCCTTTATTAGTTATCCGAGGATGATCAGTTTGAACACAAACAGAATGCTCAATACATACATGGCGATGGAAATATCCGAGAACTTTCCTGTGCCCGCCTTGAGTACGGTGTAAGTAATAAACCCAAGTGCGATACCGTTTGAAATAGAGAAAGTCAGCGGCATCATTAATGCGGTGACAGCGGCTGGCACAGAGTCAGTAAAGTCATCCCAGTTCACGTGACGGATGCTGCTCATCATGAGAAAAGCGACATAAATGAGTGCACCTGCAGTGGCGTAAGCCGGGATCATTCCTGCCAATGGTGAGAGGAAAATGGCTGCCAGAAACAGAACACCCACGACGATAGCTGACAGTCCGGTACGTGCTCCCGCTGAAACACCTGAAGCACTTTCGACGTAACTGGTCACTGGTGGGCAACCGAAACATGCACCAATAACGCTGGACATACTGTCCGCTTTCAGCGCTTTTGGCAGGCCATCAATCTTGCCTGTTTCTTTGTTAATGAGATTGGCACGTTCAGCCACGCCCATGAGTGTGCCCGCGGTATCGAACATGTTCACAAACAGGAAGGCAAGAATGATACTGATCATGCCGACATTCAGAGCGCCCGCAATGTCCATTGCCATAAAGGTGGGTGCGATGCTTGGTGGCGCTGAAAAGATGCCGCCGTATTCGAAAAGGCCGAGACCTAAACCGATCAGCGTGGTACCGAAAATCCCGATTAGAACGGCACCGAAAACTTGCTTAACTGCCAATACAGAAATGATGAAGAAGCACACAGCAGCGAGAATGGCAGGTGGCTGAGTAAAGTCGCCAAGCGTTACCAAAGTGGCAGGGCTGCCAACCACAATCCCAGCGCTTTTTAAGCCGATAATACCGAGAAATAGACCCACGCCCGCTGTCATGGCATAGCGCAGTGAAGAAGGGATGCTGTTGATGATCCACTCTCGAACGCGCGAAACACTTAGGCCAACGAAAATGACACCTGAGATGAATACTGCGCCGAGAGCAACTTGCCAGCTATAGCCCATTTCGCCCACTACCGTGAAAGCGAAGAAAGCATTTAAGCCCATGCCCGGTGCAAGGCCCACTGGCCAGTTAGCAAACAGGCCCATCATTAGAGTACCGATCGCTGCGCCGATACAGGTTGCTACAAATAGTGCCCCGGGATCCATACCGGACGCCGACATAATATTGGGGTTCACGAAAATGATATAAGCCATTGTGGCAAAAGTGGTGATCCCTCCAATCAGTTCGTTCTTAACGGATGTTCCGTGTTGACTTAATTTGAAGTAGCGTTCAAGAAAGCCACTCTTCCCTATGGGTTGTTCAGCAGTGCTTTGCTTATCCATTGATATATTCCTTCTAGGAGTTACTGCGAGTTTTTCCTTTTCGCATTGATTCTGTTTATTTGTTCAAACGAACATACGTAGGCCAATCAGCTAGCTACCTCTGTATGTTGAAAAGCTAAAGGGAGAAACCAGTAAAGGGACGTGGTAATGTGCTTTCTCGTCATCAATGCCAAAGCGGATAACGACATCGTCAAGAAAAGGGATATCGCTGAGTGCTACACCGCTATTTTTGAAGTATTCGGCAGTATTGAACTGCAGTTGGTATTTTCCTCGTTGGAAGTCTGTCTCTTCCAGCAATGGCTCATTGGTTCGCCCGTCATGATTGGTCGTCATGGTGATGACGTGTTGAAGGGTATTTCCGTCTACACGGAATAGCGACACTTCAATCTCCGCCCCCGGCTTACCTTTGGCCGTGTCGAGCACATGCGTTGTGAGCTTTCCCATTTACCTCTGTCCTTTTCTCTAAGGTTTATTCCTTCGCGCTTTCTTGTATCTAGCGAGGATCAACGTGATTTCGAGAGCGAATAATATGTGTATGATCCGATGCATTTCATTCTGTGTGCACATCTATGAACTTAAAATGTACACAATACTTAATTCTTGTAAAGGTCGAAAAATGCGCAGTATCAATAGTGAGAATCATAGGGGAAAGCCGTTATATAAAGAGGTTAACGCAGGAATTTGATGCAAAACTCGCATGAGATGGATTTCTAGAAACATGAAGGCGACAACATTTCGTTAACTTGTTCTTGTAAATTGTATACAAAATGTAATACTAAAAATGTGCTTACCAGCTAGGAGAAAGATCCTCCTTTGATTGCTCCGAATAAACTGATAAAGAGAAACGGTGAGCTTCAGGCTTATAACGCAAGGTTTAACGCAAGGTTTAACGCAAGGTTTAATGATAGGAATGGCGCGATGAGTAGTGACTATCCTCGGGATTTGAAAGGCTATGGTGCTCATCCCCCTCATCCAAGATGGCCGGGGGAGGCTCGGATTGCGGTTTCGTTTGTACTGAATTTTGAAGAGGGCGGCGAACGCTGTGTATTGCATGGGGACAGGGAGTCAGAAGCATTTTTATCTGAAATTCCTTCCGCACAACCCTTGGCAGGTGTCAGGCATATCAGCATGGAGTCAATCTACGAATATGGCACGCGTGCTGGACTATGGCGGACATTAAAACTTTTCCGTCAACATGAGATGCCCTTGACGGTATTTGCCGTTGGGATGGCCGCCGAAAGATATCCCGAGGCCATTCAGGCGATGGCAGAAGAAGGTCACGAAATTTGCAGCCACGGATACCGTTGGATTGACTATCAATATGTTCGTGAAGAAGACGAACGGGAAGACATGCAAAAAGCTATCGCGGCGATTAAAGCGGTCACAGGAGAGCGGCCATTAGGATGGTACACGGGCAGAACAAGCCCAAACACCCGTAGATTGGTCGCTGAAGAAGGTGGTTTTCTTTATGACTCTGATGCTTATGACGATGATCTTCCGTACTGGCATGAAGATGGGACCAAACCAGGTAAGCCTCAACTCGTCATTCCGTATGCCTTGGATACAAACGATATGCGCTTCTCTACCGCTCAGGGCTTCAATTCTGGCGAGCAATTTTTTCAGTATCTCAAAGACAGTTTTGATGTGCTGTATGAAGAAGGACAAGACGAACCGAAAATGCTTTCTATCGGTTTGCATTGCCGCTTGATTGGCAGACCGGGAAGACTGGCTGCGCTTAAGCGGTTTATAGAATACGTGAAGCAACATGACAGGGTATGGATCACCCGTCGAATTGATATCGCCAAACACTGGCACAATCATCACCCACATCCAAGCATGACTAAACAGGTCTAAGGAAAGGCATAGTAATGGCACGATTTTCAACCTGTCGCCCCAGCGAGCAAACGAAAGAAGAGTTTGTCGATACGTTTGGCGGGGTTTACGAGCACAGTCCCTGGGTAGCAGAGCAAGCTTATGGTGCTGGGCTTGATGCAGCGTTTGATGAACAGGAGACGCTTCACTCCCGCATGGCAGATGTGCTCAACAATGCGGAAGACTCTTCAAAAATGCAGGTCGTTCTGGCTCACCCCGACCTTGCAGGTCGAGCAGCTCAGGCTGGTGAATTAACGGCAGAGTCAACGTCAGAACAGGCAAGTGCAGGTATCGATCAATGTACCTCAGAAGAGTTTGCTCGTTTCACCGATTTCAACGATCGCTACAAAGAAAAGTTCCAGTTTCCTTTCATCATGGCGGTGAAAGGGGCAAACAGACACTTGATTCTTGAAGCGTTCGAAAAACGTTTAGAAAACGATGTAACAACTGAATTCAACACTGCGATTGCTGAAATCAACAAAATCGCACTGTTCAGGCTACGTGATTTGTAGCTCTCTGGCCGTCGACATATCAATCCTATTTCAGGGTTTGTCGACGAATTCAGCGTCTCGCAAATTGAAGCTCGCCGGAAGCACGCTCGATGCTTCCAGCTACAGTGAAAGGGGAAAAGACGCGACCTTTTGTATCCACCGACACCACAGCTTTAACGTCATCCGGTGTCTCAGATATATGTGATAAAGGAAGCAATGGAAATGGATAATCGTCCTGACTTCGTCAAGCTCGTTAATCTCGCCAGTAGCCGGCTCGGTACTGAAGCGATCTACGCGACAGATGACTTCTTCGCAGACAAACAACGTCTTGTTGATGATGCGCCTCCGGAATGGAAAGAAGACGTTTACGATGATAACGGTAAATGGATGGATGGCTGGGAATCGCGACGCAAGCGTGAAGAAGGCCACGACTACTGTGTGATTCGCCTTGGTTTGCCGGGCAAGATCATCGGCGTAGATATAGACACCTCTCACTTCACTGGAAACTTTCCTCCTTCAGCATCACTGGAAGGTTGTTACTGCCCTGATGGTAATCCAACCGACGAACAGACTTGGGAAGAACTTCTGCCTTCAATGAATCTTCAGGGAGACAGCCACCACTTTGCAGATATTTATTCTGACCGACCCTTCACCCATGTCCGCTTTCATATCTATCCAGACGGTGGGGTAGCAAGGCTTCGTGTTTATGGTCATCCTGAAATTGATTGGGAACGCGTTAACCCGGAAAGCGAACTCGACCTAGTCGCTGTAGAAAACGGCGGACGCGCTCTGGCATGTAATGACCAACACTTCGGTCACATGAGTAACCTGATCATGCCTGGTCGCGGTGTCAATATGGGAGACGGCTGGGAAACAGCGCGTCGTCGCGTGCCTGGGAATGACTGGGTCATCCTTTCTATGGGGCATGCGGGATTGGTAGAGCGGATTGTTATTGATACAGCCCATTTCAAAGGAAATTTCCCAGATAGCGTCTCGATTCAAGCTGCTTTTGTAGAAGGTGGCACTGACGAGCAAATTGCCACGCAAAGCCTCTTCTGGCGTGAGCTCTTGCCAAGTCAGAAGCTGTCTGCAGACGCCATCCATGAGTTTGCTGAGCAGGTGAATAATTTGGGTGCGATCTCCCACGTCAGGGTCAACATTTTCCCAGATGGCGGCATAAGTCGTGTACGCCTAATTGGCAGGAAATCTGGCTGAGCTGATTACCCGTTACAGTGAGAAAAAGACAAAGGAGAAGGAAGAGTGCCAGTCACGGAATTGATGTTAAAACCGGAACCGCTGACGAAAGAAGCGTTCATGCCGTTTGGCGATGTGATTGAAGCCGAAAATCGTGACTACTTCATGATTAATAACGGCTCGACGCGTCGTTACCATAAGCTCGCAACGACTCAAGTTGACGAGGGCAGTGGCGTTATCATCAATATATTTCAGGCGACCCCTCTTTCCTATCCTTTGCACATCATGATGTTGGAACGCCATCCCAAGGGCTCACAGGCTTTTATGCCTTTGCTCGGCAATGACTATCTGGTGGTGGTCGCGCCGCCGGGAGAAGCGCCGGATCCAGGTTCGATCCGCGCTTTCCATGCAAAAGGTAGCCAAGGGGTGAACTACCATCTGGGCGTTTGGCATCATCCTGTTCTTGCTTTGACACCGAATGACCAGTTTCTGGTGGTTGACAGGGAAGGTGCAGGTAATAACTGTGACGAGTTTTTCTTTTCAGAACAAACACGTGTGATATTGGCGCCCAATTTTTAACGTCATCATTTTAACAAAAGCGATTTGTTGCTTTGGTTAACGAACAGGCCGATATCTGAGAAAAACAGGAAGGGACGACGTAAGCTTTTTTGTAGCAGACAAATTTAGCGACGGCGTCCGTACAGGAGGTTGTTATGGATCCGTATATCACGGAATGGCTCAATCTGGCAGTGCGCTGGGTACACATGATTACTGGTGTTGCCTGGATTGGTGCGTCTTTCTACTTCGTATGGCTGGAAAACAACTTAAACAGATCGAATCCTAAAGAAGGATTGTCCGGCGATTTATGGGCGATACACGGTGGTGGTATCTATCACCTCGAGAAATACAAACTAGCGCCGCCTAAAATGCCTGAAACACTTCATTGGTTTAAGTGGGAGGCTTACTTCACCTGGATCACGGGTGTTGCACTGCTCACCATTGTTTTTTACTCCAATGCAGACATTTACCTCGTTAAACCGGGGTCGGGTATAGAGCCAATGACAGCGGTGGCGATCGGTGTTGGGTCTTTGATTGCTGGCTGGTTTGTTTACGATTTTCTGTGTGATTCCCCTCTGGGCAAAAAGCCCATGTTACTTGGATTAGTGTTATTCGCTTTCTTAGTCTTTGCTGCCTGGGCGCTGAGTTTGGTCTTTAGTGGCCGTGGCGCTTACATTCATGTGGGTGCCATTATCGGTACTATCATGGTGGGTAATGTGTTCCGTATCATCATGCCAGCGCAGCGCGGATTAGTGAAAGCGATTGAAGAGGGCACAGAGCCGGATCCTGAGCTTCCTGCTAAAGGCCTGTTGCGTTCACGTCACAACAACTACCTCACGCTGCCTGTGCTGTTCATAATGATCAGCAATCATTTCCCCAGCACTTATGGCAACGAATACAACTGGGCAATTTTGGCAGGTCTTTCAGTGATTAGCGTATTGGTTCGCCATTACTTCAATACGCGTCATGGAAGTCAGAAGTATGCGTGGACCATCCCAACTGCAGCGTTAGGTTTGGTTTGTCTGGCATTTGTCTCTGCGCCTCAGTCTGTTTCTCAAAACGTCTCAGCAGGTCATTCTCACGACATGCCGACTTCATCTATCGGTAACGAAGATCTGATATTTGTTTCGGTACAAGAGATCATTTTGGAGCGTTGTACGGTTTGCCACTCCCAAGCGCCAACTCACCCTGCTTTTGCCACTGCTCCAGCGGGAGTCATGTTGGATACCCCAGAGCAGATGCAGCTAGAAGTCTCCAGAATCGTAGCGCAGACGGTGACCACAAATATTATGCCTCTTGGCAATCTGACCCAAATGACACAGGAAGAACGTGAATTGATCGGACAGTGGGCTGAAGAAGGCGCGCAAATCCAGTAGAAAATGCATATTTATTTCATGAATTAAAAGCCGCCTCACTATAGGGTGGCTTTATTTTTCCTGATTTAAATCAATGAAATATGTATTAAGGGCTTTTACGCTGTATGAGTGGTTATGGAGGTGATTCACGGTTTCCATAGTTGTAGTGAATTTTTTAGCCAAAAAGTTAACATTTCACGAGATTTGCTTACGGGATTTGGTTATACTTCGCGCCGAACAAAAAAACATCAATTCGCAAAAGCAAGACGTGGTAGTGGTTTTGACGGTGCTACGGAACGCAGAGCAAAACTATTTAGGAGAGAAACGTGGAAACAATTCTGGTCGTCGCATTTATCGTTGCAGCATTCTTTATCGTTAAAAAAGAGCGTGCTTGCCGTTCATAAACGCTCCGGTTACGACTGTTTTATACACTTTTTCAAAGCCCAATTTTCAGTCGAGAATAAAAATTAAAAAGCGCTAAAGCGATAAAAAGAAAAAGCAGAGCCTGAGCTCTGCTTTTGTGTTTCTGGGAATACGTTACGCTATTCGCTTACTACGTTTCCATCACCTGCCAATGAAATAAGGTGTTGTTTGATGGCGTTTGAAGCATCACTTGTCAGTCCGTATACATCGTAGATCCCGATGACTTTTCCATCAGACTCTTCCGAGCTTAATAACATTCCTGTTGCCACTGGTGTACCTTCTTGCATTGCGACATACAGTTCGACATGCATGCCGTCTGGCGTCGGCAAATCTGTTAGCGAAAGTTGAGATAAGAACTCCATGATGGTTTCGCGTTCTGATTCTGGCCATTTTTGTGCCAGCGTTTTCGCGTAGCGAACCATCAGTGGGTGACAATCAACCTCATAAAATGTAAAGCCTTCTGTTGCGCCACCGGACGATGTTTCCGTTGAAGCGGGTTCTGCCTCCGCTGCCCTGTACAAACGTAAACCTTCTTTGCTTTCAGCCGTTGGGAATTGTGCACTTTCTACGTGGCTTGCCATCCAAGCCTGTTTTTTGTGGAAGTGGGAAAGAACGGTGGATTCGCTCATAAGAACTCCGGAATCTAGAATGTCCGAGAACTCAATCTCTCGGCAGCGTGAAGGCAATCTTCAATCGTGTTTCGATAATAGCGCTGTTCGATGAAATAACAATGGCTCACCAACAAAATGAGGAAATACTCAAGCTGAATGGCGATAAGTTGACCAGTTAACCATTGCTGGAGAATCATGATTTTAGGTATAAAATAGGAAATGGATTCGATAATCGCTGACTTCTCAGGTTCCCCCTTTTATGTCCGGACAACGCCTTCAAACGCAGTTTTCAATGATTTATAACCGTTTCGACGGAAAAGACGCTGATACCAATCTCGAGACCATGGCGGACATCTTTTGTTGTACCCGTCGCAACGCAAGAATGGTGCTCAATAAGATGGCGGAGCAGGGCTGGTTGAGTTGGGAACCCGCGGTCGGCCGAGGAAAGCAGAGTCGCCTGACGTTTCACCGCAGTGATTCCGATCTTCAAATGCGCCGCGTTAGAAAGTGGGTTCAGGAAGGCAAACTGGACGCAGCACTTGAGGAGCTAGACAACGATGCCGCCAAGCTTGCAAGACTGATTCAGGAACAGTTAGGTGTTTCTACTCAGGAAGGTAAGCAGATCATCCGCCTTCCTTATTACCGCTCATTCCCTACGTTAAACCCAGCTAAACCTTTGCGCCGTTCTGAGCAGCATTTAGTCTCACAAATATTTAATGGATTGACGCGACTTAATGAAACTAATGAGAAAGTCGAGGCAGACTTAGCGCATCACTGGGAATCCATCACAGATACCCATTGGCGATTCTATTTGCGCCCTGCAGTGAAATTTCATGATGGCACGCTATTGAGCGCAGAAGATGTGATTTGGTCAATTAATGCTATGTCCGGCAGTCCTTACTTTTCTCATATTCAGCATATTGAAGCGCCGGCAGAGAACGTTGTGGATTTCATTTTGAGCCGACCTGATGTGAGGTTTGCTGAAACCTTGGCTGTTCCTATGGCGTCGATTCAATCTCACAAGGCTGCAAAAAGTAAAGATGCTGACGCTTTTCCTGTTGGTACCGGCCCTTATCGAATCGTCGACAACAACAGGCGACACCTGGTGTTAAAAGCACACGACCAGTATTTCGGGTTTCGTGCACTGACTGATGAAATTGAGATATGGGTGTTGGATAGCGCGGCAATGTGTTATTTACAGCCCACCGCGTCACTTGATCCTACTGCGTTGGACTCTCGACAAGGTGCACTTCAAAGCGCCGCGAACGAGCGATTGGAGATAGACGAAGGTTGTGATTACCTTTTGCTGAATAGAAAAACGGGTATTGCGAAGGACAAGCGCTGGGCGGATTATATTTGTCAGCGCGTTTCATCTCTTTTCTTGTTGCCTCACTTAGCGGAAAGGGGAATTGGTGAATACCGTCTGACTAATGCCTATGGTTTAGTTCCTGGATGGATACATACCAAAACGGCGAGACAAGATGTATTGCCCCCATCAAAATCAAAACTGAGGCTGGCTCATCAGGCCGATAATCCACTCTTTCCACTTCTCGCTGCGGCACTCAAAGACATGTTGGACGAGGACGGCGTCGAGCTGGAAATTCACACTGTTCCATACGAAGAAATGATGCAGCCTACCAGCCCGAAAAAAGTAGATATTTGGCTTTGTGGGATGAGTTTGGGCAGCAAGAAGCATGATGCAATTCTGCCTTGGTTGATGAATTTTGATCATGTTTCATCAGCTATGCCAGAGGGTGAGTTTGAGGCATTAATTGAGAAAATGGCGGCGTGGCGCGCCCAGAAAAACGAAACCTTCAATGCGGAGTCATTAGGACGTCTATTGGTTGAATCCTCACAGATCGTCCCACTTTTCCATATCTGGCAGGGCGTTGTAGACGGACAGGAATTGGAAGATGTCGCCTCAAACCGCGTTGGCTGGTTTGATTTCAAATCTGTATGGAAAAAGCCCTATGTTTAACGCTTCATAACCATGCAAAAGCCGCGATAAGCAGCAAAGGTAGCGTCAATACGGTAAAGCCATTTCCGAACAGCACCATTGACGCTACCTCATCTGCGCCCACTTTAAAGCGCTCTGCGTAGAGAAAATTCATCACGGCTGGTGGCAGCATGGCGAACAAAAGCATCATTCGCATGTGCTCTGACGGAAGAGGGATAAAAAAGTAGATCAGCGTAAAACTGATTGCACCTGTCACCAAGCTCAATATCGTGCTCAAAATTCCAACACGAATTCCAGACCACTTAATGGCAGTCAGCTGAACGCCAAGTGAAATCAGCATGACGGGCACCGCTGCATTTCCAACGAGCGTCATGCCTTCATTGAGTGGATTCCAAACTGTCCAGCCATTGAGATTGAAAACCAGCGCGAGCATAGCCGCCCAAAGCAGCGGCATTTTAAGGACGTTGTTAAAGCGATATTCGCTGTTGCTCAGCAAAGCCATACCCACGGTAAGGTGGAGAATGACAGAAACCACAAAGAGCAAGACGGCAGGCGCCTCTGCACTCACCCCAAATGCATAGCCAAAAAGAGGAATAGCAAGGTTCCCGCTATTACGGAACATTTGAGGCGGTCCCCAGGTTTTGAAAGGCAGAGACATCACTTTTCCGATGCCAAACATTAAAACGCCGGGGAGCAGAACAGCGAGAACAGCAGCCACGATGAGCGAGTTTTGTTGCCCGCCCATAGGCATCACAGAAAGGGTGGTGAACACCAAACACGGCACCATTAAATCGATATTGATTCTGTTGATATGGCGCATATCAGGTTTGAATGCCTTGCCTACAAAAAAGCCAGCTGCGACGACGGCAAATACCGGAAACAGTATGCTAATGATTTTTTCGAGCATCCTTGCCTCTTATTGTGGTGGTTTATTAAGTGACGCCGTAACTGGTTGGGTTTGATACAACTTCCACAGCATCCATAGTGTCAGCAGGGTGCTGGTACAAGCGAGTGAAATCCATGTACCCGTTGTGCCGGCGAATTTCGTTAGGAAATATAACATTGCGGCAATAATGACCAGTTTACCGCCCGTTAACCAATTGGCAATGCTCGCCTGATTGATAGACTGAAAATATATCGCACCGACCAAAAGTAAACCTTCCATTGGCAAGCCCCAGAAGTAGAGGTACATGCCTTCTCGGGTCACTGCAGCCAACTCTGGATTATCTCCGCCAAAGGCATAAATAATGGCTTCAGGAAATCCGTATACGATAAACAAGCCAAAAGCGGCAACAATCATGGTCGCACCAAAGGCGATATTCCGGCTGGTTTTAACACGCTGAATCTGGCCTGCACCCAGGTTAAAACTGGTAATGGGTTGCATACCCAAGGCGATACCTTCAAAAGCTAAATAAAAAAAGGCTTCTGTATAACTGACTATGGCATAGGCAGCGACATTGATAGGAGCACCAGAGGCGAGAAACGCCATATTGTGAAAAGTGAGCACCACAGACAGATACAGGTACATCAAAAAACCCGGAATGCCGAGTTGAAGAATGTCTGTGATCGTTTTGGCCCTAATGACGATGGAATCTAGCGTAAAACGTAACCGGGTGGTTGGTTTGAAAAAGTGACGTAAACAAAGCAATGCAGTTGCGGCCTGAGACAGCATGGTCGCAATCGCCGCGCCTTTTAGCTCCCATGGAATCAAAACGATAAATACCCAATCTAGAAAGATATTTAGCACGCCGCCAAAGATCATAATGAAAGTAACGCGGTTTGGTTCCCCATCGTTTCTCAGCAAAATAGAGAATGCCATGGATACCAGCGCAAATACGCCCATCCCGAAATACCACCGAAGGTAAGTAACAGCCATTTCTGCAACCCGACCTTCTGCACCGAGTGCGAGAATGACATCTTCGCAAAACGCCACGCCGACGATCGAGATAATAAGGCTGACAATCAGTGATAAGGACAGTGCGTTCCCGACAATATGCTGCGCGACGTTTGGTTTTCCTTGTCCAAGGTTGATAGAAACGAGAGACGCAGCGCCCATGCCAATCAGGTTGCCCAAGGCATAGAGAATGGACCCGATAGGATAGGCAAGCATGATAGCTGCTAGTCCTTCTTCACCAACAAAATGGCCGATAAACATGCCATCAACGGCAACATAAATACCCGTCACCAGCATGGCAGCGATTGTTGGCAGTGAATAACGAAGGAAAAGGCGTAACAATGGCGCGTCGCGCAACATCGCGTCGTTAGCGTGAACTTCTGTGGTCATGAGATTCCGTTCAGGGTGGATCAGTTACAGCGTGTAGGCAGCGGTGAGTAGCATGTATTTGAACAGTGGCAATCCATCGCGATGACGGAAAAGAGGATGAAATATCCGGTGTCGACCGTCACTGAGATTGCATTCTTGCGCAATATCTTCCGAAAGGCTGCGATCCGCGTCGACTAATCGGATCCCTTGTGCGACATACTCTTCTTTGTGGATGGGTTGGTGACCGAGCCACCAACTCGGTACGGACTTACTCGCGCTGGATCGGTCGACCCAGTGATCGGCAACAATGATGAGCCGTTTCTCTTTATCACTTGCCGTATCTAGATGCTCTAACGTCCATTGCGTGTCTTTTACAAGACCTTTTCGGCAGGCAACATTCGCACTGATTAAGCGATGCGCGACAATGTAGATTTGATGTTCAGGGCTCTCAATGCGAAATGCAGGATGTTTGAGTGTGGCTGTTTCATCAAGCTGAGTGTATTCCGCATCGATATTGAGATTGTTGTAGGAGTGGATTAAACGACGCGCCAAGGCTTTGCCCAAGTGGCTTTCTTTCATTCCACGATTGTGGATTGTCGGATAGTGGTGTTCGCAAAAGCTGACACAATCAGATTGAAAGTCTCTCAGGCTCTGCGAAATCAGTTCGTCCAGCAAAAACGCCTACTCCAAAAATCAACACTACAACATAGGGTTGCGCTAAGGTTCCCTAAAGTATGGCAAAAATTTGAAATTTGCTATATCTGGATGCGCTAATTGTGCAGAGCCGTTCAAAAGTGAGGTTATGTCCGCCTAAATACTGGTCGTAAAACGATTCTTTTGAGGGTTTTCCAACGAATCGCCAACAGGGTTAGCGCCAAAAGTAGGTAAATCGTCGGCTCAATGAGTTCTGATTTTGACGACCAGTAGAAGTGAATGGGGCCAACAATCAGTGCAACGTAAACGAGGTTGTGCAATTGCTGCCATTTCGCGCCCATACTGCGCTGGATTTTTGCAGTTGACGTCATTGTCAGTGCAAACAGGATCAGCCATCCCAGTGCACCAAATGTCAGATAAGGTCGCGACAGGATTTCAGTCCCAAGCAGTGAGAAATTGAAAGTCAGATCGAGCGCAAAATAGGTCAGCATATGTAATGTTGCCCAAAAGAACGCATAAAGACCGACAACGCGACGACAGCGAACCAACAAGCCGTTTTTGGTAAAACGGGCGATTGGGCTGATCAACATAGTCACCACCAAGGTATTCAGTGCAGCGATGCCTGTGAAGTGGGTGATGCCATCGACCGGATCTGCGCCAAATCGACCCGACAAAACCAAGTTCACCAAATTGACTGCAAAGCCTAGGCTGACAAGATGAACAATAGTTTTAATCAGCGTGATGTGCGTGGGCGTTAAACGCATTAATAATTCGCCTTCAGGTTCATGTCCGTATATAGGTGAGCGACTTCTTCCTGATAGCCATTAAACATCGCGGTCGGCTGACGACGCGAGCTGAAAATAGAACCTTCACCGATAAATCGCTCTGAAGCTTGGCTCCAACGAGGGTGGTCAACCTGCGGATTGACGTTGGCATAGAATCCGTATTCATGTGGCGCTAACAGATTCCAAGTTGTCGCTGGTTGTGCTTCCAGAAGGTGAATCTTCACAATGGATTTGATGCTCTTGAAACCATACTTCCAGGGCACAACCAAACGCACAGGTGCGCCATTCTGCGGTGCAAGTGTTTGACCAAACAATCCAACGCTAAGTAAGGTCAGCGGATTCATGGCTTCATCCAGTCTCAAGCCTTCTACATAAGGGTAATCAATACCGCCACCAACAAACTGGGAACGTTGGCCTGGCATTTGTTTTGGATCATGAAGGGTTTCGAATGCCACGTATTTAGCGCTTCCCATTGGATCCGCTTCTTTCAACAGTGCCGCGAGGGAAAAACCTACCCAAGGAATGTTCATGGACCATGCCTCAACACAGCGCATACGATAGAAGCGGTCTTCGAGCGGGAATTTTTTAAGCAAGTCGTCATAGCTCAGCTTCATGGGTTTGTTCACTAAGCCATCGACTTCGAGTGTCCATGGATTAACAACGAAATTCTGGCTGTTTTCGACAGGGTCACCTTTTCCGGTGCCGAATTCATAGAAGTTGTTATAGGTCAGCACTTTTGACTCAGGCGTTGTTTCTAGCCCTTTGCCATAAGGTGTTTTCTCTGCAACCAGCGGGGATCTGACAAAGGTTGTGCCATCAGTTGCCTTGTCATCATCACCACCGAAAATACCAAAAATATTAGCCTGGGATTGGGCGGCAAAGGGGAGGCTGGCGGTCACGATTCCGAGTTTTTTCAGAATTTCACGACGGGACTTGTAAACACTTTCCGGGGTGAGTTCATTTTCTTTTATTTCTGATTTCTTTGGCACTCGGATCAGCATCAGGTTACTCCGTTCTCAATCTGTGCGAAGGCACGTTACAACTCTTACCTATCAGACCTATATAACGTTTAAATTCTTTCAAAGGATTAGGTTTTTATGAAAAAACGTTCATTACAGTATGGTAGTTGCGATAGATGATGGGTAGAGTGAAGTCGAACGAGAAGTCATTGACTAAGTGGTTATTTAACCGTCAGTTTCCAAACGTGCTCCGGGAATGGATTTTCAAATGAAACGTTATATTTTTATGCTCGCACTTGCATCGTCGGCTATGCCGGCTTCAGCGCAAGGCCTTTCGGCGGGCGTGTTCATCGGTTCTCCTATGTCTGGTGTCAGCATTGCCCAGCATAACCTTCGTGTATCAATTGGCATTGAAGAAAACGGCGTCGCTGTCGACGGAACCTTTAATCTGGGCGATTGGCTCGCCCGTCCAGAATTTTCACCAGTTTATGCTTACACAGGTGCCCAATGGGTAGACGATAAACACCATAAATGGGGGCCGCGTGCTGGGCTAGGGATTGCTGTTCCAATGGGGCATGGTGATATCGAGCTTTATGGTGAGGCGGGAACAACTTGGTATTGGCAGGATGACGCTGCTTTCAAGTTTGAGGGAGCTTTTGGTCTTCGTATGTTCTTCTGAGCATGTTTTGAACAAGGCACCATTTTGTTAAAAGAGCGCTGATAAGCGCTCTTTATCTTTGTGTTTCGGCCATGAGAAACAACAGCGAATAATCTGGTGTATTGAAAGGCATAGCAGAGAGCAAAGGTCATATCTCGTGTTATCTTTTAAGAAGAAACTAATATCAAAAAACCTTGAGAGAAAAAGGCGAGATGAAATCCGCGCGTAAACTTATCCCTGTCTTGTTTGCCAGCCTTCTACCGACGTTATCAATGGCGAATGAGTATGCTTGGCCAGAAGCCGAAACACGTCTGATAGGGGACAACCCTGTCCATATTGTTAAGCCTGGTGAGCACCTCGAATTGATTGCCAAAGACTACAACGTAGGCTTTTTGGCTTTGCTTTCTGCAAACCCGGGAATTGATCCTTACCTGCCAAAAGCGGGAACGTTTGTCACCATTCCACAGCAATTGATCCTTCCTGACGTTGATTACGATGGCATCGTTATCAATCTGGCGGAGTTGCGTCTCTACTACTTCGATACGGAAAACCAAAAGGTTCATATATTCCCGATTGGTATTGGTAGTGTTGGTCGTGAAACACCGATTATGACAACCAAAATTAGCCAGAAGCGTGAAAACCCGACCTGGACGCCCCCTGCAAGCCTGAGAAAAGAGTATTTGGAAGAGCGCAATATTGTGCTGCCAGATGTGGTACCTGCAGGCCCTGAAAACCCGCTGGGTACTCACGCGCTGAGATTGGCTTATGGCACTGGCTCCTATCTTATCCATGGCACGAACAAAGACTTCGGTATTGGGCTTCGTGTCAGTGCTGGCTGCATTCGTATGAGACCGAGCGATATCGTTTGGTTATTTGAGAAAGTCGTATTGGGAGAAAAGGTTCGAATTATCAATGAGCCTGTGAAAACCAGTTATGAACCTGACGGTGCGGTATATGTTGAAGCGCATCGCCCTCTTTCCATTGATGAGTCAGAGGTAGGTAAGCGAGTTCTGACTCAACCTGATCCGCGTATTGCGCATTGGCTGAAATCAAACCAAATGAACTTTAGCCGTTATCGTGCTGCACTGGCAGTGCAATCAGGCGTGCCGATTGAAGTGGGAAATGCGTTTGCACAAAACGCTGCGGCTCCCGAAGGAGCCGCAGAATTATAGGGGGAATATAGCGTAGTTCTTACTTGCTGTAAGACTGCGCCATGTTGTCAATGCGCTCGTTTGCGCGTGCTGCTTCATCATAAGAAAGCGCTGATGCTGCTGCTACGTCTGCTACGTCGCCTTGTAGAGCTGAAACTTGGTTAGACAGAGAGTCTACTTTAGACGACAGGTCAGCTACGCTTTGCTCAAGCGCTGAATTGCTTGAACAACCAGCTAATAATGCGCTGGATGCGATTGCTGCTACTGCTAGGAGACGAATTTTCATAGTAAAAACCTCTTCGTTTTTGTTGGGTTGCCTTACTGCTTTAATATTTACCTGTTTAAACAACTGGCTGCAGTATAACCATAGACTGCGTTTTACTATTCTGCCCCTTAGTGCGTAGAGTTATGCGCCTCAATGTTGATACAGCTTAAAGATCTAAGTCCCTCATCAGAATAAAAGTCTAGAACTTTGCTAGTTTTATAACCGTTTCAGTGCTTGTGTTTCATATGTGCGCCTGCCATGACCTTCTTGATTGGCACTTCTTGGGTAATTTGTGTTCCATCTGAAAAGGTTAGCGTTAGCGGAAGTGTCTCACCTTCCTTAAGTGGTTTTTGCAAATCAAAGAGCATTACGTGTAAACCACCCGGCTTCAATTCCGTCATGCCATTTGCTGGCACCTCGATACTTTCTACCCGACGCATTTTCATCATGCCATCGTGCATTGCATGGGTATGCAGTTCTACAACTCCCGCTGCGGATGTTGTTGCATTAAGGAGTGACACAGTTTCATCCCCGCTATTTTTCAGCATCATAAAAGCAGCGCTGTTTGGCGCGTGTGGAGGTGTAGCGCGTGCGTAGGGCTCTGAAACTTCAATCGCTGCAAAAGACGAAAAAGAAATAGCACTGAATGCGGCTGCTAAAAGAGAAGCACGAAAGTTCATTGGAAACTCCTGTTAAATAAGCGCGACCCGTATCCACAAGTCGCCGAAATCTCATCGTGTTTATTGTGTTTGGGTGGTGAGCCTAAGAATGGCGTCTGAAACCATGTTTGGATTCAACGTATGAGGTACTTTTTCAAGTAACTCACCTTTAGGGTTCAAGAAATAGAAGTAAGAGCTGTGGTCTACGGCGTATTCCATGGCTGAGTCTTTCATCTGTGTAATTTGGTAAAGCACGCCATATTTTCGGGCCAATGCCGTCGTTTTATCCGTTGATGTGCTGGCACCTTCAATATTCGGATGAAAATATCCAGCGTACTCTTGCGCGGCTTCACCATTATCTCGCTCAGGGTCAAGCGTGATGAATACGGGTCTTACACCTTCGAGTGTTTCTTCAGGCAAAGACTTGAGTGATGCTGAGAGAATTGCCAGTGACGTAGGGCATACATCTGGGCAATGGGTATAGCCGAAATAAACCACGCGCACTCTTTCGTCGTTTTCATCAAACAGGTTGATGGTTTCTGTTCCACTTTGAAGTAGGCCGATTTCTGATGGGGTAGCAGCAGGTTTGTTATTTTGGTCAACGAGGTATCGCGCACCAAAGCCAGCCAAAAGAGCAGCGACAACAACCAGAACTTTTACTTTCATCGAGCCATCCTTACGTCAATAGGTAAAGAGAGAGCGTTATCAGGGCTTTTGACTACGCCTCGCCAAGTCATTTCATCTTCCATGCAGATTGGGAGCATCAAGTCTCCTGCATACACGTTATTGCCTGCTGAAGAAAGCTTGAGTTTGTAAATTCCCATGTTCATCTCAACGCCTTGAAGCTCTACTATCAGGTGATCGACATTTGCATTAGAGATTTCCACACGGATTTCAGTCGGAATAAGAGGATCGGCCGTGGCTGATGCCATCGAGACGGTTGCGTGGTCAAACGTACAGGGAGTCGTGCCGATGGTGCAGTTTAGTGCTGGCGATGGCATGGCAGGTGTTGCTTCATCAAACAGGGTTTTATCTGCAAAGAAGTAGCCAAAGGCAACAACAAGCGCTAGACCCATTAATTCAACGCCGCGTCGGCGTCCGGTGCCAGTTAAATTCATAAAAGAACTATAGCCAAAACAAAGATTGAGCAGCTTATCATTTCATATATGTTGACGTTGTGAGAAACCTCTTGAAATGAAAGCAATTGTGCTCATATTGACAGGGTAAATAACGAAAAAGGCCTCATAAAGAGGCCTTATTGATTAGGGTGCGCATAAATTAGTCAGCGAGTTTTTCTGACACTTTCTCAAGACCAATCACCAGTGCGAAGCCAACAATCATCATGACGATTGCAGTACCCATAAGTGCCGGTTGCCCTGTTGCGGCTTCAAACGCCCCTGGAGACAATACCTTTTCAACAAGAGGAACTTGTTCGCCAGACGAATTAACGCGGAAGCTGATAGCTTCTTTCCAAGGCCATACTTTGCCCAATGCACCAATCAAAAGGCCGGTGAGGAAGGCGATAGTCAGACTACGGAAATTGTTTAGCAGCCATGAAAGCACGTGAGAGAAAGACAAAATACCAGCAAGACAGCCCAGAGCGAACAAAGCAAGGATTGGAATGTTGAAGCTTTTGACGGCATCCAAAACGGGCGCATACATGCCAAGCAAAAGCAGAATAAAACTACCGGAAATACCAGGAAGGATCATCGCACAGATGGCGATTGAGCCAGCAATAAATACCGTCAGCATACTAAATTCCATGCTGATAGGGTTAGCAACGGTAATGCCGTAGGCAAAAATAGCACCTGCAATCGCCAATACGATTTCACCCGCAGACCATTTCTCTACTTGTTTGATCATGTGAATGGCGGACGCGATGATCAAGCCAAAGAAGAATGACCAAATAACAATAGGGTGGTTCTCGAGGGCATAAGAGACGGCTTTAGCCAGTGTCAGGATTGCCGTGAGAATACCAGTCAGCAAGGATGCGAGGAAGGTACCGTTAACATGCTGCCATACTGCGCCAAAGCCTTCGCGTCGCCACAGTGAAATAATAGAAGGGTTAACGCGTCGGATGCTCTCTAGCAGAGTGTCATAAATCCCCGTGATGAATGCGATGGTGCCGCCAGAAACGCCCGGAACGACATCTGCCGCACCCATTGCCATTCCTTTGAAAAAGGTGAGAATATTTTGCTTCATTGCGTGAATAACTAGCCATAACTTATAGAGTGCCGCCATTATAGCGATTCAATCTGAAAGGGCTATGAAATCCTGTCACCGTGAAATGCCCACAAATACGCGGCGGCGAGCTTTTCCTTACCATTGAAAACAATGGGGTCTCCGTGAACGGGGAGAATATGATCGAAAGGCCATGTCAGGATTTCTTGCAAAGACTGACGAAGCAACTTCGATTCCTTTATCTGTATTTGGTAGGGAAGCGGGACGCAGGCTTCTTTGTGGCATCCCAGTAAGCGACCGACAAATTGCCTGAGCAAGCTACCTTCCTGGAGCAACAAAAGGCTTTCACCTAACACCAATGTGCGACTATTAGGGTCGCAAAAGATTACTTCTTCGCAGGCATCGTTGCCTCTCAAAACCGTTTGGTAAAGCTGGTTACGCCACAAAGTCGACGTGGTGGAATTCAGAATCCCATCAAATCCTAAGTCGGTGCGTTTGTTGTAAAGACCGGGGGCAGCAAAAAAGCGCGCTTCCGGATAGGTAAGCCACCAATCAGACAAATTTTGGTGTAAGTGAAGGTTGGCGGTAGTTATACAGCTTATTTTTCCAATTCGTTTGAGTTGGTCCTGAAGTTGGGGGGATAGGCTGGCTGGGTTGTGAACAAGTAATGAGTCATCATTTAGGCGAAAAACAGTCATTCGTTGCCCGATATTCACGCCGAAGCGACGATAAGGCTCTGTGTGGTGCCACATGATATTGGCATGCCATTCAATCATTGATATTCATCCATGAATGTCGATTAGTCAGATAAATATCAGAACCTATGGTATTCGCAAAGCATTTCTTTTTAGATCCAATCTTCTTCGTCACCTAGCCTCAAATTCTCGTTCGAAAAAATTGAATAACTTGTTAGTTTTAAGGTGGTGTTAACTCGTGACGGGGTTGCCTAAACTGACTTCAACTAAGGAGTTAAGTATGACGACAAGAACTGTACATCGTGTCATTCGTTCTCACGCATCGCAGGACGGCGATGGTGTGAAGATCAGCCGCGCACATGGTTTTAATGACCCAAGGTTCAGCCCTTTCCTGATGATTGACGAGCTGAAGAGTGTAAACCCTGATGACTATATTGGTGGTTTTCCTCCGCATCCTCACCGCGGTATTGAAACCTTGACCTACATGCTTAAAGGGCATTTTCAGCATCGCGACCATATGGGAAATGTTGGTGAACTTAAATCTGGCGGTGCGCAGTGGATGAGTGCAGGCAAAGGTGTGATTCACAGTGAAATGCCGATCATGAGTGACGGTGAACTTCATGGGTTTCAAATCTGGATTAACATGCCGGCAGCGAAAAAAATGCGCCCTGCGCAGTACCACGATTTTCAGTCACCTGAAATTAATGAGTATGGTGAAACCGAAAACTTACTTCGGGTGATTGGTGGTCATGCAGTCAGTAACGGTGTGCCTGTTGAAGGCCCATTACACCAAACCAGTATCGAAGTGTTTGTTGCGGACTGGCGTGCAGCATCAGATCAAAGTCGTGAGATTTTGTTGCCAAGTACCTATCAGGCAAACCTTTATGTCTACAAAGGAGAGGTGGAAGTTGCGGGCGAGTCAGTCAAACAAAGCCACTTCGTTCAACTCTCTGGCGGTGATGCTATTTCGTTGAAGGCAAATGAAGAGTCGGGGGTATTGATATTGTCCGGCCTCCCCATTGATGAACCCGTTGTTCATTACGGCCCGTTTGTGATGAATTCAATGGAAGAGATTAATCAAGCTATAACGGACTACCAAAATGGTGTGTTGACTGATTGAGTCAGGCCGAAGAACAGAGGGAGCAGTACGCTCCCTTTTTTCATCTATCTACTGTGCTTCACGAATAAACGCTCGAAAGTAAACAAAATGTTGAATAGCGTTAACTCTTTTGTTTTATTTCTAAATGACAAAACAACTGGAGTTTTCACTTGTTACTCGTAATTGCACACGCGATTGAAACTGTCTTACTCGTGACAGGTGTCGTAGCGCTTATTCGCTGCGCTTTTCAATACGCTTCCCGAACAGAGAACTGGCATCAGCTCAATGTTGTTCTGTTTCACGTGCAAAGCCTCTCTCGAGACGAGATGAAATGGTGGTACGTCGCGATGTTCAGCCTGATCTTGGGTGGTATCGTCAGAGTTCTCAATATGTTGACTCCTGCATAACAAGCCTTGCAATAAAAGTGTGATGTGTGTGAACTAGGATTAAACTCTGATACACTTCGTTTTTGTGCAGCCCATAAAGGAAATCATGCCCAACGTCACACCTATCACGCTATCAATTGCGCACATCAATGACACTCACTCTCACTTCGAACCGACGCCGATCTCGCTTGCTGTAAATGGCTTGGAAGACCGTATTTATGCCAATGTGGGTGGTTTTGCCCGAATTGCTTCTGTCGTTAAATCATTCAAACAAGAAACTCAAAACGATACGGACGGCTTCCTTTTCCTTCATGCTGGGGACTGCTTTCAAGGCACGCTTTATTACAGCCTATTTAAAGGCGAGGCCAACGCCACTTTACTCAACATGTTGAACCTGGATGCGATGGCTTTGGGTAATCATGAATTAGATTTGGGTAATGCCGCGGTTTCAAAATTCCTCGACCAAATTACCTTTCCGTTTCTGGCAGGTAACTGGGATGTCAGTAAAGAACTCCCGAACAAGCCGTTTCCTGTAAAAGGGAAAGCGCCTTTGCTGGCCTATGATCCAGACCTGAAAATTGCCAGCGTACTTACGAAAGAGTTTGGCGGCAAGAAAGTGGCCATCTTCAGCGTGGCTCTGGATAAAATGGCCGATATCGCCATGCCTGATCCTGACACGCCATTCGTCAGCTCTAAAGAAACCATCATAAACACGGTTAAGTACATCCACGAGGAAATCGGCACACCACACATTATCTTGCTCAGCCATTTAGGATATGACCAAGACCTGAAAATGGCTGAAGAGGTAGAGGGTCTGTCTGTGATTGTGGGTGGTCATAGTCATGTGTTACAGGGTGACTTTAGCAATCTTGGTCTTGGCGACATGGGTCCTTATGGCCGTCAGATTAACGACACCCTTGTGGTGCAAGCCGGATGCCATTCACTTGCCCTCGGAAAGCTGACAGTCACCCTAGATGAAAATGGAAAGGTGACAGCGCATAGCGGTGGCAACTTCCTGATGCTTGGCCGCAGTTTGGCGATGGATGCGTCCTGGGACCAAAATCTTCCTGATGAAGCGTTCCAGAAAGCCAAAGCGTATTTGCTAGAACAGCAGAATGTTATTCATTGTCGCGGTGATGAAGGGATAAAGCAGGTGATAGCCGAGCGATATCGCCCGGCTGTAGACAAATTAAAGAGTGACGTTGTCACTAATTTACCTGCCCGGTTACGCCATATCCGTGTACCAGATGAAAAAGGCGGCAGCCAGATTGCTCCATTAGTTTGTGAAGGGATGATTTATTCTGCAAGAGCGCGCGGTTATGAGGTCGACTTTGCTATTCACAATGCGGGTGGTGTTCGCGTAAGCCTTGAATATGGGAAGCTGAGTGCGGCAGAAGTGGCGGGCAGACTCTTGCCATTTGCCATCGATCTAATGTTATACAAACCAACAGGCCTTCAAGTGATGCAGGCGCTGGAAGGTGCCATCAATAACGCGACGAATAATGGCATAGAAGGTACAGGAGATGGTAGTTTTCCGTATACCGCTGGCCTGCGTTATACCTACGAATGTGGCAAACCCAAAGGTCAACGAATTACACAGTTGGAATATCAAACGCTAGATGGAGCCTGGAAAACAGTCGAATTAGAGAAGACATACATCGCGGTTTCCTCGGCGTACACGTCGCAAGGAAAAGAAGGCTATGATTCTTTGAAATGTATGAGCGAATTACCTCGTTCCATTTATGTCACTCTTGCCGACAGTTTTATCGAGTTTGCCAGAACGAAAGACACACTGTTAGCACCAGAAGAAAACCTTTTAACTTACCTTCCTTGCCGGTCTAACGATTGAGCAAAGAACTACTTGTGATAAATCTGACAGTTAGGCGGCAAGATTGTCGCCTATATTGTTCCAACACCTGACATTTCACTTCCTGCTTCACATTTCTTTTAGTTTTGTGCCCGAAATTTGCATCAGTACAGATATATGGCGGAAATTTGCCGTCTATATAAAAACAGTGAAGAAATAACTCAATTTCTTTATCCGTTGACCGATATATAAACAAAGATGTTGTTTAAGGGGGAAGTCATGGTGGAAAAACGTGATTGGATGGATTTCGGACTTATCGCTTTCTGGATTGCAGCCTGGGCATCACTGGTTTACTTCGTGCCTGCGGCAGGTCTTTAAGCGAAAGATAAGCAAACTTGCCTGAATCAGGGCCCATTCAGGCGATAACATTAAAACAAATCCAGTGGCAGGCACGGCGTGTTACTTGGGTAATGCTGACGCTTCAGTATGAATCTATGCTTTAGCGGTTCTCTTCCCGTCTCTCTTCAAAAATAGTTTCACCAGTATCGGCTGCACATAGATAGGAAGTTGCAGCGCTCCAATCAACGGCAAATACAAAGGCCCTAAGAAAGCACCTGCAACAGAGTAGGTGAGTAGTACGTTTCTATTCCCTGATGTGATTGCCGCCACATATGCCTCTGATCTGCCTTTATGCCAATAGATTGCTAGACCGATCATGAAAAACAAAACACAAATTGCCACTGCAATAAACAGCATAGTGATGGCAAAAGATCTGTCGCTATCCCATAACCAACGATATTGACCGGTTAGGCCAAAAGGAAAGCTAAAAACCAGAATGATGGTGAATTGTGCCAGCTTTCCATGAATGCGCGCTAAACGTTCTTCGGGTATTGATTGGTGAACCAAGTAGGAGAACAACATTGGACCAAAAATGAATATGACGAGCCTGATGCAATAATCTTGGAGATCGAGAGAGAATTCATCCGCACTGAACAGGGCAAGATTGATATAAAGCGCAACGGGCATTATCAATGTGCTGGTAATGGTAAAAGCCATCGCTTTTAAGGGCTCAAACCCAACCGAACGCACAATGGCTGGGGTCGCAAACAGGGTGCCTGTCGCACAAACGGCGGTGGCAGCCATCATGAGCTCGGTGCTTGCTCCAAACACGGTACCAATAGCGGTGACCGTCAGTGTCGTGACGCCACTATGAACCAGCGCGTAAAGCCATGCCTCTTTGTTAGCTACCGATTTGACGAGTGCACGCTGGTCAATACCCATCAAGGTAAACAGCATGAGAGTAAATAATACATAGGGAAGGTATGGCAGAGCAGATTCAGAAAGTTCTGGCAACGCAAAACCCGCAAAGGCGGCAGCGATAAGAAGAACAGAGGAATGTTTACTTAGGAATGCAAGCAAGGTGGTCTCGTCATCTTTGTTAAAATCAGATGTTAACAAACTGAAATGAAATTGATAAATAACTATTAATAATGCTTGTGTCTGCTCTATGTGTTTGTTCTAAATCAAATTAGCACCCGATTTTACTCATTGCATGGTGACCGAATTATCATTTTCGAATAAGAAAAACTAATTGATAAGAGCAAATTAAGTCATTTTATCTGCTATGAGCAAATGATTAGAATTTACTCAGTAAAGACAATCACATAGTGAGGCGGTTATGACACAGGCAGTTAACTTCGCTCCAGCAGTTGCTTCTGTAGAAAAAGTGCAGAAAAACTATGCGGTTTCTTTCAAAGGATTGATTGCCCATGCGATGGACGTAGTGCGCAAGCGTGATCTGAATAAAGCAGTTCGTTCAACGAATGAACTTCCAGAGCACATCAAGCGCGATATCGGGCTGATCCGCTAATAGTACAATTCGATATACGAAAAGAAGAAAAGCGTTGGCTATGAGGTCAGCGCTTTTTTATTTTCTTCACCTCAACAATTTATCGTGCTCCTACCTCAATTTTCCCCATTTGTGTACTGGACAAAAACTGGGCGTTTCGTCACTATGATTTACTGATTTGATTCAAATATTGAGAGTGATTTAACGTGGGACTTTTTGACTGGTTATTCAGTAGTAAAGAAAAACCAACGAAAGAAACTGAGGCAACCGAATACAAAGGTTATCTGATTTATCCAGAAGCGAAATCAGAAGGTGGCCAATATCGAATTAATGGGCGCATTTGCAAAGAAATCGATGGTGAGTTGAAAACTCACAGCTTCATTCGCTCAGACCTTCTGCCTTCAGAAGAAGGGGCGAATGAACTGATGCTCAAGAAGTCTCAATTATTTATCGATCAAATGGGCGAAAGAATGTTTTGATTGAACGAGCCCTAATGCCCAGCGCATTTGAATTCATTGGAACTGACCGAGATCAAAGCAAAAACGTTGGATTTCGGTCAAAAAGTACACCAGCGGTTCGTAAGGATACGGAACGTCGCAAAAATGTAGGTGAATGGGAAGTTAATAAGTATTAAATCAGCATGTTAGTCGTAGCGCTTCGAATCAGGTCTGACCTCTGGCCTTAACTAAATGGCGTTATTTTATTACTAAAAGTCATTAAAATTGCCTCGTTAAGGGCTTGCTAATCGATTATTTTAGTATTTTTCCTACAAAACTGTTGATTAAGCTTTTTCAGTTCGCTACAAACAGATTACTTACACTGCCAATAGTCAGGGACTAACTATGCAAATTGGTGTTCCAAAAGAAATACTTGCGCATGAAACGCGAGTTGCTGCCACACCGAAAACGGTTGAGCAGTTATTAAAAATGGGCTTCGAAGTTGTTGTCGAAAAGGATGCTGGTCAACTGGCGAGTTTTGACAATGCTGCTTTCGAGCAGGCCGGAGCGAAAATCGTTGATGCCGACACTGTTTGGCAATCTGACATTATCTTCAAAGTTAATGCCCCGCACAAAGACGACGCGGCTGGAATTAACGAAATTGATCTGATCAAAGAGGGCGCGACGCTCATTAGCTTTATCTGGCCAGCCCAGAATGAAGCCTTGATGCAAGATCTTTCCTCCAAAAAAATCAATGTTATGGCGATGGATTCTGTGCCGCGCATTTCTCGTGCACAAGCGCTGGACGCATTGAGTTCTATGGCAAACATTGCCGGCTATCGAGCAGTGGTTGAAGCCGCCCACGAATTTGGTCGCTTTTTCACAGGCCAAATCACTGCAGCAGGTAAAGTGCCGCCAGCAAAAGTATTTGTGGCTGGTGCTGGTGTTGCTGGTCTGGCTGCCATCGGTGCAGCGGGTAGCCTTGGTGCAATTGTTCGCGCGTTCGACGTTCGTCCTGAAGTAAAAGAGCAGGTTGAAAGTATGGGCGCTGAGTTCCTGCAAGTCGATTTTCAGGAACAAGCGGGCAGTGGCGATGGCTACGCAAAAGAAATGTCTGATGATTTCAATAAAAAAGCTGCTGAGCTTTACGCTGAGCAAGCCAAAGACGTTGATATCATAATTACTACCGCTTTGATCCCGGGCCGTCCGGCACCAAAACTGGTGACTAAAGAGATGGTCGATTCGATGAAAGCGGGCAGCGTCATTGTTGACCTAGCTGCAGCGAACGGCGGTAACTGCGAATATACAGAAGCAGACAAAGTGGTTGTAACAGATAACGGCGTTAAAGTTATCGGTTACACAGACATGGTTGGTCGCCTGCCAACGCAATCGTCACAGCTTTACGGTACGAACCTGGTTAACCTGATGAAGCTGCTTTGCAAAGAAAAAGACGGCAACATCGATATCGACTTTGAAGATGTGGTTCTGCGTGGCGTGACTGTCGTAAAAGACGGCGAAATCACCTGGCCTGCACCACCCATTCAAGTGTCTGCTCAACCTCAAGCAAAAGCAGAACCGATTGCTCCTAAAGAAGAGAAAGTCGAAGAGCCAACATCACCAGTGAAGAAAATTGCTGCACTGGCAGTGGGTCTAGGGGCATTTGGTTGGGTGGCTTCGGTTGCACCGCCAGCGTTCCTTTCACACTTCACCGTATTTGTATTGGCTTGTGTGGTCGGTTACTACGTGGTTTGGAATGTGACACATGCTCTGCATACTCCGCTGATGTCTGTAACGAACGCCATTTCCGGCATTATCGTTGTGGGCGCGCTCCTCCAAATTGGTCAAGGCAACGGTGTGGTTTCTTTCCTCGCCTTTATTGCCGTTCTCATTGCAAGCATCAATATCTTTGGCGGCTTCACAGTCACCAAGCGTATGCTTGAAATGTTCCGTAAAGATTAATAGGAGTAGCAAAGAATGTCTGCAGGACTAGCACAAGCAGCCTATATCGTTGCTGCATTGTTTTTCATCCTGAGCCTTGCTGGCCTATCAAAACAAACGTCAGCAAGATCAGGTAACTACTTTGGTATCGCTGGTATGAGCATCGCGCTCATCGCGACCATCTTTGGCCCATATACTGAAGGTCTTTCTTGGATCTTTATCGCGATGGTGATTGGTGGTGCTATCGGTATCTACTACGCAAAACGCGTAGAAATGACGGAAATGCCCGAACTGGTTGCGATCCTACACAGCTTTGTAGGTATGGCTGCTGTTTTGGTGGGTTACAACAGTTACTTAGAGCCACCAGTATACGCTGGCGAGTTTGCACACACTGAACACGTTATTCACATGGTGGAAGTGTTCTTGGGTGTGTTCATTGGTGCAGTGACTTTCACTGGCTCAATTGTCGCGTTTGGTAAGCTACGCGGTATCATTTCATCTTCTCCTTTGAACTTGCCACACAAGCACAAGATGAACCTGGCGGCGGTTGTGATTTCAACACTGCTGATGGTTTACTTCGTGAAGGCAGACGGCAGCATGTTTGCGCTGCTTGTGATGACATTGATTGCTTTTGCATTCGGTTATCACCTTGTGGCATCAATCGGTGGTGCTGATATGCCGGTTGTCGTTTCAATGCTTAACTCATACTCAGGTTGGGCAGCAGCG
This sequence comes from Grimontia indica, assembly GCF_000333895.2. Lineage (GTDB taxonomy): Bacteria > Pseudomonadota > Gammaproteobacteria > Enterobacterales > Vibrionaceae > Enterovibrio > Enterovibrio indicus. Next base: position 141,556 of record NZ_ANFM02000006.1, on the reverse strand, counting down.
GCGGCAGGTTTCATGCTGGCAAACGATCTTTTGATCGTTACCGGTGCACTGGTAGGTTCGTCGGGTGCGATTCTGTCTTACATCATGTGTAAAGCCATGAACCGTTCTTTTGTCAGCGTTATTGCTGGTGGTTTCGGTCAGGAAGTCTCAGTGTCGTCTGATGTTGAGTACGGCGAGCACCGTGAAGTGTCAGCTGATGAAGTTGCAGAAATGCTGAAAGACTCTCGCTCTGTGATCATCACTCCTGGATACGGTATGGCTGTTGCTCAAGCACAGTACCCAGTGCACGAAATCACTGAAAAGCTTCGTGCTAAAGGTGTTGACGTTCGCTTTGGTATCCACCCTGTTGCGGGTCGTCTGCCGGGTCACATGAACGTACTGCTTGCTGAAGCAAAAGTACCGTATGACATCGTTCTGGAAATGGACGAGATCAATGATGACTTCCCAGAAACAGACACTGTTCTGGTTATCGGTGCGAATGACACGGTAAACCCAGCGGCGATGGAAGATCCAAACAGCCCAATCGCTGGCATGCCAGTTCTTGAAGTGTGGAATGCGAAAAACGTTATCGTATTCAAACGCTCAATGAACACAGGTTACGCTGGTGTTCAAAACCCGCTGTTCTTCAAAGAGAACACGGCGATGCTATTCGGTGACGCCAAAGAGAGTGTGGACGCTATCTCGAAAGCGATCTAACCGCATACTCTGAATGAATCAGGCCAGCCTCTTGCTGGCCTTTTTTGTGCGAGAAAACAGCAATTAGCGCGACTTCTTGCATAGACTCTTACAAACTACTGACATTGTGAAATATTTTGGTGGTAACCTCATGCCATGCAAAAGTTTCTGATTGTTTTTCTTACCTTGCTTAGCTCACACGCTTGGGCAAATGTGTCGTTCCCTGAACAGCTCAGTGCGTTCAGGCTTTCGCTATTGGCTGAACGTCCGATCGCTACTTATGCATTAAATGCTATCCACAGCGAATACCCAAAAGCGCTGCTTGTTCCTGATAGCTTGCTACCTCAATCAGCAAACTATCCGCTTAAGGATCTAAAACGTCTTTATCAATCCTCCGAGAAATGCAAAGGGCCATGGCCTGTGAGCCCACTGGTCACCGATCCATTGGTGTTTACCCGAGCGATGTGTTTCAACACTCAACTGCCTTCGGTATGGTTCTCCCGTTCTAACCTCATTCATCCGGGTGGAGGCAGTTACGCGGCAAAGTATGTTGAAAAATTCCCGGACCGCCGCGATGAATTACTTCGTTTTTTCCACATCAAAGAACGGTTGTTATCACCACCTGAAACCTTGCTTGGCCGTTTGCAGCGTATGCCAGAAAATGGCATCAATGCGCTGAATGGCGGGGCAGAGTCCATTCTTTCAGGCGATGATTTGTGGCTTAGAGAAGGTAGCCAATACAAGGTTTATAGCTCGGACGTATGGTTACCTCTGCTTGAAAAACAACACCTGCTTGCCTCTTCGATTGACGACAATGGGTTCTGTTTATCCCGCATTGGTAATGTGTGTTGGAATCAGAAGCAAGCACCCTCATATTGGTCACAGTTGGTTGTGATTCTTGCTGTCATCAACTTGCTCTGGATTGCTGGCTGGGTGTTTAACCGGTGGACGGTAAAAAGACGCCTGATGCAAGAAAGAATGCTGGTACTTCAAATCCTGACGCATGAACTGCGCACGCCGATCGCGAGTCTGGGCATGACGGTAGAAGGTTTCCGCAGAAAATTCGACAGTCTGCCAGAGCCTCTTTATGATGAGTTTCGTCGCCTTTGTGAAGATTCCATGCGTCTGAAACAATTGGCCGAGGCAAGTAAAGATTACCTGCAGTCAAACCAGCAGCAACTTGTCAGAGAGAGCATTCCTTCCTTGAAAGATTGGCTTGGTTATCTCTGTGAAGAACGTCAGGTAGAATTGCAGGTTAAAGAAGATGGACCGATAGCGGTCAACATTTACTGGTTGACGACATCACTCGACAACCTTATAAGCAATGCTAAAAAATACGGGAAGACGCCCGTCGTGGTGTTTGCCGAAATTAATAACGGTCAGCTCGCTATCCGAGTGCAGGATCAAGGAAGGTTGACCGCGAAAGACTGGAAAACAATTCGAAAACCTTTTGTCAGCGAAAAAGGCCTGGGGCTTGGTCTGACAATTGTTGAAGCAATGATAGAAAGGATGGGGGGCAGGCTGACATTGTCTGGGCCGCCAACCACATTTACTTTGGAGATACCTTGTGACCCAACAAACGACTCTGTTGCTGGTTGAGGATGATGCTAACCTGGCGGATGGTCTTCTCGCCAGCTTGGAACAAAACGGATACAAATGCTTGTACGCAGATTGTGCAAGTAAAGTTGAAGCGCTTTGGGCGCACGCTGATCTTGTAGTTTTGGATCGTCAACTACCGGAAGGCGATTCTATGGAATGGCTACCGGCATGGAAAAAAATTAAAGACGTACCGATCATTATGCTGACAGCGATGGTGTCGGTTCGTGATCGCGTTGGTGGTCTGGACTCAGGCGCGACCGACTATATGACTAAACCGTTTGCAGAAGCAGAACTGCTGGCGCGAATTCGCGTGCATCTTCGCCGTCCTGTTACTGAAGGGGAAAGTGTAGCTGACGACATTGCGGTCGGTAAGCTGAGAATTAACCTTTCTACACGTTCAGTTATTTGCTCTGAAAGTGAAGTTATCCTGACCCGAACTGAATTTGATTTGCTGGCATTTCTCGCCAAAAACGCGGGTCGTGTATTCACTCGTGATGAGCTTCTGGATCAGGTTTGGGGTTACAACCATTACCCAACGACTCGTACGGTCGACACTCACGTGCTGCAGCTCCGCCAAAAGTTGCCCGAGGTAGAGATCGAAACACTGCGTGGTGTTGGTTACCGGATGAAAATGCACTGATGAAGCAGGCGGTATCTCTCTTTGTATTCCTGATGCTTCCGTTTGGAAGCTCTGCTGCGTGGTTCAGTGGTTCAGACGCGCTGACGTCTGCCCACCAGCGCTTGCTTGAGGGGAATACCGCCCAAAGCTTTGAAACCATGATTGAAGCTTGGCAACAGGAAAAAACGGATACAGAACAAAGACACCTGACTGAGTTACTGTCTCTAGCAATCAGCGAGGATTGCGGCAGAAGCTTAAGTACTTTGTCATTACCGAAATGGCTTCAAGCGGTTGTCATTCGTCGTGAAACGGTGCAGACACCGAACAGGGTCTACTATCAGTTTTCTATCTATGGCTCGTCAGATTCTGGCGTCGCTAACGTCACCTTTTCGGAGTGGCCAGATACTAAACTGGTGGTCTCGAATTTAACCCCGGACAACGCTAACCGTTTCAAACTAGATATAGAAGGGCTCTCTGGTGCTGTTCATGCTGGTCTTTATAAGCTTGAACTTACGTCAACCGAAGGTGAGAGCTGGTCTTCCTGGGTGCTGGTGTCACAGCCTGAGCCCATTCAGAAAATCAGTTGGAAAGACAGTCGCAGCTGGCGGATCGCACCGCCGACAGACTTAAAAAGCACCTGTCCTAGACCTTTCTTGTCGATGAATCTCTATCAGACCGACGTGGGGCAGGATGCACCTATATGGTCTGATGAAAAGGACAAAAACCTTCCTACCTCATTGCCAGTGATTGATGTCCCGAACGGACAATATTGGTTCTCTGTCGCTCTGATAGAAAGGCGGTGGCAGGGGGCAATCTTGTTTGAGGATGTTCAAAGAATCGCCAGATTTATTGATTTGCCTGATATCGATCTCAGAGAACTTTCTTTAAAGCCCAATCAAGAATAGGTTTCTTAACTTTATTTCTTTGATCTTCTATCAATAAACCAACACATACTTTTGAGTACTGTCACACCTTCAAGAATTGTCTCTTTATTGCTAATTGGCTTCTACTACGATTTGTATAGAAAGTAGACACAATGCCGTTTTTGAGTACACATGCTCACCGTGTCTCCCGCCTTTGAACCATTGAGATGGAATTCTTGCTATGAAAAAGAGCTTACTTGCACTCAGCATTGCGCTGACTTCCCTGCCTGCGCTGTCTGCTAACTACAGTATTGATACCCGAATTGATGCAATGGGTGGTGCTGGTACGGCCGCCGCGGATTACCTTTCTGCCGGCTTTCATAACCCTGCGCTCGTTGCGATGGATCCTGATAGCGCATTCGGTGTGCTTTTCCCCGTTATTGGTATTCAGATTCGTGACCCAGATGAACTGGTAGACGCCATGGAAGATTTTGGGGATGTCTATGACACATTTACCAATGATCCGACAAATACTGAAAATCGCGATAATGCCGCTAATGCATTGAGTAATTTAAACAATAAGCTAGCTTATGTAAGTGGAGGTATTGGTGGCGCGATTGCAGTGCCAACATCGACAATATCAGGCAACTTTTTTGTGAAAGGCTATACAGAGGCCATCGTTATACCGGAAGTATCTCAAGCGGATGTTGACGCGATCAGTAGCACAACAGGCTCTGGTGATGTACCTTCTTCATTAACGTCCAAAGGTCGTGTTTTGGCATTTGGCGTTGTAGATGTAGGTTTGGCTCTGGCGGGTAACCTTGAACTTGCAGGTCAGCGTATTGCTGTCGGTGTGACACCTAAAACCCAGCAGTATTACACCTACCACTATGAAGTTGACATCAATAACTTCGAAGGGGACGACTGGGATTCAGATGCTAACCGTACCGAAGAAAGTGCGTTTAACGTAGATCTAGGTGCAGTATGGCAAACAGGACTTTTCCGTGTTGGTTTTGCAGCAAAAAACCTGATTTCACAGGAAATCAAAACCGTAAACTACACGCGTGAGTACACCTATCATATCGAGCCACTTTATACCGTGGGTGGTGCGTTTGTTACAGACCTTTTTGTTGCAGCTATTGATGTGGACCTGAATGAACAAAAACGCTTCTCAGCGCCAAGTGGTCCAGCTATTGTCGACAATACTCAGCTAGTGCGTCTAGGCGCTGAGTTTAATGCGTTCGGTTGGGCTCAGCTCAGAGCAGGGTACATCAACGATTTGGAAGACACCTTGGATGGTACAGTCACGCTCGGCCTTGGCTTATCGCCATTCAATACCGTTCACTTTGATCTTGCTGCCCAGCTCATTGATAGCAACAGCTATGGCGGTTCTGCACAACTGGCATTTACCTTCTAAGGTAATTGGCAGTAGAATGTGCGACTTCTGAAACAGAGTGATTTCGAGGTCGACAATGAACGGTATGCCAACACTGAGCCATGCTGAACAACAAGAAGCAGCCGAGCGTATTCACGCTTTAATGGCACAGGGCATGAGCAGCGGTGAGGCCATCATGTTAGTGGCCAATGAGATTCGAGAGCGCGAAGCGTCGAAAAAAGATGATTAATGTGAAAGCGGCCAATAAATGGCCGTTTTCTTTTTCTGGCTTGACGTTATCCTAGAGGCAAGATTTTTAACCATTTTTTCTATATGGGAATAAGCAAGATAAAGGAGCGACGTTGAACGATCGGTTAATGCTGGCAAAGACATTCGCTCGTGCTCGTCACGAAGGGCAACGTTACGGAGAATTTCCGTACCACGTGCATTTAGATGATGTAGAAAAACTGGCACAACCGTTTGGGATCAACGCAATGATCGTGGCTCAACTGCACGATGTGCTGGAAGACACAACGACAAGCGTCGATGAGTTAGTCCAAGATTTTGGCGATAAGATTGCGTTGTCTGTCAGTTACCTTACGGATCCGGTGGCGGGTGACAGAGGAGAGAAAAAGCGACAACTCAATCAGCGTTTTCTCCAACTTGATGAGACCGATGAAGCCGCGAAACTAGCATTGATCGTCAAAGCTTGCGATCGATTATCCAATGTGAAAGCCTGCCGGCTTTTCCATCCGGCAAAATTCTTGATGTATCAGAAGGAACATTCTGAATTTCGCAAAGCTGCCTATCGATATGGCTTGTGTGAAATGATTTGGTGGGAATTGGATATGCTGATTGAAGTCGGGGACAAGATAGCCCGATATTAAATCTCATACCAATCACAGTAAGTAGGTGATCAGAAATAGCGCAGGAAAAATGCTCGAGAATAAGGCGGGAAATTTCGATAAGTAGTTATTCTACAGTCAAATTTCCCAACGCAGTTATCGAGCATTTTAACAAGCTAGGATGAACAGATATTTACTACGATTGGTATCAGATACTGCAGACAAACAAAAAGCGCTCATCAAGAGCGCTTTTTGTTGTTAAAGACGAGTTTATTCGTCGTCGTAAATAGTCGGGATTGGCTGGCGTTTGTGCTGTGTGGCATTGTAGATAGCCACCAAACGATCTTTCACGCGATCTTCAACAGCTTTGCCTTCCAGAAAATCATCAATTTCGTCGTAAGTCAGTTGAAGTGCATCTTCATCTGCTTTCTGTGGTGACAGCTCTTCAAGGTCAGCGGTAGGTGTTTTTACTACTAAGAGTTCAGGTGCACCTAAATGAGCAGCTAACTGGCGAACTTGACGTTTGCTTAGGCCAAACAGAGGCGCTAAATCACAAGCACCATCACCAAACTTGGTATAGAAGCCGGTGATGTTCTCTGCAGAGTGGTCTGTTCCCAGCACCAAGCCGCCAACCATGCCTGCGATTTCGTACTGTGCGACCATACGAGCACGTGCTTTTACATTACCCTTAACGAAATCGACCTTGGCATTGTCTGTTGGAATCAAACCGGTGCCGTCCAGCGCGGTCAGTGCTGAAGCATGCAAGCCATCAACACCATCTTTAATGTTCACGCTGACAGAGTGTGTTGGTTGGATAAAGCTTAGTGCCAACTGGGCTTCATCTTCATCCTTCTGAACACCGTAAGGTAAACGCACAGCAATGAACTGATAATCAGATGAACCTGTTTCTTCATTCAGTTGTTCAACGGCTAATTGCGCTAGACGACCACATGTGGAAGAGTCGACGCCGCCACTGATGCCCAAAACCAAAGATTTTGTGCCAGAGGCTTTCAAACGGTTTTTGATGAAGGTGATACGACGCTGAACTTCAAATTCAGCATCGATTGTTGGCAATACTCGCATTTCTTCGCGGATAGCTTGTTCCATTTCAAGACAGACCCTTGTGACATGTTTTGTTTATTCTGCAACATCCTACGCGCAAAATCATGATCATTCTTATCTCAAACTTCTCTTAGCGAAGATTTCCCCGTTTTAGAGCGTGGGTCATGTGTTCTTCTCACCAAAATGATGCAAAAACAGGCTAGGCAGATGGTTTCTTGTTCATCCAATCTCGATTTCGCTGCAAATAGATTGAAGGGGGCTGATTAAATCGGTTATCAATAGAGAATGGATGCAGAACAATACAAGAAGAAATGAGTAAAACGGAATTACGGCAAAACATTGCCATCTTTGGCAGCGCATTTAACCCACCTAGTTTGGGGCACCTCAGCGTCGTCCAGCGATTGAGTCATTTCGACCGCGTTTTATTAGTGCCAAGTTATGCTCATGCTTGGGGTAAACAAATGGCAGATTTTTCTAAGCGCTGTGAATGGGTCAGTGATTTCATTGATGACTCAAACTGTGAAAATTTAACGCTTTACCGAGAAGAAGAAACCTTATACGCAGAAGAATCTGTGACTACTTGGGCTTTGCTTAACCATATTCAGCAGCAACATCCCAATTCTGATCTCACCTTCGTACTTGGGCCTGATAATCTTTTAAACTTCTCCAAGTTCCACAAATCGGCAGAGATTTTGCAAAGATGGAACGTACTTGCTTGTCCTGAGAGTCTACCCGTCAGGAGTACGACGATCAGGGAGCGATTGCTGGCAGGGGAATCCATTGATGACCTGACCACGCCAGCACTGGCTAACAAATTGAGGTCTGAAGACTTCAGCCAGTTATAAGAAACAATGACTTTATCGGCGCAGATTTTTTGATATAGCCTTGAGCGAAATCCCGACGCGATAGGCAATTTGGAGGCGCACGATAGAGCAAGGGAAGATGCATACTCATGATTTCTATATTGATACCAAAATTGATGGCGGCTGCTTTTATAGTTACGCCGTCATTTGTTTCGGCTGCTTTTATTGAATCCGGCAATGCCATTGACGATGTAGATGTCGTTGAATCCATCAACTTTTCACAATCGCAAAATCGCAGCGTGATTGAATGGCAGGTGGAAGATCAGGTAATACCAACTATCTGGGACAGCTGGAAGCATGATTGGGACATACCACACTTCCTTTCCACACAAACTGGAGCCTCATACTACGGATTTGGTGTTTGGAAACCGGAAGAGTATCAAAAGCAAAGCTTTACTGAGATTGGAATGGAAGATTGGATTTTAAACCACGGTTTGAACTTCAGTTTTACCACTGAATCTAATAGCAGCGATACCCGGTATCGGTTGGATATGCGATGGCATGAAGACACCAATACCGAGTTTCTACTGCAAATGCAGGTGCCAATTAAATAACACCAACCGTTCTTTCTATCAGCAGCATCAGTTCCTTTTCAGGCATTGATGCTTGCTGTGCAATGTTTGTCAGTTTCTTGCCCGACTTCATTTTCTTTACACAGTCTCTTACTTTCAGTTGCAGCGCAATCTGGTCTTCACCATAGCCTGTACATTGCAGAACTTCACTGCACTTGAGTCGTTCGCTGCCATCAAGGCGGGCTATGGCATCTGCTAACTGCAAGGTCTTGGTATCATACTTGTCATCCGGCGTGACAGAAGAGAAGTAATCGCGCGCGCAGCGCAGCAACCTGCCATATGCACCATCCCAGCTATTGTCGACCGTTTGCCCCAGTTGCTCCGCAATACCCGCTACCAACAAAGATGGCAAAACATAACCAGCTGAATTAGGCATTGATACTGTGGATCGAACAGAGAAATCAAAAGAAGAAATCACGGAGTTTTGTAATACGGTGACCGCACTCAGACAACTGGAAGGTAGCCAGAAGCCTTGTCCCTTACAAACCGGGAGTTCTACTTTGCCAAGGCGGATTAGAACTAAACCTTGGTGAACCAAAATATAGGAAGACTGAGGCTGTTTTTTTCGAGGGCCGACATTTAGGTAGTCAGCTTTTTGGTAAAAATATTCTATGGCTTGCTTCATTTTAACTTTCTCTCATTGCGAGGCGCACATAGTGTTGGGTTTTCAAAATGAGATCAAGCAAAGAGAGGGTTTAGTCGTGCTTTGTTGTCCAAAAATCCTCCGCATTGTTACAATCATTAGCAAGGGAAATGAGGTAAGACCTCCAACCTCTGTATAATGCTGATTAAAACAATGTTCGAAATCCTATATCCGCGTAAAATGGCGCGGTTTTTATCGGAGCAAGTAGAATCACGTGCAACAAACTAACGATCCTTTCTTAGAAATTCGTCCATACAATGACGATGAAGTGCCTGGTGCGATTGATCGTCTGATCGAAGATGAAGAATTCATCTCAGCCATTTTAAAGTACCGCTTTCCACAGTTTTCTGGCATAGCAGGTTGGCTCCTTAAACCAATCTTGAAGCGATACCTACATTCCAAGTGGAACAAAATCAAAACTGTTCGCGACGTTCAGCTCCATATCGCTACATACATGGACTCAATGATTAAAAGTACGTCAGAAGGTTTGACGACAAGTGGTTTGGACAAATTGGATCCTAACAACAGCTATTTGTTTGTTTCTAATCACCGCGATATTGCGATGGACCCAGCGATGGTCAACTGGTGTCTGCATGAGAATCAGTTTGATACGGTTCGCATCGCCATTGGTGACAACCTGCTTAAAAAGCCTTGCGCAACTGAACTGATGAAACTGAATAAGAGTTTCATAGTTAAGCGCTCTGCGAAAGGCCCAAGAGAAATGATGAAGGCGTTGGGTCAGTTATCTGCTTACATCAAAGCCTCTTTGGATGAGAAGCAGTCTATCTGGATTGCTCAGAGAGAAGGTCGTGCAAAAGACGGCAACGATAAAACTGATCCTGCGATTTTGAAAATGTTCTTCATGGAAGGGCGTCGCCAGAAAATTGAATTCGCTGATTATGTGGCTTCGCTGCGTATTGTTCCGGTGACTATCTCTTACGAAAACGATCCATGTGATGCAGCAAAAGCGAACGAGCTTTACCGTAAGCAGCAAGAAGGTGGATATGAAAAAGGTGAGTTTGAAGATATCGAAAGCATCGTTCAGGGTATTGTTGGCCAGAAACGCAGAATCCATGTCGAGTTTGGTGACGTGATAGGTAACGAGTTCGATTCACCTGAAGCGCTGGCTGCAGAAATTGATCGCCAGATTTATCAAAACTATCACTTGTTCCCAGCAAACTACATTGCTGCGGGCAAAGAGCACAGCTCAATCACTGATAGTGACCGCGCCCAGTTTGATAGCAAGCTTTCTTCATTGCCTGAAGGCGTAGCTAAGATCGTCAAGGCAATGTACGCCATGCCAACCGACAAAAAAGCTGACGCATAACATTGATTTATTGATAGAAAAGGGGGTGTGACATTGTCACACCCCCTTTTACTTTATCAGCTTAAACGACTCGAATATTTTCCGAAAGGAAGTCTACGAAGTGTCTAACCTTGGGTGCCAGGTATTCTCGGCGTGGATAGACCGCATAAACAGGTAGCTTCATTGTCGGCTTCCAATCCTTCATTAATACTTTTAATTCACCGTTTTCAATTTCACTATCTAATAGATAAGTAGCGATATAAGCGATACCTACACCTGATTTGGTCGCTTCCAAAACCGCTGGGGCATTGTTGATACGGTAAGATCCTCTGACAGTCACTGATTGCTCGCTACCATCTCGTTGAAATGGCCATTGATCATAAGTGCGCTGGACACTTTGATAGGTAATACAGTTATGTTCGCGAAGGTCGGATGGGTGTTTGGGTGAACCGTTTGCCTCAATGTATGCCGGTGAGGCTACCAACTTAAACTGGCAGTCGCCCAGTTTTCTCGCAACCATTCCTTCTGGTGGTGCTTCATGAATAGCCAGCCAACAATCAAATCCATCTTCAACAAGGTTTGGACGGTGATCGAATAAATGTACTTCCAACTCGAGGGCAGGAAACTGTGCTTGAAATGCAGAAAGTAACTTTGTGATCTGGGCATTACCAAATGACTGAGCAACGCCAACCTTTAATCTTCCAGAAACCTCATTTCTAAAACCAGCAACCATGGCTTCAGCGTCTTGCATGGTTTCGACAATCTGGCGCCCGAAGGCTGCATATTGCTCGCCGGCTTCGGTTAGGGCAACAGAGCGGGTATTTCTTTGAACCAGCTGAACACCTAATCGTTCTTCGAGATAGCGAATTTGCTTACTGACTTGAGACTTTGAAATCCCAAGGTACTCGGCAGCACGGGTGAAGTGCTGTTCATGCGCTACAGTCGCAAGGACCACCATTTGCTGAAGGTTATCTAACATATGGAATTTTCGTTAGTTATCGAGAGGCGGATAGCGTATCACATCTCTTCCGAATTCATTGAGTGACGTTGTCACAAGCAGATGAAACTCCTTTATTTAAATTTGAAGGTAGTAGGTCTCTGCCAACATTCCTTCAATTTGGAGAGGAGGGGCATGAAAAACGTTTTTCTGCGCTTTTGTCATCAAAAATTCATTCAACCAAAAGGCTAGAAGAAGCTGCGTAAGGATTGTGTTCAATGATCCGCACTCTAGTGCTGAACCTGCCCAAAACAGATTCCAGATCGTGTTCTGAAAGGGACTTACGAAATGAGCTGATAGCCAAATTCTTGGTTTTGATTTTAATAAGTTATTTTATAACAATGCTTTATATGATTTGTTTTCAAATGGAAACAATACTAATCAATGTAAGTGAGTACTAACGTACATTTGTTGTAAACCTACAGATCTAGAGGATCTTTTGTCGTTACTTTTAATAGATCGTGAACATGACTAAATAGAGAATTAATCAAATCGATATGAAGGATTGATAAGAATTGTTTCTATTCATGGGGCATGAGTTTTAAAATTGCGGCAGAAATTCAGGTATTTGATGTGAAACTCATCAATGGCCTGGTTCATTAAGGAGGTTTGTTTTCGGATGTTAGAAGTACTGTTTCGTTTCTTTGTGCTGGGATGTATGAGCTTTGGTGGTCCTGTCGCTCATATTAGCTATTTTCAAAGAGAGTTTGTTGAAAAGCGTAAGTGGATTGAAGAGGATAAATTCTCAACAGCGCTGAGCTTGTGTCAGTTCCTTCCTGGCCCTGCGAGCAGTCAGCTCGGGATGTTTATTGGTTATCATCGCGCGGGCTACATTGGGGCAATTGCCGCTTTTATTGGCTTTACCTTCCCATCTTTTGCCTTATTAACGGCAGCAGCTATGTACAGCGCGAGCCTAGGGGAGTCTTCGGCGTTGGCTCTACTTATCTCTGCTGCAAAACTGTTGGCAGTGGTAGTGGTAGCTGATGCTATCTGGACGATGGCACGAAAGTTTATCAGTGACGCTGTCACATTTTCTGTTTGTGTGGCCTCTGCTGGTTGGATCCTTTGGCAGACTGGCCTTGTGGCTCAACTGATGCCAATACTTATCGCCGGTATTCTTGGTTGGTTGTTTATTCGTAAGCCAGAAGTAGCGACTGAAGCCAAAGAGCCAACAGGTATTAAGCAAACAGCCATTCTTTTCGGCGTGTTTGCTGCGCTATTGGTACTTCCTGCTCTGAGCAGTGCACCGGTTATCAGCCTGTTTAATCACTTCTATCAAGCTGGCAGCTTTGTATTTGGTGGTGGTCACGTTGTACTTCCACTGTTACAACCTTTGATTGGCGATTCGGTTTCTGGGGATGCTTTGGTTGAAGGTTACGCAGCCGCACAGTTGGTTCCGGGTCCGATGTTTACTATTGCGAGCTACATTGGTGCTTCAATGGAAGGGATCAATCCAATCCTGGGTAGTGCAGTAGCAACCATTGCAATATTCCTTCCTGGGGCATTGCTATTGTTTGCTGTCATTCCTGTTTGGCAGGCTGTGATGAACCATCACAAGTTTGCTGGTTCCGTGGTACTGATTAATGCGGCAGTGGTTGGTCTTCTGGTTGCAGCATTTTACCAACCAGTTTGGATGTCGGCCGTGCATGGTGTTTCTGACATCGTGGCAGTGATTGTTGGCTTTACGGTTCTGCGTAAGTTTAATTTGTCAGTATTCTGGCTGCTTGCAGGTATGCTGGTTTACTCTTTTGCTAAGAGCATGATGTAACACCAAATTGGTCACTGATTATTGAGCCCGCGAATGCGGGCTTTTTACTTTTAGGGAATTAATTCATCCATCATAACGCACTATAACTATTTGGATTGAACATGACTTTTCAGTATTAGCGTGGTGTTACTTGATGAATTTTGGCAAATTTCTTTAGGGAGAGGATAAGAAGAAATGACACTGGTTGATGATATTAAAGCGCCGAAATTTCTCGGCGCTTTTGTAGAAGCCTAGAACTCCCATCGCTCTGTCTTGCCTGCCTCTGAGGCATGTTGGGCAAGTTCTAACGCGTAAATACCTTTTACCGCGTCATAAGGGTCGATTGGTGGTGTAGTGCCGTTCAAAATGGCGGATGCCAGGTTGGCAAAAAGCTCAGAATAGCATCCGTGTTCCAATTCAATATCTTTTTCAGTGACGTTGTCACCAACTTCAAGCTTTCCAATATGTTGCTGGCGGCCAAATTCTGAATTCGTTACCGTGACACCGTCACGCAATTGCTGCTCCTGAATATCCAAACCGGCGCATGAGAAAGTGGCTTTGTCTCCTTGAACGACAAAGCGAGAGCCTTTGCCTGAACGGTATGGGCTGGAATTCAACACCACTTCTTTGTCAGCGTAATGCAGCGTCATCTTGAAGTAGTCGGTAGCTTGAGATTGTGGTCGCATCGCTTTGCAATGAGCGGTGACCGCTAAGGGTGATCCGAACAAGTGAAGCGCTTGGTCTACTAGATGTGAACCCAAGTCATAAAGAATGCCCGATCCTTCTCCTGCCTGTTCACGCCAGCGTTGGCGAACCTCAGGACGAAAACGGTCGAAGTTCGATTCGAAAACACGAACCTGTCCTAGTTCATCAGATTCAATCAACGCTTTTACTGTAAGGAAGTCGCCATCCCAGCGTCGATTCTGGTAAGGACAAAGAATTTTACCGCGAGTATTGGCGATTTTGATCAGCTCCAAACCTTGTCCGCTGCTTACTACGAAAGGCTTTTCGAGCAACACGTGGCAATCCGCTTCCAGTGATTGTTTGGCAAGATCGAAGTGCGTGTGGTTAGGGGTGGTGATAATGACCAAATCCAATTCCGCATCTCGAAGCATTTCTTCTATGTTTGAGTAGTACGCCGCGGAGGGGAGTTTCTCTGCCACTAAATCATGATTTGAAGAAACAACCGCGACAGGCTCGAAATCCGGATGAATAGAGAGAAAAGGAAGGTGGAAAGTCTGGGCAGCAAAGCCAAATCCTACGATGCCAGTACGAATCATTTGTCGTTCCTTGTTTTGTGTTCGTTTAGCGTTTTAGTTTTTCTAGTATACGTGAGCAGATATAAAAAAGCCCTCATCTGAGGGCCACTTACGGAGTTTGTGAAACTTAGGCTAGTACAACTGGGTAATTACCCTTTGGATGAGGCATAACGGAAACCGGCCAGCCGTAGACTTCCTCGATTATTTCAGGCGTCAGCACATCTGTTGGGATGCCATCTGCCGCTATTTTTCCTTTATTTAATATTAAGATACGGTCTGCATACTGTGCAGCAAGGTTGAGATCATGGATCACGGCGATCACCGCCGATCCGGCTTGTGCCATCTCTTTCGCCAAGCTTAAAGTCTTGTGTTGGTGGCCAATATCCAGCGCACTCGTTGGTTCATCCAGCATCAATATGGTGTCTCTTGGCGATTTTGCTATTTGTGTTAGCACGCGAGCGAGGTGCACGCGCTGCTTTTCGCCCCCGGAAAGGCTTGGGTAAAGCCTGCCAGCAAGATGAAGTACATCGGTCTTTGCCATGTTCTCAGATGCGATCTCAGCGAGTTCAGCTTGGGATGCACTCAACGCCAGCCCACCAAGTTCAACCACTTCCCGAGCGGTGAAAGCAAATGTCAGGCTACTGGACTGCGGTAGGATCCCCATCGATTCGGCGAGGTGTTCAGGTTTCCAATCTTTTGTGGATTTGCCATAGAAGATAAGTTCGCCATTACATGGCCATTCGCGGCTAATCAGTTTAAGCAGGCTACTTTTACCGGTTCCGTTTGGTCCAAGAATAATAGTTAGCTCACCCAATTTGAAAGACGTGCTGAAGTTATCCAGTAGAACCTTGTTACCCAGCGTGAGCGATGCATGTCGAATATCAATACCCATTATGCCAAACGACCTTTTTGTTTAAGCAGCAATGCCAGGAAGAAAGGCGCCCCTAGAGCCGCTGTGATAATGCCTACCGGGATTTCAAGTGGTGCAACAATAGTGCGTGCAATCATGTCTGATGCTAGCAGCACCAAACCACCTAAAATTGCTGAAACCGGAATGAGGGTACGGTGATCTGGGCCTGTCAGCATGCGTCCGATATGGGGAACAACAAGGCCAATAAAACCAATCATGCCGGAAAGGGCAACTGTCACGCCGACGCCTGCAGCTGTGAGAAGGATCAGATTGCGCTTGAGCGATTGGACGTTAATGCCGAGATGACGGGCTTCAGCTTCACCCAGCAGCAAAGCATTTAGAGGTTTTGCATAGCGTTGGAACAAGAAGCCCAATGCGGCTAATGAAACAAAAGCCAACCCAATCGCATCCCATGAAGCGCCGGCTAAAGAGCCCATCGTCCAAAGAGAAAGGTCGCGAAGCTCCTGATCGTCAGCAAAATAGTTTAGAAGCCCCATGCCAGCGCCAGCAATCGCGCCAAGCGCAACGCCTGCGAGTAACATGATCGTGACTGAAGTGCCATTACTACTGGTGCCCATGTAATAGATGGCAAAGGTCGTTAGCGCACCGCCCAGAAAAGCAAATACCGGTACCGTGCCCAGCACCAGAAATGCCGTATGGGTAATCACGCCACCAAATAGAACAATCGCAATGGCTGCTCCAAGGGAAGCACCGGCAGACACCCCGATAATACCGGGATCTGCCAATGGGTTTCTGAAAAGCCCCTGCATGACGGTCCCGCACATCGCAAGAATACCGCCTACAGCAATGGCCAGAAGAGTACGTGGTAAACGGACTTCCTGAATGATTACAGAGACATAGTCAGGAAGGTCCGATTGAACGGGAAGTAGTGCTTTCAAACTGTCTGAGAAGCCTATATTCATCGGCCCCAAAGTAATTGAGCTCACGACAGTGATGTACAACAAGATCGAAGAAACGATCATCATCCACCGCGCTGAAACGCGGCGAGTCAGCAAATCATTCATGGAAATGTACTACTCACCAGCCAAAATGCGTTTGTTAAGGTCGGTAGCGAGATCTAGGCTTGCCAACCCAAAGCCACCCAGAATTGCGTAGCCAGAAATAGGGATTATGTTGTCGTTCTTGAATGCGGGTGTTGCGCTTAACAAAGGCTGCTGTTTCACCATACCTTCAATACCGCCAACCTGCGAAAGAGTGCGTTCGGATACCAGAATGTATTCAGGCTGCATTTCTACGATAGACTCGGTAGACAGGGGCTTATAGCTGGTGGTTTCTTTAGCCGCAGGGTTCATGCCGCCAGCCAACTCGATCACTGTGTTTACCGTGGTTTCATCACCCGCGACGGTCAATGGGCGACCATCAGACATCATCACGAACATCACTGAAGGGCGTTTTTCAGGTGCCGAGGCGTTCAACTTTCCTATTTTCTCAGCAACATCCGCTTTAATTTCGGCACCTTTGTCTTCAGTACCAGTAATCGACGCGACTGAATCTACGCGCTGATTAAAGTCTTCAATGGAGGTCCCTGTTGGCAGCTTTTGAACATCGACATTTGCCGATTTCAATAGCTTCAACGTGCTTTCCGGCCCCATCTCTGGCGAGCCCACGAGATGGGTAGGGCTTAGTGCTAATAGGCCTTCGGCTGATAACTGGCGATGATAGCCCAGTACGGGAATCTCTCTGCCATCAAGGTAATGACGGCTGGTTAAATCTACTGCAACCACTTCTTTTTCTGCGCCTAGTGCAAACAAAAGTTCAGTAACGGTTGAGCCGGCGCTGATGATTCTTGCATCCTGGGCGAACGCCGGTGAAGTCAATAAGCCAGTAAAAAGCAGCGCAGCAGCGCCAAGTTTGAAATTCTTTTTCATTGTTCTTCCATCACAATATTTGTGGCGTTGATATTGTTGTTTTGCATGAAGGCGAGGACTTTAAGCATGCTTTCCACATTGGCTTGTTTGTCCGCAGCGATCACCACCGGTTTATCAGGGGCTTGCTGAATGGCTTCCAGAAGCTGTGCCGTAAAGGATTCCCAGTCGTGAAGAGGTTCACCTTGAAGTGCCCATGAAGGTGAACCGCTCAACACGTTGATGGCGATGACTTCACGGTTTGGAGATTCCAGAACTTCTGAATCATTGGTTTGGGGAATCGCGATATCCATGGTTTTAATTTGGATGTTTGCCGTAAGCAGCAAAAACACCATCACGATAAAAATAATGTCCAGCAACGGCGTGAGATCCGGCGTGAATGATGTTGATTCACTTTCTGGTTGAGAGCGGATCATGCGGCACTTTCCCTCGGTGACTCTGAGCTTGAACCAGCGCAAGGTTTGCAATGCTTTGGACAATCCGCGCTTTCATCGAATGAAACACCGGCGAGATGCAGGTTGAAGTGGTTCAGCACGTATTCAATTTTTGCCAAAGTGCGATCTGCCCACAGCGCAAAAACTTGTGATGAAGCAATGGCTGGCAGGGCAATCAGCAAACCCGCTGCCGTCGTAGACATCGCCAATCCCAAGCCATCGGCCAATTCTGCAGGTGAAATACCACCTTGTGTGGCAGAAAGTCCTTTAAACATTTCTATCAGGCCGACAACGGTTCCCAGCAAACCAATCAAAGGACTCAGCACGCCAATAATGTTCAGCAATTTGAGACCTGCAGTGAATTGACGGCGTTTCTTTTGAAGCCAGATAGAAACAGCTTCTTCACGCAAAGATTTAGTGAAATGACGATGATTGATCAGCATGCAGATCCCTTGGGATAGGGTGCTTTTATCCTGCTGATGACGTTCTACATACGTTTCTAGCTGTTTGTCATTGGTCAGCGAAAGTGAGTAGATCTCTTTTTGCAAAGGTTTGCTGCCCGTTTTGGTATTCATAACAACGAAAACGATGCGCTCAAAAATGAGCATCAACATGAGTGCGGAAAGCAGTGTCAAAGGCCAGGTCATGATGCCCAATTGAGCGTGGATTGACGTGAAAAATTGTAAGTCGAACATGATTAATCCAAATTAAAACGAACAGGAATTCTTACTCTGTGCGCCAGGGCGACACCATTTTCTTCGTGGCCGTTGAAGCGCCACTTTTTCACTGCATCCATTGCAGCGCCATCAAGCAATTCAAACCCGGAACTTTTTAGAAGGGAGCGATGGGTTTGATGGCCTTCTTCGTCCAGCCAGACTTCTATAAGCACTGTGCCTTCCATCCCTTTACGTTTTGCCATTCTCGGGTACTTAGGTTGGGAAGGGCGGACTTTAAATGTGGGTCTTTCGACCAACATAGGAGAAGATGATTTTGCCTGAGTCATCTGGTTTTCTTCGCTTATCTCCTCAGTAGTCTCTTCCGGTTTTTCCTCAGGTTTTTCTATTGGTTTTTTCGGCGGAAGAGGCTTTGTTTTCTCTTCTTTGCTTTCCTTATTCGTCACCTTCTCAAGTGGCTTTTTCCTGGTTTCTTTTGGCGGGCTGACCTCTGGTTTCACCTTTTTCTGAGGTTGGACTTCTGCCTTTTTTGGTGGCTCCTTTTTTACTGAAGGAGATTTAACCGGTTTAGGTTCTGGCTTTGTCGTTTCTTGCTGTGGTGGGTCTTCAACAGGAGTAGGTTCTGGTTCTTTTGGTACCTGTTTCGTCGACGCAATGAGCTGGATAGCCACACGGTTACCCGTATTGGCATCGTTAATTGTGAATTGAGGCGAGGGCGGTTGAGCCCAAATCGCCAAACTGTGCAGTGCAACTGAAACGACACCACAAACTACGTACCGTCGAGTGTTCACACGTACTCCTGAAGAACTGATTTTAATAAGTGATTAGGTGCATTATGCATGAAATGCTAATGAGATCAATTATCAGTTGCATTATTATCTTTTATGAATATGATTGAAATCACTAGGAAACAGCTCGCAGTTTGACGCTGTTAATGTTAAAGGTTGCAAAATGAGATGAATGTGGATCTTCACAATCCGGAATTGGTCGGGCTAAGAACACCTGATCCACTTCGTTTTGCTTTTCAACGCAAGAAGAGTGCGCATGCCGGTGGCATGATGCGTTCAGTTAATTCTGAAGATATCCAAACCACGCTTGAAAAAGCACATGCAATCCCAGCGTCATCGGCGCATGCACCACGCTGTCTGTACATTCACATTCCGTTTTGTCGCGTGCGTTGTACCTACTGCAACTTCTTCCAATACGCATCCAGCAAGTCATTAATTGAAAGCTACGTTGAAGCACTGCGCGCAGAAATTCGATGGAAAGCCTCGCAAGTCTGGAGTCAGTCAGCGCCGTTCCAAGCGGTATACATTGGCGGGGGAACCCCAACCGATCTTAGTGGCGAACAAATCCGAATGATCGTCTCTGATATCCGCAGCCAATTTCCGCTGACACCGGACTGCGAAATCACACTAGAAGGTCGTATCAACCGTTTTGGATTGGACAAATTTGAAGCGGCACTGGAAGGGGGCGTTAACCGTTTCTCGTTCGGCGTTCAGAGCTTCAACACTCAGGTCCGTCGCAGTGCGAAGCGCCTTGATGACCGGGAAGTGGTGTTGGACAAAATCCAGCAATTGGTCAAATACAACGCGGCTCCTATCGTTCTGGATTTACTTTATGGCTTGCCTCACCAAACTCTGGATATTTGGCAGCAGGACTTGAATGACTATCTTGAGTCCGGTGCCCATGGTGTCGACCTGTATCAGCTTATCGAAATGCAGGGCTTGCCAATGGCAAAGTTGGTTGAGCAGGGCAAATTGCCGTATCCGGCAGATACACAAATGAAGGCCAGTATGTTTGAGATGGGCGTGAATTTCATGGCGAAGCACCATCAGAAACGTCTCAGCGTTAACCACTGGTCTTCAGACAACCGCGAACGCAGTATTTACAACTCGTTAGCGAAAACAACTGCGGAGATCATGCCTTTAGGGGCCGGGGCTGGTGGCAATGTCAATGGCTGTCAGATGATGCAAACCCGCGATATGGATACCTACATCTCAGCGATCAATGACTTTCGTTACCCTGTCACCTTGATGACGCTAGCGCCTGCCAATAGAGGTGTATCAGCTGAAGTGAAAAGTGGATTTGATGCTGGTGTGCTGGCTCAACACAAGTTGGATTCAGTGGCTGGACAGGGCTCGTTTGAAGCGCTGTATCCCCTGTTCGAAGCGTGGCAGGAAAACGGGCTGGTCTATCTTGAAAAGAATGAAAATGGCAGAAGTTATCTCACGCTGACTCTCGCCGGACAGTTCTGGGCGGTCACACTGGCCCAAAACCTGATTGAAGTATTACAAAACCAAACAGCGCAGAAAGTGCAAAGAAAAGCGGCAAATGTCGCAGCTTAGGAGTAGTTAAACGATGCAACAAGCGATCATCGTGACGGAAGAAACCAAACAGCGCGTGGCTGAATATCTGGCTCAGGATGAGCACACACCAGTATCAAACATGGTGGACTCACTGAAACTGACGGAAGGTGAAATTACGCTGGCACTCCCGGAAAATATGATTTCCCACGTGAAGGGTGAACTTGCGCAGACCATTCTGGAAGCAATGCCAGTATGGGGTAAGGTCACCACCATCGTTCATTCTGGTGGTTCTGTTTTTGAATTTAAAGCGGCCTTTCCAAAAGGCAAAGTTGCTCACGGTTACTACAACCTAATGGGACGCGAAGGCCAGTTACACGGTCATCTTCGTCTGGATTTGGTCTCTGACATTGCGTTTGTCAGCAAGCCATTCCGCGGTACCGAGAGCCACTATATTGGTTTCTTCGACAGCACTGGCCATTGTGTATTCAAGATTTACCTTGGCCGTGACAAAAAGCGTCAGCTATTCCCAGAACAAATTGAACTGTTTAACGCCATGAAGCAGGAGTTTGCAAAATGAGTGACAAAGCAGAACGTCTACAAAACCGTTTAGGCCCTGAAATTCAGGAGTTTCGTGATTCTCGCAATACGCTGCAATTGGGTACTGTAGACAAAGAAGGTAAACCACATACCAGCTATGCGCCTTTCGCTTTCTCTGAAATGGGTTACTACATTCTGGTGTCGGATCTTGCTACCCATGGTCAAAATCTCAAGCACCGCAAAGCCGTCTCTATCATGATGATCGAGGACGAAAGCGAGGCTCGCTCCATCTTTGCGCGACGTCGTCTGTCATTTGACACCAATGCAGAACTTATTGAGCGTGATTCAGAACACTGGAAAACGGCAATTCAGGTAATGAGTGATCGTCTTGGCGAGATGATCGATAACCTCAGCCAACTTGGCGATTTCAACCTCTACCGTTTAAATCCAGTCATCGGCCGTTACGTGAAAGGCTTCGGTCAGGCATTTGATGTGTCAGGCGAAGACATGCTTTCCGTGATCCACCTGAATGAAGGTCACGTGAAGAAGATGAAAGAAGAGAACGCTTAATCTCTTTTATCAGGCTCTTATTCTGAGGGCCTGATATCACCTCCCATAACTATAAAAATCGCACGGGAACCAGTGTGAGTAGGTTTCTTTTGCCTGAAGAAAACTGATTGGGATTTCTCAGGCGGTTTAAAGAGTGGAAATTATGACTATCAAGAAAAACAAGCTGGCGATTTTGGTCGGCCTTCTCTGTGCGGGCACAGCTTCAGCCCAAGACGTTTATACCTTTGACGAAGTGGTTGTCTCTGCGACCCGAAGTGAGCAAAACATCAGTGATGTAGCTGCTTCTGTTGACGTAGTGAACAGCGAAACTATCGAAGAGAACCTTGCTCAGGACCTCGAGCAGGCGATTGCGAATGAGCCGGGCGTGTCGATGCCGGGCACGGGTCGTTTCGGTAACTCAGGCTTTAATATTCGTGGTTTGAGCGATAACTACGTAAAAACCATGGTGGATGGTGTTGAACAACCTTCATCGTTCAACCCAGGCGCAGATGTGATGCGCAAATACAACAACACTGTTGAGACCGACACCTTGCAGCGTGTAGAGATAAGCAAAGGTCCTGCCTCCAGCCTGTACGGCAGTGATGCACTGGCCGGTGCAGTGATCATCCGCACCAAGAACCCGGGCGATCTTCTGGTCGCTGAGGGTGATGACACCTATGCCAGCGTTAAAGGCGGTTACTACAGTGCTGATGAGAGCTACAAAGCGACTGCAACTCTGGCAAACCGTACTGGCGATCTGGAAACCTTGCTGATTTTCACACATCGCGATGGTCACGAAACAGCGACCCACGGCAGTGGCGCTGATATTGAAGGCCGCAAACGTGGACAGGCTGACCCATTTGATATCAACTCAGACAACCTTTTGCTGAAAGCTTTCTATCAGTTGAATGATGCGCATCGAATTGGCCTGACGGGTGAGATTTATAACCGAGAAGCAGATGGCCTGGTGCTGTCTAACGAAGGCTATGAAATCATGCCAGGCTTCGTATATACGCGTAACAGCGCCAGTGATGAAGACAAGCGCAAGCGCGTAACCTTCGAGCACGAATGGCAAGCGAACAATATCGCGTTTGACCACCTGAAATGGCAAGTGACCGCGTTGGAAAGTGAAAGTAATCACAACACCTTTGATGAAACGCCTCAGCCGCCAACGTCATTTGGTCATGGCTACCGCCAGCGTATGCGTAACGGTGTAGATAAGAGCGCCCAGTTTGATGCTCAGTTCGACAAGGCTATTGAACTTGAGAACAGTTTCCACGAAATCAGCTATGGCGTGAATTACATCACTAACGAGTTTGATCTGGATTACCGCGATTATTACCTAGAGGGCTACAAAGCGGGTACGTCAGTAGATAAAACTGGTGAAGTGCCAAACGCGGAGTCAGTGAAATGGGGCATCTTTGTACAGGATCAAGCTTTCTTCCTGGAAGAACGACTGGTAGTGAATGCGGGTCTTCGTTACGACAAGTTTACCGCAGAGCCAAAACAAGCTTCAGAAGATAATCCAAAGTCCAAAAGTGACGCGTTAACGGCGAAACTGGGTGCGGTTTATCACTGGACCGAAAGCCTGAGCAGCTTCGGTAACATCAGCCAAGGTTACAAAGCGCCAACGCTTCAGGATCTTTACTACTTCTACGAAACTGACGCTGCTAGAGGAGCTGTGTTCGAGGCTAACCCTAATCTGAAGCCGGAAGAGAGCATTGGTTACGAAACTGGTCTGCGCTTCACTCAGGACTTCGGTCGCATTGAGTTCTCGGTTTATTACAACGACTACAAGAACTTTATCGAAACGCACAAATTGGCTGATGACAACGGCCAGGGTAAAGAACTTTGGACCAAAGAGAACATCAGCAAAGCAGAAATCTATGGTGCTGAGCTAAAAACACATCTGGCATTGGATGTGCTGTTTGGCGCACCAACGGGTTTTTACAGTGACATGAGTGTGGCGTACACCCAAGGTGAAGACAAAGAAAACGGGGAAGCACTGGATACTGTTTCGCCACTTACAGGCTACTTAGCGCTGGGCTATGCCGACGTTGAAAACACTTACGGTGGTAAGTTGTCAGTGAAAGCTGTTGCGGGTAAATCCGGTTCTGATTGGAGTAACGCTAACGGGACTGAAAACGTGAATGCACCAGGTTACGCTGTAACCGATGTGACTGCATTCTACCGCCCAGTGACTGATCTAACGCTGCGTGCTGGTCTGTTTAACGCCTTTGATAAGAAATATTGGGACTACAACGACCTGATTGGTGCGGAATCAACTACTGACGGACTTGATCGTCGCACGCAACTAGGACGTAACTGGGGTATAGAAGCCGAATACGTGTTCTAAGCTAAGATTAACCCCTGACGATAAACACCCCGGATTTCTCTGGGGTGTTTTCGGTTGCGGCTAGGGTATAGACTCAACATTAGAAAAATTAAAAAATGACAAAGAATTCTGGAGATACAGTGACTAGCAGTACGCTAACAACCATTTCGACACGTTGGTTGATTGAGCAGGCGAAAAAGCACAAGAAACGCCTGATTACCGCCAACCTTATCGCTATCTGTGCGACGCTCATCAGCGTGCCAATTCCTCTGTTTATGCCGCTAATGGTTGACGAGGTGCTGCTAAACAAACCTGCCGGTGGGGTGAATTTCTTCAACCAGATTTTGCCTGAGTCACTGCAGCAACCAGCCAGTTATATCGTCATGGTGCTGATACTGGTGATTGTGATGCGGATTGTCAGCCAGGCGCTGAATATCTGGCAAAGCCGTCAGTTTACTTTGGTTTCCAAGTCCATCACTTGCCATATCCGCCAGCAACTCCTCGATAAACTTGGCCGCATCAGTATGAAAGAATACGAAGAGCGTGGCAGCGGCGGAGTGAGTTCTCATCTGGTGACGGACATCGAGACTATCGACTCTTTCCTTGGCAACAGTTTGAGCCGCTTTGTGGTCGGTGTACTGACGGTCTTTGGCACGGCAATTATCCTTCTATGGCTCGACTGGGCGCTTGGCTTATTCATATTGCTGGTTAACCCGCTGGTCATCTACCTCTCACGCAAAATGGGCCAACGCGTTAAGCACCTTAAAAAGGCGGAAAACCAATCTTTTGAGCGGTTCCAGCAACGTCTGGTAGAAACGCTGGATGGCATCTATCAGCTCCGTGCTGCTAACCGTGAACGTGCTTACCTTGATGTTCTGAAGACAGATGCCGAAGCGATTCGTCACGATGCTGATAAGTACGCCTGGCAGTCAGAAGCGGCAGGGCGTGTTTCCTTCCTGATGTTCCTGATTGGTTTTGAGCTGTTCCGTGCTGCGGCGATGCTGATGGTGCTGTTCAGCGACCTGACCATTGGCCAGATCTTCGCAGTATTTGGTTACCTGTGGTTTATGCTAAGCCCGATTCAAGAACTGCTGGGTATTCAATACGCCTGGTTCAGTGCTTCTGCAGCAATGAAACGTTTGAACGGTCTGCTTGCATTGGATGAAGAGCCACGTAACGCATCCGAAAAAGATCCGCTGAAAAGCAAAGAAACCTTTGGCGTGGAATGTCGCGACCTGACCTTCAGTTACGACAGTGAGAAAACGGTGTTGAACGGTCTTTCTCTGAATATTCCTCAAGGCAAGCGCGTGGCGCTGGTTGGCGCATCAGGTGGCGGTAAATCCACACTGATTCAGCTGCTGCTGGGGCTTTATCGCAAATCTGACGGTGAAATCCTGATTGATGGCAAACCTGTCGAAGAGATTGGTTATGAAACCCTGCGCCAGCATACGGCCGTGGTCTTGCAACAACCGATGATCTTCAACGATACATTGCGTGAAAACCTGACATTAGGACGAACTGATTTCTCCGACGAGCAGCTTTGGCAATCACTGGAAATTGCTCAGTTAAGTGATGTTGTCGATAAACTGGATAACGGCTTGGAATCCCAGCTGGGCCGGCAAGGTCTCAAGCTTTCTGGTGGACAGCGTCAGCGCTTAGCAATTGCCCGTATGATTCTGACCAATCCGAAACTGGTAATTTTAGACGAAGCGACCTCTGCGCTGGATACTGCAACAGAAGCAGCGTTGCATGAGGCGCTGAATAACTTCCTTCAAGGCCGAACCACACTGATTGTGGCGCACCGTTTGTCTGCAGTGAAACAAGCCGACCTGATTTATGTACTGGAAGATGGCAAGGTTGCACAAAGCGGTAACCACAGCGAACTGGTGCAGGAAGAGGGGGTTTATCAAACCCTGTATGGCAACCTCCAAGTCGGTTAATTACAAACAACGCCTTAAACGAAAGCCCTGCATCAGCAGGGCTTTTTATTTTCTAGAGCGGTAGTACGGATTATTTCACTGTCAGCGAAGCGCCTTGGGTTTTAATCACGTCTTGATACCAGAAAAAGCTTTTCTTACGTTTTCGTTCGAGAGAGCCACTGAAATCGTCGTGTCGGTCGACATAAATAAAACCATAACGTTTACGCATTTCCGCGGTGGAATTCGCGACGAGATCAATCGGTCCCCACGTTGTGAATCCCATTAACTCCACACCGTCTAACATGGCTTCACGTGCCTGAACTAAATGGTCATTAAGGTAAGCAATGCGATAGTCATCCTGAATCTCACCGTTTTCATCCAGCTCGTCGATTGCGCCCAGTCCATTTTCCACAATAAATAGAGGCTTCTGGTAACGGTCATAGAGGAAATTCAGCAGAATACGTAGGCCTTTCGGGTCGATGAGCCAGCCCCATTGGCTCTTCTCCAGATAAGGATTTGGCACACTGGCGACGATATTGCCGACTTCTTTTTGTTTAGGATCAGCACTCGCACAGCCGCTGGCGTAATAACTGAACGAGATAAAATCGACTGAAGCACCGGCGATCACGTCCAGATCGCCATCTTCCATTGCGATTTCGATACCATTTTCTCTGAAGTAACGAAGCATGTAGCCCGGGTATTTACCGCGCGTCTGAACATCACCAAAGAACAGCCATTTGTTATTCTCATGCATGGCAGCGATGACGTCGTCTGGGTTGCAAGTAAATGGGTAATTGATAGCTCCCAACAGCATGTTACCGATCTTAGCGTCTGGAATAATCTCATGGCAGAGCTTCACCGCTTTTGCATTAGCCACCAACTGATGGTGAATCGCCTGATAGATTTCCCGCTCGCTGGCATCTTCCTGAAGCCCAACGCCGGTAAAAGGCGCATGCAGCGACATATTGATTTCATTGAATGTCAGCCAGAGCTTAACTTTGTCCTTATACCGTTCGAAAACGGTACTGACATACCGCTCAAAGAAGCCGATCAGTTGTCGGTCTGCCCAGCCTCCATAGTTTTCTACCAGAGCGTAAGGCATTTCATAATGTGAGAGCGTCACAAAAGGCTGGATATTGTGTGTAGCCAATTCATCGAAAATACGGTCGTAATAGGCGAGGCCAGCCTCGTTAGGTGATTCCTCATCACCGTTCGGGAAAATACGGGTCCAGGCAATGGAAAGACGCAGGCAGTTGAAGCCCATTTCATTGAACAGGGCAATGTCCTCTGGGTATCTGTTATAGAAATCTATGGCCACATCTTTAATACCCGGCGTGCGTTCTTGGCGGGTTTGGTGTGGGCTTAGAATCCCAGAGGGGAGCATGTCGGACGTCGAAAGGCCTTTGCCTTCGAGAGCATAAGAACCTTCAACCTGGTTGGCCGCAATGGCGCCGCCCCATAGAAAATCTTTCGGAAATAACGTCATGTGAACCTCTGATTTCACGGTTTCAACGATAGTGTGGACAGGCATCAGTATGGACAACTCTATGGGACGGAAAAAGAGAGTTTTTGAACCTAAAACGATTCCTCATTTGAATAACATGAATCCACAAATTGTCTGTTTAAAGTGTCAAAAAATGAAAAGAGGAAGGCATTTGTATCTGGAATTACATCTTTTAATGGTTGAATCTAACGCAATTGGCGTCTGGTGCTGGCAAGTGTCTTCAAGGTGTTCCACGCTTACTGATGAACATCTCAATAGAAGGGCATTTTCTCCAATGAAAGTACTGCTGAAATCAAACATAACCTGCCCAAAATGCGGACACGTAAAGTCAGAACTCATGCCGATCGACACACCTCTACAGCATTACGAGTGCGAGAGTTGTGGTGAGGTTTTGATAGTTCAGGATGGTATGTGCTGTGTGTTTTGCGCTTATGGTGATGCCTCATGTCCGCAGTCACAAGTTAAAGGGCGTTGTACTGACCAACTCCATTGATTACTCAGCATCGACAGATGGGTAGAATACTGCCAGCCAAACAGTTTCTTTTTCGGGTTCTGTCCAGCTCACCTTGTGTTTGGTGCGGGCCGGAATATTGACATGATCACCAGCCTGCAAAGGCATGACTTCGCCACTTTCAAACGTTAATTCAGCGCTGCCTTGTAACACGACAACCCATTCATTTTCGTCTTGATCGTACCAACCTGTCTCAGGAGAAGTTTGTCCTCGCGACACTATTCTCTCAATCCTGACAAACGGGTGTTTGACTAAATCTTCAAAAACCTCGTTAATTCTGGCATTTGGCAAGCTTTTAAAGAGGTTTCCTTGTTTGAACATCTTTTCTGACCCCATGGAGAGCAACCTGTTGAACATAAAGCATTAACGCAACGTGTAAACACATTGGGAACTGCCTAGAAACACCTACGTCATGCTGACTACTTTGCTAAAAAGTGGCCGGAAAAAGTCTATTTCCGACTAATTGCTCCATGTCTCAATATTGCATCACAAACTGGAGGTTATATGAAATTACACTCACCGCGACGGAGCAAGATTTAAAGCAAGGAGATAACGATGAGTGTACACACTTGGTACTGCGCGAGCTGCAAAAAAGAAACTGGACATGAAGTACGTGAGCAAGCTCACCATGATCCAGCTATTCGTGCACTGACAACACCACCAACCGGTGGCGATTATAAAGACTATACTGAGTGCACTTGTACTGTGTGTGGTACGGTTGAGTGGGTTGATCCAGTCGACATCTACCAGCTCGCAGTCCACGACTTCGGTGATTAAGTCGCCGTTGTAAGAGGAGCAGGGACGTCAACTGCTCCTTATTTTAATACAGTTAACGCACTATAACTTATATAGTTTTCGATATTTCAGTCGTAACTACATAAGATTAAACGCTTTTCGCTAACCCTCACAAATTCGCGGTCAAAATAAGTCAGTCATTTTCCTCTAGCTCGTTGAATCAATCTTGAATTCCGTAGTCATACACAATGTGGTTATAAAACAGTGTTCAATTGTAAATTAAGTTTGCAATGTGCTGACAATCAGGACCTTACAGATATCTATGATTGGCGGCCTTATCAATACGCATACTCTTGGCCCAGCTGGCTGAGTAGAGCCCCTCGAAGTATGAGGGTGGAAAGAAGGAGATATTGTTATGCGTAAATCTATTCCTGTTGTGACTTTAATTGCAGCTTCTCTGGCGCTTGGAGGCTGTGCCTCAAACACAGGGACAGGCGCAGCCATAGGTGCCGCTACTGGCGCGGTATTAGGTAAAGCTACCGGCAACCATAAAGACAAACGTATCTTTATCGGTGCTGCGATTGGCGCATTGGCAGGTGCTGCTGTCGGCCAGTATATGGACCAACAGGAAGCCGCGTTTCGTGAAGAGTTGTCAGGATCTGGAATCGAAGTTGTACGCGAAGGTGACAATATCCGTCTGGTGATGCCTTCTAATATTACATTCGGCACCAACCAAAGTGGCATCACGCCGGGTTTCTACCAATCTCTTGATGCAGTAGCCCGGGTCATGAACGAATATGATAAAACCTTCCTGAGAATAGAAGGACACACGGACAGCACAGGTGATGCTACATATAACATCACTTTGTCCGAAAAACGTGCTGAGAGTGTGAAAGGGTATCTGCTTCGCTCGGCGGTCAACGCACAGCGTTTGTATGTGACGGGGTATGGCGAAACCCAACCCATCGCTTCCAATGAAACCTCATCAGGTAGAGCAAAGAATCGACGTGTCGAGGTCCAAATCGTACCAAACCAAGCCTGATCCCTTATCAAGGGGAAGCTACCCGGTTTCCCCTTCACGCCATTCCCGTCAGAAAGTATGTGTTTTTCATGAATTTTCTCAGGAACTTGATCGTTTCAGTGATTTCTACGCGAACTATCTAGTTAGGTGAAGCGACTCGTAATAATATGTATCACCTAACGTCCCACGAATTGATATCGCGGACGATCATTATAAAAGAGTCAAAAAGGAATAAGAGGTTTACATGCCATTAGTAGCTTGCCCGGTTTGTGAAAAACAGGTATCCAAACGAGCGTTATCTTGCCCAGGGTGCGGAGAACCGGATCCAGCCCGCTATCACTCACGAAATACATGGCTCTCACGCTTGTTTTGGTTACTGGTTTGGGTGGGTATCGGCGCCGCGGTTTGGTATAAAGTCGTTCCAATGGTGATGGAAGTATTTAAGTAGTAATAGACTTCACTGCCTCTGTATACCGAATCGAATAAAGAGGATGGGGCAAGCCCATCCTCTTTTGCTTTACATTTTTTCTAGCAGTTCATGCTCTGGTGTTGGTGACCAATCGGACAAGCTTAAGTGTGTCAGTAACATGCCAGGCGAACTTTCCCCCAAGGCAATCGAATAGAAAAGCTCAGCTATCTCTTCATCACCGCCAAAACACCGCAATATCGAGCCAATGATTTCCGATCTTTCTGTGCCTTCTTCAACCTGTCGTCTGATCCAGTCATACTCCAGGGAGCTTTCGTTGATAATGGTCTTTCGGCCCAGTGCAAACGTTGTCATGATGCCTCCCGACACCTTTACTTTCTCTGTGACAAGTACGTTACCTAAGCTATTAAATCGCATCTAATCTGTTGTTAACTAGACAAAGATCCCAAGTATAACCAACCAGTAGCATATTGGTGTGTATGCTTCTTAAGCATGCATGTTTCAGATCACATCAATTTGAGAGCAATTATTTATACTCGATGTGCTTATTCATTAAAAAATGGCGCTCAAAGCGCAAAATTTTTTCATAGATCTAACCAATACGCATGGAACAGTGGTAGGTTAGCGCCGTTAACAGACCCAAGACTATAAAGCCTATGAAATGGATTCTGACGAATTGGATTCGCAAGAAGAAGTTTGAGAAGTTTTTTACCCGTGTGGAAGAAGACTTCTTCGATAAAAAAAAGTATGCGCCATACCTTGAAGCTAGGATTCTTGAATCATTGAAAGAATCTGGCGAGACAAAGCCTAAGCGAGCTTCACGTATTGTATTGGCCTGTATCAGGCAAGCACTACTGGACAAATACCTCACTGAAAACCGCTATATCCGCTTTTTGGAAGACAACAAGAGAGAGTTCTTCTTGGATAGAGTGTCAGGGAGTGATGTAGACGTTGATTACGAGCATATTATTCGTAACTTTATCCACAACAAACACTGTGAATGTTCTGATTACATCCTTTCTCATGTTCCAAAATACTTCCAAAAGTTTGCGAAAGAGTTAGAAGTCGACATGAGTTACCCCATGAACAAGCAGGGTGAGCAAGAGATGTTAGACGACATCATCATGCTGCTGAATCACAAATAGAAGTTTTCACATCTAGGCGGGTGACTATCCGCCACTCTCACCAGTCTTCACTACAAGTCCATATACCCGAACGCTGAAATTGAGACCGTTACCGTTAACCGTCTAATCAAAGCCGCTTGCCGTTCTTCATAAACAGAGTAGAATTATACTGTATATATAAACAGTATTTATTGTTATGCCTGCAATCCGATACCGACACAATTATAAAGCCGTTGTGATGAGCGGCTCTGACGAGCACCAAAAAGGTCAGATGATCCCTGCCTACTTGAGAGACGGCAGTTTGATTTACTATCCATTTGGTGGCTTCGTGAAGCGCGAAGTACTGACCTATGAGCAATACGTTAAGTTGATGTTCATCGACGCATTTTCACAATCTGATGATGGTGCAGCCTGGGAAGACATCAGCAGCAATAAAGTGTTAGGGGTATTTATGCGAGGAGAGTACTTTGTTGTACTTTCTGAAGGTAAACCCATCATGGTCCAGTAGTCCAGTGCTTCAGGCACCACCTATGTATTTGCTTATTAATGCTTTTTAGTCACTAGAAAAATAGTGACGTCCTTCCAGAGCCTTTGCATCGCGATCGACTACGCCTGTTCAAGCCTCATAATGAAGACTCAACAGGACAAGGACAGTCGGTATGTCGAACAATAAAGAACAAGATTTCAATTCACTATTGAACCAAGGGTGGCAAATACATGAGTCAGAGCCAAACTCGGTTTTTGATTCAATGGCCTCTATGTTAGGTAGCTTGGAACCAGAGCAAACCGAATCTGCGATGACCTTATTACTCCATACAGCAATAGGACACCTGAACGCTCCTGACAAGCTATTACACCTACTGTCATCCTTGCCACCTAACCGAGCAAATCTTCCTTCAAGCCTTCGTGCGCAAGTCGTGGCAGATTACTTTCATACCAAAAAGCTTTCTGACATGAGCCATTTGGCGATCGATGATCAGCACCGAGTGTCTGCGCAAATTGCCAATGAGTACGCCGCATTAGAAAACACAGCTCAAGCCTCTCAATGGTTAACGATGGCAACGGAAGGCGTTAGCACGAGTTCAGTATCAAAACCCCTTGCGCGTGCTCTTGCTATCACTGGTAATAACTTAGCGTGTCAGTTTGAGGGGTTGGAAGAACGCTCGATAGAGCAAGACCAACAAATGATAAAAGCAGCGCAACTGGCTTTACAGTTTTGGCGAGTTGCAGGAGGCTGGATGCAAGAA
Source organism: Grimontia indica (assembly GCF_000333895.2). GTDB lineage: Bacteria > Pseudomonadota > Gammaproteobacteria > Enterobacterales > Vibrionaceae > Enterovibrio > Enterovibrio indicus. The sequence goes on along the minus strand of NZ_ANFM02000006.1, from coordinate 109,009 downwards.
GAGCGTGCTGAATACCGACTGGCTATGAGCTTCATTAAAGCAGGCCGATATGAGGAAGCGCGAACACATGCACAGCGCTGTGAAGCAATATGCATTGAAAATGACGCAGATGATTTCGAGAGATATTTCGCCAGTGATCTGTTGATGCTAGTGCACTTCCATTTAGCACAAAGCCACAAGTTTAAGGTCAGTGAAGATCTCCGCAAATATTGCGAAACGAGTTCGCTAAATTGACCTTCGGGCTTTCATAGTAAAACTGGCATCTTCTCACTAGAAGCCAGTTTATTCAGACGGAAAACTCCAGCAATGCCGCCAGCGCTGCTTCCGCTTTTTCTGCCTGCACAAAGATATGATCGTGGTAGTAGGCGGCAAGCACGTTGGCACTGATGCCTTTCTCTGCCAACTTCGTCGATACTGCGGCCGTTAAACCCACAGCATCGAGGCTTGAATGCACCGTCAGGGTTATCTGACGGTAGACACCTTCAAATACCATGTTTGCAGAATCGGCCACTGATTTCTCCAGCAATAAGGTCAACCCTTCGGTTTCCTGAAACGTAGCCAGTGGGGCTAGCTCAACAAAATCTGCAAGCTCGCCCGAAACGGTGCAAAACACAAACTCATCTTGCATCAGCTCTGGCTTCATCGAAGCTAAAAGGGCATTTAAATCAACAATTCCCGCCATACAATTCTCACTATCAACATCCTATCAATACCACTCAATGTATCGCGTCCCTAGGGGCTGTTGACCTTTGGTGGTTAAATTTTGTTCTCGCTATAAGCGTTTTAGGCGCGGCGAGGTGTGTGCCGCCTAGTCATTCTAAGCAAATACACCTCAACAAAGCATAAAACGCTTAGAGCAGAACCCTTCGGGCAGCGTTTGTGGGGAAGTTCTGCTGCGTTATCGACTTCTCATGTAGGCGAGCTACACATCGAAGCCTCTGCCTTGCATAAAATCCCCACAAACTGCTGCAAAAATCATCACCAAAAGTCAACAGCCCCTAGATTCAAAAGAAGTGTAGGGTGGTTCAAATTCTCACAAGTGCCACTTTTAACATGGGCTGTATTTATATACAGTATTGCGATTCGAATAGCCCTAATTCAGGTAAAACATGAGAGATTCATTGCGCACAAAAGTTATTGAGGTCTGTAAAAAGAAAATCCTGACGAAAGGAGATAACGTAAACGTCTCCTTTTATGCATTCTTTGCGAACAAAAATGATGACCCAGAACTACTCATGGAAGCGGCGACTTGGTGGATAAAAACTCACGAACTAGACCATTTTGTTAAAGCTCGGGACGTTATCACCCTGGTCGAAAACGACAGATAAATCAGGCTCAGCGGTACCGAGCGAAAGAAAATAAGGATTCAGACATGTCTATCATCAGCCACATCACACTGGGTACTAATGACTATGAAAGAGCGTCAGCTTTCTACGATTCGGTATTAAAGCCGTTGGGAATGACACGTGTACCCAAACCACCCGGTAAACCACCGCTTTACGCCAAAGATGACCAAATGCCGTTCCTGTATCTCTGCAAGCCGTTTGATGGCAGGCCTGCAACATGGGGCAACGGTACACACGTCGCCTTTAAAGCGGCAAGCCGTGAAGCGGTCGATGAGTTTTACGTTGAAGCATTGGCCAATGGTGGCGCGGATGAAGGGGCTCCGGGTTTAAGGGAGCACTATGGGCCGAATTACTACGCTGCTTACGTTAGAGATCCAGACGGAAATAAGCTCCAAGCGGTTTGTTACGAATAGAAAAATGGCGCGAAAGCGCCATTTCTTTTTGTCTTACTAAGGCAAACAAAACAGTAAGAAGAATAGGGCGCATAACACTGTCTACGCCCTTGTTCAGAGAACCTTAGTTCACAATCTCAGACAACAGATCTTTGTTCACCACAAGGTTACGCACGCCGTGTGCATGGTCTTCATCGAAGACATTGCCTTCACACCATTCACCAACGGATTCGATATTCACTTTCGCCACTTTCGGACGAACGCTCCAGGTGACCTGGAATGGCGATCCTTTCTCGTTGTAGCCAGGACCAGTGGTTGAACCCATGTATTGAATTGGCTTGCCCGTGTTAGTAGGAATCGCAACCGCCTGATGCACGCCATCCTGAACTTCATGCTCTGTCAGTTCTTCAAAGTCGTAAGCATTTTTATCGTTCACCAGCACGTAAACCTGCGTTTCTACACGAAGCTGCGGGTTTTTGTTGGCATCACTCAAACACGCACCAAGCGTCGGGCCGGGTTCAACCTGCGCCGTTGAGTGAACATAGTGAACTTCAATGGTATCACCAGGTTTCAGGTCGCCATGCTTACTCGGGCAAACCTTGTTTTTTACTGGTGCGAGTTCAGCATCTGACAACTTACCAGAGTAGCGGTAACCGGTGTGGTAGCCTTCACCATCGCCATTTCCTGCATAAAGCGTAAATTCGCCGCCTTTGTGCTCAGCATTTTTGTGGAAGTGGATGTTACACAGGTTCATTTCTGTGTAAGACGGTGCCGTGCTGAACAAAGTGGTGTTATTGCCTGCTTTAGAATCAATATCACGCGGTGATTGAGGACCAAATCCTTCATCTTCTGTGTTTTCAGCCAGCTCTTGACGTTGCTCAGAAATAACAGCGTCTGATACCGGCGCGTTTGCGTCTTTTGCCAACACACCGAACGACGTTGTCATAGCCAATGTAATGATGCAAAGGTTGCTTGCTTTCATTGGTTTATCCCTTATTAATTGAAATAGTTCGATAGGTGTTCCCATGGAATTCATTGTGAAAAAACAACCTGATAGTTTCACATGTCCTTAGGGCAGTTTTCCGTTTACTGAGAACACATGACGAGAGTAACGAAAGTCAGCTCAGATGTTCATAGTGGAAGCTGGCCAGTCTCAAATCTTTACGAGTAATTCTCTGAACTGAAGCAATTCGATGTATCAAACTGCTATGCGTCTGTGGGAGGAGTCATGTTTGGTTGAGTGCGCGAGTATAGATTTGTTTTGGTTGTATTTATTAACTCAGACTCAGAGTATCCAAACTTCAAAGACCAATTCGTGTAAACTCTGCCGAAATCTAGCGGCTAACTAGCGATGCCCAAGTGCGCATTATCTATCTTATGTTAAATAAGATATGCAGCTACGCCAAATCTGACTCTCCTACGTCTGTCGTTACCCACTTTCTTCAAAGATTTCAGTCTATTAAACGCAATTATCTATTTACCATAAAATAGATAATTACCCATTCTCTAAGACGCTCATGTTGGATCATTCTGTTCCAACTGAGCTCTTCGCGTCTCTGCAATTATCTTTGAAGAAGCGCTGACCGTTGCTGCGTCATCAGCGCTTTTGTTTGGAATGACTTTCCTAACGCATCATTCGCTTCAGACGACTGTCGTAATAGAAATCACGTTGGTCGATGATTTTGACTTTGTGACTGGCAGGATGCGCGGGATTGATCAGGAAGTTGTATTCGCTGGCGATGATCGCTGATGGTAACTGAATGATTGGTGTCGTCATTTCTCGAAGCCAGGCGGTTCCGTAGTTACGTGACGTATCGGCATCTGGCACAGCGTCCCAACCATTTGGGAGTTCTTGCTCTGAGACTCGTTTGATTGGTAGATCGTCTGGTATGTAGATGGTCATCATAACTAAAGGAGGCATTTGAACTGGGCTTTCATGAACAAAGCGTTCAAGCGCAGCCAGAGAGCGTGAGCCTGCAGTGTAGAGAATGGGTTGGCCTTTCTGATGCCAACGGCCAGATCCAAACATACCCCCCATCCCACTGAGATCGGCAAACCGCTTTACGGAGAGTCGAAATACTTCCATTAAGCGGTCATGCCATGCATCAGGCGGTTAAGCACGTTTTCTACATATTGAATGCCGGTGTTGGTATCCAGATAATCAACAGCGGCTTTCCCACCAAAAGCTACTTGTGGTGTTTTCAGCCAATCCAGCGCTGTTGCACGGTCTTCGTAATATTCGACGGCCAGATCAACAACACGACGAATAGCGAGTGTCTTTTCTGATTGCGAAGGTGTCAAAAGGTCTGAATCGCTTTTACGCTGGAGGCTTCTTGGGCTTAGGCCAATCAAAGTGACCCACTCGCCACTGCTCATGGCCATTTCTTTCATGACCTTGCGCGCATGTTTAACTTTCAGTCCGTGGCGGATGATATCCAGTTCCATATCCTGATTGATGACTTGGCCCTCTTTTACGATACCAAGCGACATTAACTGCTCTGCGTACATACCAACCTCCCATAAGCTTTGGTTAAATTATGTGCGCCATTTGTCGTATTGTAAAGCGCCACTTGTCGTAGAGAAAGGCAAAAGAATATATGGAGTCCAAAAGACGACAGCCTAAGGTAATTGAATTTAAGTATATTTTTCTGTGCAAGCGCTTGCTTGAAAAAGAGTGCGGCTTACATTTTATAAGCCGCAAATTGGCAAAAAAAGGTACTTATTTGATTAGCTACATGAGCAAGAGGGGTAGCTATGTAGCGGAGTTATGCAGTTGCATTGAACTAACCTTAACATTGCTGCGGGAATATATAATAACCACAATTAATACAAGGCATATTCACATTGCGCTTATAGTGTGCTCACTCAAGTTGACATCGTAAACAGTGATATTTGTATAAATCATTACGGATTCTGGAAAGTTAGGTGAAGCATGACGTCTTTTAAGAAATCTCTGTCAATGATAAAGCCCATCTCCCACTTTTTAGCAGTCGTGTCGAACCAATCTGTCACGCATGCTGGAGAAGCGTTGGGAATTGCGCCGTCAAGGATTAGTGAATCTCTCAAATATTTAGAAGAGATTTGGAATGTTCAGCTGTTCCACCGCGAAAGCAGACAAATGAAACTCACTAATGCTGGTCAACGTGCTTATGAACGCTATCACCACTTGGTTTACACCTTACTCGACACTGTGAGCGAGGATATCGATCCAGACGCCATTCCTTCGGTGTTGTCTATTACCACGCCCGTCGATATTGGCACCCACCTGATGCCGAGTGTTATATCAAGCTTCAATAAGCAATACCCGAATGTGGAAGTGAAATTGTTTGCTTCTGATCAGGTAATGGATATGTCTGAAGCAGACATCGATTTGGCTATTCGTGTGGGCAAACTTCAAGGCCAAGCAGAAAGTCATGAAGATGTGATCATGAAAACTCGTCCTTTCCTGGCTGCTTCTCCTGAGATCATTCAGAACATCCACGACGGTATGTATCCAGAAGGCGCTCCTTTTATTCGCTTGCTTCGTTTGCCGGAAACTAAAGAGATGAAGCTAAGAAGCACGGACACGATGCTTAAGCTAAAATCGGTTGCAGCGGCTGACAATGCCATAGCCGCACAGCAAATGGCATATGACGGACTAGGAGCCACTCTATTCACTGGCCTTCCCACAAAACCCTATCTGGAAAAAGGCCGATTAGAGAAAATTGATCATGTTGTCATGCCTGATATCTATATTTTTGCCAGCTGGCCAGGAAGGCGTCTGACACAAGGAGCTAAAGCCCTTCTCGATTTGTTCAAAAAGGAATTAAAACGACAACAGTTAGATGGGTAAACGGGAACGCTTTTTGACCTGCCCGAAAGCAAAACTGGATTCAATGGCTGCAATATTGGGAAGACGGGTCAACTCTCTGCGAATAAACCGCTCATATGTTTTGAGTGATTCACTGACAACATGAAGTAGGTAGTCGTGAGTGCCTGTCATCAGAAAGCACTCCAATACCTCATCCATTTGTTCGATCAACGACTCAAATTTGATCATATTATCTTCGGTCGGTTTTTCGAGTTTAACCAATACAAAGACATTAATGGGTAGCCCACATTTTTCTTGATCAATATGGGCATGATAGCCAGTAATGATCCCTTTTTTCTCCAGTGTCCTAACACGGCGTAAACAAGGTGATGGAGACAAAGAAACACGGTCTGATAGCTCTTGGTTGGTCAGGCGCCCTTCTCTCTGGAGTTCGTCCAAAATCTTCTTGTCGATGCTGTCAAGATTATGCTCCATACCCTGTTATAACCTCCATAACTAGCGCTAAAAACTCTAGTATTGGCAGGATCTGCCATTTTTTAACAATTATAGGGGGTATTTCGCAATCATCCTTATCGCTGCTTTGGCTAATGTGATCCTTATATACCAGAACGACCATTAGTTAAGGGAATTAGCGATGAATAAAGCCACTCAACTCAGTCCTTTACGGAATACAACAAAGCTGGAAGATGCGGCATCTCTAGCCACCGAACAGGCAAAACACTTCGGCATAGATACGAAGTCAGATTTCGGTCAAGCGCTGGTCTCACTTGCCACCACCTTATACACAGCGAATCATCATACACACGATCTTTGGGCCATTACGTTGGATGGGCTGAATGATTTAGACAGAAACGATCGTATTGCATGGTTTAACGCTAAACGGTTTCTGTCTTTTCAGTTAGCAAAAATTCTCGACAACCTACAGAACCCAATGCGCGCAACCTACAAGTCCATCGCAACCAAAAACGGGCATTTCGCTGCTAAAGGCGCTTACCCTATTTTTGATAATGTGGCGGCGATTTTTTCTGCAGCACCTGTAATCACACGTACTGCGACTTATTTATTTGCCTGTACTGAATGGGTAGAAGATGCCTTTAATGGCAGGGAGCCCCTGCACGAAATCTATTCCCGATTGCTGAACCCAACATCGATAGCGCTGGCGAATCACATCGTCGATATCGAAGCCGGTGACATGGCAGACCAATATCTCGCTTGGAACTTTAACTCAGGGATGGCAGCAATTGATGGTTTGTTAAGTCACCTGCTTGGACGCGAAGATATCGTGCTGGCCTCGCGAAATATTTATGGCGGCAGTTACCAACTACTCCAAGACTGGTATCGCAAGTCCTCTAATCTGGACGTGGCGATAGAATGGGTGGATGGCTACGATGAAGTGACCTTCGCTAAAGCCATGGATGCAGCAGAAAAGAAATATGCGGACAGAATAAAAGCTGGCCGTAAGATCTATGTGTATCTCGAGAGTCCTTGCAACCCTCACGGTTTCGTTCTCGATGTTGCTGGCGTCAGCCGAGCGGCCCATGAACGTGATTGGACCATCATGGTGGACACCACAGTGGGCACGCCCTTCCTCCACCCTGTGTTAAAAAGAAGTGATCCGATGGAACGTCCGGACTTCGTCATTCATTCATACACGAAGGAATTGGCGGGTTCTGGAAGCACAACAGCAGGTGTTGTGATTGGCCGGAATGAGGATATGTTTATCCCGAAAGGTGACAGCGTCACATGCAAGACACCAAGTGGAAAGGAGCGTGAAGTTAACTGGAATAACACTCTGTTCTGGAACGTTTATTACATCAAAGGCGCGTTCCTCGATGCTGACAAAGCATTTGAGGTTCTTAATGGGATGAAGACGTTTGAATTACGTGTACTGCAGAAAGCCATCAACACCCTGTCTCTGGCGCGCATATTCGCACTTCACCCCGATATCAACGTGTCATGCCCTGCTCTGCCTGACAGCCCAAACTATGCGTTAATGCAATCTCAAATGCGCCTGGGATTACCAGCTTCCTTATTCACTATCGACATGGAAGGCAAAGCTAACCGCAAAGCCATTGAACAAACCGCATTTAAGCAATTCTTTGACATGCTTGAACCTGCCATTGGTATGCAGGTCAGCCTTGGACAGACCAACACAGTTGCATTGTGCCCTGCGATGACAACACATTCAGAACTTTCCAAAGAAGCTCTGAATGAAGCAGGTATCAAACCGACAACACTGCGTATTGCAGTGGGTTTAGAAGACCCGCGAGTTTTTATTGCTCATATGCAGCGGGCGGCGGAAATGACGATAGACCTGAAGCACCCGGGATTCTCGGCTCTCTTCCCAGCCGCAGATAAGATTGATGATATCTATAGAAAAACGTATTTGGATGTGCAGCAGCGCTTTGTTGAGCACCTTCCAAATTACTCAACATTGATTCAATGAGAATAGGCAGCATGGTCAAATACGACAGGCTGCTATGGCTCCAGCTCTTCACTTGCGCTCAAGTCTAAGGATGAAGCACTGGACATCATGGTTGTACCATCACTGTTAAGATAACAAAGGGTAACCTGATACTGAGGTCTAAGTGTCAGTGGTTCAAGCTTAGCAATTTGATTGACTAATTGGGTATTTGGTTCACAGCCATCATCACCAATACGGTGAAGCTCTCTTTCATACTCATCGCTGGTCATTCGGCTGGCGCGAAGGATCTCAATTTTCATGGCGAGTCTTCGTTGTTCGAAAGTTGAGTATTGGCTAGTGAGCAACTTGGCGAGCGTATCTTCAAGCATATTCACTTGTTGGGGAACGAGTACTGTGCCATCAGATGCTTCCAGTGCACTTTGTGCTTTAACCATTTCCAAAGAAATAGACGGCAGCACTTCCAGGTACTTTGTTAAAAGCACCCGACTCGACTCGGATTGTCTCTGCATCACCACATCAGACGCTATCGTACCCACGACAATCGACAGGAAGATCAGCGTTGGTGAAGCAGTGAACTTAGCTAACCACAGCATGACTGAATAGGATAATAAAATGACTAATTATGCTTAAAAAACCAACTTAATCGGATAGATATTCTTAATGTGATTACCATCACTAATTATCAGATTCGAACGATTAAAAACCATCCAATCTCACCATCCTATTTTACTTCGCATAAACATTTACTAGGAATTTAGTTTGTTTCATACATAAGAATGACCAGAATATTTGCGGCTTAATACTTTTCTAATTCCAGTGTTAATTTCTTACCAATTTAATTGGTTCTCAATATTGCTTCACATGCCATATTTAAGGATTGATGAAATAGTTATTTAAATTCATCTGTTAACAACAACCTTTATCAGCTTGCTTTACAGCGGTGCAATGAATGCCCCACGAGAAAGCGCTTGCAGGCATCTGAATGAATTAAAGAAAGCAAAAACTATATTTGCACAGTTATTTATACACCACCTGTCGGCATTATTTTCTATCGAACAAAATTCGCGGAATAAATTATCAAAGGGGAGTGAAGTTAGAAAAGTGTGAGCGCTTTATCTTGTTATAAAAAATGCAAAACCGAGGGGTCGAAATATATTGCAAATATGTTTATACGTGAAATAATCCGCAGCGCAATGTTTGTTAACAATCATGTAACACAGCATATTGCGGTAAGTATGAAGCTATATAAAAAAGAAAAGGACTCGGTAATGAAACGTATAATGACGACTGCTGGACTTTCGTTGTTTGCGAGCTCAGCCTCTGCGGCAGGGATCGATGAAGCAATCAATGAAATAGTCGCTCCAATTGTAAACCCATTCGTGGGTATGATCTTCTCCTCTGTTCCACTCCCCTTTCTAGATGCTGAAGCGCCATGGATCGTAATGTGGCTGGTTGTTGCCGCTGTCATCTTTACGCTGTATCTGGGCTTTATTAACGTTCGTGGATTCACCCATGCAATCCGCCTTGTTAAAGGTGACTACACAGACCCTAAAGAGCCAGGTGAGGTCTCGCACTTTCAGGCCCTTGCAACAGCACTCTCCGGTACGGTTGGTCTTGGTAACATCGCTGGTGTTGCTGTGGCAATCTCTATCGGTGGTGCAGGTGCAACCTTCTGGATGATCCTTGCGGGTCTGCTCGGTATGTCTACCAAGTTTGTAGAGTGTGCGCTTGGTGTAAAATACCGTAACACTAACCCAGATGGTTCTGTTTCCGGTGGTCCTATGTACTACCTGAGCAAAGGTCTGGCTAACAAAGGTAACCCAGCATTTGGTCGTACCCTCGCCGTTTTATTCTCAGTTTGTGCGGTCGGCGGTGCTTTGGGTGGCGGTAACATGTTCCAGGCTAACCAGGCGTTCAAACAAGTTGTTGGCGTTACCGGTGGCGACATGTCTTTCTTCGCGGATAAAGGCTGGTTGTTTGGTCTTATCATGGCGGTTATCGTTGGTGTAGTAATCATCGGTGGTATCAAGTCAATCGCGAAAGTGACTGAGAAAGTCGTTCCTTTCATGGCGATTGTTTACGTTGGTGCAGCTCTGATTATCATCCTGATGCACATCGACCAAGTAGGTGCAGCATTCGGCGCAATCTTCAACGGTGCATTCACTGGTGAAGGTGTCGCAGGTGGTGTTATCGGTGCCATGATTCAGGGCTTCAAACGAGCCGCGTTCTCGAACGAAGCGGGTGTTGGTTCTGCGGCAATCGCTCACTCAGCAGTAAAAACCAAAGAACACATGTCTGAAGGTTTCGTATCTCTGCTGGAACCGTTCATCGATACCGTTGTTATCTGTACCATGACTGCTCTGGTTATTATCATTACCGGCCAGTTGTATGAAGGTCAGGAGCTGAGCGGTGTTGCACTGACTTCAGCAGCATTTGAAGCATCAATCTCATGGTTCCCATACATTCTGGCTATCGCAGTAGTATTGTTTGCGTTCTCTACCATGATTTCTTGGTCTTACTACGGCCTGAAAGCTTGGACTTACCTGTTCGGCGAGAGCAAGCGTGCTGAAATGATTTTCAAGGTCATGTTCTGCGTCTTCGTTGTTATCGGTGCATCGATGAACCTGGGTCCAGTTATCGACTTCTCTGATGCAATGATCTTCGCAATGGCTCTGGTTAACATCGTCGGTCTGTACCGTCTGGTTCCAGAAATCAAAGCGGACATGAACGATTACCTGGCGCGTCTGGAAAGCGGTGCTATCCAACGCTACAAAGGCTAATCGAACAACCCCTCTTGCATAACAAAAAAGAGATGCCATTTGGCATCTCTTTTTTTATGTCTTTCTGGAAGGAAAATTAACCGCCAGCCAGTTTGACTGTGTGACCTTTCTTCTCAAGATACGCTTTGATTTGGTCACGCTTATCACCTTGAATTTCAATCACGCCATCTTTTACGGCACCGCCACAACCACAAACTTTCTTTAGCTCAGCGGCGACCAATTTCAGTGCGGCATCATCAATCTCCAACCCCGTCACCAGACAAACCCCTTTGCCCTTGCGGCCTTTGGTTTGACGCTGAATCCGAACGATACCGTCGCCTTTTTCACGAACTGGCGCCTGCTTTTCTTCCTTAATACGCCCGGAATCGGTTGAATACACCAGGCGGCTGTTATCGTCTCTCATATTTCACTCTTTGACGCTTGTTGATAGCGCCAATGCTATCAAAACTGGCGCTATCAGAATACGTTAACGACGGAATTAGCGTGAAAGCGCATTTTGGTCGATAAACTGTTTAATCTTCGGTAAAGGGCCTTTGAGAAGCTGCCCACGAACCAGTATGTACCAAAGCCCTGGTTGTTTATCGTCACTCATAATCTGAATGCCTTTGTACATTTCCGTTGAAGGCCCCTGAGCAGAGCGAAAAGTCTGTCGCCCAAATTCAGAGGGTTTTCGGAAAATCCTCGTGTCGCACCACCAGTCAATGCACTGTTTTACGCCCAGCATCGTTCCGGATACCGTTCTTCCTGCGACAATTGACGTATAAACATCGTCCTTACATTCAATAGTATGACCACGATGAGAATATCGCTTTTTCATTCGCTACCTGTTCTATGGATTGCTTACCCATTGACTTAACCGCCAAGGATCAGGCAGTTAGAAGAAAATTGAGTATAAATTTGTTATCGGGGCGATTTTAATGAAAAAGAATGGATAGTTCGACAATTAACGTGATATCTGCCTAAGATTTATCGTCTTAAACACGATTCGATAAATGGTTGGCAACAAAAGCATTAAGTCTTGGTAACGAGCTTTTTGTCGATAAAATTTTTCAACGCAGGAAGAGACCCTTTCAAGAGTTTTCCCCTGACCATCATGTACCAGCCCTTTTCATCTTCTGGGCTGTCAATCATGATTTGAATGCCTTTGTACTCTTCCGTCTTCTTCTCTTTAGGCGCATTGAATTCTTGTTTTTCGAATTCATCCGGCATACAAACAACGTTGGTTTCACACCACCAATCAATAGACTGTTTAACACCCAGCAAAGTACCGGTCACACGCTTACCACCTAAACGGGCACTGTATTGTTGTGTCTTTTCATCAGCCAGCTCGATGTTGTATCCACGATGATATAAGCGCTTTCTCATCGACTCTCTCCTCTTGGAGCAAAATCCAAGCGCTTGCTACCTCCTTGTAGAACCCGTCTTGGATACAAATTAAAGAATGATATGAAACAAACCACGTATCACTATGTAAATTAGACCAAAATAGCATTAACAACCAAATTTCTGACCTTTGTTAGACTAGAAATACTGACAATTCTTAATGAGTTTATGTGATCAGTCGCGCTTTCCATATCGCCTTACGAATGGAATAATCGAATTAACAAATTTAAGTTATAGTGCATTAAAGTGAAAAAAATAGACCCTATTTCTGACCCGGTAACAGCCAAAAACAGCATCTCCCTATTTAAACAAGGAGATGTGCCTTTAGAAGCTTGGCAAGCTTTGACACTCGGGTTGTATAGAAAGAATTCACTACTCAGTTTTCAAAACGATTGGCAGGTATTTATTGAATATTGCCGAGAGGTAAATGTTTCCCCCCTGCCCGCTGCCGTCACTGCAGTTCGTCGCTTTGTGGAGAGCAAAGCCACAACGCGTAAAGCATCCAGCATTAAGCGCTATATCATTACGATTTCGATGTTGCATCGTATCCATGCGCTTTCTGATCCAACTCGTCATAGAGAAGTGCGCTTCACACTCAATAAACTTTACCGAGAGAAAGCAGACGAAGCCGGTCAAGCCAACGCTTTTCATTACCATCATCTTCAATCACTACATTCAAGACTTAGCAATAGTGATCGGCTCAAAGATATCCGGGACTTACTCATTTGGACTCTATGCTTCGAATGCATGTTAAAACGGAGCGAACTGGCTGCTATCCAATACGACGACATTGAGAAAACCGACCTCGGTTATACGCTCCGCATTTCAGATAACGTCATGGAGCTTTCTTCGGAAGCTTCGGCTTTGATTGAACAATGGTTTGAAATGACAGCCATGTCGGAAGGCCCATTGCTGCGCCGAATCAATAAACACCAACAGCTTGGTGATGCACCCATGGATCACTCATCGATTTACCGTGTTTTCAGGCGTGCAGCCGAAGAGTTAGGTGTTCAAAGTACATTGACGTTTTCGGGTCAATCGCCGCGTGTAGGTGCCAGTCAGGATTTGTCAGACTCTGGTTTGACTATAAAAGAAATTCAACAACAGGGAAGATGGAAAAGCCCCGCCATGCCAGCTCAATATGTTGGAAATAAGCAGGCTCGTGACGAGGCAATGGATAAGTTTAAACGTAAGCTGGATAAAGATTAGGAGCCATTGGCTTTAGCCGACGTTAACTCCCGAGCGAATGCAGCTAGCCAAATACTCAGAGAACGTATGACCATTGTGCTCAACGAGTTTTGGGAACATGGAAATCGGCGTCATACCAGGGAAGGTGTTGATTTCGTTCAGTAGCACCTCACCCTCAGGCGTCAGGAAGAAATCGATACGCGACAAATCTTTGAGCTTCAGGTGAACAAACGCTTTCTCAGCGTACTCGCGCATTTTCTCAACCTGGTCTTCCGTCAGATTTTCTGGCTCTACGGTCGTTTGGCTGTGGCTTCCCGCACTGTATTTCTCGTCATAGGTATAGAAAGTGTCTTCAGGACAAGCAATCTCACCTGGACGCGTGACAACGACTTCACCGTTAAAATGGTACGCCGCGATTTCCAATTCTCGTGGACGAACGGCCTTCTCAACCAGTACCTGATTGGAGTAGCCAAATGCGCCTTCGACAGATTCTCGCACGGCTTTTTTATCCGTCACTTTATAGCAACCAACAGAAGAGCCCTGACACGCAGCTTTAACGAATATCGCACCCCAACGCTCAAAAGCCTCTTCTGCTTTTTCAATACTTTCTTCGTTGTTGTCTGTCAGGAAAACATAGGGAGTATTGGGTATGCCAATCGCATCAAACCACAACTTTGAAGTGATCTTATTGAAGCAGACGTTGCTGGCTGACGAATCGCAGCCCATGTATGGCACACCTGCAAGCTCAAACAAGGACTGGATATCTCCTGTTTCGCCAGGAAAGCCGTGAATACAAGGGACGGCATAATCAATATTAATGATCTCATCACCCACTTTGAGGGTTTTATCAAGATTCAGTCGGCAATCTTGTCCTTGGCCGTCTTTCCAGCCTTCCTCTTTGGTGATTTCAACGCGGATAACTGAAACGGATGGCAGCTTTTTTAATTCAGATTCCAGATAGTTTGCTGACACCATCGATACTTCATGTTCAGCGCTACCGCCACCACACAGCAACAATACTTGAGTTGGTTTCATGACCATTCCTACTTCGCCCTGATAATTCGTTCAGGGATAACAAATCCAATCGCACAATCCGTGAGGCAACTACAATACCCAAACACATTCGCGCTTTCACTCAATCAAACGCAAATAACTGACAATTTTTGCGTGATCGCGCAAAAACCCGTCGACCACTGGCTGAGAAGCCAACGTTTTGTCTCGATTGCTTTTTAAAGGCGACAAAAAAGAGAGCATTAGCTCTCTTTTTTGTGAATCACTATTCCGATACCGCCATTCAGTTCAAACGCTTAACTTCAGGGTTCGCAGACGATTTAATCGAAGCAAATGAACGGATAAACGGCCCATATTGCTTGATATCATTCGGCAGTGCCTTTAACGCATTTTGTGCCTCAGATTTCGAATTAAATTCGCCATAAAGCAAGGTGTACCACGGTAAGCCATCAACCATCTTTTTATTTGACCAGACCGGCTTATCGGAAGGCAATTTGTTCATGTACTCACTAAAGCCTTTGTTATGACTCAGTGCAATCACTTGAATGGTGTACGTGGTTGACGCTGCAGCAGGTTTTTTCACCGGCTTTGGAGCCGGTTTAGGTTTCTTCTGAGCCGTCATAACAGGTTTTGGCGCTGGCGCTTTAGGTTTCTCAGCTGCAACCGGTTTTGGCATAGGTTTCGTCATTTCTGGTTTTGAAGCCGGTGCCATGGTGTCAGTCACTGGCATAACTTCTTCTTCCGAAGACTGGGTCAAAATCTGTGTGGTACTGGTTCCACCAGCACAACCAGCAAGCACAAGTGTGAAAGCGATCGAAAGGATTTTCTTCATGAATATTCTACTTTTAGGAGCCACTGCCTTTATTCTGTACCCACCCCGCCATTCATTCAACTTAAACCAAGCGCACTCTGATAAGTATCTGCCACATGTCACACATCATTTTGCCTTTGTGGGCAATCACGCGATGCTTTTAGTTACGGATCACAGCCACGCTAACCGATTGAATCATCGTGCCGTGAAAAACAGTAAACTGTCTACGGGTTACCAAGTCGGAGAGCGAAATGACCAGCCTGGATACGCTGTTTAAACCAAAATCAATTGCCGTTATCGGCGCTTCTGACACACAGGGACGCGCAGGTAACGTGATTATTCGCAACTTACAATCTGGCGCTTTCCAAGGGCCAATCATGCCAGTTACCCCCAAATATCAGGCTGTGGCGGGGATCCTTGCTTATCCAACCATTGAAGCTCTGCCTCTGGTCCCTGATCTCGCCATTCTCTGCACACAGGCTTCTCGCAACAGCGAACTCATTCGCCAGTTAGGCGAAAAAGGCGTGAAGGTGGCTATTATTCTGGCTGCCGGCATGAAAAAGACCAAAGCAGAAGACGGTCGTAGCGAATTTGAAGTGATGAGAGACATCGCCTCTCAATACGCGATGCGGGTGATTGGCCCGAATAGCCTCGGATTGATCCTGCCTTGGTTGAATCTGAACGCGTCATTCTCTCCCATCCCCGCTAACCGCGGGAATATCGCGTTTGTTTCACAGTCAGCGGCGGTATGCACCACCATTTTGGATTGGGCGCGCAACCGCCGGATTGGCTTTTCTACGTTTATTTCTTTAGGGGAAGCCAGTGACATCGACTTTCCCGAACTGCTCGATTATCTGAGCCGCGAAAGTAAAACTGACGCCATTCTTTTGTATATCGACAATATTCAAGATGCCCGCGCCTTTATCTCCGCTGCAAGAGCGGCTTCCCGTAACCGTCGTGTTTTGGTTCTAAAGAGTGGGCGTACGCCGGAAGGTGCATCGCTTCTTCCTCACTTGCAGGAAAATGAAATTGGGCTCGATGGCGCATATGATGCTGCGATTCGACGTTCCGGTATGCTGCGTGTGCGCACGACGCACGAATTGTTTGCGGCAGTAGAAACCCTTTCGCACTCTGTACCACTGCGTGGTGAGCGATTAGCGATTATTTCCAACGGAGGCGGCCCTGCGGTGATGGCCGTTGATACCTTGTTGGAAATGGGTGGCAAACTGGCTGTACTGAGTGAAGAAACCAAAGCCAAATTGGATGCCATCCTTCCTGCAAGTTGGTCTCAGTGTAACCCTGTCGATATCGTGGGTGATGCCGACACAGAACGCTACAAGAAAGTCACTGAGATTCTATTAGAGAGTGATGAAGCCGATGCACTGCTGATTCTTCATTCTCCCTCTGTGACTGCGCCGGGCTTAAAAACAGCAAAAACACTGGCAGACATGCTGAAAAAGTCTCAACGTGCTAAGCGTTTCAATATTCTCACTAACTGGCAAGGTGAAAGTGATGATGCCACCGTAGCCAGACTCGCTTTCGCCCACGCAGGCTTTCCGGCTTACCGCACTCCAGAAAGTGCTGTTACCGCATTCATGCACTTGGTTGAGTACAGAAGAAACCAGAAGCAATTAATGGAAACACCAACCTCTATCGGCCAAATTGATTATGACGTTGAAGGTGGAAAAGCGCTTATTGAGCAGGCACTGGAAGAAAATCTGCGCACCTTAACCACCCATGAAGCCCGTCCTTTCCTTTCAAAATACGGTATTAACGTGATGGCAACCTGGTTGGCATCTGATGCTGCTGAAGCCGCGCAAATCACGGAACAGGTCGGTTATCCTGTCGCGGTTAAACTTCGTTCACCTGAC
The DNA here is from genome assembly GCF_000333895.2 of Grimontia indica. Taxonomy (GTDB): domain Bacteria; phylum Pseudomonadota; class Gammaproteobacteria; order Enterobacterales; family Vibrionaceae; genus Enterovibrio; species Enterovibrio indicus. The sequence continues at coordinate 91,991 of NZ_ANFM02000006.1, read as the reverse complement.
ATCGCTCATAAGTCCGATGTAAATGGCGTGATGCTGGATTTAAACAACGCCACCGAAGTGGCTAATGCAGCACAGCTAATGTTGAACCGAGTCAGCATGACCTATCCAACGGCAAGGATTGAAGGTCTGCAAATCCAAAGCATGGCTAACCGCGCGGGCTCACAGGAACTTCGCGTTTGCGTTCGTCATGACCCTGTTTTTGGCCCAGTGATTCTATTGGGTGAAGGCGGTTCCGAGTGGGATGTAAACCGAGATGCTGCAGTAGCCATTCCACCACTCAACATGGCGCTTGCAAGGTATTTGGTTATTGGTGCCATTAAGAGTGGAAAGCTACGCCAACGCGGCCATCCGTACAATTTAGATGTGAATGCGCTTTGTCATTTTCTCGTGACACTGTCACAGGTTTTGATTGATTTTCCTGAAATCACAGAACTGGATATCCACCCATTACTCGTGACCGGCGACAGTTTCACTGTGTTGGATGCCTCTATCAAGCTGAGCCCTTTTGATGGCGACGGCAGCACCCGACTGGCGATTCGCCCATACCCGAAAGAACTGGAAGAACGTGCTGAACTGAAAGATGGCCGAGCCATACTGCTACGTCCTATTCTTCCCGAAGACGAACCTAACCATAAGTCTTTTATCGAGCATGTCTCCGTTGAAGATCTCTACAAGCGTTTTTTCTCTGATGTTGGCGAGTTGAACCACGAAGCCTTGGCGAATCTGACGCAAATTGATTACGACCGCGAGATGGCCTTTGTCGCCGTTCACCGTTTGGATGATGGAAGCGATGAAATTCTGGGCGTTGTCCGGGCGCTCGCTAACCCAGACCATACAGATGCTGAGTTTGCCGTGTTGGTTCGTTCTGATCTTAAAGGAATGGGCCTAGGCCGTATTTTGATGGAGAAGGTGATCACCTATGGTCGGGTGAGTGGCATCAAACGTTTCAACGGTATGACCATGCCATCAAACTCCGGGATGATCGCACTGGCTCAGAAAGTGGGCTTTGAGATTGACGTGCAATTGCAAGACGGCATCGTCGAGATGGACATGGCGCTGTAAGCAATTCCGGAACAAGCAATCAAAACCCAAAAAAGCCGCATAATGCGGCTTTTCGTTATCTCAATCGTCGATCTCAGGCAGGTAAGGTGTAATCCACCACAATGATGTCTTCAATGTGCGGAACAAACACTTCTTTCAACGCCTCGTGCTCAGGGTGAAACAAATAATTCTGTCGCCCTTCTTCATTAGCAAAGGTCATGAAGACAACATGGGTGTAACCTTCGTTTTTCCCTTCTGGGCTGTCATTCTCCCCCCACTCAACAGAGACGACGCCTTCAACACGTTCGGGCATAGACATAAACTCTTCCCGGATTTCTTCGTGATCGGCTTCATTAGAAGTCGGTTTGAATTTTACCAACAGCAAGTGTCTGATCATGAGGTGCTCCATGCAGTGATTTAAAGGCGATTTCCATTGATGTGAAAGAAAACCGCGAGTCCTGTTTATCCTACTTTCTCTGACGGGATTGGCTGAATCACTTTTAGTAATCGCGGAATTTCGCGGATCATCCAGCTCTTCGCATTCCCCATACGGTTGCGCTTCCAAGCCATTACCCAATAGAGCTTGTAAGGCTCGCTGCCTTTGATGACTTTTAAGCGCCCTTCTTCAATATCTTTATTCACCCACCAGTCTGGCATGGTTCCGATACCATAACCGTCCAGAATAGCGTGGTATTTCTCTGTCATCGAAGAAACCGTTAGGCGTGGTTGTTCATCCAGAATATTGAAGGTATACGTCTTGGCATTTCGCGCAGAATCAGCAACCGAAATGCTGCGATAAAGACGACGAACATCCGCATCATACGGATTGGAATGACGGTGAATAGGATGATTCGCTGCCGCTACCCAATAGCCATCTGAAAAGCCGATTTCCTGCATTTTAATACCTGGAGGCGCAGCAGGCGGTTTTGGGCTAATGAGAATATCCGTGCGGTCCTCTTCCAGAGATTCCCAGGCGCCAGCGAGGATTTCTTCCTGCAAACGAACACGCGTGCTGGCCTCTCTACCCAACTTATCCACCAGCGGGAAAAAGTGTCTCGCAGTGAGCAAACCATCAAAAGCAATGGTGATATCCAACTCCCAACCATGAGCCAGAGACTTAGCATCCGCCACCAATTCATCGGCGGCATTCATCAGGATCCTGCCTCTTTCAAGCAGCAATTTCCCTGCATCGGTGAAAATCGCTTTGTGACCGGAGCGGTCGAAAATCACCAAATCCAGCTCCTGTTCGAGCTTTTGAACCTGATAACTTAAAGAGGAAGGCGCGCGATTAAGAGAGTCAGCTGCAGCCGCAAAGCTTCCCTTGCGGTCGATTGCATCCAGTACTTGAAGAGCTTCGAAAGATAGCATGGGTTAATTCGTTCCTTGTTCTAGTTCCAAAGCCATTTTTGATGTTGTTTCGGGCTTAGGTCTTTATATGACCCGATAAGAGCCATTTTGTATTCGTTTCGGGATACACCAAAAATTATGACTATTTCAAATGTGTCACAATCAGCTGATAGAAAACAGAAAAATCTTCTACATCAGTAAAACCGTGAAATACACACCTCCACTCGCTCGTTATGTGTCTTAGGCTTAATAAAGAGGTGATTATGAAGTTAGACCGCATTGAGATTTCTGGTTTCAGAGGCATTCGCCGCCTGTCTTTAAGTCTTGATGAGCTTACCGTGCTCATCGGCGAAAATGCTTGGGGTAAAAGTTCACTCTTAGACGCTCTTTCCCTTTGTTTACCCTCATCAGGTGAGCATTACGAATTTGTCCGCTCTGATTTCCATATTGACCATACGCTTGGCAACGCGCAAACCAACCAAATCCAGATCATTTTTCGTTGGATTGAGACCTTTTCCGGTGAACATAGAGCACGCCGCTACCGCCAGTTCAATGAAGTATGGAACGGTAGTGACGACAACGGACTTCGGCGGCTAGACTTCCACATCAATGCGCTTCACGTTGACGGCAAGATCACCATTTCCCGCGACTTTCTCGACGAGCAAGGAAAGGTCATTGAGACCCCAAACAGTGAAGCACTCGCCCGTAAGCTGATTCTTTTGCATCCTATTATCCGTATTCAGGATGCACGTCGTTTACGCGACAGCGACCTTGATTTGAATGGCAACAAAACCAGGCTGGAAAAACGGCTGGAAAATACGGTTAAACGACTGCAGCAGAAACCCGGTCACGTGAATAAAGGCGAAGTCCGCAGCGGATTGAAGGCCATGAGAACTTTGCTCGACCATTACTTTGCGTTTGACAGCCACAACCGTTCACCTGCGGAAATCGAACCTTCCAGACACCTGAACATGCGTGCAAATTACGTGCATCCACTCGAGATGGTGGCGAATAACACCTCTAATCACAGCCGTCTTTTGTTGATGGGCTTGCTAAGTACTTTTGTTCGTGCCCGTGGGCCCAAACAACTCAAAGCCAACGCCCGTCCTATTGTGATCTTCGAAGATCCGGAAAGCCGACTACATCCAACCCTGCTTAATCAGGCGTGGCGACTTATCAGCATCATGCCAATGCAGAAAATCCTGACCACCAACAGTGGTGATTTACTGTCTGCAGTGCCACTTAACAGTATTCGACGTTTGGAACGTGGCGCGACACAAACAGAATCCCATCAAGTACCACCGAATCGTTTAAGCAAAGACGAAGAACGTAGAGTGTCTTTTCATGTCCGGTTTCACCGCCCAAGCGCACTATTCGCTCGATGTTGGCTTCTGGTAGAAGGTGAAACAGAAGTTTGGCTGTTCAATGAGATGGCACGCATTCAAGGCTACGACTTAGCGGCGGAAGGTGTCCAACTGATAGAGTTTGCACAGAGTGGCTTGAAACCCCTTATCAAACTTGCGATTGCTTTGGGCATGGAATGGCATGTGATTGCAGACGGTGACATGGCAGGCCAAAAATATGCCCACACCGCGCGGAGCAAACTAGACGGGGAAAAGGAAAAGCACCGACTGACTGTGCTTCCAGACAGAGACATCGAACATTACCTGTTTAACCACGGATACGAACCGCTGTTCCGGGAAATGGCGCACATTGAGGGTAATACCTACATTGCTCCTAAGAAAATCATTGCGCGTGCATTGAAAAAGTACGCCAAACCCGATGCTGCATTAGCCATCATCGAATATACGGAGGAACATTTGGAAGATGATATCCCGCTGCTTCTGAGATGGATTGTGCAGCGGGTGGTGAGTATGGCGCGGGGAGCAGGTTAATCCTGCTTCTCGAAGAAAATGGAGATCCTTCCTACCTCAATACCAAACTTCTTCATTGAGGTTAGGTTGAAAGCTCGCTTTTCGTCCTGACGGTAAAGCCAGTCGTCGAGTGTCAGCACATAAGTACTGTCGCCGACTTCCACACTGAGATCGTAAACCCAGTTCAGGGCATTGCCAGATTCACTTCCCGTGGCGATTCCCACAACATCACCCGCCGTGCCTTCGTAGCTGCCGTCTTCGAGCCGAGTGATAGCCCATATCCGTTTTTGTTTTTCACCATCATCAAAAATAAAGTCTTCATCCAAGGTGATCTTGTTGCCTTCAACGGTGCCGACAATGCTGACTTCAAAACGACGGGTTTGCTTGCCGGTATAATCCTGCACCATTCCCCAAGCCAAGGTCTCTCCTTCAAAATACTCAAACAGGTTAAAGGCAGGACTCGTCGCTTTGTAATCTTCTAAAGACGCGGAACAACCAACCAATGCGGTGATCAATGCAAAAGCAGCGATGAGTTTTTTCACTCAGTGTTTCCTCCAATTAAAGCAAGACGAAGTGATGGGTAGGCAGTGGCTGGTGATAGCCAAATGGCGGAAAATGCGTTGGCGAGATTGGCATTGTTCAAGGTGCCTGTTGGCTCAGCTTTTCCTTGTTTGGGTTGATAGAAAAACTGGCCTTTGTCCTGAGAAAGCACATAGATCAGTCTGTCCCCCTCTTTGACGTTCGGCCAGACGCCCTCCATGTTCGGCAACCATGCTTCAATCTGCTGTTGACTGAATCCAAGGTGTTCCCACTGTTCTACTGTTGCTTCGAGAAGATCGTCCGCATCGATGTCGCGGCTATATGTAATAACAAGCGCTAGCGGATCACCATTGGCGGGTTCGAACCGACCACTTGGCGTGCGGAGTTCGCTGTCATAGATTTTCCAGAATCCCCAAGTCAGAGATGCCGCGCCAACAGGTTTCCACCAAGCCCAATCTTCTGAGGTTTGCATACCAGTGGGGCTGGCTGTGATTGGTGCAGACAGCGTGAACGCTATGACGAACGCAGAAAAAAGTGCCGCTATTCTTTTTCGGCCAGCGACTTTTCCGCCATGGAAAGATGTGATTTTGAACATGCCTCCCCCTTCCCTGAAAGACGTTTTAAGATGACAAGGAAAACAACACTGTAGATGAACCAAGCAGCAGCAAGGACAAGGGCAGTGTTTACAAGCGTCATAGAGAACTCAACCGCGCCAAGGCGCTCTCCTCCTAAGTAGCTCCCTGCACCGCCGACAGCACCAACAATGGCTAGTAGCCAGAGCGGCTTTTCCATCAGCCAATCACGAACCAGCCAGATGTACGTTCCAAATCCTGCCCAGAGGAACCCAAGCCATAAAGGCATGTAGGAGGTGTCGAAATTCAACACTTGTAAGTGGGTTAATACGCTGTCGCCTGCCACACCGATCAGCGTAAAAAGCGGTGTCGCAAACAACACGCCTCTATCGAGCAACACAGCACCGATAAGGGCAAGCACTAGGAAAGGAAGCATGCTGTTTTGACCCAGCACAGCAGCGAACCAGTAAGCATTGAACGCCAGTGATATCAAGACAACTCGCATACTTCCTCCTTACTTACATCAGAACTACTCGCGCCAATCAGGACGGCTTAGCACCAGCTGGACAGTGCTGATGGTACGCTCTCTGAATCCGCCTTCGCAGTAACAGAAGTAATAACGCCACAAACGGGCGAAACGCTCGTCATAGCCCAATTCGGCGAGCTCCGTCAGGTTGTCATTGAAGCGCTGGTGCCACTCTTCAAGGGTCTTGGCATAATCCAGGCCAATGTCCTTCAGGTCACGCACCACAAGGTCACTCTGACGGGTAAATTGGTCCAGCAACACGCTAACGGAAGGCAGGAACCCACCAGGGAAAATGTGTTTTTGAATAAAGTCCACATTGCTGCTGTAGTGCTCGTAACGTTGGTCAGCAATGGTGATAGCCTGAATGGCCATCAGGCCGTTTGGCTTTAACAGAGATTCACACTTCTTGATGTAGGTCGTCAGGAACTGTTTGCCTACCGCTTCGATCATTTCAATAGAAACAAGCTTGTCGTACTGTCCTTCCAAATCACGATAATCTTCTTTTAGAAGCGTGATCCTATCGCTTAGGCCTTCTTGCTCGACGCGACTTTTCGCCCAATCATATTGCTCGTTGGAAATCGTCGTTGTCGTCACGCGGCAACCGTAGTGTTTAGCCGCGTGAATGGCCATACCGCCCCAGCCGGTGCCAATTTCTAAAAGGTGGTCAGAAGGCGTCAGTTTAAGCTGTCGGCACAAACGATCCATTTTGAGGAACTGCGCACGTTCGAGCGTATCGGTGTCGCTTTCATAAATACCGCTGGAATAAAGCATTTCCTGATCAAGGAAACGTTCATATAGATCGTTGCCCAAATCGTAATGCGCAGAGATATTGGAGCGCGAATTCTCTTTTGTATTGCGGTTTTTCCAGTGCGCAAATTTGGTTGCAATGTTGGCAATCCAACCCACTTTGCTTTCGAGTCGATCCAATGCCGGCAGGTTTCTGCACACAGCACGGATGACAGCAGTTAAATCGGGAGAATCCCACCAACCGTCGATATATGCCTCAGCCGCGCCAATGCTGCCGCCTGTCAGCACACGACGGTAAAATCCTGGGTGGCGGATAATCACTTCAGCATGAAGATCAGCATTAGGATCACCCAGCTTTTGAGTCTGCCCGTCGAAATCGACCAGTGTCAATGAAGCGCCTTCAAGGTAGCCAAACGTGGAAACCAACATGCTTCTTGCGAAGGTATCCTTCTTCGTGACTGGCCAGGCTGATGATTCGATATTGCTTGAATACATAATTACTCCTTTGCCTGTTCAGGATGTCCGTAAAACGGCGCGCCTTTTATCCAGAGTTTTAGCGCTTGCCAATAGATCGAAAACACGACCTTTATCGTCATCACGGGCGTTTTTGCGATAAGTTTGGTGAGCTCAGACGAAGTGAATGGCTTCTTCGACATGGCAAGTGTGGCGTCAAACTCCCGTCCTTCCCGATGTGTTTCGAGATGAACAAAGGCTGTTTTACCAACAGGACGCAGCTTCCAAACGTACTTTTGATCTATCGGGTTAAAGGGAGAGACGTGAAATGCCTTATTGTTCTCCCAATGTCTACCCGCAGGCACCGCGTAGTAATGACGCTGGTTCCACGGCGTATTGCTGACTTCAGCTAGCATATAAGTCCAGCGATCTTCCTCGTCATAGACGTAATAGAAATTCACTGGGCTGAAATACAAGCCGAAGTATCGTAGATGGCAAAGCGCTAATACCTTACCGTTGTAGCGTTTCCCCGTCAGCGTGTAGATTTTGTCTTGAACCGCTTTCTTCGTATCCTCCCGACCTTCCATGTAGTCAGGCCTGTGAAACGACGCCATTCCCCATTTTTTGGTTGTGAACCCTCTGACCGATTTAGTGAGCGAGTCGACTTCATCCAAATCAATCATGGGCATAAACATCGGGTACGAAAATACATGCTCTACCGGCGTAAATCGGCGGTGACGAACACTGCCGACGAATAGGCCGCTGAGAGAATCACCACTCATGACGCACTCCGAAGTGGCATTGGCTCAACATTGATGTTAATGCCTGCCACAACGTCGAGTGCACTTCGAACGCCATCTTCATGGAATCCGTTGTACCAGTATGCGCCGCAGAACCAGGTGTTATTTACACCGGAAACTAATTCGCGTTTTTTCTGTGCCGCGATACATTTCTGGTCAAACACCGGATGAGCGTATACGAACTTTCTCAGGATCTTGGATTCGTCGATGTGATCGGTTTGGTTGAGCGTCACGCAGAAGGTTTCAGGAGACTTGATGCCCTGAAGGATATTCATGTTGTAGGTCAGCGCAGCGGCTCGGGATTCGCGTCCGTCATTCTTGCCGAGATGATAGTTCCAGCTCGCCCATGCAGCTTTACGCTCTGGCAGCATTTTTTCATCGGTATGCAGAACAACATCATTGTCCTGGTAATCGATGTCTCCAAGCACCTCTTTTTCGTATTTGCTTGGGTCAGCCAGAAGTGCAAGCGCCTGATCACTGTGGCAGGCGAAAATGACTTTATCGAAGTACTCTTCGCCCTTTTCTGACTCAACAACGACATGATCAGGGTATCGAATAACCTGTTTTACGCGGGCATTGAGACGAATGCTTTCTTCAAAAGCAGGTACCATCTTACGAACGTACTCGCGCGAGCCACCTGGGATGACATACCACTGCGGACGGTTTGCCACTTCCAGCAAGCCGTGGTTGGCAAAAAAACGAAGGAAAAACTTCAGTGGGAAAGCTCGCATGTCAGACAGCGTCGATGACCAGATCGCCGCACCCATTGGCAGGATGTAATTCTGGCAAAAGTACTCACTGAATTTGCGACGGGTCAGAAAGTCTCCCAGCGTCTGCTCAATCAGCGGATCACCATGGGTCGATACCGCATAGGCTTCACGCGCCTCTCTGTTGAACCGTAGAATTTCAGAGATGAACTTGTAGAACTGCGGGTTAAAAAGATTACGTTTCTGAGCAAATAGTGAAGCGACACTATGGCCGTTGTATTCGAGGCCATTATCGTCATTGTGGACGCTGAAGCTCATTTCGGTTTCTTGCGCACCAACGCCGATATCGGCCATCAGGCGCTGAAAATTTGGGTAGGTACGATCGTTAAAAACGATAAAGCCGGTATCAATAGCGTACTGACCGCTGGCGACTTCGACATCTACTGTTGCGGTGTGCCCGCCAATGTAGTCGTTGTATTCAAACAGCGTGACGTCATGTTCTTTATGCAGGTAGTGCGCACACGTCAGGCCAGAAATGCCTGAGCCGATAATTGCAATTTTCATTATGCTTTCCTTGTTATTTTTCTTACCAGCGCGAGTTGCATTGCCATTGGCAGTGAAGATAGAAATTTTAGGAAGTAGCTGAACTTCTTAGGAAAGTGCACTTCTACTTTCTTTTTAGCCAGCCCATGACGAATGGATTCTGATGCTTCTTCAGGCGTCACCAGCATCGGCATAGCGAAGTCGTTTTTATCGGTGAGCGGTGTTTTCACAAAACCCGGAGAGATAAGTGACACCGTCACCCCTTTATTCTCTAAGTCCACAGATAAAGAGCGAGCCAAATAGGAAATTGCCGCTTTAGATGCGCCGTATGCTTCCGCTCTGGGAAGACCAAGATACGCAGCGGTTGAGCCCATCAGAGCTAAATGGGTACCTTGTTGAAACCTACTCTGAAGCGCTTCTATACAGTTCAACACGCCAAATAGGTTGATATCGAAAACGCGTCTAAACAGCGTCACGTCAATTTCGCCGTGGTCAATGTACTCGCAGGTTCCGGCATTCAGAATAATGAGGTCAAAAGGCGTTTCGTTTTGCATTAACGCCTGTTTAGTGGCCTCGGAGTCTGTGGCGTCAAAACTCAAAACAGTGACGTTGTCACACCCTTTCGACCAGGAAAGCAAAGCAATCACGTTTCTGCCACATGCTGTTACATCCCAGCCATCAGCGGAGTAATCTTTCGCGAGTTGCAAACCAATGCCTGATGTTGCCCCTGTAATGAGTACACGTTTCATTGGCCCAGTCTCTTTTTGATCATTTTGACAGCAGAGCCAAGTACAGGTAGCGCTTCGTAAAGCATTTCACCCAAATCGAAATAGTCGCGGTGCACAACCACACGCCCTTCTTTCAATACCAGCCGCGTGCATCCTTTCACTGCGCGCTCAGCACCGCCTTCCAGCTTTGGGTGAGATAACGTCATAGTCCAGCTGATGAAAGCGACGTCACCATTTACGGCATGGTCATGAATATCAAATCGACAGTCAGTGACATTGGTGTACATGGATTCGAAATACCGTGAAAGATTGCCGTACCCCTCGATGCGGTGAGCGGGGTCTTCAAACACAACATCTTCGCTATAAATCTCATCCAAAGAGTTCAGATTGTCCTTGCGCAACGATGTGTAGACAGAGATGAATCTGTCTAACGTGTCGCTTTGTGATGTGGCTGCTGTTTGCATCATGATTCTGCCCTGTGCGTGTTCTGATAGCTCTTCGCCATCTCGAACATTTGTATGGCTCTCTCTCTTGCCAATTTGTGGTCAACGACCGGCTTCGGATAGGAGAGCTCAATACCATTTTTCTCTGCCCAAACATGGGGTTCGTGAAGCGACTTGTCTGGAACAGACTCTAGTTCTTTCAACCATCTACGTATGAAACGCACATTAGGATCAAATTTCTTGCTTTGAGCAGTGGGATTAAACACACGAAAATAAGGTTGGGCATCGGTGCCTACTGATGCAGACCACTGCCAACCGCCGTTATTTGCGGCAAAATCGCCATCAATCAGCTTGGACATGAAATACTGCTCACCCCAACGCCAATCTATATGAAGATCTTTAACCAGGAAGCTCGCCACGATCATACGAAGGCGGTTATGCATCCATCCTGTGTCTTTGAGTTGGCGCATAGCGGCATCCACAATAGGGAAACCCGTGCGGCCTTGTTTCCATCGTTCAAACAGCAGTTCATCGCGGTTCCATTCGATGGTTTCGGTCCAATCGAGGAACGCTTTGCCTTTACTGATATCGGTGTATGCAGCAATGATGTGCTGATAGAACTCCCGCCACACCAATTCTGACAGCCAAACATTGGCGCCCCCTGAGTCCTTATCAAAACAGCTCTGCTCTTCCACCAGCAATCGTGCTAAGCATTGACGTGGCGATAGTGCGCCAATCGCAAGGTATGGAGACAGCTGACTGGTAGCAGGAACAGCAGGGAAATCTCGTGTGGTGTCATACTGATCCACACGATAGCGGCAGAAGTCTCGTAAACGCTGAATGATGGCACTATCATCAATCGGCCAGCCTACAGAATCTCTTTGCGGATACCTGAAAGACACATTACAAGGCTGACGTAGAAGCGAGGACGTCAGCGCATTTGTTTGCACCGGTTCTGGCGCACTCAGTGGTGCTATGTTTTCCCCTCTTGCTTTAGCAATCCACGCCTTCTTGAACGGGGTAAATACACGATAGGTGTTGCCAGCACCGTTGGTGACCGTGCCAGGAGCAAAGATGCATTTATAATCGAAGCGGTGAAGCTGGGTTCCTGTCAGGCTGAGCATACCTGCAATAGAGTTGTCACGATCGACTTCGTCGGATTCGTAATCCCTCGTGCAATAGATATCGGCAATTTGATACTGCTGGCACAACTGCGCTAGGGAGTAATTGATGTCTTTATAGCTATCTACCGAACGCACTAACAAAGGGATATTCAGCGCTTCTAATTCCTGTTGAAGCACCACTAAACGCCGACGGATTAAATCTGCCTGGATAGGAGCCAGGCGATGCGAACGCCACTGAATTGGCGTTTCATAGTATATGGCAATCACAGGCTCACCACTGCGGCAGGCCTCGGTCAACGCGATGTTGTCCTTTATTCGGAGGTCTCTCCTAAACCAAACCAGCTTCATCCTTACGCTCCCTCTACATGCTGTTATGTGGTCTATTGGCCAAGCCCATGCTTGCCATTGCGAGTTCAGGGTGAATCTTGGTGCATTCACCGGATACTTCTACCTGGAGATCAGCCGACATCATTAATTCGGCAATTTCCCTTTTCATCGCGGGCGTAAAGGCCTGATCGGAATGAATAACAAACCGTGAAACCCCTTTATCCACCATGCTTTTTCCGAGAATGGACAACCCTGCACCCACACCACCAAGAGTAGTGACAGTGTAACCCTTAGACTGTAGCGTCAGCGCTTTCAGGTAAAAGCGGAAGCTTTGGTCCCGCGTAACACTGACAATCCAACACTTCTGTTTGCCCTTCACTTTCTTGTTCATATGCAAGCAGTGAACCAGTACGTTGTTCAGTTGCGCACGCCATATCTGTGCGCACAAGGCACCGGCTTCAGAGGTTTGTTTGTCAAACCAATCGGTTAACGGTTCGAACAACTTCGATTCCAATACCTGAATGGGGTAGTTTTTGGTGAGCTCATAAAGCCTGGCTTCCAACGCTTTCACTTCGAAATTGGTCACCAGATTTTTTAACGTATCCCATTCCGGCAAATTTTGGACGTTCTCGGCATGGTTCTGGTTTATCCCAAGTAACTCTTTCACTTGGCTGACTGGTACCCCTTTGTCTAACCAGGACAAAATCTCCTGAATGTGTTGAACATCCTGCTCAGAGTAAAGGCGATGCCCTTTTGGGGTGCGTTGCGGGGTGACCAAGCCATAGCGACGCTGCCAGGCACGAAGGGTGACGGAATTCACCCCGGTACGCTCAGACACTTCGCCGATAGACAACAATTTCTTTTTAGAGTCCATAACGTAATCTCAAGCTATCCGGATAGGGATTCAGGTAGCTCTGTTGAGCCAGATAAGGATCCGGATTTTGGTTCAAGTGGTGATTAATGAGAGTAAGAGGCGCCAGCAACGGCATGGTGCCTCTGCGGTACGCATGAATGAGATCCGCCAGTTCCGCTTTCTGTTGCTTGTCGAGTGCGCGTTTGAAATAACCTTGCAGGTGCATCAACACATTGGTGTTGTTCTTGCGCGTCGCACGTTGCGTAATAGCTTGCATAAAGCGGGTTCGGTATTCAGCGTAAAAATCATTAATATCGTGGTTGGCAATGTCTGCGACGAACTTGCCCAGTTCTTTGTAGGCGGATGGCGAGTGCGCCATCAAAACCAGTTTGTAGCGTGAATGGAATTCAACAATTGCTCGGCGGGAGAGTCCATCAGCCATCGAGTCGTAGAAGTCCCGAAGGGCAAAGATGCGGAAAACAAAGTTTTCACGAAGCACAGGGTCATTAAGTCGACCATCTTCCTCGATAGGCAACCAAGGCATGCGTTCTATCAATTGTTGGGTGTAAAGCCCTACCCCAATCTTTTCAGAAGCCACATAACCATTCTCACGGTATACCTTGACGCGTTCCATGCCACAGGTTGGGGATTTTGCACAAACAACGTAACCGCACAGCTCCATCCCCGCGAGGTGTTCGGCTTTTTTCTTGCTGAAATCTACCATCTTCGCTGTATGGTCAGCATCTGCATCTTTGGTTTCCACCAAGCGCACACCGATAGGTTCACCGCGATCCAACAGACGAATGGTAGGCCTTGGCACTGGCAGACCAATGCCAACTTCAGGGCAGACAGGAACAAACTCTACAAAGGGTTCGAGTTCGCTTGCCACAAAATGACTCCGCTTATGCCCACTGTCGAAACGAACTTGATCGCCAATAACACAAGCACTCACTCCCAGTTTGATCGTCATAACGCTGTTCCTTAGTTATACATATTTTTATGTTTGTACAACTTAAGGATAAGAAAGGATCACTCTTGTACAATTATTTTTTTATGTACAAGGTGATAAATTTGCGCCATGCAATAAAAAACGCCCCTCCTTGGTCAGGAGAGGCGTTTCAGTTCGCAGTTTTCAAAGGTTAATCGGTCGCAGCGGACTGTTCGGCTTCAATTGCTAAATCGATCTGCTCTTCAAAGCCTTTAAGGCGCTTGTAAATAGACATTAGCTCAACAATGGTTGACCAAGAGTTCACCAGGAACTGGAAAGAATCCTCAACCTTGCCAAATGCACGGATAATTTGCTGAAGAACCCCCAGAGTGACAGCACCTGACACAATGGTTGGCCCCAGTGCAATGTACGGAACAATCACGGTTCCCTGTAGATACGACCATTTAGCAATATCGAAGTAGAGGTAATGGCGGTAGAGATTGAAATAGTTTCGTCTCACGTTAAGAAACAGTTCTTTCAGCGATTCCGGCTCTGCACGATCTTCGTGGTCTTCGCCATAAACCAACTCCTTCCGGTAGGCCGCTTCGACTTTCTGGTTTTTAAACTCTAATCCCGGCAGCTTGATGCCCACAACGGCCAGAAGCACAGTACCGAACAGTGCAGAACAGATGGCGATATATACCAGCGAGCGGGACACTTCGCCAATCCAAGGCAGCTCAGTGATATTTTCACTTAACACCCAAAGAATCGGCAGGAAGGCAAACAGGGTCATCACAGAACGCATAAAGCTCACGCCCAGAGACTCCATGATGCGGGCAAATCGCATCGTGTCTTCCTGAATACGTTGAGATGCCCCTTCGATGTGGCGAATTTTGCTCCAGTGTGAAACGTAATAGTCATTCATCGCGGTTCGCCATCGAAAAACGTAGTGGCGAATAAAGAATTCAAGAATCACGGCTACAACAACGTAGATGGTCGCTATGGTCAAGAACTCGAGGCATGAGGAAAGGAATTCGTCAAACTCGACGGTATTTGGCTCAGAGAGCGCTTTTTGAATCAGGTTGTAGAAGGAACCGAACCATTCATTTATCTGAACATCCAACTCTACTTTGTACCAGGTCACGTAAAGAATGAGCGCGGAGCCTAAAATCGACCAGTGAAACCAGCGTCTATCCAGAAAAAAAGATTTAAACATATAAACACTTCCCAAAACTCTGTGTGACTCTTTGAGTGCATAAACCCTAAAGAGTTTCTCTCCCCTCAAACCAATCTGTCAGAGGTCAATAAAATGAACGTTTTTCTAAGAAGATCATTTCAAGTCTAGTCATTAGTGGACTGATTTACGAAAAGATAACAAATTGATCTAATTGATTATTCTATCACTAGGCAGGAAATATATTGATGGAGTTCACACCTTGCTAAATTGTGTGATCATTTACCCAAAAAACCTGATGGAAGAGAGGGTTCAGGCATTTTGGGTAATAGCTACTGAATGGCCATGTTTGAGGCGTCAAGGAGTTCGTCGCTATCTACCAGCTTTCGGAAAACCTCGAAAGGCACAGGGTCACCGAAATAAGAACCTTGAAGCATTTCGACCCCAGATTTAATCAGGTAGTCAGCCTGCACTTTGGTTTCCACACCCTCTGCGACTACGTGGAGCTTAGATTCACGTGCAAACGCGAGAATGGAATCAAGAATGGTGTTCTTAAAGTCTTCCATGCCAATACCATCGACGAACATACGATCAATCTTAATGGTGTCGATGTTAAGCACATGAAGGTAGGAAAAAGCGCCATAGCCCGTACCACAGTCATCCAGTTTGATAGAGATCCCTCTATCTGTCAGCGCTTCTATACAGACTGCAGCCTTGTTAAGATCGCCAAACTTTGTCCGCTCAGTAATTTCAAGCGATAGCAGATGAGGGTCCAAACCTGCTTCTTCAATTTTGCTAAGGATTTTGTCCGCAGTATCAAACTTCTCCAGATAACTTGGAGATACGTTAACACTGACAAAGAACCCTTCCGGCACTCGAATGTCATTGAGGTGGGCCAATACGTTATCAATCAGTTGGTCGGTAATCCTGTCTATTGCCCCGTTTTGTTCCGCAAGCGGGATAAAGGTATCCGGCGGAATAAATTCACCGTGGCTAGCCTGCCAGCGAACCAGCACTTCTGCTCCGACAATTCTATAGCCATTACCTTCCGGCATAACAATCGGCTGATAGAAAGGCTTGAGGGCATTTGACTCGATAGCTTCATTGAGAAGACCACTGAGTCCTTTGCGTTCTGATTGGTTGAGTTCCACACCCACAGCCACCAAAACCCCAAACAAAATCACCAGCGCGCCGAACAGAATCACAAGATCCCCGACCAGATATTCAACCCCATCTTCATTGATGTACAAACTGACATTGATGTCACCATCCAACTCTCCGCTGTAGACCTGACGATAAGGCAAATCGTTTCGTTGGTAGAGTGATATCTCCTGACCATTTACCCTTACCACCATATATAGGCAGCGGTTACAATTAGATAGGAAGTTTCTTGGCTGCTGAAAAATGAATCGTAGAAGACCTTGCTTGTTTTGAAGACGCATCTCTTCAAATTGATGATCACTCAAAATGAGTGACACACGGTCAAAGAAGATCTCTTCCTCGGAGGAAAAGGTCATCAACTCACGTCCGGCCTTGTCGACGTTGTAGATCGAACAAGAACGGCCACTGGGGAGGTGCAGATCAACATACTCTATGAAGAGATTTTGATTCTTTGACTCGCTCATCAACTCGACATCATCATTGTCACACTGATAGAGCAAGTTTTCTTCAAGCGTCCGCATCTGCTCAAAACTCTGACGATAGAGCTCAGAGTAGAGTTCAGAGAGCACGGAGATATCTTCCTTGATCTTTTTCTTCACTAACCAGTTAGAAACCGCAAACTGCGAGAAGTAAGCGAAAAGAACAGTCACAAAAATAACCGATAGCGCTTTAATGTGTTTTCTGAGCCAATCCACTGAGGCTCCTGTTGAATCCCAAATCATTGATAGTAAGGATAGGACAAATAGCAATACGATCTTTGTAAAAATACGAGACTAATTCAAAATTAATCCTTTCACGTTTAGTGTCTACCTTCACTACGCACCCACACTACTAATTCTCAAATTACTGGTCGTTTATCATGAAGATAGAGTCAAACCGATGTTTTAATCTGCAGTTTGATTACTTTTGAATGATTTCAAACCTATATAGTTATTCAGTCATAAATCAGCATTAAGCGTGATTAATCTTCTTTCTTCGACACTTTCCCAAGCTAGAAGACATCTATCGCTGAGTCTGCGCTAGCTGTCCTGTTTCCAAATTGAAGACCAGTCTGAAAAATCACATCCCAAACAATATGTGTTGGCGATGTAATGACACCGTTCTGCGACCTGCTGAATTTCTGGGATTTTTCTTCCACTTCGCATTGCGATCTGACGCATATGACATAGACTTTTTATAGAGACACATGACTCATATGTAAGGGTTTAACTTGCCTTCTGTGCCACCTCTTTCGGAAAACGTGACAACCTCTGACGCCAACGCCCCCAGGTTCCTTTCTTTGCTTGGGATTGTCGTAGTCTGCGTTGTAATCCTTATCTCTACCTTTACCTTGTATAAAAGCGCCCTTTCTAGGCAGATAGATCTCCAACACCAAATGTTGAGCGTGGAAGTCAACCGCGTACAACGTGCCATTGAAGTGAACCTACAAAAAGAAGCCTATTTTTTGGTGTGGTTAGCCAACAACCTTCAAAACAAAGGTCAGGTAAATGAGGATATCTGGCAGAGTGCGACCACAGGTATCGAGCGCACCTTTCCCTTCTTCTCGGGTGTTTACTGGCAAGATGAAAACCAAGAAGTCCTCTATACATCCCCGGCTTATTTCACACCGAAACGGATGGAAAGTGCCTGGCAGATAGCTCCTTCCGTCCGGTTCAATAGCATGCCCGTTTTATCAAAGCTTTCTACTTCAGAAGTTCAGGTTGCCCCCAACGGTGCCATTGCTATTGAAATGCTCCACCCCGTTTTCTTTGAGGGACGGGTAGCTGGTTATTTGGGCGCAAGCTACAACATTAAACAGATGATCGAAGCTATTGCTACGGAATTTCTCCGCCCTGAACAAGAACTCGTGTTGAGCGACGGCAACGCCCCGTTTGTTGGAAGTCTGCCAGATTTTAGCGGCGCAATGATGGATACGGTTGAACTCACAGCACTCAATGGGCAGTGGCAACTGACAGTTTGGCAACGACCACAATTCGACCAAGTCTATTTCTCGCTGCCTATGCTGATTTTCCTTGCCGGTATTATCGTGACATTGCTCGTCGCCATTTCTCTGTACCTTTTGGAAGTCAACATTATCGGGCGTCGTGCAGAGTCCAAAACCGTTTATAAATTGAAAAAAGAGATCATCCAAAGGCGTGAAGTCGAGGCTCAGTTGCAGTTCACAGCGAACCATGACCCACAAACCCATCTGCCAAATCGATTTGCACTGCAAACCTATCTCGACCGCGCACTTAGCTCAGAGCAGGATATCGTCTTAATGTGTCTTTCTCTCGACAAGTTAAGAGAGATCAATGATATGTACGGTCATCTGGTTGCAGACCAATTGGTGTTCGAGGCAGCTAAACGTTTTAAAACGGTGCTTCCCCCGCACGCGATCCTTGCGCGCACGGGCCACGATCAATTTATGATTGCCTGCGCAGGCATGTCCCAGCTGGAAGCGGAAATGCAGGCCAACCAGTTGAGAATGTGCCTGGAAGAAGAGTTCTACATTGAAGACAACGACATATTGACCAGTTGTGCCATTGGAATCGCCTATCGCTACAGTGATGATCTTCGTGCGGAAAACATGGTGCGTCATGCAGATACCGCCGCCAATAAAGCACGAGCTCTTGGAAACCGAAAAGTTGTCGCCTACAACCAAACCATGCAAGACCAGCTCAATCACAAGAAAGAGCTGGAACGTGCGATCCGCAAGGCAATCAATAACGACGAGCTTGAGCTCTATTTTCAGCCACAGGTCGATCTTCGCACGCGACAGATTGTCGGCGTTGAGGCTTTAGTGCGTTGGGAAGCCAAAAGTGGCGCGGCGATCAGCACCGACATCATCATCAAAACTGCCGAAGAAACTGGCCTGATGCAGCGGCTTGGTCATTGGGTCGTTGATACTGCGCTTAAACACTATTCGCACATGCTCGATGAGCGCTGTGCGCCAAAATGTATTGCTATCAATGTCTCTGGCCACGAGTTTCAGGATGGCTATCTGGCAGACTATGTCATTCGCTCCGTTACCCGATACGACATTCCACCTTCCCGCGTTCAGATTGAGCTGACAGAGCAAGTCTTCATTGAAAACCTTGAACGAAACCAACATATTCTCAACCGACTTACCACCTCGGGAATCAGTCTGGCAATTGACGATTTCGGTACCGGCTATTCCTCGCTGGCCTATTTGAAACATTTCCCTGTGAACACAGTGAAGATTGACCGTGGCTTTATCAAAGATTTGCCCGAATCCAAAGACGATTTGGTCATTTGTCAGGCAGTGGTCAGCATGGCGAACTTACTGCAATTGAAAGTGGTTGCGGAAGGTGTAGAAACACTCGATCAACAGGAACTACTGAGAAACATTGGTTGTAATTTTGCCCAGGGCCATTACTACTATGCGCCAATGACCGCAGAACAACTGATGACAGAGCTCAAGAAACAAAGAGCCGGGCGTTTATACCCGGCTTCTTGATTGACATTATTATCGCAAATTGCAAAGCATTCTGGTTATGCCACTGCAGTTTTCCAGACATCCGGTTGAATCGCGATGACCGAATCCCCTACTGAGAACCAAATCTGGCCATCTTCAATTGTCGCCTGAATGGCCATCGTGCGGCTACTTGCCGCAGCGGCTGCATCCAACACTTCATCAATCACGTTGATAATGGTCAGGTTCTTGAACGGGAACAGTTTGTTCAACATGTTCGCTTTCCAAACGGCGGCCGGATTGTCGTCATAAGTGAACAACACCACTTCTTTTGCCTGCGTACAGGCTTTCTTCAGGCGTTTTTCATCCGGCAAGCCAAGTTCAACCCAAAGTTCAATCTCGTCGCTGTAGTTTTTGATCCACAGCTCCGGCTCTGTGTCTTCGCACAATCCTTTTGTAAATTGCAGACGCTCATCGGCGTACATGGTCCATGCAAGCAGACGAAGCATCATGCGCTGTTCAGTTTCTGACGGGTGCTGCGCCAGCGTTACTGAATGATCGAGATACACATTTCTCGACATGTCAGCCACATTGATTGAGGCTTTATACACCGTTGCTTTAAGTGCCATGGTTATACCCACTCTAAAATTTGTCGTTCAATAAGACCTGTATACGGTCAGGTTCTTTGCAAAGTTGTTCTTTTTCACGTTTTGTCAGCCGCTTGATATACCACTCCAGCGACATCGCCTGTTGTTTCGTTCCTACCTCATACGACCAGGCTAGTGTAAGAGGCTGTTTGCCTCTCAAGTACTTTGCAGTTTTTGTGCCGTTTTGCTGGTGCTCATCAAATCGACGCATAACATCAGTGGTAACACCACAATACAAAGAGTTATCACGCGCACGAATGAGATAGACGTGCCAGAGCGGCACGTCGTTGGAAGGAGTCAAAGTCATGACGTAAAGATGTTCTAGCCTTGGTTGTCCATGAGTTGATTAACCAAAGCTTTGAGTTCAGCGACTTCTGCTTCTAATGCTTCGACACGCTCAGTGAGACCTTCTTGTTGCGGTTCTGATGAGAATGAAGGTGTCACCGTCTCGGTTGGAGCTTCTGTTCCAAAGAGATGTGCGTAGCGGCTTTCGCGTTTACCAGGCTCTCTTGGCAATTGAGCAACATAGCCCTTTTCAATCATGCCGCTTAACACTGATTCAACCTGACCCACATCGCTGAATTCGCACAAACGATTTGTTCGGGTACGAAGCTCACCTGGGGTTTGAGGACCACGCAGCAGCATCACACATACGATACCCTTCTCTTGCTCCGAAAACTGGAGCGATCCGAATTCTGTGTTACAGAATCTGTGTTGGTATTTGGTCACTCGGCTACCAAAACCTTCCAAATCACTGATCAGTCGTTTGGATTTGAGCGATTCCACGGCATCTAGTACTTCCGCTTCGCTAAGCGCATAAACTGGTTCGCGGTTACTTTTCTGGTTAGCGGCAGTGGTTAGGCTGTTGAGGGTCAATGGATAGAGATCCGGCGTAGTGACTTCTTTTTCCAATAAACATCCAATCACTCGCGCTTCATAAGGGTTGAGTTCAATCGCCATGAGAATACCTCAGTTAAATCCTATGCAGCGGTTTATAGCAATCTAGTGCTAGCACGGCAACCGCACATACGAGTATTTGCCATATTGGCGCGGTAACTGCCGGAACTTTGGTCAATTTATGGAATGTTGACCCGCAAAATTGTCTTATTCCTGTGATTTTGGCTCAACAGAGACAATTTTCTGTCACGTGATTTATCAGTTTTCAGATAAGATCGTTCGATTGTTGTTTTAGGTGAAAGATTTTGCCGACTTGGAGTACAGGAGAAAGTAATGGGTATGTTCGGAAAAAAGGCAACATCTAGCCCATGTTTGTCACTAATCGCTAAAGAGTGCCGTGTAGTCGGTGAATTTGACTTGGAAGGTGACATTCAGTTTGACGGCCAAGGTGAAGGCACCATTATCAACGCACGCAACGTCGTTATCTCTTCTACTGGCCACTTTAAAGGCGACATTCGTGCAGAGCACGTCACCATCAATGGTTATGTTGAAGGCACCTGTATTGCACGCGAAGTCAACATCCTGAGCTCGGGTAAAATGAAAGGCCAAATTCAAAGCGAGCAATTGACCATTGCCAAAGGCGGTTGCCTGATGGGCGAAAACAAACTGAAAGATGAGCCATCACTCAAAGTGGTCAACGAGGATAAAAACTCAGCAGAGAAATCAGCTTCAAATCAGGAAAAAGCGTCTGCTTCGGCTTAAATCCGCATTCTGATGCAATGATCAGCAGTTGACTGCCCTATTGTCTTTCAACTGTTGACTTCATTCGCCAACATTATACGATCCGCGAAATTATATTATTTCGGAAGTACCAAGATGTCTGAACAAGCAAATCAAACGCAAGAAACCGTCAAGCTGGAAGATCTGTCTGCGGAGCTGCAGCAAGTGATCAAATATGAACAAGTACCAGCCGAGCTGTTCACCATGCTGGCATCTATTCATGAAGCGTCTGAGAGTGTTGTTCGCGAAGCTTGGGATACAATGCCTGCAAGTGCACAAAATATTCTGGACAACTTCGAGCAGTTCCACGCGCTGGTTAGCCTGAGCCAAAGCTACGCGGGTCTGGATTTCATGCAAGAAACCCAAGACATGAAGTTCGATGACATGGACGAAGAGCAAACTGCAGAATACAAAGCCGTTTTGCTGGATAAACTACTACACAACTGTGTAAAAGACCTGGTTAAGCAACTGAAGCAAGCTCGCTTGAAACCAGCGATGAAACGCGAATTCCGCGAAATCTTCACCAAGTAATTTCAGACTTGCAGCAGAATAAAAAAGAGGTGACAGTGTCACCTCTTTTTTATTGCTCAATCAGTATATGACTTATGTTCTGTAAAGAACCTTCACCACGTGCCAACCGAAGCGGGTTTTCACAATGTGCGGCGTAAGCACTTCAGCGTTAAAGCACACTTTGTCGAACTGAGGCACCATTTGACCGCGTTTGAATTCGCCCAAATCGCCGCCCTTCTTACCTGACGGACAAGTAGAGTATTTCTTTGCCAACGTCTGAAATTTTGCGCCTTTCTTCAACTGGCTGACGATATCTTCTGCCTGATTTTGGTGTTTAACCAAAATGTGGAGTGCGTGTGCTGTTTTGGCCATGGTTGCGCCCTTATACTGCCTTTCTTTCATTGGCCGCGGATTATATCGCCGCAACCTTAGCTAGCGTTAGTGTTTTTCAATGCTTCGAGCGGTAGCCAAGTCACTTGTACACCCGCTTGTTTAAACATATCTGCGCTAACTTTAATTTTTTCTCCCCAACGGGAAAGAAAGTCTTCCGTTTGTTCCGGGCAGTGAACCTGCGTGATGCCAGTCTGGATAATCTTCGCAGCGCAATTCGGACAAGGGAAATGCGTTACCCAAATTTCGCAGTCAGCCAAATCCCGCTTTGCAAAGAGAATGGCATTTTCTTCTGCGTGCAGTGTTTTAAGAAGCTTCATTTCACGATCGTCAGTATCTGCACTATCAGAAATGCCATGCGGATAACCATTGAATCCGACAGAGACAATACGATTGCCTTTGGTAATGACTGCACCAACCTGCGTTGAGGGATCTTTACTCCAAGAGCCTACTAGCTCTGCCATTTGATAGAAACGTACAGCCCACTTCGAGATCATTGCCTTTCCAATAAGTTACCCATTCATAATGACGCTATTTTGCTTAATCCATGAGCTTAGCTCAACAAAAAAGCGGCCTTAAGGCCGCTTTCATTATGAAAAGCCAAAAATCGTTAAAATAACGACTCATTAAGCACTATATGACACATGATTGATGCTGCATAACCCAGCATAATCACGGGGCTCCACTTCAAATGGCCAAAGAAAGTGTACTTACCTCTAGCCTGCCCCATCAAAGCAACGCCAGCCGCTGATCCCAAGGATAACAGGCTACCACCTACACCGGCAGTTAGTGTCACCAACAACCAGTTACCCATAGACATATCCGGCTGCATCGTTAGGACAGCAAACATCACTGGGATGTTATCAACAATCGCCGATAGCAAACCAACAATAATATTCGCCCAGATGGGATCCCACTGCAGGTACATGACATTGGAAATCGTCGCCAAATACCCAATCAGACTCAAACCGCCTACACACATTACAACGCCATAGAAGAACAACAATGTATCCCACTCCGCATGGGAGACGCGGCGAAACACATCAAAAGGAATGACTGAGCCAAGACGTTTAAGTGCGGCTTCATCCTGTTTTGCCTGTGCAACGGCGCGTTTTCTCGCCAGCGAACGTGGCAGAGTTTTGCGAAGGTAGAATCCGAAGAATTGCAGGTATGCCAAACCCATCATCATGCCAATGACTGGCGGGAAATGTACCAGACCATGGAACCCTACTGCTGTCACTATGGTAAAGAGGAACAAAACGACAATACGCTTCGCACCGCGTTTGATTTCGACATACTCATTTACCACGTCTGGTTTATCTTTCGGTATAAACAAAGACATGATAAATGCTGGCAATACGTAGTTGACCACAGAAGGGATAAAGAGCACACCGAATTCAGAGAAACTCACTAATCCCGCTTGCCAAACCATCAGCGTGGTGATGTCGCCAAACGGGCTGAAAGCCCCACCAGCGTTAGCTGCTACAACGATATTAATACAGGCTAAGTTGATGAATCTTGGATTATCGCCACCAATCTTCAACACCACAGTACACATCAATAGTGCCGTGGTGAGGTTATCTGCAATCGGAGATATAAAGAAAGAAAGGATGCCGGTAATCCAGAAAAGCTGGCGAAGATCATAACCTTTCCCAACGATCCAGGCTTTCAGGCCATCAAACAATCGGCGCTCTTCCATCGCAGAGATATAGGTCATGGCCACTAGCAAGAACAGCATTAACTCGGCGTATTCGAGTAAGTTGTGCTCAATCGCGCCTTGTGCGACCTCAATTTCACCGGCATTTGAATAGACAAAGCCAATCATCAGCCAAATAAGGCCTGCTGCCAGTAATACTGGCTTGGATTTTCTTAAGTGGAGTTGCTCTTCGAGCATGACCAACGTATAAGCCGCGGCGAAAATGAGAAGAGAAAGGTAACCAACGGCTGATTGGGTTAAATCTAGGGGGTTGCCACTACCTGTGGCGGCGAATGCATTACCGGAGAACAGCAACACAAACGCTAATAAACACTTCATCCTTGTGCCTCCAAGCGAATTTAAATGAATTTCGCGAGGGGCACTGCCGGGCTACATGAGCTCGTTCAATACACTCACAGACGCAACGCCCCTAAATCATGACTCCCTGATATATATGAATTTATTGTTACCCTTAAGGTTATTAAAGGTCGGGAGCCTAATTGTCGCGCCACAATGATAGATCTTGTTACAGAATAATGCAGAGTAAATTGTTTACTTTTCAGGCATCACCCACAAACCTGATTTTTAAGGCGATAAGTGGCGTTTCACTGTTGGTAAATGAGAGCATGATCTGCCATTTCAAAACCGAAAAGTGCTAAAGCGCTGTGTCACAGAATCTCCGCATTCCTTTTAGGCCTTTCGATTTACAATGTAAAAAACCGAGAGACGATCAACGCAGATCAAACTTTTTTACAAAAAGCACAGGCAACTACTGTAAAGTGATTGTGACATATCATTCACTGCTTTATAACTTATCAATGAGATCTGTAGCTAACTTGAACAACAATAATCAGTTGATGAATAGGTGCGTACAATCTTTAAGCAGTGTTTACTTGGCGATTAAATTCCTATTTTATTCATAGACTTAACAACAAATATGCAAATAAGACCTCTGCAACCACTCAAACAGTCGTCTTAATCCACAACTTTAGTGCCTGATTTTGAATCAGATTTTGGATATAACAATGGATTAACACTGGCGGAAAAATTGGGTGTAACACTCAATCGCCATTTCATCACGGAGAATGATATGAACGTGTCCAAACTACTTCTTTCGGCATGCTGTGCCGCAACACTTTTATCTACCCCTTTCACAGCAATGGCCGACACTGCGAAAGTCGCAGTTTCTCAGATCGTTGAACACCCAGCACTCGATGCAACCCGCCAAGGCCTGTTGGATGGCCTAAAAGCCAAAGGCTATGAAGAAGGTAAGAATTTAGAATTTGCTTACCAAACCGCGCAGGGTAACCCTGCGATCGCTGTACAGATTGCCCGTCAATTTGTTGGTGAGAAGCCGGACGTGTTGGTTGGTATTGCGACTCCTTCTGCGCAAGCATTAGTTGCTGCAACCAAGTCTATTCCTGTCGTATTCACCGCTGTTACCGACCCTGTGGGTGCGAAACTCATCAAGGACATGGAAAAGCCAAATGCTAACGTAACTGGCCTTTCAGACCTTTCACCCGTTGCTCAACATGTAGCACTGGCAAAAGAGCTTCTTCCAAATATGACTTCTATTGGCGTGGTTTATAACCCAGGTGAAGCGAATGCAGTTGCATTGGTTGAGCTTCTGCGTGAAGCCGCCGATGCTCAAGGCCTGAAAGTGGTTGAAGGAACTGCGTTGAAGAGTGCTGACGTTCAGTCTGCTGCGCAAATTGTCGCTTCTCAGGCAGACGCTATCTACGCACCCACTGACAACACAGTAGCGAGTGCGATTGATGGTCTTGTTGGTGCAGCGAATCAAGCGAAAAAGCCTGTTATTGGTGGTGCAACCTCATATATCCCTAACGGCGCTGTAGCAGCACTGGGCTTTGATTACTACCAAATCGGTGTTCAAACTGCCGACTACGTTGCTGCTCTATTAAATGGCGAGCAAGTATCTGCACTGCCAGCAAAAGTAGCAGTAGGTTCTGACTTGGCGATTAACCTGAAAGCCGCGCAAAAACTGGGTCTGGAAGTGCCACAAGTATTGCTGGATCGTGCAACAACAGTAGAAAAATAATAACGTCAGGAGCAGTACATGACCTCAATTGCCTTTTTTGGCACGCTGGAAGTAGGTCTGGTTTATGGCCTGGTCGCTCTGGGCGTATATCTGACTTTCCGGGTTTTGGATTTTCCGGATTTGACTGTAGATGGCAGCTTCCCGATGGGAGCTGCTGTTGCAGCCACGCTTATCGTTTCGGGCGTTGATCCTTGGATTTCCACTTTTGCCGCTATCATCGCAAGTTCTATGACAGGCTTAATAACCGCATTTCTTACTGTGAAATGTGGCATCTTGAATCTGCTTGCCAGTATCCTGACGATGATCGCCGCGTTCTCTATCAACATCCGCATCATGGGACGCCCAAACATCGCCTTATTAGGCGTAGACACCATTCTTACACCGTTCGAAAACATGGGTATCGACCCTGTATATGCCCGACCACTGGTGGTCTTCGTACTGGTTGTTTTGAGTGCCTGGCTTGTTATTCGACTTCTCAATAGCGATTTTGGCTTGGGACTGAGGGCAACTGGTGTCAATGCTCGCATGGTAAAAGCACAAGGCGCTAGCACAGCGTTTTATACCTATTTTGGTCTTGCCTTATCTAACGGTTTTGTTGGCTTTTCAGGTGCGCTTTTTGCCCAAACCAATAGTTTTGCTGATGTCACCTCAGGTGTTGGTACCATCGTTGTAGGCCTCGCAGCCGTCATCCTCGGGCAAACCTTGCTACCAGGACGAAAAGTCTGGGTGGCAGTGGTTGCCGTTATTCTTGGTTCGGTTCTTTACCGTTTGGCCGTCGCATTTGCGCTCAGCTCCGGGATGTTCGGATTGGAAGCGTCCGACCTTAACCTGGTCACCGCAGTACTCGTGGCACTCGCTCTGGTCGCGCCTAAAGCCAAACAGCAGTACCAGAAGAACAAGAAGATGAAAGAAGCGGGAGCGGTGAAATGATCGAGCTAAAAGACATTCAAGTCACCTTCAACCCAGGTACCGTGCTGGAAAACCGCGCTCTGCGCAGTGTCTCCCTAACGGTTCCAGAGAACCAGTTTCTTACAATAATCGGTTCGAATGGTGCGGGTAAATCCACCCTGCTTGGTGCAGTTTCCGGTGAAACGCCTATGGTCGGCGGTCGCGTGATCATTGATGGTACTGATGTGACAAAGCAGCAGGTTCATCAACGCGCCGCCCTGGCTGCCCGTGTGTTTCAGGATCCACTGGCCGGTACTTGCGCATCTTTGACCATTGAAGAAAATCTGGCTTTGGCTTACAAGCGCGGAAGTATGCGTGGATGGAGTCTTGCCCTATCGGGCAAACGCCGAGAAATCTTCAAAGAGCGCATTTCCATTCTGGGATTAGGGCTGGAAGATCGTTTAAGCGACAGCATAGGCCTTCTTTCAGGTGGTCAACGTCAGGCTGTCAGTCTGGTGATGGCAACGTTGTCTGACAGTAAATTACTGTTATTGGACGAGCACACTGCGGCACTTGATCCTCGAATGGCAGCCTTTGTTATCGATCTGACCAAGAAAGTCATCACAGAGTTTGGTTTGACTGCGCTCATGGTGACGCACTCGATGAAAGATGCCCTAGCCTGCGGTGATCGCACCGTGATGCTTCACCAAGGTGAAATTGTTCTGGATGTCGAAGGTGAAGAACGTGCCAACATGGGTGTTCCTCAGTTATTGGAAATGTTCAGCAAAGTTCGCGGTGAAGAACTTGCAGACGATAGTTTGCTTCTGAGCTGACAGTTGAAACCCGACCCTATCATATTGGGCAGTTTCGACTGCCCTTTTGCTTTTAAATCGGAAGTATTGGTCAGGGTTTCAAATCTACGACTAATAAATTTAGTCAATTGATGACATAGTCAAATGGCGAAATGGAAAGGAAGGAAATGATGGTAAGCCTCGAGTTTCTAATAACCTCTTTAGTTGTTGTGCTAATTCCTGGAACTGGTGTGCTTTATACCGTTTCAACCGGACTGTTCCTCGGCTCGAGGGCAACCATCTGGGCGTCTTTAGGCTGCACTGTGGGTATTGTTCCTTCCATGCTTGCCAGTATCACGGGCCTCGCCATCATTCTACACACCAGTGCGCTAGCTTTTCAGGTAGTGAAATACATTGGAGTGGCTTATCTGCTTTACCTTGCCTGGACTATGTGGCGTTCGAGCAGTGCTTTGTCGCTTAGCAAAGAAAAAGAGCCGATGAGCATGTTGGGTGTGGCGATTAAAGGTTGCCTGATGAACATTCTCAACCCGAAGCTTACGATTTTCTTTATGGCATTCTTACCACAGTTTGTTCCCGCTCAAGCGGTGTCTTCAACCACCAACATGTTGGCATTGGGAAGCATCTTTATGGCAATGACATTTGTGGTTTTTCTGGTGTACGGCGCCCTCGCCGCTTTAGTTCGCGATTACATCATAAACTCTGAGCGACTAACGGTTGGATTACAGAGGCTATTCGCTGGCAGCTTTGCCGCTTTGGGGTTAAAGCTAGCGTTTTCTGAGAAATCCAACTGATATCCAAAAGAATCAAAAGAGAAAGCCCCGGATTTCCGGGGCTTTCTTTATGTGCTTTCGTTTGACAAGAACGCTAAAAGCGTTTGAGCAACCGCCCCATCAATGACGGATGGTAATCCCAAGTGTGATCGAACATTTCCATCAACTTAGGGTTTCCATATTTGGAAAGATTGATGGCGTGGAAGCGGTTGTGCTGCTGTTTCAGTGCGTCCACTTTATCCTGTACTTCTTTTGGCTGTACCGGGGCGATGAAATCCGAAATCACAACCAAATCAGCATTGCGATATTTATCTCTTCCCATCAGATCTATCGAATGATTTAAAACAGGTTCAAGATCCGTCCCACCGTGGAAAGAATAAGATAAGAAGTTCAGTGCCTCTTTCAGTCCATCTTCGCCCGTCAACTCATAGGTGATGTGGTCTGTTGAGAAAATCATCACTGAGCAATCTCGGTCTTCCTGAACCGCTATTTGCATCAGCGCATACGCCATGGCTTTTGCACACTGCTCAGGGAAGCCACTCATAGAACCGGAAGCATCCACACAAATCAGGAAAGGCCCCTTTTCTATCTCGACCTGTTTGCTTTCGGGTTTGAAGGATTTCACTTTTCGCAGGGTGCGTTGCATCCCTTGCATGCGATAAGTCAAAAGACGTTTATCCGCAAAGTGCTTGTAGAAAAGGATTTCGAGCGCGGGTTCAGCCAAATAAATGGTTTCGTTCGGGACGATTTTCTCTAAGTTATCGCTCTGGTGAATGCCGACAATATCATCAGCTACGCTGTCATCAGGTTCCTCCACCAGCTTCAGCTCTTCCGCCGGAGAACGGTGTAACGAAGGGTCATCAACGTCATTCGCCATACGACCAAGCTTTTCTGCGATCTCCTGAAGATCTTTATTCTCTTTTAGAAATGCGACAAAACGTTTGAGCAGTTCTACATCCGTTTGTGTCACCTTCGAAGATGCCAAATCCCAAAGGCGGCCAACTTTTTCAATGGTGCCATGCTCCTGAACGTTCTCCAGCGTTTTGTAGGTTTCGATGCGCTGGTAGAGCTCTTTCAGCAATTTATCCTTATGTGCTTCCAGCTCTTTTTGTTGTGCATCTTGAATAGCACTGGCCAGATGTTCATACCACTTATTGCAAAAATACGCCTGAAACATCGGTGTTTCTTTCGCGATGTTCTTCTCTAACATACGGCGCGCTTCGAGATAAAAGCTCGATTTACCCTCGAGCTTTTTAATCATAGATTTCGCATTCGTGGTGAAGTCTTGCTGAGAGAGAGAGACAGCATTCTGATAAAGCTGTATCTCTTGCTTCAGATCGTTGGTAATACAATCTGTGCTGAGACGACGTTTAACCGAGTGACGCCATTTGCGAATGTGCTGACGCACCGCGGATTTCGCAGACGGACTGGCTTCTGTCATCACCAGAAGTTGGGGCTTGGCCATCACCTCAGTGACAGCGTGCTCGAGCATGCCGGTTTCCGCCAGCATCATGCCAAGATGGAGGCTTTCTGGACTTACCACAGTTCCTCCTTACTCAAAGTACTCGGTTAACATGCGCGTTCGGAACGCGCCTTTCTCAAATTTGGTGGTTTGACGCTGCAGCGTTTCTTCCGCATCGGTAATGCTGCTTGCCAAAAGTTCGAGTAATTCAGAGTTGGCAAAGTGATGAGGTAAAGCAGCGTTAATTTGTGTTCGGGCAACCCGAATTAAGTGTTTGGCCTCTTCAATTTTAGCAATAGAAGCTTCATTGCGCGTTTGCCACTCAGTAAAGGTATTTGGGTCATTGTCGTCGATACCAGCAATGGCAACAGGAACAGGACGGTTTGCAATGTCTTTGATCACGAGACGATGCTCGCCGTCGACATCAAACTTCAACATGCAGAGATTAGGGTTTTTGTTAACGTAACCGTAAACGTCACACGCACCATTTTTAATTTTCTTTTCAAATTCATTGGCGTCGACATACACCCATCGGCTGTCACCCTTCTCTTTTTCAGACACAGAAGGATTAGAATCCAGCATCACGAACTTCACCAGATTGTTCGCCATGTTGACTGAATAGCGGCGCGCACCAGCTAAATCAATCCGATTCTTTTCCTTTCGCATTGAAAGTTCGGTTTCTGCCGTGTGGCCGAGTACATCTTTGATTTCTTCTGCCAATTCCCGGCTGTCTTCATTCGCCTCGTCAGCAATCGCCAACGCTTCTTGCTGGTTAAAGCAAATCTCTTGAGCGAAACGGCGCATCACTTGCGTGACCACATTGCGTGATTCTGGGCTGTGCCATAAGCACTCCTGCAGGAGTAAAAGATCGACGGGATTGACGTCATGTCGGCCGTTAAAAAATGCACTCGCTTTAAGCAAACGTACCGCTTTTTTCCAACGACGATCAGAAATATACAGTTCTTCTGGTGGGAAGTTATTTCCTTCTTCTTCCGCTTCTCTCTCTAGAAGCATTTTCAGGGCGTATATTTTCTCGAACACATCATCAGACAGCGAAACATTGTCGATCTGACGCTGCCATTGTTCATATTCATGGGCTTTGATGGAAATATCACTGCCGATGGAAATCTCAGTCTCGCCGCTGTCACCCGTCAGCAGACGCTTGAAGTTACTCTTTTCCTGAATACGGTTGACGAAAATGCGTACCAGCATACGGTCATAAAGCGCGTCTAAGCCACTATCTGGCTCAGGCAGCTCATTCGACGCGGTCACCAAAAGGCGCATCGGAACCGGCAGTACTTCACTACCGTTGCGGAAAACGCGTTCGTTAACGACCGTCAATAAGGTGTTAAGAATCGCGGGGCCTGCTTTCCAGATCTCATCCAGAAACACCACGTCTGCGGTGGGCAGATAGCCTTCTGTTAAACGGACATACTTACCGTTATCTTTGAGCTCCTGAATTGAAAGAGGACCAAACACCTCTTCAGGCGTTGAAAAGCGGGTCATCAGGTACTCAAAAAACTGGCTGTCATCAAATGCTTCAATCAAGCGTTTTGCGATGTAGCTTTTCGCAATCCCCGGAGGCCCCAGTAAAAAAACACTTTCACCACTGAGTGCTGCAAGCAGACAAAGACGAATAGTGTTCTCCCTCTCGTAAACGCCATTTGAAAGGGCATGTACAAGTTTCTGAATGCGCTCTGGGAGTAAAACATTGTTTGTCGTCATAGCCATTTGATTCGTCACGTTGCTGCTCCATTTATACTAATCAACAACATGACTCCACTCTTATCATATTGTTAACACTTTGTAACCATTAATATCTGCTTACATCTTGTATACCATTTCAAGTTTGATCCCTTCTACCTTTCAATCTTAGTTTTCATTTTTGTTGCATGGAAATTACGCAATACATGTCGAGTTTTACACCGTTTCATTTACACGCTGACAACAACCAAGACTTTCTTTATCTCAGACATAAAAAAGCCCCCGCATTGGCGAGGGCCGTCATCAAACATTGAGCTAGTCTTTCACAACGGGTAACGCAGTATGACTGCCCCACTCACTCCAGGAGCCATCGTAAACCGTGACTTTCCTTCCTAACGCCCATTCCGCTGCGAGCGCAAAGGTACAAGCGGTGACCCCCGAACCACAGGAAGACACATTGGGCAAATCGTCAGAAAGGACGGGTAATAGCAGTTCAGCCAGAACCTCTTTTGACTTGAACTTACCGTTCTCCGTCAAAGAGGGAAAAGGTAAGTTCTTAGCACCAGGCATGTGCCCACTTCGCACACCGGGTCTAGGTTCAGCGACGCTGCCAGAAAAGCGGTCTGCCGGCCGGACATCAATCACATTAAGCGTTCCTGCTTCAATACCAGATAGCAACGCGTTGGCATCAATCACGCCTTCTCTATCAAGACTCGCCCGATATACTTCTGGCTCCGGTGATGTAGGCGCATCTTTGACGATCTCGCCGCCAATGACCTCCCAGGCTGGCATGCCACCATCAAGCAATGCGACATGCTCATGTCCCATCACTTTAAACATCCACCATACGCGCGGGGCTGAGAAGATACCTGCAGTGTCATAAACAACGATGTGATCATCATTACTGATACCTAGCGCTCCCACTGCATTTTCAAATTGTTCTTCTGAAGGCAGCATATGCGGGAGTGAAGAAGACTTATCATAAATCTCGCCATCAAAGTCGAAATACACCGCGTCGGGAATACGCTTCGTGAACCATTCCGATTTGGCGTTTCTGTCTGTACCTGGCATGAACCAACTGGCATCCACCAGCTTTAACTGTGGTGAATTCAGGTTATCTCTTAACCACTCCGCACTCACCAGCACTTCATTTCTCTGTAGCAAGTCACTCTCCTTATATCTCACCGTCGTAAGACCCTAACGAATGGTATAGCATGAGCCAAGTCGCTATTAAATATTAAAAAGGACAATATGTTGTCACGCAGATTATTTGGCGCTGCAATTTTTGCTTTTCCACTATTATGCGCCCCCGTACAAGCTGCTTCCGTGTCTTTTTCTCTCGATAATGATGGTGCTCTGGGAACAGACAGAGATTACACCAGTGGTCTTTTCCTGCGTTGGTCATCTGACCCGGGTGTAATCGGATACAGTCTGGAAATTGGTTCCCAGATGTGGACGCCGTCAGATATCGAGCTCACTACCCCGCAACCAAATGAGCGCCCCTATGCAGGATTGGTTTACGGTATGGGACGTGTCTACCACCAAACCGATTTTTACGCGGTAAAAGGGAGTTTAATGTTAGGTACCGTTGGGCCAGACTCTTATGCTGAAGAAGCTCAGTCCATTGTTCACGAAATTGTGGGCTCTCCAGATCCTAAAGGCTGGGCATACCAAATTGATAACGAATTCGTTTATCAGGCAGGTCTCGAAGCGCACCAACTTATCGCCAGAGGACAAATTGGCGAATTTAGCGTATTTGGCCGGGGCCAGGGAGGCAACTTTCAAAGCGAAGTGGCTATTGGCGGCACATACAGGATCGGATTTGATCTACCGAACACCTTTGGCTCTACATCTCTGTTGCCGGGTAACGCCGTTGATGTCGGACTTTTAAGCCATAGCGACAACGGTATGTTCTTCTTTACCTCGGTCGAAGCCCGATACCGTTTTGATGACATTACGATTGAAGGTGACAAGCCGCCCGAAAATGATGATGTCCACGTTGAGCACGTGCAGGCCGGCGTAACCGGTGGCGTGACCTGGTATTCACGGCATTGGGGAGCAGTGGCATCCGTCACCGCCCACTCAAAACAGTATGAAGAAGCATCGCGCAACCATAGCGCCTACGCCAACTTCACACTTTTCTATCGCTACTGATTAAAGCAGTTCGAAGACAAAGGGCAGGATTTCCTGCCCTTTTGCTTGTTATAACCCTAACTCTTTAACGACCATTTCTAGCAAGTAGGTTTCTCGCTCAATCGACAAACCTTGCTTATCGCTGTTTGCGATTGTTTCCTTGTTGTGGGCAATCGCTTCATGGATATTTACCCAAAGCGGTCGCATGCCATTTTTTACTTCGTAATCTTCCAGCGAAACGTCGCCAAGCTCATCGTCAATGTCACACCAAAAGCAATAAGACAACATATGAACCACATCAAAGTCCGATTTGTGCCAAGGGCGAAACTCCTCATAAGCACCAAACGCTCGAATGTTGCGAATGTTCTGAGCACCGGTTTCCTCGCTGAGTTCGCGAACTAGCCCCTCTACTTCGTTTTCGTGCTCATCAATCCCCCCGCCAGGAAGCGAATAGTCATGATATCGCTCGGTGAACAAAAGAAGGATCTCGTCCTCTTTCACTACGATTGCTCGGGCGGCGCGTCGATGAAAGACAGATTTCTCCTCAAGAGGAAGTACTTCGGGGTGGTAACTGGTTTTTAGAATATTCATAGATAGCAAGTGGACTCGCGGCGATTAGAACTTTTCGAAGAGACGCACTCTAACGGGAACAGATAATCAGAGCAAATAAATGGCTATCATCCAATTCATCAAGAGATGCGAGCCACATAAAGCTTTTTTGCTGCTGATAATCGAGTCATTTATTGCTTTTGACGACTGACTTCTTAAAATACGGCCAATCTTAAACATTGATTCTGGTTAGACCACTGAAACCTGCGTCGCAATGGGTAAAAGAAGCACGTTTCTAAACGTTAACTCTTTAATATTCAGTACGTTATGCCACCAGATAACGCTGACATTCAAGGTTGAAAGAAAGTCCGACATGCATACATGTAAATTATTACGACAATTGAGTCTCATTATTAAGCCTTAAACTCGTATTTTGTATATAGTTATATTCATCAATAACGCCTTTTTCCTGTCACTTTTTCAACACGGTGTCGGTTAAACCAGAGAGAAACGACCACGAATGATTTTTAACGGAGCAAACATCAATGCTGCAGAAAGTCACCATTGATAACGTTGAGATCGGCATGTACGTCGAGCAAATAGAATCTCAACTCGCCCGCACAAAGATGAAAAAGCCGGGTTTCATCCGACGACAGGAAACCATTGATAACCTGCGTGAAAAGGGGGTGCTTTTTGTTTATATCGACGCTGACCAAATCACTTCCGACGAAGACATTCAGTACCGCGAAACTAAAGTGGGTAAGCACTCGTCCGTTAAAGGCAATGACGAGTTCGGTGCCGCAAAAGAACTCGTAGATAAATCAAAGAAGCAACTGAGCAAGCTACTCAACGATGTCTATGAGAACAAACCCGTCGACATTGAACCCGTCAAGCAAGTCAGTTCCGATATCGTAGAAAACATTTTCGAGCGCCGAGACGCGGTGCTTTGGATCAGCGGCATACGTGAAAAAAGCGCCTACCTGCTGGAGCATTCAATGAATGTGGCATTCCATTTGGTGAACTTTGGCCGTTATCTGGAACTTGATCGTCAAACGCTGGAAGAGCTCGCTATTGGTGGGCTTGTACACGATATCGGCAAAATTCTGGTCCGTGATGAAGTCTTAAATAAGCCTGGCAAGCTTAGCGACGAAGAATTTCTTCACATGAAAGAGCACCAAACACTGTCACAGCCAGTTTTGGATAGCATGATTGATTTGCCGAAGCTCAGTAGAGACGTCAGCTTGATGCACCACGAAAAGATTGACGGTAACGGCTACCCGAATGGGCTCAAGGGCGATGAACTTACTTTGATTGGGCGCATGTCCTGTATTGTCGATATTTATGATGCCCTAACCGCAGAGCGCTGTTACAAGCCCGCGCTATCACCGTCAGAGGCATTCAAGATTATGATAGGTCTGACACCCTTCCATCTCGACCCAGATCTTCTCAAAAAATTCATCCGTTGCATTGGCTTCTACCCTATCGGATCAGTCGTCGAACTCAGTAACGGTCGCGTGGGATTGGTGTGTAAAGAAAATCCAGATGACTTGATGACCCCAACGGTGAAAATGTTCTATTCCGCGAAAACGGAATCCTTCCGTGAAGTCGAGTACATTGACCTCAAGAAGCGTCCCGATCTCAAAATTATACGCGGCCTGACCGAAGCAAAACTAAAAACGGATTTTGCCGAATTCCGTTGATCGTTCCATTCTTCGCCAATCGCACCACTTCTCTTTTTTATTTCATGACCTAGCCGACAGTTTTTCTTATACTTGTCGGCTCTTTTACTTGTGGAACTGAAACAATGCGTATTTGTGCTGTCGATTTAAAAAGCAACGAAGCAAACATTTGCCTGCTGGAATCTAATCAAGGTCTGTTTGATGTGCCTGATTGTCGCGCGCGAAAGTTCACGATCACTGATGCGGCAAGTGCCGAGCAGATCCGCAACTTCCAAAAGCAATTCGCCAAGCTGGTGGAAGACTACAAAATCGAAAAAATTGTTATCCGTGAACGTCCTACCAAAGGTAAGTTCGCGGGCAGCGCAGTAGGTTTCAAAATGGAAGCTGCACTGCAACTTCTGGAAGGCGTAGAAGCGGAGGTGTTCAGTTCTTCTGAAATGAAAGCATCACTGAAACGCAACCCTATTCAGGTTTCGCTGAAAGAAGTCGGTCTTAAGCAATTCCAGGAGCAAGCGTTCCTAACAGCTTGTTCTTACCTGAACAAATAATCCCTAAGGTCAACAGACCCTAAGAACTTCAAGGGCTGCAATCGCAGCCCTTTTTGTTTTTTGTTCAAACCTGATCGTCTATTCAGTTCCGTTTCTGGCTAATACCCTTCATTCATGATGATATGTTTATTGAAACTCACATCACGATTCAGATAGAGACATGACGGACAACACGACTTATCAACAAGCCAGACTTTCCCGCGACGCACGCTTTGATGGCTTGTTCTTTACCGCCGTAGTCTCAACCGGTATCTACTGCCGTCCTATCTGCCCTGCACCTTCGCCAAAAGAAGAAAACGTACGCTACTACGCTTCGGCAGTTGAAGCCGCAGCACAGGGCTTTCGACCTTGTCTTCGCTGTCGTCCAGACAGCGCACCCGGTTCACCAGCCTGGTTGGGCAAAGAAACGACATTTCGACGCGCATTGAGCCTGATACAAGAAGGCTACCTGCATGAACACAGTGTGCCTGAGCTTGCGGAAAGACTGGGCGTTAGCGATCGATACCTTCGCAAACTCTTTACTGCTTCGTTGGGCTGTTCGCCAAAGCAATATGCCCAATACCAACAGATCCTGTTTGCGAAAAAGCTCTTGCATGAAAGCCAGTGGTCAGTCGCTGATATTGCTTTTGCATCGGGGTTTAACAGCATTCGACGCTTCAACGACTGCTTTCAACAACAATTGTCGCTTTCACCCACTCAAGTGCGCCGTAAAGAGTTTAAAAGTCATGAAGCAATGACCCTCAGTATGAGTTTTCGTCCTCCCTACAACTGGGAGGCTTTTAAACGTTATATGGCACCGCGGATCGTTCCCGGCCTTGAATGGCTCGGCGAAAATAGTTACGGCCGACGTTTTACTGTTCAGGAACAACAAGGCCGTTTCACCGCCACACTAAAGAAAGATAAGAATATTTTTGAGGTGGAAATTGAACTTGAAGATCCCAAGCTGCTCTATCACGTGGTCAACCGCATTCGCCACCTGTTGGATTTGGACGCAAATCCAGAAGTGATTGATGAAGTGATGCGACATGTCGCACCATCGTGCGATGCAAAAGGGCTTCGTATTCCCGGATGCTGGAATATGGAAGAAGCAGGGCTGAGAGCCTATTTGGGTGAACATATAGACCCCATCAAAGACGCATCATTACTTGTCAAAGAGCCTTTCAATAAAGAAGACCACGAACAAGCACCTTTCATGGCGCATTGGTCGGCTATTTGTGAACGCTATAAACACGAACCGTGGCCAGAAGCATCACCAACCCCTTACTTAAACGACGAACAATATACCTATGTACGCCTGCGGGGGTTGAGTCTCCCTGATTTGGCGGGTTTTGAAATAATTAGCCAGAAGTCTGCACTTTCTGCGAAACCGTGGAGAAGCTATCTGGCATTGGCTTTCACAGACCATTTGGCTACAGGAAACGAGAAAGCCATCGCGGGCAACGAATAAGGATATTTCATGAAACAGTACCGATATGAATACGACTCGCCACTTGGCACCATTACCCTTACCGCTTCAGATAAAGGGCTGACCTCCCTTTCACTGCCAGAATATAAATACGATATTCCAGTCTCTGATGAAGAAGTCTTCGCACGTGAACCTTTCGAAGCTGCTCTTTCACAGCTGGAAAAATACTTTGCCGGGGAAGCCGTCAAATTTAATGTACCCTTGGATCTATTGGGTACTGCCTTTCAATGCGAAGTATGGGAGGCATTACAATCCATTCCTGCGGGAGAAACCCGAAGCTATGGCGAACTGGCTCAAGACGTTGGCAGACCCAAAGCCTCCCGCGCTGTCGGTGCTGCAAATGGTCAGAACCCTGTAGCGATTATTGTTCCCTGTCATCGCGTCATTGGAAAGAATGGAAAGCTAACAGGATACGCAGGAGGACTGAATGCCAAGGCCTGGCTGCTAAAGCATGAACAGGCCATGGCGAAGTAGCTTAACTCGCTGCCACCAGCACACGTTGAGCCAGCAATTTGATAAACCGAAGGGGCGTAATGCGGTAACCCAAGTGAAGATAAAACCCATGCGCCTCCTCACGGCTGATATGACTGGTTACTTCAATGCGATGGCAATTTTGTTTCTTAAGATATGTCTCAGCATGTTCGAGTAACTGCTTGCCAATGCTCATATCTCGAAAGTTTTCATCAATCACCATGGATGAAATTCTTCCCCAAGGCATATCATCGTGAACCACATCAACGGTATGCACGGCGATAAAACCCACTACCATGTCGCATAGCTCAGCCACAAACAATGCATCCCGCGGCTGGGTCATGATCTTTTCTAAGCGATGCTCGGTGCCTTCGAGTTCAGAAGGGTAGCCAAGGGTATGGCAGAGCGCATTAATG
The DNA here is from genome assembly GCF_000333895.2 of Grimontia indica. Lineage (GTDB taxonomy): Bacteria > Pseudomonadota > Gammaproteobacteria > Enterobacterales > Vibrionaceae > Enterovibrio > Enterovibrio indicus. The sequence continues at coordinate 52,815 of NZ_ANFM02000006.1, read as the reverse complement.
CGCTCTGCATCTTCCAATGTTGCCGGACGAATAATCATCTCCAGCTCCTTTTACTGGTTGTTTGCAGTAGGCATTGCATCTGACACAGAACGCAGGCTCACGCGGCGGTCAAAGAAGTAGCCTTCGCGGTCACCTTCTTTTTCCAATGCCAGTTGATGACCAAATGCGGTTTGAGCCAACTGCGAAGGTGCAACACCCTGCTCAACCAAGTAGTCATAGACAGCCTGAACACGCTGCTGAGAGAGTTTCAGGTTGTACTCTTCATCACCACGTACGTCGGCATGCCCTTCCAAATCCCACTGCACATCAGGTTGTTGGCGCATCAAAGCCGCCACTTCATCGAGCTGTAACCGGAAATGTGGCTCAATTTCTGATGAATTAGTGCGGAATTGAATATCCATTGCCAATTCCATCGCGATTTCTTTCTCGTTCATTTCGGCTTTGAGTTTCGCCAGTTCGATTTCGTTTTCCGCATATAGGGAGCGATAAGTTTCCAATTGCGCGTTTTGTTCGCTGATATCAGCAATCACATTCGCCTGCTGTTCGTTTTGCTCATCGATACTAACCACTTGCCCTATTAAACCGCCCACAACAGCACCAGCGATTGCTCCAACAGGACCACCAATCACCGCCCCCAGCGCAGCACCGCCACCAAAGCCAATCATTTCGGTTGTTTGGTCACGCTCTGTGTGTAGCGTTTGGTCTGCCGCATACGCCGTAGAGACTGTCATAGGGATAACCAGAGAGATTGCAGCCAGAGTTTTATTCATCTTGTTCATTGTTATTTCCTCATCCATTTCAGGTTTTGAAGGGAGAACCCGTTCGTCGTTTCGATGAGGTCATTAAAACAAGGCAAAATGGCACTGGCTGGGAACAAAAAAGGCAATGCTCGGGGCAATTGTGGCAAAAAAATGGCTTTTGCCCTGAATCGGCTTGATCCCCTTTTTCAACGCACGAATTACGGTATAGTCAAACCATCTACTGTTTGATTACCTGAATAAAAATGAAACGTATCGCTATTGTTGAAGACGAACCAGCCATTCGAGAGAACTACGCAGATGTACTGCGTAAACAAGGTTATTCGGTCTCTACCTATGCCAACCGCCCTGACGCTGAAGAAGGCTTTAAGCAACGCCTGCCCGACTTAGCCATTATCGATATCGGTTTAGCAGAGGAAATTGATGGAGGTTTTCAGCTTTGTCAGTCGCTACGAGCCATGTCCGCCACCCTTCCGATCATTTTCCTTACCGCAAGGGACAGCGATATAGACACGGTTGTCGGCTTGCGAATGGGTGCTGATGACTATCTAACAAAAGACATTAGTCTTCCTCACCTGATGGCACGCATTGCCGCTCTTTTCCGTCGCAGCGAACTGTTGAGTCTCGCTTCGACCCAAACAGAGTCCTTGCTAGAACGCGATAACCTCACGCTGGATCTCAACCGCATGCAGGTTAAGTGGAAAGATCAAACGGTGGATCTGACCGTGACGGAGTTCTGGATGGTTCATGCGCTAGCGAAGCGACCAGGCCACGTGAGAAGTCGTCAGGATTTAATGCAGGAAGCGCATGTGGTCGTCGATGACAGCACCATTACCTCTCACATTAAGCGCATCCGCAAGAAATTCATCGCGCTGGATAACACGTTTGACCATATCGACACTGTGTATGGTATGGGTTATCGCTGGGACAGCACAAAATGAAGTTCATCACCGAAAAGGTGTGGCGCTGGGTGTCAGGCATCCGCACAAAAGTGGTGCTGTTAAGCGGCCTGTTACTCCTGCTGCCCTTTATTGGTTACAACTACGTGTGGGAGCTGGAAAATGTGCTCAGGCAAGGTCAGGAACAAACCCTGATGGGATCTGCCCGCGCCTTTTCAATGGCACTGAATCAACAGCCTAAACTGTTCGAACGCCAACAAAACACCAAGCCACGGCTAGAAGAAGGCAAAGACCTCTATGCCCTTGCATTAAAATCTCCCATCGATATCGATGGAGCAACCTTAGATTGGGATCGCTACCAGACGCATCGCGTGAACTATGCAGACGCGCATGTCATTTTCAGCCGAACACCTTATCAAAGGAACGAACTGAACTTTGATTTGATCATGGCCAGCGATGGAGACGACCTCTACGCCCTGATAGATATCGTCGATAAAACCCCGATACTCAGACGCGAGAACACTGCCAGAATTGACCGCAACGACCATCTGGTGGTCACCTTAACTACGCAGCAAGGAGAGCTGAAACGTTACGCGGTCACTGCCAAACAAAGCGGCAAAGCAGATATCTACCTAATTGAAAACACGATTGATGATACGGAGCATACTTTTCCATCGGAAGCCATCAATGGCTGGTGGCAGGAAACCGCACAAGGGCATGTTATCGAGCTGGCCATCCCTGATTGGTTAGTCGGCGAAAAATTGAGTTTCGCCTACTACGACGTGACCAATCGTTACAATCGCGATATTGAAACCATACTCGCTACGTCAAACCCAAGAAGCGCCGAAACCCTCGGCACTCTGCTAGTCCCCTCCCCAGATATCGAGCGCGTATTAATGCGAATGAACGATGGAAGCTCGAGAGTTTGGGTGGTTGATCAACACGGCCGGGTACTCGCGAAATCAGGCGATCTGCAATCTGCCAATGGTGTATGGGAAACCACCATCAAGTATCAGGAAGCACCAAGTGGATTGATGGGCTGGATTCAAAACAACATTCTCAATCCTTTCTACTACCGATTGCTTGAGCGACCACCCGAAAAGATCATTGATGCAATGCACAATGCCGCTGTCTTCCGTGGCGTTGAAGTACAGCAGGCATTGATTGGTCGCCCTTACGCAAATTGGCGCCTGACACCCGATGAAAGCACCACCATTCTTTCCGCGGCTTACCCTGTAAAAGTTGGTGATACCGTCGTCGGAGCTGTCGTCGTGGAAGAAACCACCAAAGGCATTAAAACCCTGCGTAACAAAGCACTGGAGCAACTTTTTAATGTCTTGCTGGCGGTTATTTGTACTGGCGTGGTTGTACTTCTGCTTTTTGGTTCTCACATTTCTCGACGTGTCAGGAAACTGCGTGATGACGCAGAGAGCGCCATCGACTCGCAAGGACGTGTTCTGCATCAGTTGGAACCCGCGACCAGCAAAGATGAAATCGGCGACTTATCCCGTACTCTATCCACCATGGTCACGCGTCTTTCTGACTACAATGCTTATCTCGAGAAGATGTCGTCCAGTTTGTCACACGAGCTAAGAACCCCCGTCGCGGTTGTGCGGTCTTCCCTGGAAAACCTCGCGTTTGTGACTAAAGAAGAGGACCAGCTTCGCTATATCGAACGCGCTCAGGAAGGTGTATCCCGCTTGGCGACGATTCTCTCAAGCATGACGGAAGCGACCCGGTTGGAGCAGAGCTTTGAACATGCCGAGCGCACAGAATTTCCGCTCGACAAAGTGGTATCCGGTTGCGTCCAGGGCTACGAGTATGCCTACCCTGGCCAAGGCTTTACTCTGCACATCAAAAATGGCAACTACCAGATGTCCGGCGTACCAGAATACATCGCACAGCTTTTGGATAAGCTGGTTGCCAACGCGGTTGAGTTCCACCAACAAGACACCAATGTCGAAATATACATGCTGATTCACGACAATATGGCTCGCATCACAGTCTCTAACATTGGACCTCAATTGCCTGAAAATATGGGAAATCAGTTACTCGGTTCCATGGTCTCTGTTCGGGAGGAAAAGCATAAATCAGACAAACCACACCTTGGTTTGGGCTTGTATGTAGCCAGATTGGTGGCGGAGTTCCATCAAGGACGGCTCTCTATAACCAATCGACCAGATGGCAAAGGCGTGAACGTTACGGTTTGGCTGCCACTCGCATCTACCCAAACGAGCTGAGTATACAATTAGGGAAAACAACAGAAGGAATATCCATGAAACTACATGAGTTTGCACCAGCACCTAACGCACGGCGCGTTAGACTTTTTCTTGCTGAAAAGAAAATAGATATTCCTTCAGTGCATGTCGATATTCGTGGCGGCGAAAACCTAACAGACAAATTCAAAGCAATGAGTCCAAACGGACGCATCCCCTTCTTAGAGTTAGATGATGGCACAACGATCTGTGAGTCCATTGCGATATGCCGTTATTTGGATGCCGCTTTTCCAACTGACCACAGTTTGTTCGGCTCTACGCCAGCAGAGATAGGCAAAGTGGAAATGTGGAACCGAATTGTCGAACTTCAAGGTCTCTTTACTGCTTTCCAAGCATTTAGAAATCTTACTGGCATATACAGTGACCGTGAGCGCTGTGTTGAAGCCTGGGGTGAAGAAAGTAAATTAAGAAACATCGAATTTTTGCCAGTACTGGAAGAGAGACTTTCGCAGTCAACCTATCTGGCCGGGGAGCATTTTTCCGTGGCGGACATTTCCGCTTATATCATGGTAGATTTTATAAAGCACATTGATATTCACATCGATGACAGCATGCCCTCTATTCAGCGTTGGTATAAGCAAGTCAGTCAACGAGAAGCGTTCATCGAAGCCAACTCGAAATAACAAGGATTGAAAATATGATTGAGCTCTACACTGCAGGAACGCCGAATGGCTACAAAATATCGATTGCCCTTGAAGAAATGGGGCTTCCTTACGAGTACCACGCGCTTGATTTGATGGCCGCAGATCAGAAGAAACCTGAATATCTGGCGATCAACCCCAACGGCCGTATTCCAGCGATTGTCGATAAAGACAATGATGACTTCGCAGTTTTCGAATCAGGTGCAATTCTTATTTATCTCGCAGAGAAAACGGGAAAATTCCTTCCTACCGATCCAAAGAAGAAAAGCCAAGTGCTGCAATGGTTGATGTTCCAAATGGGTGGTGTTGGGCCAATGATGGGTCAGGCTAATGTATTCTATCGTTACTTCCCTGAGAAAATTCCAGCTGCGATCGAGCGCTACCAAAACGAAGGGCGTCGCCTGTTCGAGGTCATGAATGGTCAATTGGCTAACAATCGTTATCTGGCTGGTGATGAATACACAATTGCAGATATCTCGACCTGGCCATGGGTTCGCATTCATGAATGGAGTGGCGTCGATATCTCCGGTCTTGAGCACTTGCAACGCTGGGTAGATGAGTTGGCACAAAGACCGGCTTGCCAGAAAGGTTTACTGGTTCCTCCTCCGTCTAATCTGTCAGACGAAGAGAAGGCAAAACAAATCTCTAAGATGGTAACGAAGTAAAATCTCTCATCTCCAGAAACACTAAAGCCGTCCCGAAGGACGGCTTTTTAAATTTCTTTCACGTATTCGATAAACACTTGGTCGCCTGAATATTCGACCTTGGCAATGGTGCCATCAACGGTTAAAGAGGTTCTTACCACGATGGCTCCGTTATTCATGATGTTTTTGTTGTCTTTTAGACTGGGTAGTGAGCTACCGGGATCCAACCCCATCTCTTTACAGAAACGGAAAACGAAGTTTCGATCCATTGGAACATCACCGCGCATGGTCTTTGAGAAGTCCAACTGACTCACCCCAAGGCGTTTGGCCATCTCAATTTGGGTGATTCGTAATTTCGCTTTGTAAGACATCCACGCGTCATAAAGTGTCTGCCTGTCATGATAGGTAAATTCCATAAATCCCCGCTTGTTACCTACCTCTCCATAGACAAAATCATAACGGTGAAGCGCTTTCTCAATGTCAGCGAGGCGTAAGTGCGGCGTAAACACTTGTCGAAACTGGTGCTCTTCGCTATGTTATCGCCCTGCCTGATCGTTCATTTTATTCTGGGCACATTATGACAAAGAGAGAGTTACTATGAGCCACAACCTTGCATTGCTGCCACCTGATGAAAAACAAAAAATTGAACTTGATAAGCAAGCAGCTTATTCGGTGTGGCAGGTGAAAAATGCGCTGGCTGAGAGAAGCGTTCTTGCACAACAGGCAAGAGACATTTCAGATGAAAATGAACGTGCGCATTTTGTAGATTGCGTAGATAAGTATTCAAAAATAATGGGGCTCTAAAGCCCCATTTTTCCATACCGACTTAGGAAAAGTCTTGTTTACCGTTTTGTCAGCAAAGCCACGTACTTATTGCTGTCATCACAGTAAACGATGCGACAGTTAAAATTGTGACTGTCTGCCACTCTTCGGAGTGTAGACATGCCGATATCAAACCACGGCACTTCCTCACTCACTCTCCCGTCAAATTCAAACGTCAAATGACGTGTGCGATAGCCTTCGTAACGAAGGTTTTCTGAGCTTAAAATCAATCTGCCGCCCGGATACAAATTACGGTGCGCCAGATTCAGAAAGTGAAAGAAATTTCGAATATTTCCCAGTTGGCCAATCACACCGCGAAGTGCCAGCCAACTAAAGGTGCGGTCAAACATTGGGTGTTGATCGAACAGATGACCGCATACCACTGATGGCACACCTCGCTGGTGCATGATCGCGCAGGCGATTGGTGAACTGTCTATCGAGGTAACCTTAATGCCTTTAGCTGTCAGGTAGAGAGAGTGCTCCCCACTGCCAGCGCCCACGTTTAACACACTTCGTCGGCAATAAGACAACGCAATTCTGTCGGTGGCGACATCTTCCGGACGGCGAAAGAAATCTGATGTTGGGATAACGGATGTACCATTGTTTTCCCTCACAATCAGTTTTCCTGATTTATTGCCGTTGTAATAGCTGGCAAGCGCGGTACCAAATACCTCAACAACACTCTGCATGACCATTCCCTCTGTTATTCAACAAAGAGAATACTCGGAAGCGTTACACTCAACTGTCTCATTTTCGAAACAGATAATAGGTATCAGAAAAAAGTCTTAGAAGACTGAGATTCTAGCTACCATCAATGGTGTCAGAAGCAGAAAATCAACGAGTTAGCGAGGAATGATAAATGGCGGTGAGTCAGTAACGTTCAGATTATCTTGGTAAAACATAGAATAGCTGCGAAGTGGTCATTTCTAATGCTTTCGACTGAGGCGCATTTTCTTTCGCGATCGTTTGTGCTGATACATGGTTTTGTCTGCCTCGCTAAGCCATTGTTCTGCTGATACAACTTTCTCTGAAAGCTCAATCGCACCAAGACTTATCGACACATTGACACCTTCCGGAAGACCATCACTCTCAATGTCACATTTCAGGCGTTCAAGAATGTGTGGGATCTCTGCCGTGGCGGTGTGTCTGAGCAGTACAACGAATTCATCACCACCAATTCGACCAGCGACATCGGAGTCACGGATATTTGAGGTCAAATGTCCGGCTATCGCTTTCAAGACTTTGTCGCCTACGTCGTGCCCGTAAGAATCGTTGATGTTCTTAAAACCATCTGCATCGATATATACCAGCACAGATGGATCGCTGGTCATATCGAACTCCTGATAAGCTTCCTGTATGTCCGTCATGATGGCATGACGTGACTTAATACCGGTCAGCGAATCGTATTCCACCATTTCCCGCAGCTTTTTCGCCATCACAACCACGGTATCCCTTTGGTCAATCTCTGCGGTGATATCAGTCAGTGTGCCTACGCGATAAATCAGTTCACCGTTTCCATCAAAAACACAGTTGCCGCTGTCCCGGATGTGTTTCACTCTGCCGTCATCAAACAACAGTCGATAGTTAATATTCCAAGAGTCGGTTGATGAGGAAAAACGTGTTCTCTCTGCCATCTCTCTTTCAGAAGGATGGATCTTGTTTAAGAAGGCGCGAGGATCGTGATAAAGAACTTCGACTTTCTCTTCCCAGATAGTGTCGTAGCATTTGTTGACGTAAAACAGGCGCTCAGGATCCGCAGCAGAAATCCACACCACGGAACTGACATTCTCAGCGATCGCACGAAACCGTCGCTCTGATGTGGTAATAGCTTCCTGCAATTGCTTTTCTTCATGGATATCCAACACGGCAATCAGAAACTGCTGTTGATTGGTGTACTTGCAGGTAATCGAAGAAACAAAAGCACGCACCCAGATTTGATGCCCATTTTTGTGAATATAACGTTTGTCGACTCTGTACTGGTTGCCCGAACGCAACGTAAGGTTTTCGCGCAGCGGCTTTTCGCTGTTTGCATCAGAATGGTAAGTAAGATCAAACTCAGTCAGTGGCTGAATCTCTTCATCCCCATAACCCAACATGGCCAAATATGCTGGATTCACACTGATAAAACGACCTTCAGTATCCACACGTGCCATGCCCATAGGTAACCGTTCCTGAAGGGCTTCATTCAATTCATCATCAGGATAGTAAAGGGTTAGTGCCACAATGTAGATGTTGCAGGGAACCGTATTGAGTAGGTTCACTTTGAGGATGTAAGTATCTTTGCTTCTTGTCAGGCGGACAACTTTGGTAAATGGCTCATGCTGCACCGCCTGGGAAACGACCTGAAAGTAACGGATAACTTCATTCCACGTAGCCGAGCTGAGATAACCGTCGATGTTGGCTTCATCTGGCATAATCTGGAACAGTTGCTGACACTCACGGTTACTCTGAATGATCTCGCCGAGGTCATTGATAATTACCATGGGTACAGGTGCCAGTTCAAAAAACTGCATCTGGAAGGGGCTGTCTGTCTGAAACATCCGAGTCTGTCATGTCCTGTTGCCACTGAGGCACTTTCAAGAAAAAGGCTCATAAGTTTGAGCCCTGCACTCAACCAACATACTAGCGATAAACCACGAAGACATTTGTCTCAGATTTACGTCCATGAAGATAAAACATGCAATGATATCAATCGTCGTTGGTTAATCTGTACATTCTTCTGTGTTCAACCAGCCATCTATTTTCAACTGACACCAGGATAAGGAAGATGTCCTACCTTTACCCATAGTAAAGTGTCTTCCTCTGCGTATGGGTTGTATTCGAACATATGCGGATTACGTATCCAGGTTCCCTGCCCATATCTGCCAAATTCGTCTCGATACTCCCCTTCGAGTACATATACTTCTTCACCGCAGAAATGGGAAATATTGAAAAAGTGCTGTCCCGCTGGCCATCGAATCATGGCAACCTGCTCGCCATTGAATTCATGTAGTGGAAGCATCAACAAGCGCCCCTGACCTTCTATCCAATCTTCTTCCGAACGCGTATTGATTCGTACCTGATTGCGATCGTTAGCTGAAAACTGATGAAGTTTAACCAGTAAGGTGCATCCAACTTCGCTATAGGGCGCATGGGAAGAGCCGGGGGGATTCCGAATATAGGTACCTGCCGGATAGTCCCCTGTTTCATCAGAAAAGATGCCTTCAAGGACAAGAATTTCTTCTCCTAAAGGGTGTTCGTGACGGGAAAAGGAAGACTTGGGTGCGTATTTCACAATACTGGTGGCATGCCCACGTTCGGCTCCCTCTTTGGCAAGAGGCTTGCGAAACACACCATCCGAAGGCGATGGCTGCCAGTCCATATCGGTGGTGTCTATGATCACCCGCTGATCAAACTGCATATTCAGCATAAAACAGTCCTCAAACAGGGAAACAACCTACACGACCTACCCCAGATTGTTTAAATGTCTGGAATCAGTCATGCACATCTTTACCCAAGCTACATCAATGATGGAGCGTGGGTTACAGAGTTAACGCCCAGTTTCGGCTTGCTGTTTCAACAATATAGCAGTGCGAATCCGACAGCCTCGTCCCAAACCTTGGAACAGCGTCTATTGATTTAGCAAATACGTAAGTAAATATTTCAAAGCCACACAAATGCAAAAAGCCCGCTTTAAAAGCGGGCTTTGGGATATTGAATTGCTAAACGGGCAGATTATGCGTCAGCGTGACGGCGCTCACCACGGAAAGAGCGTTTGTCGCCACCGCGGTCACGGTCAAAGCGACGACCACCACGATCACCACGACCTTCACCACGATTGCCACCACGAGGACCACGGTCATCAAAGCGACGTGGACCGCGCTCGCCACCACCGTTACGGTCACCGCCATTGCGACGACGTGGTGGAGACATGTCAACGTGACCTTCAACCAGTTGTGCATCAGTTGCTTTCTGGCGAATGCGCAGTTGCTTCAACTGACCCAGGATTTCTTTTGGCATTTTCTTCGGAAGCTGAACGTAAGTGTGACCGGTTGCCAGCTTGATTGAACCGATGAATTGCTTCTCAAGACCCAGTTCGTTAGCAATTGCACCAACGATGTCTTTAACTTGTACGCCTTGATCACGGCCAACTTGCAATTGGTAAGTGTCCCAATCTGCTGCGTTGTAGCTGCGACGCTCACCGCGCTCTGAACGATCACGTGGACCACGATCATCACGGCGAGATTCACGACGACGGCTGTCACGCTCCATCGCTGCGATCATTGGATCTGGACCGTTGTAGAACAGCGGGCGTTTGCCTTGCTGACGTTGAAGCAGCATTGCAGCCAGTGTTGCCGCATCTACATCGATTTGTTCTTGCAGTTTTTCAACCAGACCAACGAACGCTTCAATGCTGTCAGACTCCTTCTGCTCTTGCAGATCAGCAGCCAGACGTGCCAGACGTGCTTCAGCGACTTTGTCACGCAGTGGAAGTTGGATTTCTTCCATACGGGTAGATGTCACACGCTCGATGGTACGCAGCATACGGATTTGGTTAGTACGAACCAGCAGGATTGCTTTACCTGCACGCCCCGCACGACCTGTACGACCGATACGGTGAATGTACGATTCAACATCGAATGGGATGTCGTAGTTGAACACGTGAGTAATACGTGGCACATCAAGACCACGTGCTACAACGTCAGTCGCAACCAGAATGTCGATAACGCCACGTTTGATATGATCAACAGTACGCTCACGCAGAGACTGTGGAATATCGCCGTGCAGTGCGGCAGCTTTGAAGCCACGCGCGCTCAGCCAATCAGCCAGACGCTCGGTGTCCTGACGGGTACGTACGAATACAATAGATGCGTCAGTTTCTTCAGTTTCAAGCAGACGAGACATCGCTTCGTCTTTCTCTACGCCTTTAACAACCCAGAACTGCTGTTCAACTTTCTCAACAGTACGGTTGCTGCCTGCTACGTCGATGCGAGCAGGTTCGCGCAGGAAGCGGTCAACAATTTCTTTAACCATTGGAGGCATGGTTGCAGAGAACAGAACACGTTGTGCTGATTCTGGCGCTTGTTCCATGATCCAGGTAACGTCATCAACGAAGCCCATTTTCAGCATTTCGTCAGCTTCATCCAGAACGAAAGTGTGTACTTCGTCCAGCTGCAGACGTTCACGGTTGATCAGGTCTTTAACACGGCCTGGGGTACCAACAACAATGTGAGCACCGCTGCGCAGAGCACGCATTTGATCAACGATCGACGCGCCACCGTAGATTTCGAGAACTTTCAGGCCATTGATGTTTTGGCCAAGTTGTTTTACTTCCGCCGCAACCTGAATTGCCAGTTCGCGGGTTGGAGCCATAACAATCGCTTGAGGTTTGTGCTGGTTCAGGTTCAGTTTGTTCAGCAGAGGCAGAGAGAATGCCGCGGTTTTACCGGTACCTGTTTGTGCTTTACCGAGTGCATCAACACCGGTCAGTAGTAGAGGAATTGAAGCTGCCTGAATAGGAGTCGGCGCTACAAAGCCGATTGCGTCAAGAGCAGAAAGAATGTTTTCAGCCAGATCTAACTGGCGAAATTCAGTAACAGTATCTTGCATTGGGATCCCAATATATAGACAAAAAAAACGGGGCCCCTGCTAGCGGTTTCGCACTGTTATTATTCACTGATACAGGGTCACTACTCAGAACTAAGTGACTTCCTACTCTCTGTAACAGTATCTAACGCTACGGGCCTCGACAAATAAGGCGTGCATTCTGCGCCACTAGACCAAAAAAAGCCAGAAAAAATTGAACAAGTTCACAATTCTTTCTACGACTGATGGCTTTTTGACTGCAAACGCCTATTTCGAAAACAAATTGCTGTTATTTCAGGCAAGGCTCTGTGGTGAGGTTTGATTTTTTAGTCAAGACAAACTCTATTTTGTCCCAACTTAATCGCAGTTGTTTTCAGTTTCTCTGCGCGTTTCATGATTTTAAGTTTTCGGGTAAAGACTGAAACTGAGCTGAGTGTCATGCCAAGACTCAAGGTCACACGCTGATAGTTCGCAGAAGGTTTGTTTGGAATATTGAGATGATATACACCATGCACCATGCTTTCCGCGACTTCTCGCAGCATCAAATCATCATCATGTAATAAAAGAAGAGAAAATGTTCCTGGTGACGAATAAGCAAACATCCCCGAAAGGTGCGAACCCACCTGTCTTTCCATCACATCAGCCAGTTTTTTCACTAAATTTGTCGCAGCCACATCGCCATAAAATTTTCGATACCCTGCAAAGCAATCAATATCGATAGACAGGGCCGCAATCCGCTGTTTTTCTTTTCTCGCCTGTTTTAACAACCCGGGCAATGCCATTTGCATTGCCAAAGCATTCGGCAAGCCCGTATCCTGATCGGTGATACCCATCCAGCGTTCATTTCGTTTCTTGGTAAACAACTTATGCTTGAGTGCCTTTAATTCAGATTCCCGCTCACTATTGATGGTAACAAGTTGACTGTATCGGGCATCAGACGCTTCTGTGTGCCTAAGCTTAACGATTTTCTGGCAAACTGAGGCGGCAAGCAGTTTTATCGCTTCTTTTTTCGGCTCATCAAGAGGAGTCCGGTATAGAAGGTTATCTGCAGCCAGCCAACCAATACACTCATCACCGTCCCACATCGCCATCATGATATTCCAGCCAATACCCACTTGCTCCTTTCCAAAATAAAGGGGCACGTTTTCTTTTACGATCAGTTCATTTTTTTTGGTAAAGGCTTCTTCCATGAAAAGCGTATTTGGCATTTCCTGGCAAAACTCAGAACGGTCTACCACCTGACCATCAGGATCCGTTCCCCAGGTCCCCCACATTTTGTGGGTTTCCACATCACACAGGAAAATACCCATACGATCAATTTGCAGCTTGTCCCGCCCTAATTCGACAGCAATCCGACATAAGGAATTAATAGTGGTGGCTTTGGTAAACCGTAGGGAAATTTCATGCAAGTTTTTCAGGTAGCCCAGTTGCGAAGCAAGCGTGTGATTATGTAACGCGAGGTCGAGTTCGCTTTTACGGCTTTTGACGTTTTGCTGATTTAGACGATGCGCAAGGATTTTACATTTCAGGTGCGTATCGACATTTTCTCGCACCCAGTCAAAGCCTTTTTCGGACAGTCTGCGGTCGCGGGTTGATGTTTCAGCCTCAACCAGCAGATACCCAAGCCGATGCTCTCTTTTATACAGAGGAATGACGGCATGTTCCCAGAGCTGATTGTCTTGCTGCCAACCACCGTTGAATGCCAGTTCGGAAATAAAAGAAAAATGCTGTTTGTGCTTGTTGGCGAGGGATTCCCAGTCAATATAGTACCCACTATATTCTTCGCAGGGTTTGAAGGCTGGGTAAAAGTTAAATACATCCTGTGTCTGGCTGGCGATGAGCTTCAGCTTATCATCGACTAAGACAAACAGAGCAATATTGTTGATTCCGTTTTCACAGACCAGACGGCTAAAGATGTCTTCACACCATTTATCCAGCGTGCTCGACACATCTTCAGCTGTACACCTTTGCTGTACTTCAGCACTTTCCATACGCCAAACCGTTACTTCCCTTTACGAAAGTGTCATTCTGTCATTAATGTTGAATATGGCCTCTTCGTTACATCAAGTTTGCGAGAGAAATGTTCATTCTTGTTTCATTTCGCTGACTTACCTCTCAGTTTGCGCTAAGGCGTAACAGATATCGTCACGTAGGTTTAATGAGTGATGACTTGGTTTTGGGCTACCGAATCCGTATAGTGTGGCGGTTCACAATCTGAGACCAGGCTAATGTTTCAAGACAATCCATTACTTGCACAGCTAAAGCAACAAATCAAAGAGACCATTCCCAAAAAAGAAGGGTCGATCAAAGCAACCGAAAAAGGGTTTGGCTTCCTCGAAGTAGACAGTAAAACCAGCTACTTCATTCCGCCTGCATACATGAAAAAAGTCATGCATGGCGATAAAGTCGTCGCGCTTATCCGCACCGAAAAAGAAAAAGAAGTGGCTGAGCCAGACGAGCTGATTGAACAATCGGTAGAGCGTTTCATTGGCCGTGTAAAAATGATCCGCGACAAGTTGAATGTCGTGCCTGATAGCCCTCAACTTAAAGATGCCATCCGCGCAAAAACAAAAAAAGGTTTGAGCCGTGATGCACTGTCTGAAGGTGACTGGGTCGTCGCTACTCTGATTCAACATCCATTGAAAGGCGACAATAACTTTTTCTGTGAAATCAGTGAGAAAATCACAGATGCCAATGACAAGATCGCGCCTTGGTGGGTAACGCTGGCTAAACATAATCTGCCAAACCAAGAACCGGCACCACAGCCTAGCTGGGAAATGCTGGACGAATCTTTGGTTCGTGAAGACCTGACTCACCTGCCTTTTATTACTATCGACAACGAGTCCACCAAAGACATGGACGATGCGCTGCATACAGTGGCAAACGAAGATGGCACTTTCACGCTGACCATTGCGATTGCAGACCCAACGGCATATGTCGCTCAAGGTACTGATCTGGATAAAGAAGCGCGTGAGCGTGGATTCACTATTTACCTGCCGGGCCGCAATATTCCAATGTTGCCACGCGAACTGAGTGACGACTTGTGCTCACTGCGTGACGAAGAAATTCGTCCTGCTCTATGCTGCCGCGTTACCCTATTGGCAGATGGCACTATCTCAGAAGATGCGCAATTCTTCTCAGCGACCATTAAGTCTCAAGGCCGACTGGCTTATGACAATGTTTCTGATCTCCTGGAAACAGGTTCTTGTGATAAATGGCAACCGTCAGAGATCATTGCTGAACAAGTGAATGCACTACATAGTCTGGCTAAAGCGCGTATGGCATGGCGTGAAGCAAATGCTGTGACCTTCCCAGATCGTCCTGACTACCGCTTCGAACTTAGCGAAGACAACGACGTTGTCGCGATTCACGTGGATCCTCGTCGTATTGCAAATCGCATGGTAGAAGAAGCAATGATCACGGCAAACATTTGTGCTGGGCGTGCACTTCGTGAACACTTTGGCTTCGGCGTATTCAACACCCACGCTGGCTTCCACCCAGAGAAAATGGCGGATGCAGTTGAGCTTATCAATGGTCACGGCGGCAACGTGACTGCTGAATCACTGGAAACAATTGAAGGATTCAGTGCTCTGCGTCGTTGGTTGAATGAACAGGAAACCACTTATCTGGATAACCGCATCCGTAAGTATCAGTCTTATAGTGAAATTGGTAATGCACCAGCGCCACACTTCGCCATGGGCCTTGATGTTTATGCCACATGGACATCTCCAATCCGTAAATATGGCGACATGGTCAACCACCGTCTTCTGAAAGCCATTATTCGTGGTGAAGATGCCGCTCAAACACCAGACGAAATGATCGGTGAAGAATTGGCATTGCACCGTAGACACCATCGAATGGCAGAACGCGATGTGGCAGATTGGTTGTATGTCCGTCTTCTTAAAGATTGCGTTGCCGAGAAAACAACCTTTACCGCGGAGATCTTCGATATCAACCGTGCAGGCATGCGTGTTCGTTTGCTGGAAAATGGCGCAATGGCGTTTATTCCGGCGCCGCTGATTGTGGACAACAAGAAACGCATCGAATGTAATGGCGACGCTGGCACCATTTCTGTTGATGGCGTGAAAGAGTTCCAGCTTGGCGATACCATTGAAGTCGTTCTGGCTGAAGTTAAAGAACCTACCCGCTCTATCGTTGGTAAACCTACCCGCGAATTCGCAGTGATTGCTGAAAAAGCGGAAGAAGAATCTGCCAAAAGCGAGTAATCACACTCCAAAATGACAAAAGCCAGACATCAGTCTGGCTTTTTTGTTTCTAATTTGGATCTTTTTCGTTTACTTCAGGCAATAAAAAACCCGGTCCATGGAAGCCGGGTATCGGTTACTTATTTGACTTTTCACGCAGCAAGCGAATGTAAAGTCCAGCTATGCAGTAACGCCAAAATTGGACCAATCATTGAGTTGTCGGCGGCCAAACCAAAGCCCAGTGACTGTTTGTGTCCAATGATTTGTCTAACGACAAACCTTATTGTTATGAAAAAAATCTTACCAAGTGTTGCTGAAAAGCAACTGAACGAAAGAGACATTGCTTAGTGTTCTATCGCTCATTAATTTGTATTGCGTCGCAATATTATACCAGCATAAGCAATATGGTCGACATCAATGGTGACAATAATCACATAAAACCAGGTCGGTTGTAAAGTTTTTGTCAAAACCCACATCCACAGCGATAACAAAAACTGATTCATATTCATTAAGTTACTAAAAGTGTAGTCAGCCAAATCCTGTCATGCCAAATTTTTAGTACAAAACACGCCTATAGATTCAGGCGGTTATCCTTCACATCCCAAAGGCCAGTAAAACAGCAGAGTTTTTCAGTTGTATTAACAACACAAATCAATTGAACACTCATTATTCGTGGCGTTACTGAAGGATCGATGGGGTAAAAAAATACCGCAGCACCAGACTGGCGTGCGGTCGGATAGTTGGAAGCATCCAAGGACTCGATTCTTAAATTTTACTTTGACGAAGCTTCTGTATTTCTTTTTCTACTTGTGCCCGCGTCAAACCAACATCTTTTAGAAATCGTTCGTCATCTAGATTTTTAGAAAGATCTTCAATCAAAAAATGTTTGCGATTAAAGCGCCATAACCCATGAATCAGTCTGGCGACAATCCCGCCTTGATTTACGAAGCGATGGATTCCTCGCTGGTCATCACTGATTAAGTCACTTTCGTTGGTTTTTACTACCATGCCTGCTCTCCCCTGACGTTGTTATTGTTTTCCTTCTTGACAGTGCAATATTTAATCAATTTAATTAATCAGAAAAGCCAATATTTCTTTCAAAATACTTCAAAGGAGTTGAAGTAATGACCAATTTCGACATTGACCAACTTCGTACATTGGTAGCGATAGCAGATTGCGGGAACTTCGCAGCGGCTGCAGACAGCGTTCACAGGACACAATCAGCAGTGAGCATGCAGATGAAAAAGCTTGAAGAGTTAGCGGGCGTGTCTATTTTCCAGAAACAAGGAAGGCGACATGTTCTTACTTCTCATGGCTTAACCTTGGTCAGTTATGCCCGTCAAATGCTTAACCTCAATGATCAAGCTGTCGCACATTTCCATAGCCCGGATATGAACGGCATGGTGAAATTCGGTGTTTGCGATGACTACGTTAACCTGATTTTTAGACGCGTCTTGAATGGATTTACCGAGCGCTATCCTAATCTACAGTTATCCGTACAAAGTAACAGCAGCCAACGGTTGTTGAAACAGGTTCAAGATGGACGACTGGATCTGGCTTTAGTGAATATTCATGATGATCTATACCCAGTTACTCAAGTCTCTACCGAAAGGCTTGTTTGGGCGAAGTCGCGCCACGTAAGCTACTGCAAAGACAAGCCTTTACCTGTCGCGATAGAAAGTGACTGTCGTTGGGGGCGGCTGGCGTTGGAATTACTAAATCGTGAAAATATCTCTCACCAAGTCGTTCTCACCGCAGCTGATTTCCATGGCTTAAATGCGGCCATTGAATCTGGTATGGCGGTCTCTCTGATCGCCGCTTGTTCGGTCACCGAAAAAATGGATTTACTTGAGCATGTGAATTCAAATTCTCTCGAAACGGCAATTGCAAATGGAATAGCAGTCAAACCCGGCGCAAATGAACCTGCGGTTCTTGCATTGGCTGATTACATTACAGAATGGTATGTACGGAGAAACCAGAGCGCTGCATAGAGTTTTAGACTTGAGACTTCTGTAAAAGCATGAGTGGAACATCATTGCACAGTTATTTTTCTGTCAATAAACTTAATAAAAATCAGCGAACGCTATGTTTCACTGCAATCATAAACTTTCTCTGTAGAACAGACGCAACTTTATAGATGAACATGCCAATGCCGAGAATCTGGATGCTCTTTACTGGCTTTTTTTCTGCCCTATTCATGACGGGTTGCGAGTCGCCAACATCTGCAGAAAATCGTTCAGACCATTCGACATACTACGAAACCACTCGTCCAGCGACGTTAGCACCCTCTGGCTCTGACTTAGATACATCAAAAAGTCTTGCGTTATTTGCATATTTTGAGGAATGGGAAGGAACACCTTATCGCTACGGAGGTGCATCCAAGCGAGGTATTGATTGCTCCGCATTTACCCAACAGGCCTTCCTCGCCGTGTTCGAGCATTCACTTCCCAGAACAACAAGGCAACAGATCAAAACTGGCGATAAAATTTCTCTGGCAACTGCAGATCATGGAGACCTGATTTTCTTCAAGACCGGCTCTACGCGCTATCACGTCGGGATTTATATTGGCGAAAAACAGTTCATGCATGCTTCTTCCTCAAAAGGCGTCACGATTTCCCGTGTCGATAACCCCTACTGGTCTGCAAGAGTCATCGACGTCCGACGCTACCCTCTTCAATAATCACCAAGGGATCACTGAACCATCGTGATGATAGAGTTTTCCTGACCTTTCGGGCGTCATGTGCTCAAACACGGTAACGATTCTTTTTGCTGTGAGTTCAGGACTATACAGTTTATCTTTCGGCCAATTTGTGGTGAAAGGCTTAGAGAGTGTGCTTGGCGTGGTTCCAGGGTGCATAGCAATCACAGAAGATGCCGGCGCTTTTCTTCCCCATTCAATGGAAAGATTTTTGATAAACATATTAAGGGCGGCTTTAGACATTCTATAGCTGTACCAGCCTCCCAAACCGTTGTCTTCTATGCTGCCAACTTTAGCGCTTAGCGATAACCAACGAAGCTTCGAATGACGCTTTACGAATCCGTCCAATGCCTGCGCAACGTGGACATGACTCATCACGTTCACCGCCATTGACTGACTGAGCCAGTCACCGCTAAGTTGCTTGAGGTTTTTCTCGGGCCTCTTTTCGCCCGAATGAAGAAGGCCTGCACACTGAATAACCCCTACCAAACCCTCAACACGCCGTTCAAGCCAACGAGACAAAACAGCCACGCTTTCTGGTTCGCTCATGGAAAGGATAAGGTGGTTGTCTGACTCCTTTCCTTCACGGCTCAGTGTCAGTACCTGATACCCCAAGTCCTGCAGCTGAATGGCTATCGCTTTTCCAATAGTTCCGTGTGAGCCAACCACCAATACGCTCTTTTGCATCCTTCCCTCACTCGCCGTTCTGCTAGAATCTAACTTACTGATTTTAAAATTATCATCGCCCAACTCTGATCTTTTCTGATCGGCATTCGTATTGGGTTCCGCACATCAAACGCTATAAGAGTTATATGACTGATAAAACAATTGTGATCACTGGTGCTGGTCAACGTATCGGATTTGCGCTGGCGAGCCATTTTCGGACTTTGGGTCTTCACGTGATCGCGTCATATCGTTCGGAAAAACCCGGTGTGACTGCCTTGCGGGAAATGGGGGTCACTTGTATTCAGGCCGACTTTTCAGCCGATGGCGCTATCCATCAATTCGCAAGGGAAGTCGCTGAGCAGAACATTCAGATCCGTGCGTTGATCCATAACGCGTCAGACTGGAATGCCGAAAGTAAAACGGATGACTATGCCGCCCTGCTGGATGACATGATGCAGATACACGTTAAAACGCCGTATCTGCTTAACCTCGCCTTGTCTCCCTTTATGGCGACTGACTCAACGGCGGGTTCAGACATTATTCATTTTACGGATTACGTCGTGCGCAAAGGTAGCGAGAAACATATCGCCTACTCGGCAAGTAAAGCGGCATTGGACAATATGACGCTTTCCTTCGCACAGAAATTGGCGCCGAGTGTCAAAGTCAACAGCATCGCTCCAGCGCTTATCATGTTTAATGAAGGCGATGACGAGGCTTACAGAAAGAAAGCGTTGTCTAAATCACTGATGGCGATAGCGCCTGGCGAACAAGAAGTGGTGAACGCCGTCGAATTCATCATGAACAGTAACTACATGACCGGCCAAAGCATCAATTTGGATGGCGGTCGAGCACTCAAATAACTAACGGAGGCTGCGCTATGCAAAATGCCATTATCAAAATTACAAATCTTCGCCTGCGTACCTTTATTGGCTTCAACCCTGAAGAACAAGAGAAGAAACAGGACGTAGTACTAAATATTGAAATCCACTACCCAGGCGATAAAGCCTGTATGAATGACAATGTAGAAGAAGCACTAAACTACAAAGTGATTACCAAATCTATCATCGACCATGTCGAAAATGGCCGTTTCCTACTGTTGGAAAAATTAGTCTCCAGTGTGTTAGAGATTTCTCGCTCTCATCATTGGGTAACATTTGCCAGCGTCACAATAGATAAGCCACATGCCTTGCGTTTCGCTGACTCTGTGTCTCTAAGTTTAAGTTGGCAACAAGAAGAGTAATGTAGACAGAGTTCCATCGAAATTTTCGAATGACTCGTTCAGTTGTATCCGGTTCACCTACAGTTAATGATGATTATAATTCTCATTAACTTATTTGATTGGACACAAACGTAAGATGGAACAACCTTCGCAATACAATGCTGTTTTGCGCGCCATCCATTGGCTTACAGCCTTGGTCGTTATCGGCCTTTTTGCTGTTGGTCTATGGATGGTTGACCTCACTTACTACAGCACTTGGTACAAAACCGCTCCCTACTGGCATAAATCCATTGGCATTCTCCTTTTGGGTTTAACCGTATTCAGGTTGGTCTGGCGCACAATAAAAGGTACACCTCAAATAGTGGGGAATCGTCTCGAACGCGCGGGGGCCCATGCCGCTCACCATCTTATTTATGTGTTGTTGTTCGTTATTTTTGCATCTGGTTATCTGATCTCTACGTCAGATGGTAGAGCCATTGAAGTATTTAACTGGTTTGAAGTACCTGCTCTTGGAGAGTTATTCCCGGATCAGTCAGATATTGCGGGCGCAATCCACTACTACGCTGCCTTTACATTGATAGGTTTAGCTGTTCTTCATGCGGCAGCGGCACTTAAGCACCACTACATAGACAAAGACAATACATTACGGAAAATGATTGGAGACAAATCGTTATGAAAAAGACTCTTGCTGCTCTGGGACTGGCCGCGGCTACCATGCTGCCAACAATGGCGGTTGCCGACAACTATGTGATTGACACCAAAGGTGCTCATGCATCAATTAATTTCAAGGTGCCTCATCTCGGCTACAGCTTTATTAAAGGCCGTTTCAACGACTTTGATGGTGAGTTTTCGTATGATCCTGCCAATGTTGAAGCATCAACCGTTGTTGTCAATATTGATACTACCAGCCTGGATTCAAACCACGCAGAGCGAGACAAGCACATCCGTAGCGGTGACTTCATCAATGCTTCGAAATTCTCTACGGCGACGTTCAAGAGTACTTCAGTAAAAGACAATGGTGATGGTTCGATCACCATCAATGGTGACCTGACACTTCACGGCAAAACTAATCCTATCTCGATCGCTGCAAACTTCATTGGCGCTGGCAGCGACCCGTGGGGTGGCTACCGCGCAGGCTTTGAAGGCACTACTCGCCTTGAACTGAAAGACTACGGTATCGCGGTTATGGGCCCTTCAAGCTACGTTGATATGGAGCTGCACGTAGAAGGTGTCCGCAAGTAATTCTGGTAAATCATAAAGAGAAAAACGGCAGGTTTTACCTGCCATTTTTTTACCTGTTAAGCACAAACGATACGAATAACAACTCTGATCACCATGCCCTCTCAGATCTGACTTCGATCACATAAATCACGTGCTTCAGAGCGTACAGTGTGGAGCTTATTTCCGGCTGTAGGGGGAATCATGTTCAATCCTATCCTGTTTAGACACCAGTTACATAAAATGCCTGAACTCTCTGGTTTTGAAGACAAAACTGGAAAACTGATTGCGGATACATTGCAAAGCTTTGGCTACGATCCTCAGGTTAGTATCGGTGGACATGGGATAGTATTACATCTCGACAGCGGCCAGCCAGGACCCCATCTTTTATTCCGCGCCGATACTGATGCATTACCCATTCATGAAGTGGCCTTACACAGTCATTGCTCTGGTAACGCCGGCGTCATGCACGCCTGTGGGCATGATGGTCATTCCGCCAGTTTGATGGCACTGGCTTACCGCTTGTCCAAATCGGACATCCAGCGAGGCAAAGTCACCCTTATTTTCCAGCCTTCTGAAGAAAATGGCCAAGGAGCCAGAGCCATGCTGGATGATGAAAGTTGGGATAAGGGAAAAGTCGATTATGCCTTTGGATATCACAATGTGCCTGGACACCCGCTAGGGCAAATCCTATGTCGGGAAAACACCTTCGCATGCGCGTCTGCTGGTGTTTCTATCACACTGAAAGGCAAAACAGCCCATGCAGCTTACCCAGAAACAGCGGTCAATCCGACTCCAGCCTTAAAAGCTCTGATGAATGATATTGAAAGACTGCCAACTGCTTTTCCAAGCAGCTTTGCGCTTGCAACCATCGTTCATGTCAGCCTGGGCCAACCAGCCTTCGGAACGACGCCGGCACAAGCTACTGTAATGGCAACGCTTCGAAGCGACAGCAATAAGTGTTTTGAATCTCTCTGCTATCAGGTTGAAAGCATGGCAAGACATTATTCAGAAAGGGATGGACTAGAACTCAACATCGAGTGGTTCGATAAATTCAATGCCATCATCAATCATAGCGAAGCAAACATGCTTCTTAAGCAAGCATGTAAAGATCTGGGGTTTGTTCACAACGACCTCGATGTGCCAATGAGGTGGTCTGAAGATTTTTCAGAATATTCCCGAACCTGGCCATCGGCATTTTTCGGTCTTGGTAGCGGCGTTGATCATCCACCCTTGCATGATCCTCACTATGATTTCCCAGATGCCTTGATCGATATCTCCAGTAAAGTCTTTGAGCAAATCATTCGGGATATGAACGGATTGAAATATCAGGATTTTATTTAAGGTATCTAGGTCGGTTGAACGTCAAAGAAGCATCCAAATAAAATCCACCTACAAAGCATGCAGTACTGCCATAGTTTGCTTAGGAGAATCAGATAAAAAGGCCTCGTATAAACGAGGCCTTGTCGAGATTTGACGCTAAGGATTATAGAAGCTCCCAAGGACCCCAAGCAGATCCTGGTGCTTCGCCTTTCGTCCACCACTTCGCTTTGTAGGTGCTGCCGTTATAGATAGCAACATCACCACCGTTGTAGACTTTGTCAGCGCTCCAGTCTTTTGCTGAACCATCATCAAACGCTTCCCATACTGCTGACGTTCCCGGCTCTTCGCCTTTGGTCCACCATTTAGCAGTATATTCAACGCCATTGTGGGTTACTTTATCGCCAGTGTTGTAAACCTTGTTTCGATCCCAGTTGCTGTCTACTGGCGTGTTACCTTCAACGTTCACAACGACTGTTGCTTCAACAGTTTCTGCACCATCAGTCACAGTAACGACGACGTTAACCACGCTGTTTTCTGTTGAGTCTACTGTCGCCATAGATACTGTTGCGCTGTTACCTGTTTGAACCAGCTCTCCCGCAGATGCAGTAAACGTCAGAGAATCGCCTTCTGCATCAGTTGCTGAAAGGTCAATCACTGCGGTTTCACCTGCTTTGACAGAAACAGATGCTGGTGCAGTCAGTACTGGTGCAGTGTTAACCACATCACCTGAACCTTTCACATTCACCGTCACTGAACCGCTGTCAGATTTACGTCCGTCTGAGACTTTCACGGTCACCGTTTCAGTCAGGTCGACTGCGGTGTTTGGCGCTTTATACGTCACCGTTGCGGTACCATCACCGTTGTCGGCTACGTCGGCACCTTGTGCAGTGAACGACAGCGCGTCGCCGTCTGCATCAGTCGCTGACACAGTAAAGCTAATCACCGCCCCGCTCTCTGCATTTTGAGCACCTGGCAAGGCCAGAACTGGCGCTTCATTTGGAATGATATTTGCGCTGAACACCTGATCAATTTGCTCAGCCAACGGCGAGCGGAGATTGGTACATTGCTTCAGCTTGGTACCGTAGTTAACGAACGTGCCTTCACACTGAATGTCACCATGCACCTGCCATACAATGATGCCGCCCAAATCGTTATTAACGATGTACTCCGCTTTCTTACGAATTGAATCTGGATCGTCATAGCTCAGGAAATACTTGCCTTTCACTGCATATGGTACTTCCGCGTTTGCGTCCCACTTGTGTGCCCAACCTGGCTGTTTGATCAAATAGTTGTAGTTTGGTTGACCTTCGAACGCTTTCCAGTTTGTCAGGTCAACGGCAGAAACACTTGGGCCATCAACTGAGAAGTTCACATTACGTTTGTCAGTCGGTGCACCAAGGTACGCTTCCGCTTCTGTTGTTTGAACACCACGGCCATAGAACGCGGCACCAAAGTTAATTTGTTTCGGGTTGATACCCTTAACGTTCACCATCCAGTTTTTCAGGGTATCGAGGTTTAACCCTTCAAACTCTTCTTCTGGATATGGATAAAGTGGAGAGTTATGACCGGTAACATTAGACCAACCACCATTCAGGTCGTAAGTCATCATGTTGAAGTAGTCCATTGAACGTTGCAGGCGCGCCCAATCGTAGCCTTCCAATGCTGCTGGTACAGCTTTAAATGCCGCTGTCAGAAGACGGTCTGGACCAATACGTTCACGGATATCATCCATCAGCTGTTCGAAGTTTGCGTAGTCTGCATCCGTACCGGTGAAGTTCATGCCGCCAGAGCCTGGGTATTCCCAGTCGATATCAATACCGTGGAAACCGAGCGCGATCAGTTTGTCGATGTCTTGCAGGAAGCGTTCTTTTTTGACTGGGTCAGCAGCCATTTCTGGGAAGTGCTTGGACATACTCCAACCACCGATAGACGCCATCACCTGTACGCCTTTTTCATTCGCCAAGTCGATCAAACCCGGTGCACCGCCCGCTTTTTTCAAAGGGATTGGCATTTGGCCAGTGATACCGGTTGGCGCATGCTTCCAACCGCGACCGTCTTTTACAAAACCTTGGGCCTGAACTTTTGCCAGTGCTTCTGCTTGCCAAGGTTCAGTTCCAGGGTATTCATGAATGTATTCCAACTCACCCCATAGGATGTGGAAGTCCCAGCTTGAATACACATCAGGGTGAAGCAGCGGGCCCGGCTCTTGAACCGCACCAGGCTGATAAATGCTCTTGTTGCGAAGGTCTCCACTGTGCAGGGAGCCGTCTTTCGCTACGCCGAAGAAAGAAAAGTTGAGGATGTTGTAGATGTCCATATCTACGTTGAGGTGTGTAGCTTCACCTTTTACGCTAAAACCAGCATCGGTTCCCTTCCATGCCTCCCATTGGGTTAGGTAGCCGATAACCGCTTTATCGTGCGATGGTGCAGCGGTAGCAGTCGCGGCAACGCCAAGCGCTCCGGCCACACATGCAGCAATCGCGGTGAACTTAAGTCCTTTATTCATATTATTTTTCTCCACGTCTTGGGTGTTGGTGTTTTCCTTCGGATTTACTCTTCCACCACTTAATTTCTGACGCGAATGAAAATCGTAAACTTTGGTATCGTGCTTCGGAATGAATTTAATTAATTACATTTTTTGCGGAAATTTTTTGCATGAAGGCATCATGGTTCACAAGTTTTGGCTGGTAGGTTTCCGCACAGCGGACTGTATGTAATTTCTTTATAATTCAATGAGATTGAACAAAGATCACAGTAGGAAGTGACAGGCGAATTAAGTTTGAAGAAAAAAAAATCTCCGCCAATCCAAAACATGGCGGAGACAAGCAACAAGGAGAATGCGCTAACTAATTCATCTCCTTTCGGAGATAGTGAGTGTAAGCCGTGCTGTGGAGCACAAATTCTATATAGCAAACACCGTACCAATTATTAAATTGCCCTCTAAGCTGGGAAATCTATTCTTTTCAGTTGTTTACAATCGCGAAAATGATTGCATTTGGGGCAAACTTTGCACCAAAGCAATGCGCCATGCCAAACAGGAAGAGGATGTAATTCCATGTATTCCAATTCGTTACTGAGTTCTGG
This sequence comes from Grimontia indica, assembly GCF_000333895.2. Classification (GTDB taxonomy): domain Bacteria; phylum Pseudomonadota; class Gammaproteobacteria; order Enterobacterales; family Vibrionaceae; genus Enterovibrio; species Enterovibrio indicus. Next base: position 26,797 of record NZ_ANFM02000006.1, on the reverse strand, counting down.
ATAATGAATGCTATCCACTGGCGCAGCCAGGTCACCAACTGAGAGAGTTACAATGGATTTCGCTTTACCCCTCGTCATCCTCGTGATGATTGTTTTCATTATCCTTATCCGCCAAAAATCTAAAAAAGCAGCTGAAGAAAACAAGAAAATCGGTGCAGAGTTCCTCGCTAAAAACGCCAAGGAAGAAGGTGTTGTTACCACTGACTCTGGATTGCAGTATCTGATTTTGGAAGAAGGTGAAGGAGATGAGCAACCGACTGCCTCTTCTCGCGTAAAAGTGCATTATCACGGCACCTTACTTGATGGTTCAGTGTTCGACAGTTCAGTCCAACGTGACGAACCCATCGAGTTCGGTTTAAACCAAGTCATCAAAGGCTGGACCGAAGGCGTTCAATTGATGAAGAAAGGCGGCAAAACGCGCTTCTTCATCCCTGCCGAGCTGGCTTACGGAAATATGTCAGCAGGTTCGATAAAACCAGGTTCAACTCTGATATTCGAAGTAGAACTTCTCGATTTCAAATAATCAATCCGACATAGCAGAAGGCCGCGTTTATCGCGGCCTTCTTTTTATCGCTCTGCTGGTTGTAATTGTTTGCCCCCAGTCGCCTCTGTGTGCTCCTTAGACCAAGCAATAGCTTCATCAAGCGGTAATGGGCGTGAGAAATAGAATCCCTGGCAGATATCAATGCCACAGCTTTCTACGAAAGTTTTTTCCGTTTCAGTTTCAATGCCCTCAGCAACCAATGCACAACCTGTTACTTCACTGATTTTGGCTAACAATTGATAGAGGTTTTGCCCTCTTTCTTCTTTCACGTTCAACAACAGAGAACGGTCCAGTTTCACCTTGTCGAAGTTGTATTTCAGCAAGTGAGGGAAAGACGCGTAACCAGAGCCAAAGTCATCAATCGCGACTTTCACACCAAGGCGTTGCAGTGCGTCAATGTTGCGGCTGATCTGTTCATGGTCTTCAAGAAGGGCTTCTTCTGTTATCTCGATTTCCAAAGAGGTTGCTGGAATTTTGTAGTAATGCAGCCTTTCCGCAATGCTATCGACAATATCTCTGTCTGAAATCGATTCTGCGGAAATGTTCACTCCCACCTTACAACGTTCGAGTAGAGGTAATGTCTTCATATCTGCTAACACGAGATCGATCACCATCTCATCGAGCTGCTTAATCGCGCCCAACATTTGGAAGTCGTTGATGAAAGTTGGAGGTATCATGTTTCCATGTTCATCACGGTATCGAACCAGTGACTCAAATGCCAAGTGAGAGCAGTCTTTCACATTCACTTGAGGCTGATAGTACATCACGAATTCACCGCGATTCATCATTTTGCTGATGCGCTGGCTGACTTCATGTTTGCTGATATAACTCCCCATTGACTGATTCACATCCCCTAAGAATGACTTCAGGGTACTGCGCTCAATTTCCATCTTGCGGAGGATACCTTTACTGTCTGTGGAGCTTTTGCCCGCATAGTTCAGATAGAAAGGACGGTAAATCAACACACCCAACCCAATCACGACGATCTGGAGTACTGTACCTGCAAGGCTGTTTTGGGTGGCCAAATATCCACTCAAGAATGGCGGCGTCATCCAATCAACAATGGTGCTAACAGGGTTAACCAATCCCAAAGCCATAACGCTGTAAACCAGAATGAAGCTTGCCATGGGTACCAAAACAAACGGCAAAATCAGCGTCGGGTTAAAGATAATTGGCAACCCAAACAACAGCAGTTCGTTAATGTTAAACATCACCAACGGTAGCGCTGAAAGCGCCAACGCAATGTGCCTTTTCTCTCTGGAAAAAAGCAAGATACACAAAAGCAGGCTTAGCGAGTTGCCAGAGCCGCCGATGGCAAGAAACGCATCATAAAAACCCTGGCTAAGAATATTCAGTGGTTCTTCACCAAACTGCCACGCCGCAATGTTCTGTTGAGTGTCTTCGAACAGTTGCTGTTTGGCGCGAAACAGAAAGTTATGACCATTAATCCCCACTGAACCCAAAAGACCTAGGACAAACTGATACGCCAAGCCACCAGCAAACGTGAGTGGGTCTAAGCTGAGATGATCTTTAAACAGCGTCGAGCTTTGCATGATGCTGCCTGTCACGCGGCTAAAAAATATGGTCAACAGCAGAAAGCCGAAAAAGTGAGCCGCTTGCTTATAAAGCGCACTAACAAAATCAAGTCGCGATGGGTCGAGTGGATATATTCGTGCAGAAACACAGCAAATAGCAGCAACTACCGCTGTTAGCAAAGCAACAAGCGGGTTATTCGGCAAGCCATTATCAGCCACTAACCCATTGGACAGAGAAATCGCAATAAACATTACCAACGAATAAGGCACCACAACCATAGGGTTTACGTTATGCTTCGTCGACAAATAATAAGTGGTAATAATACAAAGCGCGGTTGGATATATTCCAATCAGCAAATTTGAAAAGTAGAAAAACTTTTGCGCAATATCAGGCATTGCCGCAAAGTTCAAAAAATGGCCTACAAATATCGAAATCGCATTACAAATGGTCAGAGGGAGCAGAAGCAGGAAGACGATTGAGATGTCACGAACATAGGTATCGTAACAAGACCTTAAAGAAGGCAGTTTCCACATATTGATGAATTGGTTCTCGGTTCAAGGCCAAAAAAGATGCCGGATTATATATGTGGGATTAAATGCTCTCAATTAAAAATAGATGGAAATCTAATATTAATTCAACGAAAAGATTTTTGCTTACTGTTAATAAATATAATTATTCGCAACCAACAAGAAACATTAACAGCGAGGCTATTTAAATAGACATCGCCGTCAATGATATTACATACTAATGGTTAATTTATTTCGTCAACTCAGTTAAAAACATTTGTTTATTTTGAGAAATATATTGAATATCTCTCTCGTAGGCTAAGTGGTGTCCATCTTCTAAGTTCTGTTGAAATGCCTCGTTCCCCTTTCCAGCTTCTTCTCGCATAAACGAAACCAAAGCCTGCAATCTTTCGATCATGACATCAGGCAAATTAATTAACATATCTTGGGTCGCACCATATGCTTTGCAGAACATGCGCGATCGGGCGATCTGATCATCCAATGTCCCCATTTTATCGAATTCATGGGTCTTAAAAGGTGCCCAACAATAGATCGCGTAGGCTAAATCCCAAACTCTCGGTGCAGGATGTGCAGTATCAAAATCAATGACACTCACTGCTTCTTGCCCATTAAGAACGAGGTTGTATGGCGCGTAATCGCCGTGGCAAATCACTTCAGTTGGTTCGCGTGCTGGAAGCATCCAGGATTCATTCCCTTTCAAACTATCGATATAAGAAGCTGACGCATCGTGCATTTGTCTCAGTAACTTTGCCGCACTTGTTAACGCCTGTTTAGATGCAATATTGCCTATAAGCGGATAGTTATAAACCTGACCTTCAACAAAACTGACCATTTCATGTTCATGGTCGAGCGCAATGGGTTTAGGACAGTGATGAAAGCCTTGCAGATGAAGGTGGTTCAAGAGGCTATGAATCGTCTGGGTCGTTTTATTAGTAGGTCGGATTACTTGATTGCGAACCCGATAAATACCATCTCGACCGCCGGGGAGTTTTTCCATATTAGGCTCCGTGTTTGGCGTTCAACGACATATCAGAGGGTAAGCATGGGAATAAACAGAACAACAAAGCTCACCATGATGGATCGCGTCATCACCAGATAAAATTAAGCGTAAAAACAAAGGCATAAATTTAAGGTGATTAGCAATTCAACATTGGCATTCGCTCCATCAGTTCAGAAAGATGCAAGAGCAAGGATAGTATCGAATTTTATCTGCTATATCTTTGAACCGTATCGAGTTCGATAAAAATTCGCTCTAATTTTTATCGATTGATTGCAAAGATCAGAAATTCCGCAGTCACGTATCAATAATGAGAAACCCAGATTTTCAGCCGTGTCGAGCTACGATTAATGCTCATAAGCACAAACTATTGAGTAATTTATTATTGACTGTTTTTTGAACAGTGGTGTAAGTGTAAGTAATGAGATGCAAACAACTTACGTTACATAGCAAAAGAGAAAGGTGACAAAACTAGCAGCGCACCCGCACAGCAAAAATGAAAACGGGTAGCGCAAAGCTGAGAGGCAAAACAGTTATCTGGTCTGAGCGATAAGTCGCCCCAACAAGACCCATAGCGATAACTGGCGATGACTCTGTATGTCAACGTTCGTCCTGTATGGGCGGTACCAAAAGGAGCATGGGGCATGAGTGACGTTGTGCTTAATTTTACGCTTGATGAGTTCAGCGTCCGGCTGGCAAAAGTTCGTGCGGCCATGGAAAAGCGTGAATTGGATTTACTCATCATTCACGACCCTTCAAACATGGCGTGGCTAACGGGTTACGACGGTTGGTCTTTTTACGTTCCTCAATGTGTCGTTATTGGCCATGCCGGCGAGCCACTATGGTTTGGAAGAAATCAGGATGCCAATGGCGCTCGGCGTACTGTCTACATGAGCCACGAGAGTGTTGTCGGCTATCCCGACCACTATGTGATGAACCCTCCCCTCCATCCGATGGAATATCTCGCCAACGCTGTTTTGTATGAAAAGCTTTGGGACCGAGGCCGTATCGGGGTGGAGAAAGACAACTACTACTTCAGTGCCACGGCCTATGAATCTCTGCAGGAAAATCTTCCTAATGCCTCCTTTGCGGATGCAACAGGGCTAGTGAATTGGTGCCGCGCAGAAAAATCAGACCAAGAGCTTTACTACATGCGCGCTGCAGCAAGAATTGTGGAAAACATGCATCGCGTGGCTTTCGAACTTATTGAGCCCGGGCTGCCAAAACATATTCTTGTCGCGGAAATCAACAAACATGCGGTCATGGGACATGATGGCCACTTTGGTGACTACTCTGCGATTGTGCCGCTTTTGCCTTCCGGTGTAGACGCATCAGCGCCTCATTTGACCTGGGATGACAGGCCATTCAAATCCGGTGAAGGCACCTTTATCGAAATGGCGGGGGTTCATCGCAGATACCATTGTCCACTTTCCCGCACCATCTATCTCGGTGAGCCGGAGGACCACTTCAAACGTGCCAATGACGCGCTCAATGAAGGCTTGGAGGCCGGTATGGCAGTCGCCAGGCCCGGTAACACCTGCGGTGATATTGCGGCGGCGCTGAATGCCACAATGGAAAAATACGGCTTTGACCGCGGAGGTTCGCGCTGTGGGTACCCTATCGGACTTAGTTATCCACCTGATTGGGGCGAAAGAACCATGAGCCTGCGTCCAACCGACAACACGGTATTGAAAGAAGGCATGACGTTCCATTTTATGCCCGGATTGTGGATGGATGATTGGGGAATGGAGACCACAGAAAGCATCGTGATCACAAAACACGGCGCTGAGACACTCTGTGATTTCCCGCGACAGCTATTCATTAAGCATTGATTCAAAAAATCGGGATGATCTGTTATGCCGAAACTTCCGCCAAGTTCAGTATCTGCCACTGTCGATTTTGATGCCGACGGTGTTCAGCATGGATTTCTGAAACTTCCCTATTCCCACAACGACTCGGCTTGGGGCGCGATAATGACACCCATCACCGTCATTAAAAACGGAGATGGACAAACTGCGCTTCTGACCGGCGGTAATCATGGCGATGAATACGAGGGAATCACCTCGCTGTTAAAGCTCACCAGTAAGCTCAAGCCGAAACAAATTCTGGGACGGGTCATCATCATCCCAATGATGAATGCGCCAGCGGTTCAAGCATCGGCGCGGGTTTCACCGATTGATAATGGCAATATGAACCGCGCCTTTCCCGGTCATCCCTATGGTGGGATGACTGAACGCATGGCGGATTATTTCACCCGTCATCTGATCCCGATGTGTGATACGGCATTAGATATTCATTCCGGTGGCAAAACGCTGGATATCATTCCTTTTGCTGCTGCCCACCGCTTAAAAAACAAAGCGCAGGAATTTCGCTGTATTGAGGGAGCACGTTTGTTTGGCGCGCCTTATACCTTCTACATGGAGGAAATGGACCCCACCAAGCTTTACGATACCGCTGTCGAATCCAACGGTAAGGTGTTTGTCACCACAGAACTTCGCGGCGGTGGCACCACCACACCCGACACCATCGCGATAGCAGATCGTGGCATCCACAACTTTCTGGTTTACAGTGGCATCTTGCAGAAAAACTATATTGATCCGCCATGTGAACCCGTCTCGCTGGAAATTCCAGACAAAGACGCATACCTACAAAGTGAACACAACGGCATTCTGGAAATGTGTGTAAGTCTGGGTGATGAGATCAAAGAAGGCGACCTGATTGCACGAATTTATTCCACCGAGCGAACAGGACAAACACCTGCTTATTATCGCGCTACCACTGAAGGCATTCTGGCGGCCAGACGGCACGTCTCGAACATCAGTATCGGCGATACTTTTGCTGTTATCGCCAAAACTGTCGAATAAAACTCGCTTCCACCCCTGTCTATATGCCACGCTTATAAGCGTGGTTTTCTTTATTTTTCTGGGAGTAATGGATGAAGCTTGATCGATATGACATCAAAATTCTGCAAATTTTATCCAGAGATGGAAGGATCACTAAATCCAATCTCGCAGAATCCATTAACTTGTCGGTCAGTCCTTGCTGGGAACGTGTTAAACGCCTTGAAGAAGCAGGCATCATTGAAGGCTATGGTGCCAAAATCAATGCCGAGCTCTTTGCCAAAAAAACGCCTGTGATGGTCGAAGTGACACTGGGCAAGCACCACGCAACCAGTTTCCAGCGTTTCGAACAAACCATGCAAGATTGCCCAGAAGTAGCGGACTGTTTCGCCACAGGCGGTGGAGTAGATTACATCATCCGTGTCATGGCAAAAGACATCGACCAGTACCAACGCCTGATTGATAGCTGGCTGATGTCAGATTTAGGCATAGAGCGCTACTACACCTACATCGTTACCAAAACCATCAAACAGACACCGCAATCACACGATATCGACGACAACCCTGTCGAATGACCGCCATTAAATACTTTTATATTCAGATACTTACAATTATCACAGAAAAAACACTAAGTTTTTGGCTGAAAATCCGAAAAATCTCCAACCATAACCCACTCATACAGAAAACCCATTCCCAGATGCTGGCTTAGAGTTCTACTGAGAACATCATTTTGCTTTGGGAGGTCAACGTATGGCCGCATTGAATTTGCCCCATGATGGGAAAGCGACGGATGCCGTGCTCAACCACTTACGTGACGCACGCCTGTTCCGTCAACTTGCCTACATCAATGGTAAGTGGGTCGCAGGTAACAAAGATATCGCAGTATCCAATCCAGCCGATGATGATGTGATTGGTTATGTCACCGCACTTCGAAAATCGCAGATAGATAGTGCTATTAATGTCGCAGACAAAGTGTTCAAAAAATGGCGCGCGCTATCCGCTGAACACCGCGCCACTAAGTTGATGGCTTGGCATGACTTGTTACTCGACAACCGTGAAGATCTCGCTCATTTGATGGTGCTTGAGCAAGGCAAAACCCTCGATGAGGCTCGCGGAGAAATCGACTACGGCGCCTCCTTTGTAAGCTGGTTTGCTGAAGAGGGCAAACGTGCATATGGCGAAACCATACCTAGCCATATTCCTAATACGCAACTTGCTACCCTGAGGGAACCTATTGGTGTTGCTGCCCTTATCACACCGTGGAATTTCCCCAATGCGATGATCACGCGAAAGGCTGCGGCGGCACTCGCGATTGGGTGTACCGTGGTGGTGAAACCCGCAAACGAAACCCCTTTCTCTGCCCTCGCTTTGGCTGAATTAGCAGAGCGCGCGGGTATTCCAGCCGGCGTCTTCAATGTTGTCACTGGCGATGCCCCAATGATCTCTGAAGTGCTGTGTGCGTCAGATAAGGTCAAAGCGCTCTCTTTTACCGGCTCAACAAGGGTCGGGAAGTTGCTGCTTCAACAAAGTGCAAACACAGTGAAAAAGTGTTCGATGGAGTTGGGCGGAAATGCCCCCTTCATTGTGCTGCCAGACATGGACATCAAGCAGGCAGCTAAAGCAGCGATTGATGCCAAGTTCCAAACCTCCGGGCAGGATTGTTTGGCGGCGAATCGTATCTATGTACCTCGCCAATATTACGATGCATTTATCGATGCTTTCGCCACGGAGATGCAAAAGCTCCGCGTGGGTAACGGCATGCAGAAGACCACGGACATTGGCCCTCTCATCAATGCTCAGGCAGCCGAGAAAGCTCAAATGCTGGTAGATGATGCACTCACGAAAGGGGCGACCTTGATTGCCACGAGCCACAAGAAAGTGCCTGGAGAAAATTTCTTTAACCCAGTGCTACTCACCAACGTCACACCTGAGATGGCGGTATTCCGGGAGGAAAACTTCTGTCCTGTAGCGGGTGTGTTGGCTTATGACGATTTGGACGCGTTAATTGAGTCCGCGAATGACACTGAATACGGTCTGGCGGCTTATATCTATGGCCACGATATTCGCGACATCTGGAAGCTAATGCGAGGCCTTGAGTTCGGCATGGTCAGCGTCAATAGCCTCAAGATGACGGGACACCCTATTCCCTTCGGCGGCATGAAGCAATCCGGCCTTGGGCGCGAAGGCAGCCGCCACGGCTTCGATGAATACAGCGAAATTAAATACTACTGTCTGGGCGGTCTCGACACGGCCAGCGGATGCTAGGGGCTGTTGACCTCAAGAGGAACTTCACTATGAACAATAAAATTGATACCAAAGCGCTGCTTGAGACTGACCGTCAGAACGTCTTTCATGCATCGACACACCTCAAACAATATGCGCACGGCGAGATGGCTGGCCGCATTATCACTAATGCCAAAGGTATTCGCATTCAGGATTCTGAAGGCGTTGAACTGATTGATGGGTTTGCTGGCCTGTATTGCGTCAACATTGGTTATGGACGCGAGGAAATGGCAGAGGCGATTTATGAGCAGGCTAAAAAGCTCGCCTACTATCACACCTATGTTGGTCACACTAACGAGGCATTGATTACCCTTTCTGAGCGAATTCTCAAAATGGCAGGACAAGGCATGAGTAAAGTGTATTACGGCATGTCTGGTAGTGATGCGAACGAAACTCAGCTCAAACTGGTTTGGTACTACAACAACGCACGTGGGTTGCCAGAGAAAAAGAAAATCATCTCCCGTGACCGTGGCTATCATGGTTCGAGTATCGCGTCAGGTTCGTTGACTGGTCTTCCTCTGTTCCATGCACATTTTGATCTACCGCTCGAGCGTGTTAAACACACCCTCGCACCCTATTACTATCGTCGCGAAGTCGATGGAATGACAGAGCGCGAATTCTCGAAGCATTGCGCTGACGAGCTTGAAAAGATGATCCTCTCAGAAGGCCCAGAAACAGTGGCAGCCATGATTGGAGAGCCCGTATTAGGAACGGGTGGTATTGTTCCACCACCAGAAGGCTACTGGCAGGAAATCCGTAAAGTGCTGGATAAGTACGACATTCTGCTGATTTCAGACGAAGTGGTATGTGGCTTTGGTCGTCTGGGCGCGGATTTCGGTTCGATCATGTACGACATGAAACCAGATCTAATCACCGTCGCTAAAGGCCTGACATCCGCTTATCAACCACTATCTGGTGTGATGGTTGGTGAGCGTGTTTGGAAAGTGCTGGAAGATGGCACTGACCAATGGGGCGCGATTGGACATGGTTACACCTATTCCGGCCATCCACTCGGCGCAGCGTCGGCACTGTGTAATCTCGATATTATCGAGCGTGAAAACCTGACCGCCAATGCACGGGATACGGGTGCTTACTTCCAGCAGCAAATGCAGGCGACGTTTGCCAACCATCCATTAGTGGGTGACAGTCGCGGAATTGGCTTGCTGCATGCGCTGGAGTTTTCCAGCAACAAATACAAACGCGAGCACTTTGACCCTAACCTCAAAGTCGGTCCACAAATCGCGGCGGCCTGCATGGAGCAAGGGCTGATTGCACGGGCAATGCCACATGGCGATATTCTGGGATTCGCGCCACCTTTGGTAGTTGATCGTGGAGATATTGATGAAATCGTCGCCCGCGCCAAGAAAGCCATTGATAAAGTCACGGACAATTTGGTGAATAATGGCAGTTGGAAAGCCGCATAAACGACAAAAGCCCCTTTCGGGGCTTTTTCTTCATTACTTACTACCTACTAAACCGCAGGTGCGAGTTCTGCCTCTTTCACTTTTTTCGGCGGCTTAATGCCGAACAGGATAGAGAACATCACGGGAACCACAATCAGCGTCAGAATGGTTGCGAAGCCAAGACCTGCCATAATGGTGATCGCCATTGAGCCGAAGAAGGCATCAAACATCAATGGGATCAAACCCAGAATGGTTGTCAGCGCCGCCATGCTTACTGGACGAACACGGCTTACCGCACTGTCTACAATCGCCTGATAGGGCTCTTTGCCCGAATCCAGCTCGAGGTTAATTTGGTCAAGTAGTACGATACCGTTTTTCAGGATCATTCCGCTCAAACTCAACAAGCCAAGGAACGCGGTAAAGCTGAATGGCATATTCCACAGCAACAGACCAAAGGCCACACCGATAATCGACAACGGCACCGTAAACCAAATAACTAACGGCTTTTTCAGTGAATTGAACAGTAGCATGGTGATAACAAACATCAGCAAGTAACCCATCGGCAACGAGCCAAATAGCGAATCCTGGGCATCTTTGGAAGATTCATACTCACCACCCCAGCTAATCTCATATCCTGCTGGCAATTCCAGCGCCATCACTTGCGGTTGGATACGGCTCAACAGTGCTGCCGGCGTGTCCTCACTCAGAATGTCATGGTCTGCCAATACCGTCAGTGTGCGTTTGCGGTCACGACGCTTGATCAGTGGCTCTTCCCACGTCAGCTCAACACCATCAATGATTTGATCGATGGGCACATACGCTTGCAGAGACGGGCTCCAAATCGTCGCGTTCTGAATCGATTCGAAATCGACACGTTCATTCTCTGGTAGACGGCCAACAATCGGCAAAATGTCTGTACCATCACGAAGCTGACCAATTGCCGCGCCACCAAATGTCATTTGAAGGGTATTCGACAAATCTTCCTTCGAGATACCCAGACGTCGAGCCTTGGACTCGTTAAACACGGGCACCAACTCTTTGGTGCGCTCACGCCAGTCATGGCGAATGTTTCTCGCACCCGGATCGGTATGAAGAATGTCTTCCACCTGAACTGCGATTTCACGCAATACCTGAGGATCTGCACCCGTGATACGGGCTTCTATCTTGGAAGCCGGAGACGGTCCGAATTCAATCAACTTGAACTGGAATGTCGGTGTATCAAATTCCCGTGGAAGCTCTGCATTGAGTTGGCGCAATACCACGAACATGTTTTCCCGGTCCGTCGCACGAATCTGGATCTGTGCATAGGCTTCATAGCTTTGTTCTGGCTGATAAGTCAGCGCAAAACGCTGCAAACCCTGACCTACAGAAGACGACACAAAATCAATGTGGTCTTGTTTGCGAACGTAATCCTCAACCTTCTTGGTTTCTTCAATTGTCTTGCGGATATCTGTGCCTTCCGGCATCCAAAGATCGACGTAGAACATTGGCGTGTTTGACGGCGGGAAGAACTGCTGTTTTACCATGCCGAACGCCATCACCGCTGCCACCAACAAGGCGATCATGCCTGCCACTGTCAGCCAGCGGAATCGCATCGCCAGCTTCAGCGACCAACCAAACAGGGTGAACAACCAACCTTTATACGGGTCAACATCTTCGCTTGCTGCGTCTTCTTCTTTGAGCAACAGATTCGCAAGGAAAGGAGTGATCGTCAGTGCCGTTACCCAGCTCAGGAACAGTGAATAACACAGTACCCAGAACAGCGACCCCATGAATTCTCCAGTCGCGTCTTCTGAAAGACCAATCGGTGCAAAAGCCGTAATCGCAATCACGGTTGCGCCAAGCAGAGGCCATTGGGTCTGCTTAACAATGTCAGCCGCCGCCTGCACGCGGGTGCGCCCTTTCTTCAGACCAACCAATATGCCTTCGACTACCACGATGGCGTTATCCACCAGCATGCCGAGAGCAATGATCAACGCGCCGAGTGAGATTCGGTGAAGTTCAATCTCGTTGTAATCCATCAGGATGAAGGTACCGAACACAGTCAACAACAGCACAAGGCCGATGATGATCCCGCTTCGCATCCCCATGGCGAACAGCAGCACGATGATAACAATCGCCACCGCCTGCCCCAGACTCACCACAAAGTCCTGAACCGAGGCATCAACTTCTGCCGCTTGGTTATAGAAGTGGTTCAATTCGATACCAACGGGTTTGAGCGACTCCAGACGTTCAAGTTCTGCATCCAGTCTTTGCCCTACTTCCACCACGTTCACACCAGAGGCAAATGAAATACCGATGTTGATCGCCGGCTTACCGTTGAAGCTGATGACATTGCCCGGCTTTTCCTGAATGTCACGCGACACTGTCGCCACATCTTTCAGGCGAATCAAATTGCCAGTGTCACGGCCGTGAATAATCAGGTTTTCCAGCGCTTCTACTGAGGTCAAAGTACCACTTGGTCGAATCACCAGACTTTCACCGTTCACCATGACTTCACCGGAAGAGACGACATTGTTCTGGCGATTGAGTAGCGACGAGACTGTGGTCATATCCAGATCAAGCGCTGCCAGTCGGTCGAGAGAAATCTCAACAAACAGCATTTCTTGCTGGTCACCCGCGATAGACACCTTGCCCACACCTTCGACCAGTTCCAGGTCTCGGGCCAAGTAATCAGCATAGCGCTTTAGCTCTACATAATCGTACCCATCGCCGGTGAGCATCAGCATCACGCCGAACACATCACCAAAGTCATCGATGATAGAGAGTGAATTCACGCCGCTAGGAAGAGAGGGTTGAAGATCGTTAATCTTGCGGCGCATTTCATCCCAAATTTGGGGGAGTTCATCCGGGCCGTAATCCATCTTCATCGACACCATCAACTGCGACATACCGCTTGAGGATGTGGACGTGATTTTGTCGATGTAAGGCAAACGACGGATTTCTTTCTCCAACGGATACGTCAGTTCTTCTTCGACCTCTTTTGGTGTCGCACCCGGATAAGTTGCGACTATCATGGCATCTTTAATCGTAAACGCAGGGTCTTCGAGTCGTCCCAAATCAAGGAAAGAGAACACACCACCAACCGCCAGGATGACGATGAAAAGCCAGCTGATGACTTTGTTTTTTATTGAATATTCAGCGATGTTCATCCGTTACTTTTCTCCGTCGCCTCAACCTTTTTACCCTCACGCAGTTTGCGCAGGTTTGAGTTCACCAGAATGTCTCCCTCAGAAATGCCAGACGCGACAATGGCGCCATCACCTGTCACTTCTGAAACGGCCACTTCAATGCGATTGACCTGATCGTCTTTGAGTTTCCACACATAGAAACGCCCCTTCTCATCACCGGCTTGAAGTACCGTCATCGGCACTTTGTAGCCATCAACCGCCAAGATACCGGCCTGCACCATATCGACAGATATAGTTGCAGACGTACCCGGTAAAATTTCAGGTGAAACCTGCGCCATGGAAAGCCACATTTCGTAGCTACCCGTTTGTTCGTTCGGTTCGCTGGTGTGTTCGAGATAACGCATTTGATAATCACCATCGATGCCAGAGAAGGTCACTTGCGGTGTGTAAGGAATGCGTTCACCGGTTGGGTTGATCATCGATAGCAGATTGTCAGAAAGCTCAATCTGCACATAGACCTTGCCGTCCTGATACAGGTTTACCACTGGCTCACCTGCCTGAACTCGCTCAAAGCGCTCTTTAGGCACATCAGAAACCGTGCCTGTGAATGGCGCTTTGAGTTCAGTGTATTTCAACTGATTTTGCGCTAAAGCAAACTGGGCTCGGGCTAATTGCGCATTGGCTTGAAGCTCATCCAGTTCCGCTTCTGAAATCATTTCGTTTGAACGTAAACCACGTCCACGCTCAAGCTGTCGGGAAGCCAGGGTGTATCGCGCTTTCGCATCGTTGTAAGTTTGACGGACGGCGTTGTCATCAAGACGTGCAATCAACTGACCCACTTCTACATGGTCGCCGGCTTTCACGTAGACTTCGCGGAGTTCTCCAGTGCTTCGAAACGCGATAGGTGTTTTTTCCGCAGGCACCACTTCCCCTTTAAAGGTGCGGAATTGGTTCTTCACGGGAGCATCAACCTGCACGGTTGACACATATAAAGGTGACGCCGTCACGTTCTGTTCTTCAGTCTGACAGCCGGTCAGCATAAGCGCGCCAATCATGGCGGCAGTGAGTGCTTTTACTTTCATTAAATCCCTTCCTCACGTTCCCATGCTTTCACTTCCTGACCTTCATGAAGCGTTTCAACACCGGCGACAACCACCAGATCTTTATCATCCAGACCAGAAAGAATCTTGCCTTTTGGCGTAAGGGATACTTCCGCTTTTGCGACGCGATGGGTAGATGGGTTCATCACCCAAACTGTCCCCTCATTGTCATTGCGACTGACCCACGCAGTGTCAGGCAAAGAGAGTTGTAGACCTGCTTCTGCACGCGCGATGTGTACTTGCCCTGTCATGCCGCTCAATAAGTTACGGTGTTCAGGACGAACGACAGTCATGGTCGCTTGATAGGTATTGGTATCGGTATTTGGCTGGGTCGAGATTTCTTTGAATACGCCTGGGATTTTTACGTTGGGTTCGCTATCCAGAGAAAGCCACATGGTTTGGGCTGACAGGTTGGCAATCCCCATTCTCTCCACAAAGCTGACTGGCATAGTGAAAGACACATCCAGCTTCGCATTGTCGATGATGTTCAGGATTTGCTGTTTCGCGGCAACTACTTGACTCGGTTTGACGAAGGTGTAGGAAACGACACCATCAAACGGCGCTACCAACTGGGTGTACCCCAGCTCAGTTCTAGCTTGCTCATAACGGGCGCGCTCCGCTTTGTAGTTGGTTTCCGCCTGCTCATACACATCAGTGCTCACCAACTTTTTCGCGTAAAGGCGCTGAGAGCGTTCCCATTGAGTGCGCGCCAGTGAATAACTGGCTTTCGCCGAATCGAGAGATAAAGTCAGATCACTGTCATCCAGCGTTGCAAGCACATCGCCTTTAGCAACGCGCTGTCCCATTCGCACATTCAGTTGCTGGACTTCACCACCCACCTGAAAAGAAAGCTGTGCACGGTTTGTCGCGTCAATTTCAGCCAGGAAGTTATCCGAACTGGAGAGCACATAATCTTCCACTGCCAAGAGCTTTACAGGCTTCACTGGCATAGGTTCCGGCGTTTCAGAGACAGCTTCATTGCATCCTGACAACAATCCCGCCATGACAAGCAGGGCAAGGACATTTCCGAGGGTGCGTTTCATTCGTTGATATCGCACAACACTCACTCCATAGGTTTATATTACACACCTGTGCAGTATAAGACTGAATACGAACAGATCAATATATTTTCCACGTGTATAGTAAAAATATTGGAGTCCTTTTCTGGGATCTGGTAAATATGCACAGTGTTTTAGGGGAAACTGCAGACAGATATGCAAGAACGAAAGCAAGGCCGTCGTAGTGCGGAAGCAGCAGAAAAGACGAAATGCGATATTCTCCATGCAGCAGCAGATATGTTTGCCGAGCAGGGTTTTGAGCGCGTATCACTCAGAAATATCAGCGAAAAAGCAGGTGTTTCACACAGTCTGATCCGCCACCACTTCGGTAGCAAAGAGCAGATCTGGCAAGCAGTAAGTGACGGTATGGATGACTTCATGCAACGTTACATTACCGCCATCATCAACTATCTTCCCGAGTCATACACCAGCGCCCAACGTGTCTATCACTTTCTGTCTTACATGAGTGCATTTACGCTGGTTCACCCTCGCCCAATCCAGTTTATTGCGGACGCAGTCCGACAAGACGACGACGCATTGTTGCGTTACTTCCTGCGCTCAAAAGATGAGTTTTCCGCCGCTTTCTCTTCGCTGTTTGATGAATACAACCGCGATAATCCAGAAAAGCCCGTCGATATGTGGGAAATGAAATGGCAGATGCTGCAAACCGTTCATGCCGCCACCAGCTTGCGCCCGATGATGGCAGAAACCTGGCCTGAGTGCGGTGATGACCAAGACAAGCTGCTACTTAAGCATTGGTCGCTTTATAACCGCATTATTGCCATGCAATTGGCCATTTCTGCTGATGAAATGATCAGTGTAGAGTCGTTAAGCACTCTGATTTTTGACGTACCCTGCCACGTCTAGAAATACAGTCACCACCCATCGATGGCCAGGAAATAAACCGTCAAGCATGCCTAGATTTTTTATATCTTTTCAAATAGTTAGAAAGAACACCCCCTTCAAAATCAGCCTAGTCTTTACTCATACTTTGCGCCCAGTTCCAGCCTATCATTAGGTCCAATTTTCTCTCATTTTCAAGTCCAGCCATATTCCAGTGTTTGCCCTGATGTTAAAAAGCACTCGATTGACTGAGGTTGGGCAACAACAAGCAAAAAAATACGAACTTGTGCCCGACTGACATTGGATGATTTGACCTCATTAAGGAGAGGCTTCAATGGCTGATATTATTGGCACAACAGGACAAGATTTTATTTCAGGTACGAACGAAGCGGATCGTATTACTGGCTATGCCGGTAACGATATTCTTTTAGGACAAGGTGGCGATGATGTGATTTTCGGTGACGGTGAAGTCACTGATGGCTCACAGCAAAGCGAAGGCAGCGATATTACCTTCGCTGACAACGATGGCCTCTATGACATCAGTGACGCCACGCAAGTCACACTCAACCTTTCAGATTTCACTCACAGCACAGGCTACAACACGAGCATCGGTTACTACATTACATACGCGGAAGGTAATGTCATCAAGTCTGTTGTTATCGCACCAAATGTGAAAGATCTTGAATCGCTTGAAGTGAACATTGACACCCTCGGCGGCGCGAATCTCGGCACATTCATTATCGTCGATGGCAGCTCAAAAGGTTTTGAAGCCGGTGACGTCGATTTCAACTTCGACGGCAGCAAGCCTGTCGTTTCACAAACAACAGCCACGGGCACGGTTTCCACTGACTGGGTTTACTTTTCACAGCAAGATGTGAATCAGGACAGTAAAGATCACAAAGCTATTGTCGGTAATCGCGAGTCATGGGAAGACATGTACAACCTCGGCGATAACGACAAAAACGACACCGCATACAACCTATCGCTCACCAAGACTGTCGCAACCGATGGCCGTATTACGACCACTGATGGCACCTATGACGTATCTGGTCAAGCAAGCGTCACTCTGGATTTCAGCGACTTTTCTCACAGCACGGGTTTCCACAGCAGTATCGGTTACATGTTGCAGGATGCGGACGGCAATATCATTGGTTCTTACGTTGCCATTTCGAATGTAAAGCAAATGCATGAGCACGACTTGGGTGAGAGCCTGAAACTCGACATCGATACGGAAGGTGCGGTTTCCCTCAGTACTTTCCTGATCGTTGACGGCGCAAGCAAAGGCTTTGACATCGGTGCTGTTGATATCGACCTCTCGGGCAGCGTCCCAACCGTGTCGCAAGGTAAACATCAAACAGACTGGATTTACTTCTCCAACCAATCGCTGAACAAAGATGGTCATGACCACATGCTGGAAGGCGGTAACCGTTTTTACTGGGAAGACCTCAACAATCTCGGTGACCACGATTTTGGAGACACGGTTTACAACCTGGATGTCTTTGAAAACACCACACCTCCTGAGTTTGTGGATAAATCCTCTGGCTTGTATGACATTGCCGGTGAAACTGAAATTACCCTGAACTTCTCTGAGTTCACTCACAGCACAGGCTTCCACAATAGCGTTGGTTACTACATCCTTGATGAAGACGGGAATGTGGTTAAAGCCGTTGTTGTTGCGCCGGACGTTAAAAACGTTGAGTCACTGATTGTTGATGTGGAAACCGAAGGCGGCGTAGAGCTGGGGACTTTCCTGATCGTTGACGGTCACAAAAAAGGCTTTGAAGCAGGCACTGTAGACCTGAGTTTTGATGGTGACAAACCCGTCGTGACGCAAACCACTGAGACCGGCACTGTCCATGCTGATTCTAACTGGCTGTATTTCTCTGACAGCAGTGAAAACGCAGACGGTAAAGAGCACAAGGCGATTGTCGGCAACCGTGAAGCATGGGAAGACTGGCACAATCTGGGCGATGATGACAAGAACGACACCGCCTACACGCTGGATATTCAGAAAGGCTCACAAACACCATCCGTTCAAAGCCCTGATAGTACTAACAACACCTCATACAGCTACGACGATTTGATTTCTGGCGGTGATGGTAATGACACCATCTACGGTGGATTGGGCAACGACACCATTTACGGCGGTGCTGGCGAAGACCGTATTTTTGGTGACAATCAAGGCGGAAAAGAAGTGCAAGCCGTTGAGCCTGCACCAGCAACCCGTTTGAAGGGAGATGAAGGTAGCTATGATGTCTCTGGTTCAAGCAGTGTCACGCTTGATTTCAGTGATTTTTCACATGGCACCGGATACCAAAACAGTATTGGTTACATGCTGAAAGACGCCGATGGAAACATCATCAATGCTTATATTGCTATCGCTAACGTTAAGCACATGGGCGACAGCTATGTACTGGATATCGATACCGAAGGCGCGGCATCACTGAGCACTTTCATCATCGTTGATGGTGCATGGAAAGGCTTCGACATTGGTGAAGTGTCTATCGAAATCTCCGACGCCGCAGTCCCTTCTGTTGCTCAAGGTAATGTTCACACGGACTGGATTTACTTCTCAGACGAATCGCTGAACAAAGATGGAAAAGACCATCTGGCTGAGGGCGGTAACCGCTTCTACTGGGAAGACCTGAACAACCTGGGCGATCATGATTTTGATGACACAGTTTACAACCTGAACGTGTTCGATAACTCATCAGCACCGGAGTTTGCTGACACGCCAGACGGCATGTACGACATCAGTGGCGAATCAACTGTTACCCTGAACTTCTCAGAGTTTGCTCACAGTACTGGCTACAAGAGCAGTATCGGTTATTACATCCGCGATGAAGACGGCAACGTCATCAAAGCGGTTATCGTTGCCCCAAATGTCAAAGACGTGGATTCACTGATTGTGGATGTAGACACGGAAGGCGGTGTTGAACTCGGCACTTTCATCATCGTCGATGGCCACCACAAAGGCTTTGAAGCTGGTGAAGTGAACTTCGACCTTGATGCCTACAAGCCAATCGTTTCCCAAACCACGGAAACTGGCACAGTGAAAACTGACTGGGTCTATTTCTCTGAAACAGAGGAAAACGCAGACGGTAAAGATCACAAAGTCAATGTGGGCAACCAGGAAGCCTGGGAAGACTTGTGGAACCTTGGCGACAAAGACATGAACGACACCGCGTACACGCTGGATGTCGTGAAAGGCTCTGAGTCGAACGGCCTAAATGGCGGTGTTTCTTCAGTCACCTACAACGACAATATCTACGGCGGTGCAGACAATGACACCATTCAGGGTGGTCTGGGTGATGATGTTATCCGCGGCGAAAGCGGTGATGACCTGATTTATGGTGACACAGGTATTCAAAGCGATGACCTACACACCACTGTATTGCAGAAAACGCGTATCACCACCGAAAACGGCTCGTATGACATTGCTAACCAAGACACCATTGAGCTCGATTTCAGCGATTTCAGCCATGGCACAGGCTACCAGAGCAGCGTGGGCTACATGCTGCATGACGCAGATGGCAACGTGATCGGAGCCTATGTGGTCATAGCAAACGTTAAGCAAATGCACGAGAAAGATCACAGTGAAAACCGCGTGATTCAAATTGAGACCGAAGGCGCAGTAAGTCTGAGCACCTTCCTGATCGTCGATGGTGCTTGGAAAGGTTTTGATGTGGGTGAAGTTGCCCTGAACCTTTCTGATATTTCCAACCCGGTCATTTCTCAAGGTACCGTGCACACTAACTGGGTGTACTTCTCGGAAGCTTCCCTGAATCAGGATGGTAAGGACCATCATCTGGAAGGCGGCAACCGCTTCTACTGGGAAGATTTGAAAAACCTTGGTGATCATGACTTTGACGATACCGTCTACAACCTCAACGTTTCGACCGTTGAAACCGTCAAGATCGACGTTGATCCTTCTCTGGCAAGTGGTAACGATGCCATCGACGGTGGTGACGGAGACGACACCATCTATGGCGAAGGCGGTGATGACATCATTTTCGGCGGCGCTGGTAACGACGTGCTGTTTGGCGGCGCGGGCGACGATTTCATTTACGGCGGTGACGGCGACGATATCCTCCAAGGTGGCCTTGGCAGTGACAGCCTTTATGGCGGCGCGGGTAACGACTACCTTCAGGCGGGTTACGAAGATGACTTCGCACTGGATGGTGGCACAGGCATGGATATCTATGTGGGCAGTGAAGGTAATGATACCCTTTACTTCGACCAGGAAGACTTCTCTGACCTGAGCTTCCTGAAAGAGAAAGGCAACATTTACATCGGTGACCGTGGCTTCGACAAATTGATTGTGGAAGGCGACGCCAATGTTGATTTCACTGGTGTGACGTACGGTTTGACCTCAGGCCTCAAGCCGATTGCACAGGTAGAAGCTGTGGTAGGTGATGAAGGCAATCAAACAATCACTGCCAATGCTTTCGCCATTCAGGCACAGTCAGACCCGTTCCAGTCAGCGTCTTTGGTTAACCCTGGCGATTGGAATGGTTTCGTTGCTTACCTTGGTGAAGGTGATGATGCGTTCAATCTGGATGCGAAAGGCTGGGTTTACGACTCTGCTTCCGCACCAACAGCGGAACTGTCTGCTGAGATGATTAACTTCATGGGACTCACCGACGCCCAAGCTGACGAACTGGATGCGTATGTCTTTGAGAGCTCGACTGGTTCGACGATCACCATCTGGACGGACGCTGAAGACGTGGCATTAAACGGTAATGACTTGTTAGGATTTGGTTCACTGTCTTAAGTCAACGAGTTAAACCAACAAACCCGGTCAGTGGCCGGGTTTTCTTTTTCTAAAACAGTAAAGTATTAGTTCAGAAAGCCTATACCATCCTCTCACACTTTTCGCCCAGAACTGTTTGATATACCGTTCAATTTCCGCCGATATTTCCCCTAACGCCTATGCCAGTATTGTCTCGGGGTTTAAAATAAGCCCTTCGATATTGATTGGGCTGTTTCTTCAATACGATGGCCTTCTAGCCCAAATCAATGTCTTCTATCCTGCCCCTTTAAAGGGGCAATTTTTTTCAAGCTAGTCTGCGATTTGATGAAAACTCGAGAAAGTCATTCGCTGCCAGTGAACGCGAAAAGTACCAACCTTGAACCTTAATATCGTGTTTTCGGGCGACGTAGCTGTACTGCTCTTCGGTTTCCACACCTTCCACAATGATTTTCATACCAAGCTCGTTGGCAATGGCGATTAATCCATTAAAGACTTTTTGGCCTCTGTCATTTGCCAAAGCGAGAACGAAGCTCCGGTCAATTTTCAGCGCATCGATATCAAAGCGGTTCAGATAGCTCAACGAGCTGTATCCAGTGCCAAAGTCATCAATATGGACGGATGCCCCCACTTTATGCAGCCGACGAATGGACTCTCCCACCATTTTTTCATTGCCCAACAAGGCGTCTTCTGTAATTTCAAAGTGGATTAAACCAGGCACACTGCTTATCCGGTTCACTATCCTGTCTATCCGGCTTTTGTTGGCCAGCGTATCCGCCGTGATGTTCACGCTGATCGGTATTTCCAGCCCCTGTCCCATCCAGATATGGCATTGATCGACACATTTATCCACGACCCACATATCGATGTCACTCAGCATCTTGGCTTTTTCAAAAAACGGAAGAAACTCACCGGGCAGCTCGACGTTGCCATCTTCATCTTTGACTCGGATAAGTGCTTCTACACCCACTACCCTGCGGGTTTCACAGCTGATTTGAGGCTGAAACTCCAAAAAGAATTCGCGGTGAGAGAAGGATTCCATCTGCAGTTGTGTGACTTCAATCTCTCTGAGACGAAGCAAAGATTCTCTCACCGGATCAAAAGAGAGGACATAGGCCTCTTCTTCCTTACGGGTATACGTCGTATCAAGAGAAGGCAGATAGACATTCTGTTTGCTCGCCTCTTTCTCCTGCATTTTTAAAAACGGCAGATAGACAAAGATATTCATCACAACAATGGCGATTTGGAAAGCCACTGCCGCTAAATCTCCGCCAGTTGCAATGTACGCGTTGATCACGACCGGACTGGTGAGCGGCGCCAAGGTGTAAGGCACCGTGACCAAGCCAGTCTGCAACACCAAAACCGCCACCCACATGTTAATCAGAGGTGTGAGTAAGAAAGGTAAAAACAGACGTAGGTTAAATATGATGGGCAAGCCAAACAACAGCAGTTCGTTGATATTGAACAGTCCAAGCGGAATGCTTGTCAGCGCGATCAGGCGCATTTTGGTGTTCTTAGAGAAGATCAGCACCGCAATGGCAAGCCCGAGCGTGGAGCCTGCTCCGCCAACAAAGACAAACAATGCCATGGTCGAAAGGTTCATCACGTTGGGTGCTTCACCCCCTGCCATCACCGTGCTGCGGTTGACTTCCAACGCATGAACCAGAGGCTCAACAAGTGGTGTCAATGCATAGTATCCGTGGATGCCCAGAAACCAAAACACGGAGTTCAAAGTGGTGAAAATCGCACCTGATTCAATGGGTTCATTTTCGAAATCTGTGTTGTGTAACGTTTGCAGCATGATTTCGACATCGAACAGGTGGTAAACCCAAGACAACCCCATCGCCACCAAGGCAACAAAGCCCGCAACGATGACACCGGGAAGCATCAAATTCATCGAGTCTTTTACAGGTTTTCCGGCTATTTCGCTGTTGAGGATGCGAGTCCACCGGAAGCGTTTAGTCTTTGAAAGCAGAGGCACAGCGTAGAGCGGCAAAGTTAAACCGACGAAGAGCAACAAGGTATCCACGGCTTTGTCGTCACCGCCCATGACTTGCGCAGTCACAGCAACGTAAGCCATGTTCAGTATAACCACCGGCGGCCTCGCCAATCGCCAGTAAATCGCATACATCGAGCTAATCGATGCTGCAAAAAAATAGGGATAGAGCTCAACGAGCATCGCGGAGAGTTCAGTCAGGTTCGCTTGCAGTGTTGGCGCATAGAACCCGAAGAAATCGAGCAGACTGGAAATGAACACCAATGTGTTGGAAAGGATCAGGCAAGGCACCAACCACAACATGCCATCGCGTAACGCACGTAATGGGCTCCAGACGCCTTCAACGGATCGAGATATAAACTTGGTGAATAGATGTCTTGTAGCGTTATTGTTGTTCATCCAGCACACACCAACTTTTTTAGAACGAACTTGATGGAAAAAGAACCATCTCCCGGATTCCTAAAATGATTTCATGCACAACAACGTCATGTGCAACATTTTTACGAGTCCGGTGGTAAAGCTATACGACAATGCATAAAAAGAAAAATAGGCAAGACTATATATTCATAGAGACTGCCTCCCCCTCGCATAAGTGATACAAAAACTAAGCCTTGTACAAGTTTTTGTGGTTCCTATCTCGCCCAATTCTCATGGCACGTGTACAGGAAGTGTAAATCTTGCTCCACACTATCAAACGACCCAATCTACTGTTCAATCTCGACTTTCAGACCTGATTTCCGCATCTTGTGCCCTGTTTTTCGCTGCTCTTTTCTTTTTGGCGGCGACCCAAGGAAGGAATCTACATCATGGATAAGGAACATAGTCTGAGAGAAAACCTGTTGGCATTGTTGCTCGGCAGTGCGCTCGTTTCTCTTGGCGTCATCTTTTTTAATAAGGTCGGGCTACTGACTGGTGGTACAGCAGGACTCGCCATCTTCCTGACCAAAGTCAGCACTTTCAGTTTCGGGCAAATATTCTTCGTTCTGAACCTGCCGTTTTACATTCTTTCTGTCATGCGAATGGGTTGGCGATTCACTCTCAACACCTTTATCGCAGTGACCATTGTTTCTGTCGCTGTCGATCATCTTCACCACGTCATTGAAATTGCGCGCATCGACCCTTTCTATGCTGCGATTCTGGGCGGTGGGTTAATTGGTATCGGTATGTTGGTGATCTTCCGACATAAGATGAGTCTGGGTGGATTCAACATTCTCGCCCTTTATTTGCAGGAACGTTTCGGCATCCGCGCTGGAAAGGTACAAATGGCGCTGGACTGCACTATTGTGGTGATGTCGCTGTTTATTGTTGATTTCTGGTTAATCGCCTTGTCTGTCGTTGGCGCTATTTCCACCAATCTGATACTGGCAATGAACCACAAACCAGGCCGTTATCAGCCTAAACCTCAAACTGCGTGAACCAGAGAATAAAATCAGAAAGCCGCCAAACTTGGCGGCTTTCTTGTTTCTGTTTTTTGCGTAACTAATAGAAACTGATAGGAAGATAGAAATCGAGTTCGAACCGTTCATCTTCATTAAGAAAATGATTCTTATGATAATGAACGTATGCTGGTGTCGAGTTCAGTTTGAACCCAGAAGCTGGAAGCCATTGTTCCAACACCTTACTGATTTGTGGCAGCAATTCTCCGTAAACGCCCGTTAGCCTGAATACCGCGTGCAATCCTCCGGGAATCACCAGTTGATTCACCACCCCACGCACTTTGATGGGCTTATCAATGGCAATGCAGGCAACATAGCGGCATTTATCCAGTTCAACCCAAGCTGGATTGGAGTGATGCAAACCAAACTGAATACTGTCATCCCGTCCTTCTGCGTTCGCCCAAGCTTTCATTACACGCCAAGCGTTCTTAATCGAGCGGTTGTAACCAACATGGCGCACATATGCTGCGAAACGCTCCGGCACTTCGACAATTTTGGGTTCCGGTAGTTGTCGGGTTGATACTCTGTGATAACCCGCCGCCACTTCAGGATCGCGTAAATAAGGCTTCTCATCCCCTTCCAGTTCATGTTTACGCCACTCTCCCGGCGCGACATGAAAAGTCGCTTTGAACGCGCGGCTAAAAGAGGACACCGAATTAAAGCCACATTTATTGGCAATCTCTAGTACGGATGATCCTGCATCGAACATCAACTGATTCGCTGCATACTCCATACGCGTTCTTCGGATGTACTGATGAATAGACTCACCTACCACACTCTTAAAAATACGGTGAAAGTGTTGCTCTGAATACGCGGCTACATCAGCCAGCTCCTTTGCAGGTAAGTCACGGCTGATATCTTTGTGAATGTAATAGAGCACATCATTGATGCGCGAAATATGCTGTTGGCTCATTAATGGAAATAGCATAAATGGACATGTTTAAGAGCATAAACAGACATACGAAAACAATCAACGAGGAGTAATATGATTCAATCCCCTTAATTGGGCCAATAATAAAAACTCAATCAGGTGCAAACATGGAAATCGCTAAGTCTCTTCAACAGACCCCGTCTTCGTACATTCGTGAAATTCTTGCTGCGGCATCAGATAAGAATGTTATTTCACTGGCAGGTGGTTTGCCTGATGAAAAGACATTTCCCATTGATCTGATGAAGCCAACACTCGAAACCCTTTCTGAGATGCCAGAAGTCTTTCAATACGGGGCCACCGCGGGTTATACGCCGCTGTTGAACTTCCTGACTGATTACTTCCAACTGCCTGATACACACATTGCGATGGCTTGCACCGGTTCACAGCAAGGACTCGACCTGATTGCCCGCGCTTACGTGAACCCTGGTGATAAAGTTGTCATGGAAGCACCTAGCTATCTGGGTGCAATGCAGGTATTCGGACTGGTTCAGGCAGACATCGTGACGGTTCCGCAAACCGAGTTCGGCCCTGATATCGAAGCCTTGCGCACTGTGTTCTATGAGCAGTCACCAAAAATGTTTTACGCGGTACCAGATTTCCACAACCCAACGGGTGTGTGTTGGTCACTGGAAACCCGTAAACAGGTTGCAGCGCTCTGCGAGCAATACAATGTGGCTCTGATTGAAGATGCCCCATACCGCGAATTGCGTTTTTCGGGCGAAGCGATTCCACTGGTTTCTGATTTCTGTCCGCAGCACTCAATCGTGCTTCGTTCTTTCTCTAAAATTGCCTCTCCTGGTTTACGTGTAGGTATTGTTAGCGGCAAACGCAGCTATCTGGAACCTCTTATCAAAATCAAACAAGGTGCGGATCTACATTCCAGCGTGCCAATGCAGGCACTCTTGCTGGGTCTTCTGAAACATGACAACTTTGAGTATCACATTGATACGATTCGCACGCTTTATAAATCACGCTATGAAACCTTGTATTCAGAATTGTTGAAAAAGCTGCCGAACGGCTGTGAAGTAAAACAGGTAGATGGGGGTATGTTTGTGTGGGTGACGCTGCCAAACTGCGACACCTTCGAACTGGCTAAAGAACTGTTAAAAGACGGGGTAGCAGTGGTTCCAAGCCCGGTATTCTATCCGCAACCTGAAGCGGCAAAAGCGGCACTTCGCCTGAACTTCACTAACGCGACACCAACAGAATTAGCTGAAGCGGTAAGTCGCTTAGCAAACGGGCTAGCCAAAGCAATTTGATCGTCATAACTTAGCTGCCCAAAAAATAGAAAAGCCTGAACCCTTTCTAGGGGCTGTTGACCTTTGGTGGTTAAATTTTGTTCTCGCTATAAGCGTTTTAGGCGCGGCGAGGTGTGTGTAGCCTAGTCATTCTAAGCAAATACACCTCAACAAAGCATAAAAC
>NZ_ANFM02000007.1 GCF_000333895.2 Grimontia indica | reverse complement strand
GTTTGGTCACTCAGTAAACATCGATAAATCTTTTGTCTATCAATTACGAGTGCCCACACAGATTGCATAGGTCAAATTGTTAAAGAACGTGCTCAGCCTTGCTGAGCGGAGTGAGATTTAAACTCAACTCTTTTTTCGAGTCAAGCACTTTTGCTTTCCTCGTGTTAGCTGCGAACTTTGCCGTGCCAACGAGGAGCGCATTATAGGGAGAGATTTCTTGTTGGCAATACCTTTCTTATGAAAAAGTGGCTTTTTTTCTAAAAAAACGCTCAAGCGCTCAAAAGACAACCAAAGAGGCAAAAAAGCAGCCAATTTTGGCTGCTTTTTCTGTTTTTTTTAATCAGATTTTAATTTCAGATATCACTTTTTCAGGTATTCAGGCACATCAGCAATGCTATCAAGTACCGCTGTTGCCAGCTTTTCACCTTCTTCTGATACTGTCTTTCCAGTGCGAACCAGAATCTTGGTTGAAATACCTGCCGCTTCTGCAGCACGCATGTCGTCCGCCTTGTCCCCAATCATGACAGAGTTTTCCATGTCGATCTTGAGGAAGTCTCGCGCAGAGAAAAACATACCGGGTTTCGGTTTACGGCAATCACAATCTTGCTTGTATTTGTCATCACCATGTTCAGGGTGGTGCGGGCAGTAGTAGATACCGTCAAAGTCCACACCTTTGTCAGCGAAGTTCCAATCCATCCATTCCGTCAGGTTGAGAAATTCATCTTCCGTATAGTAGCCACGGGCGATACCAGACTGATTGGTCACGAGCACAAGGAGATAGCCCATTTCTTTCAATGCTCGGCAAGCATCGAAAACGCCATCTATATATTCAAAGTCATCTGTTGTACTGACATAACCGTGATCAACGTTGATCACACCATCTCTATCGACAAAAACCGCTGGTCTAGCCAAAACGCTACCCTCTATACACTATTACGCTGCGATTATGACACGCATTGCCAACGCAAGCATCCACGATTGTTAGGCCACCTTGACGAGTATGGTAAAGTTCCACCGATAGCCTAATGAGTAAAACCAACATGAAATATTCCCTGACGCCTGTCGGTCATATTGAATCCCCTTATAAAGAGAAATTCGCCGTCCCCCGTCAACCAGGACTTGCGCCAAGTGCTTTGGCATCTATCGTTTTAGAAGGCGAAGCATGCAATGAAGACACAGTGCGTGGTATTGAACAATTCTCGCACCTTTGGGTTCTTTTCTTGTTTGACCAAAACCTCGAGCAAGGTTGGACACCAACAGTCCGTCCTCCCCGCTTGGGTGGCAATGAGCGTATTGGCGTATTTGCTAGCCGCGCAACCTTCAGACCGAACGGTATCGGTATGTCGGTCGTGCCTTTGAAAGGGGTTCGTAAAGAAGGTGGCAAAATAATTATTGATATTGGGAGTTGCGATCTTGTTGATGGTACGCCAGTCGTCGACATCAAGCCTTATATCCCTTATTCGGATTCCATAGAAGAAGCTGCGGGTGGATATGCTGCAGAAGCGCCTCAAACACTCGATATCCAGTTTGACGCTCAACCTTTAGCATTTTTAGCCAAAGATAAAGACGGCCAAAATAAGCTGCAGGTGATTAGTGAAGTACTTGCACAGGATCCACGCCCAGCCTATAAAAAAGGAAAAGCCGATACCAAGGAGTATGCGGTCCACCTCTTTGACCTAAATGTGAAGTTTACCGTCGCTGAACCTGTAATCACCGTGACAGCAATAGAAGCCTTTGGCGAATAGGGTTCTCGCTGTTAATATGACGCCCTTATACCCTCCATACTGTAATTAGATAAACGGATAGCTTAGATGCGTACCAGTAAATACCTTCTTTCTACTTTGAAGGAAACGCCAAACGACGCAGAAGTGATCAGCCACCAGCTGATGCTGCGTGCCGGTATGATCCGCAAACTGGCTTCAGGTCTGTACACCTGGCTGCCAACCGGTTTGCGCGTACTGCAAAAGGTTGAAAACATCGTTCGTCAGGAAATCAACAACGCAGGTGCGATTGAAACTCTGATGCCCGTAGTTCAGCCGTTTGAGCTATGGGAAGAAACAGGCCGCTCTGAAAAGATGGGTCCTGAACTACTTCGCTTCACTGACCGCCACGAGCGTCCGTTTGTTCTGAGCCCGACGGCAGAAGAAGTGATCACTTCTCTTGTTCGCAACGAAGTGAACTCATACAAGCAACTGCCTCTGAACCTGTATCAGATCCAGACCAAGTTCCGTGATGAAGTGCGTCCGCGCTTCGGTGTGATGCGTGCGCGTGAATTCTCGATGATGGATGCGTACAGCTTCGACATCGACAAAGAAGGCTTGCAGAAGTCATACGATGCGATGCACGTTGCTTACTGTGCGGCATTTGACCGTATGGGTCTGGATTACCGTCCAGTGCTGGCTGACACAGGTGCTATTGGTGGTTCTGCTTCACACGAATTCCACGTTCTGGCAAACAGCGGTGAAGATACCATCGCATTCTCTACTGAGTCTGATTACGCTGCGAACGTTGAAATGGCAGAAGCCGTTGCACCTGCAGGTGAACGCGCTGCACCAACTCAGGAAATGACGCTGGTAGATACACCTGATGCGAAAACCATCGCTCAGCTTGTGGAGCAGTTTGACCTGCCAATCGAGAAAACCGTTAAGACACTGTTCGTGAAAGCGTCTGACGCTGTTGATGCTGATCTGGTTGCGCTGCTGGTTCGTGGCGACCACGAACTTAACGAAATCAAAGCTGAGAAGCTTCCACAAGTTGAGATGCCGCTACAATTCGCGACCGAAGAAGAAATTCGTGCGCTTGTAAATGCAGGCCCTGGCTCACTGGGTCCAGTTAACCTGACCGTTCCTTTCATTGTTGACCGCAGTGTTGCAGCAATGAGTGATTTCGGCGCAGGTGCGAACATCGACGACAAACACTACTTCGGCATTAACTGGGGTCGTGACGTTGAGCTGGGTGAAGTGGCTGATATCCGTAACGTGGTTGAAGGTGACCCAAGCCCATGTGGTCAAGGCACTATCCTTCTGAAGCGTGGCATCGAAGTGGGTCACATCTTCCAGTTAGGTACTAACTACTCTGAGAAGATGAACTGCGGCGTACTGGGTGCTGACGGTAAGAACACCATTCTGGAAATGGGTTGTTACGGCATCGGCGTTTCACGTGTTGTGGCCGCGGCCATTGAGCAGAACCACGACGAAAACGGCATCATCTGGCCAGATGCGATTGCACCGTTTACCGTTGCTATTGTTCCAATGAACATGCACAAATCTGAGCGCGTTAAAGAAGCAGCAGAAAAATTGTACGCTGATCTGACCGCAGCGGGCGTTGAAGTTCTGTTCGATGACCGAAAAGAACGCCCAGGTGTGATGTTCTCTGACATGGAACTAACGGGTGTGCCACACACTATCATCATCGGTGAGCGCAGCATGGACAACGGCGTGTTTGAATACAAGCACCGTCGTGACGGCGAAAAAGTGCCGGTTGAGATGGAAAACATGGTTGAGTTCGTGAAAGCGAAACTGGCTTAATTCCGCTAACTGAATTGAAAGCGCCTCCCATTGGAGGCGCTTTTTTTATACGCAATTATCAAAGAACGTAACGAGGTTCCGTCCCCGCTCTTTTGATTGGTATAGCGCCTTGTCCGCATGGCTAAAATAATCTTCAACCCGCTCCACTTTCTCTCCCGGAATAACAAAGGTCGCCCCAAAGCTCATGGTGACAGAGATAAATTGTCCTTGATACTCAAAGCTATGCGCTTCAATCGCCTGCCGTATCCTTTCTAGTACTTTATGAGCTCGCCCTGCATCTTTAACACTGAAAAGTAACAGGAACTCCTCCCCTCCAATACGACCCACTCTGTCATAGGGGCGTAATTGGCGACTAAAAATCTCGCCTAATTGACGTAAAATCGCATCCCCAGCGGGATGACCATGCTCGTCATTAATGCGTTTAAACCAGTCAATATCACAAACCGCAAAACAAAGCCGGCTATCCGTTCGCATCGCCCGTGAGAAATCTTCATGAACGCGTTCGAACAACGCGCGCCGGTTTAAAAGCCCGGTGAGCTCATCAAAGCTCGCAAGGTGGTCAAGACGGGTCATAGCATCCACGAGTCTCGCTTGTAACTCGAGCGTTCTGCGTCCAACTTCGATTCGGGCTTTCAGCACCTGAGTATTGAAAGGCTTGGTTACGAAGTCATTCGCGCCTTGATTTAGACCTTCAGCGATATGCTCTGCCGTGTCTCTTGCGGTGCAAATAATGATGTAAGGTGGATTTGACGTGTCGATCTGACGAATTTTCTGACAGAGTTCAATACCACTATACCCAGGCATTTCCCAATCAAGCAGCAATAAAGAAGGCGGCTCTGGCTGCATAATGTACTCAAGCGCTTCAACACCGTCATGCGCGACGATAACCTCAACGCCCCACTTTTGAAGTAATACTTCTACCAGCTTGGCCGAAGCCTTGTCATCATCAGCAATAAGGACGCGAACAGAAAATGCCATCTCATACTCTTTATGAATATTGTTGAATTGAAATATACCATCTGTCGTTCTCTTACTAAGAAGCGATGACAAAACCATCAGTGTCTTTTAGCTCTAGCTCACAATCGGTCGGTAACGTCCGGTAAATCAAAGAGATCAAAACGTCATAAGCACGGCTTCTAGTTCATACTTAAATAACGAGATATCAAGCAGGTAACGATTATGGCGTCCAGCGCGCACTCCAATACTCCACGCAAAACCACCGCCCTTTTACTCACGGGTGGCGGTGCACGCGCGGCGTATCAGATTGGCGTGTTGAAGGCGATCGCTGAATGGTATCCAAGGGTGCATCACAGCCCCTTTACCATTTATTGTGGTACGTCTGCCGGTGCGTTGAATGCCACCTCTCTTGCCTGCCATACGTCATGTTTCCGACTTGGCGTCAAAAAACTGTCTTGGCTTTGGGCCAACCTGACAACCAAGGATGTCTTCCAAAGCTCCTTTTCTGGCATGTTTCATCATATCGGCAGACAAGGCTTTGCCCGCATGCAAGCCAAGTATCACTGCGCGCCTCCCTTTGGCCTTCTCGACAACCGGCCACTGCGCGGATTGCTTAATAATGTATTGAATTACAGTAAGATAGAGCATCAAATTCTTGCGGGGAATTTAAGAGGGCTCGCCATTACTGCCTCAAACTACCAGACCAGTAAATCCGTGACCTTCTATCAAGGACAATCTTGCATTGAACCCTGGGCCCGCTCCCGCGCTATTGGTATTCCTTGCCAGATAACGACTGAGCACTTGCTGGCATCTTCTGCCATCCCTATCGTTTTCCCTGCTTCGCAAATCGGGCACAACTATTACGGTGATGGCTCAGTTCACCAAATCGCGCCGCTCCGACCTGCATTGAAAATGGGGGCTGATAAGGTTTTGATAATCGACTTGAACCCTAAACGTTCCCAAAAGAATCATGCCCTTGCACAAGCGCCAGGCTTAGCGAGTCTGGGTGGGCACTTAATGGATGCTATATTTGCTGACACGCTTTCCGCTGATCTGGAACATTTAGAACGCATGAATGCTCTAGTCGGCGCCATGGCAAAATCTAAAGCTGAAAAATTGGCACTGCGGCAAGTCGATGCCTTCCACCTTTCACCTTCTGAACCTTTTGAGCCTTTGGTTGAACGCTACTACTGTCATATGCCTACTGCAGTAAGAGGTCTGATGAGAGTTCTAGGCATCAGTCCTGTTGAAGATGCGGCCATCACCAGTTATCTGCTGTTTGAGCCGAAATATATCAACCACTTAATTGACATGGGCTACCAAGACGCTCAGAATCGTCGATCCGATTTAGCAGCCTTTCTCTCTGACGAGTAATCCCTGCTCACTGAAGAAGCACAGAAGCACCACCAAAACTGGAACGCTTTTTGCTTTTGTTGTTTAAAGCATAAACAGTGATAGTTATAGGTTTCTGAAGCAATGTCGACGAGCACTCAACTGGAACAGATTAAAAAAGCGGCGATTCAATCTCGCCGTGTTCCGCTGGGTGCTGATCAGCGCTTAATGGTGTTGCAGAAGCTTCAGGGACGCCTGGAAATTGATCCCTTATTCGAAGTGTTCACCCGGGAACTGGAAAAGCAAATCGATATCACCCGCCTGATTTGGGAGCATGACGAAATCTCCCACATCGTCCGCCGAGGTGGAACCTCTGACTATCGACAAACCTTCTCACTCAAGTTCGCAAATAACTCTTTGGGTATGCTCCAATACAGCACACCTTATAAACTTGATGATGATGAAATAGCGCTTATTCATACCTACCACCGTCTGCTTGCAGGCCCTCTAAGCAACGCCATTGAATACAACCGTGTTCGTAACCTCGCGTTGCTTGATAGCTTAACCGGATTAAACAACCGAACCAGTTTTGAGCAGGATCTTCGCCAGTCGATTGCGATGACAGAGCGAAATGATCACGGCCTCATCCTGATGATATTCGATATGGATAACTTCAAGCAGGTCAACGACACGTACGGCCATCTTGATGGTGATAAAGTGCTGCGCCGTTTCTCACTGCTACTTAAAGAAGCCATTCGTGCCTCAGATCGTTGTTACCGATTAGGCGGTGACGAATTCGCGGTTATCCTGACGCCGGCAACACGCGAATCGGCACAGTTGGTCAATGAGCGTTTGAAATCCCTCATAGCAAAAGATCCACTGCTGACTGCGCACAATATTTCCAGCTCTGTGGGGTGCTCGGCATATCGTCAGGGTGACAGCAATGTATCCATGTTTGAACGCGCTGACCGCGGTATGTACCGTAATAAACATAAACGCCGCTAAGCCACGTTTCATCATGCTTTCAGGCTCCATTGCGGAGCCTTTTTGCGTTATATTGGCAGCAGTTTTTTTCAAGGAGTGGCTATGAAAGTCTACGATTGTTGCGATTTGATCCGTCAGCGTTATTCAGAAATTGGCAGTGGCGAACAAGGTTATATTCCTAGCGCTATCGCATGTGCTGTTCGCGCATTGGACGCTGTGGCGTCTGATGAAACGATTCCCGAAGAAAAGCGTGAGCAAGCCGCTTTCGCCGCTGCTAACCTGCTGATCAGTGACCACGAGGACGCATAATGGATCTCAAGAACTTTGAAGGTATGGATACCATCATGCTGATGAGTATCGTGAACATGAAGTTACGAGACGATTTTTCTTCTTTGGAAGAGTTGGTGAAGTACTTCGATATTGATGCCGAAGCCCTGAAAGCAAAACTTGCGACTGCTGGTTTCGAGTACATGGCTGATCAAAACCAGTTCCGCTAATAGCATCAACACTCAATGGAAACGGAAGCGCGATGGCTTCCGTTTTTTATCCCTGCGTTTTACTCAACGCCTTTATACCAATCACAGTAAGTAGGTGATCAGAGATAGCGCAGGAAAAATGCTCGAGAACAAGGCGGAAAACTTCGATAAGTAGTTATTCTACAATCAAATTTTTCAACGCAGTTATCGAGCATTTTAACAAGCTAGGATGAGCAGATATTTACTACGATTGGTATTAAACCAATGACATCCAAATCACAGCAATAACCAGAACTGGACAGACAAACTTCACGTACAAAGGCCAAACTTTCCAGAACAGACCTAGCTCGATATCGTCATAGCCCTGACGAAGCTCCTTGAGCTTCTGGGTACGCTTCCACACCCAACCGCCATACAGACAGAACAACAGTGCCGCTATTGGCTGGAAGTATTGTGTCGCGATCGTCGCAACCAGACCAAACAGCTCGCCAAAGTTAAACACTATCACCGCACTGAAAGCAGCGATAACACCACCCAACAACCAGCTGGCAGTTGAGCGTTGAGTACCAAGGCGTTCACTCATTAGCGCAACAGGACATTCAAGCATAGAGATTGAGGAGGTTAGCGCCGCAATCGTCATCAGCAAGAAGAAGACAAAGGCAACCAATGTCCCGACGACACCAAGCCCTTGAAACAGCATCGGCAGCACATCAAACACCAGTGTTGAAGAGCTCAGCAATGCACCGTTGGCATCGTAGATCTCTACGCCCTGACGCATGGCTGCAAACATAGCAGGCAGGATCACCAGACCAGCAATCACCGCCACTGCGGTATCCACTAGGGTGACATTCAGCGCCATTTTTGGCAGGTTCTCTTTGCGGCTAAGGTACGAACCGTAAATCAACATGGAACAGCCGCCAATGGTCAGAGAGAAGAAGCCTTGCCCCATCGCGGCCAGAATAAGATCGCTATCCATCACTTTGGAAAAGTCAGGGATGAGGTAATGTACCAAGCCTTCAGTCGCCCCTGGCAATGTCATCACATAAATGAAAAGCACAGCGAACAGAATGAAAAGTGCTGGCATCAGGCGTGTTGACCATTTCTCGATACCTTCTTTCACACCCGCCTGAACTATCAAGATGGTCAGCAGATAGAAAAGACCCGCACCCAAAAGATTTCGTTCAACCGAGAAGCCCTTCAACCAGATTGCAGTGTCATGAAGCCCAATAAGCTCTGCACCTGCGGCAAGCAAGTAAGAAATTAGCCAGCCACCGACGATGCTATAAAAAGCCAAAACCAGACAAGGCACCATCAGGCCGATAAGACCTACACCACCCCCGAGCGTTTTTGATAACGAAGATCGTCCCAGCTTTCTCATGCTGTCGATCGGGTTTGCCTGACCATGACGCCCAATCGCCATTTCAACCACCAGCATAGGGTAGGCAACGATGAGGATCATCAAAAGGTAGACTAAAAGAAAGGCACCACCACCGTTACTTGCTGCTTGTGTTGGGAATCCCCAGATATTACCCAGCCCCACTGCAGCACCGGCTGCTGCTAAAACGAAACCGAGTCTGGAACTAAAGTGCTCGCGTCCTGCTGCCATTGTTTTAACCTCTCACAATGTATCAGTGAGCTAGTACAATAGTAAAACCTGAATTTTCCTGCAATAGCAGAAAGTTTGATCGAGCAAAAAACAATCAGGCAAAATAAAATATTGCGATCTGTCGTTAGGCAATTATCTTCTTCAACCAACTGTCAGGCATAAAAAAGCCACGGCATCGTCCGTGGCTTTCAATTTATATTTGTCGGAGCGACTATTTCATCTGCGCAAAGTACGCAGCCAAATTCGCCATGTCAGCATCACTCAACATGTCAGCCTGCGGCTTCATGATCATCGCCTGCGCGCCGGTACGTTCGCCGCTTTTGTATGCTTTCAACGCAGAAACCAGATATTGCTCATTCTGGCCTGCAAGATTTGGGTAGCCTGGGATCATCGCAATACCATTTGCTCCATGGCATGCTGCACAAATCGCTGCTTTGGCTTTGCCGGCTTCTGCATCTCCTGCAGCAAATGAAGGCGCAGCCATCATCATGGCAGCCAGACCTAAAGGTAACAGTTGTTTCATCGCTTCCTCGCTTTATTGTTTTCCAGTTTTGTTAAATTGTTGCACGTAAAAGCTATTCACGCATTTAATGTATGGCATTTGTGCCAGACAAGCTCACACTCATCGCCCACATAGTCTTCACAAACAAACAGGTCACCGACAGCAGCTATCGTCTCTCCATAGAACAAGATAGGCGTTCTTCGACGAAGCCAGCTCGGTACCCCATATTCCTGAAAAAGCTTTTTGAGTTTCCGCTTCCCTTGCCTGCTGGCAGGTCGGGCAAACCAACCTTCAGGGTCAAAGCCAACACTTATTTCTTCATCCTTCATGGGCGCACGAATCCTGATACCCCGGTCATTGCTCGGCGCAGACACTATCTCCAGTTCCCCAAGGTTATCAGGCAATGAAATCTTTCTGTTCACCACCAATGACGCTGTCCAGTCTGAGACATCCTGATAATGTGCAACAAACCAGAGTTTCCCCTGATATCTCCGCACTTCGCCTTGAGCCACTTTGAGAACTGGATTGGCGTCAGGCCCAGCTTCTATCACTGATGAAAACACTTGCTCAAGCTGTGCTTTTGACAAAGAGAGCCTTCCTGCATACTTTAACCAGCGCCTGACCAACGCACTTTGTAATATCGGAGAGTATTCTTTTGTCTTGCCGATGTTCAAACTGCCGTCAGTTCCCATCACTTCAGCATCGTATTGAACCAACAGTTCATCAAGCAGGGTTTCCTGTTCAGCACAATGCAGAGCTGTACGGTTGATCGCTTTAACTAAACCCGGCCATCGCTCAGAAGCCATGGGGAGCCATTCTTGTCTGATAAAATTACGGTCAAACCGACTATCCAGATTGCTTTCGTCTTCTATCCAGATAAGCCCCTGAGATTCAGCATATTCCTCAATGGCTTTTCTGTTTGCCTCAAGTAAGGGACGGCATAACACGGCATGTTGCATTGGACGGGTTTCTGGCATAGCAGCCAACCCCGCAGGGCCACTACCACGTTTAAGCGCCAGTAAAAAGGTTTCGGCCTGATCATCGGCATGCTGACCGGTCAATACCAGTGCATTGTCATCTACTGAGTTCAAAATGGCCTGATAGCGTGCCTCTCTGGCTGCTTTCTCAAGGCTTTCGCCTCGATGGTTCAAGGTCACCCGAATTCCCTTAAACGCAAAATCAGCGTCACTGGCCCAACGCTCACATTGTGCCATCCAATCATCTGCATTTGGGCTCAAACCATGATGAACATGAACCACCAAATAGGCGTGCTGGGGATGAGTGTCCCGATAAGTGGCGAGCAAATCAAGCATTACGCGTGAATCCACGCCGCCACTTAAAGCCAGCACGATCTGGCGGGGTACTGGCGTGTACCTATCGAGGACATTTTCAAACAGGGAGAACAGCATAGACACTTCGAGAAAGACGATTTTTTCGAATCATAGCATCAGATACGAAAAAAGGGCCATTTGGCCCTTTTTAAATCAATCGGTTTGCTTAACAGTAACCGTAGCTCAGTAGACGCTGATAACGACGCTCGCGTAAATTATCTGCATCTAACTGTGCCAGTTCTTCCAACTGGCCCACCAGCAGTGCTTTGATGCTTTCTGCGGTTTTAGCGAAATCACGGTGTGCACCGCCCATCGGCTCTTCGATGATGTTGTCGATAAGACCCAGCTCTTTCAGACGAGGTGCAGTCATGCCCATTGCTTCAGCGGCTTGTGGGGCTTTGTCTGAATCACGCCACAGGATAGATGCACAACCTTCCGGCGAAATCACCGAGTAAGTGGAGTACTGCAGCATGTTCACGTAATCGCCCACACCAATCGCCAGTGCACCACCCGAGCCACCTTCACCAACCACGTTAACGATAACCGGCACCGTCAGGCCAGCCATCTCTTTCAGGTTGCGTGCAATCGCTTCTGACTGGCCACGTTCTTCAGCACCAACGCCAGGATATGCCCCTGCGGTGTCAATGAAGGTAATGATAGGCATCTTGAAACGCTCTGCCATTTTCATCAAGCGCAGCGCTTTGCGGTAACCTTCCGGCTTTGGCATACCGAAGTTACGAATCACTTTTTCGCGGGTTTCACGGCCTTTTTGATGGCCGATAATCATCACTGGACGGCCATCAATACGCGCCATACCACCAACAATTGCTTTGTCATCTGCATATGCGCGATCGCCTGCCAGCTCTTCAAATTCAGTGAAGATCAGATCCGCGTAGTCCAGAGTATATGGACGACGTGGATGACGTGCCAGCTGCGCAACCTGCCAAGCACCCAGATCGCTGAAGATTTTCTTCGTCAGCTCAGTGCTTTTGGTCTCCAATTGCTCGATTTCTTTGTCCAGGTTGACAGCCTCAGCTTCGTCGCCACGCTTGGACACTACACGCAAGGCTTCGATTTTTGCTTCCAATTCCGCGATTGGCTGTTCAAATTCAAGGAAATTAAGACTCATAGAGAAAGAATCCTGTTAAGTAATAACATAGCCCCGCACATTCCTGGCAGGGCCGAAGTATCAATCAAATTCCAGCTCGACCTGTTTATCGCCGAGCAGCGTTTTTAAATCATCGATCAGTTTGTCGTCTGGCGTAATACGCCACTCTGTACCTAAGACCAACTTGGCGCGAGCATCGTCACGCTGGTAGTAAAGGTTGACCGGAACCGTTCCCGCACGGTGCGGTTCCAATATCTCACTGAATCGTTCAAAAAATTTGTTATCAATTTGCCTGTCGGTCACTGAGATAGCAAGACCGCGCAGGTACTTTTCACGCGCTTGGGATATATCAAGCACTTCTCGTGCCGACATTTTAAGGCCACCGTTGAAGTCATCAAAGCTGACCTGTCCCGATACCACCAAAATTCTGTCTTTTTCTATGAGATCCAGATACTTTTCTAGCGCATCTGAGAACAGCATCACTTCCATGCGGCCCGAGCGGTCATCCAAAGTCAGGATACCGATACGGGTGCCTCGCTTGGTTGTCATCACACGTGCGGCGATAACAAGGCCAGCCACCGTTGATACCACATCACGTTTGGTGGCGTGGGCATCTTCAAGGCGCCAAGTAATATAATGCTTCAGCTCCTTCACATAGCTGTTGATCGGGTGCCCTGTTAAGTAAAGCCCTAGCGTTTCACGCTCTCCTTCCAACCAGACTTTGTCAGGCCATGGCGGCACTTTCGCGTATTTGTGCTCCACCTCTTCCGGTGCATCCGTCAGTACACCGAACATGTCAGTTTGACCAAACGCTTCTGCCTGATGGTGTTGGCTCGCTGATTTCAGTGCATCATCCAAAGAAGCCGTCATAGCTGCACGGTGAGGGCCTAATCGGTCCATGGCGCCTGACTGAATTAGCTTTTCAATCACACGCTTGTTTACCTTCTTGGTGTCGATGCGGGCACAGAAGTCGAACAGATCGCGGAAGTAACCGCCTTCTTGACGGGCTTTGATGATGTTTTCGATTGGCGCTTCACCCACACCTTTGATTGCACCGATACCGTAAACAATTTCGCCTTTTTCATTGACGTTGAATCGATATAGACCCGCATTCACATCCGGTGGCAGCATGGTGAGTTTCATGCGGCGACACTCTTCTACCAAGCCAACGATCTTATCTGTGTTATCCATATCCGCGGTCATTACCGCTGCCATGAATTCCGCCGGATAGTGTGTTTTCAGCCAAAGTGTTTGATAGGAAACCAAAGCGTAGGCTGCAGAGTGCGATTTGTTGAAGCCATAACCTGCGAATTTCTCCACCAAGTCGAAGATCTTCATCGACAACTCGCCGTCCACACCGTTTGCGATTGCACCGCTCTCAAAGGTTGCGCGCTGCTTCGCCATCTCTTCTGGCTTTTTCTTACCCATTGCACGGCGGAGCATGTCTGCTCCACCCAGGGTATAGCCAGACAGCACCTGAGCAATCTGCATCACCTGCTCTTGGTAAAGAATGATGCCGTAGGTTGGATCCAGAATTTCTTTCAGTGACTCATGCTGCCAAGTCGCATCAGGGTAAGAGATCTCTTCTCGTCCGTGCTTACGGTCGATAAAGTTATCTACCATGCCTGATTGCAACGGGCCGGGACGGAAAAGGGCTACCAGTGCGATGATATCTTCGAAACAGTCAGGTTGAAGGCGTTTGATCAGCTCTTTCATACCCCGTGATTCGAGCTGGAATACCGCCGTGGTTTCTGAGTTCTGCAATACGCGGAATGAAGCTGCATCTTCGAGCGGAATAGACTCAATACGCACCGGCTCTTGACCGCTACGCTCTAGGCGCGGGTTAATCAGTCCCAACGCCCAGTCGATGATGGTCAGGGTACGCAGACCCAAGAAGTCAAACTTCACGAGGCCCGCAGTTTCTACGTCATTCTTATCGAACTGGGTAACCGGGAAGTGACCTTCAGCATCAGCATAGATAGGAGCAAAATCGGTAATGGTGGTTGGCGAGATAACCACACCACCCGCGTGCTTACCGGCATTTCGTGTACAGCCTTCCAGAATGCGACAGGTATCGATAAGCTCGCGGACTTCTTCATCCGCTTCGTAAATTTCACCCAGTTGTGGCTCTGCCACAAAGGCTTTTTCCAGCGTCATCCCCGGATCAGGTGGCACCAGCTTAGAGATACGGTCAACAAAACCATAAGGGTGACCAAGTACACGCCCCACATCACGGATTACCGCTTTGGCAGCCATGGTACCGAAGGTAATGATCTGGGATACCGCATCACGTCCATACATCTCAGCAACGTGGTCAATCACCTGATCGCGTTTATCCATACAGAAGTCGACGTCAAAGTCGGGCATGGAAACACGTTCAGGGTTCAGGAATCGTTCGAACAGCAGATCGTATTCCAGTGGATCAAGGTCGGTGATTTTAAGCGCATAGGCCACCAACGAGCCCGCACCGGAACCACGGCCTGGCCCCACAGGAATCGCGTTGTCTTTCGACCACTGGATGAACTCCATAACGATGAGGAAGTAACCGGGGAAACCCATGTTGTTGATCACTTCCAGTTCGACTTCAAGACGCTCATCGTATTCAGGTCGACGTTTCAGGCGCTCTTCTTCAT
Source organism: Grimontia indica (assembly GCF_000333895.2). Classification (GTDB taxonomy): domain Bacteria; phylum Pseudomonadota; class Gammaproteobacteria; order Enterobacterales; family Vibrionaceae; genus Enterovibrio; species Enterovibrio indicus. Next base: position 67,628 of record NZ_ANFM02000007.1, on the reverse strand, counting down.
CCGGGAACAGGAATTCCAGACGTTCTTCCAAACCTTCCCGCGACTTCATCACCAAAAATTCGGTTTCTTCCATGCCTTCAGTCGGGAAGGCGGGCAGGAAGTATTCGTTGAGGCGAACAGTGACGTTACAGCGTTTGGCAATTTCTACTGTGTTTGCCAACGCCTCAGGAATGTCATGGAACAGCTCACACATTTCTTCTTCTGAGCGAAGATGCTGCTGAGGACTGTAGTTTTTCGGGCGGCGGGGATCTTCTAGTGTGTAGCCATCATGGATCGCGACGCGGATTTCATGGGCATCAAACAAATCCGCAGTCAGGAAGCACACCTCATTGGTCGCAACAACGGGAAGATCATGTTCGGCCGCAAAGTCGAGCGCAAAGTGAAGGTAAGCCTCTTCATCCGGGCGCCCTGTTCGCATTAATTCGATGTAATACGCATCAGGGAAATGAGTTTGATAGAAGGCTGCGCACTGATTAGCCAGACCTGCGTTACCTTTGAGTAGGGCTTTGCCCAGATCGCCCCGACGTCCACCCGAAAGGATGATAAGGCCTTCTTTCAACTCAACCAGCCAATCCTGATCGATAACAGGTTGATGCTGGATATGACCACGAAGGTAGGCTTTTGAAATCAGTAACGTAAGGTTTTTATAACCGATGTTGTTGGCAGCCAGTACGGTAATTTGGCAGAGATCTTCACCAAAAGCGTCCGTCTGCATTTTAAAGTCAGCGCCGATAATCGGTTTCACACCCGTACTCTGCGCCGTGTTGTAGAACTTCACCAAGCCACATAGGTTGGTAAAGTCCGTCAATGCCATCGCCGGCATGCCTAGCTCTGCCACTTTCTTGACCAATGGAGGCACCTTGCCGAGGCCATCGACCATAGAAAAATCACTGTGAACACGAAGGTGAATAAAGCGTGGGTCTGACATAGTACTCTTACGTTACTGATTTATTGTTGTGAATGTGGGAGGAATGAGATAATCCCTCCCGAAACATTATGCAATGCCGAGCGCGTTCTTAACAGGTTTAAAGCTCTTTCGGTGCTCGGGGATAGCACCATGTTCAGCAAGCGCTTCAAAATGCGCCTTAGTTGGATAACCTTTGTGCTTGGCAAAGCCGTATTGCGGGTATTGCGCGTCCAACTCTTCCATTTCCCGGTCTCGAACAACCTTGGCCAGAATGGAAGCTGCACTGATTTCCGCCACACGCAAATCACCTTTAACAACCGCCTCTGCAGGGATATTGAGTCCCCTCGGCACACGGTTGCCATCAATCAAGACAAAATCCGGCTTGATGTTTAAGCCAGCCACTGCTCGCTCCATAGCCAGCATGGTGGCAGAAAGAATATTGATGTCATCAATCTCTTCCGGCTCAGCACGGCCTAATGACCAAGCCAGTGCTTTTTCTTTGATTTCCTCAAAGAGCACTGCGCGTTTTTTGTCAGTCAGTTTTTTGGAGTCGGTCAGCCCTTCAATTGGCTTATTGGGATCGAGAATAACAGCAGCCGTTACCACTGCCCCCACCAAAGGGCCCCGTCCGACTTCATCAACACCAGCGATAAGCCTAGCGTCAGGATATACAAAAGGTTCGAAGTCCATTGACTAACGTCCTATCAGATTCAGCACTGCATCAGCAGATGTTTTGTCAGCATCGCAGCGGATAATTTCATGCAAGCGGGTGAATTCTGCCATCAAAGCGGTGTTGTCACTGTCGAGAAAACGGGAAACATCATTCGCCAAGGTTTCTGGCGTGCAGGCCTCCTGAAGACGTTCTGGCACCAGTTCACGACCTGCGAGGATATTCGGCAGAGAAACGAACTCAGTCTTAACCATGCGCTTGGCTATCCAGGCAGTGATCGCATTCACTTCGTAACCCACCACCATTGGACGTTTGACCAGCATGCACTCAAGCGCGACGGTGCCAGAGGCCAGCAGCACCGCGTCAGAAGCAATGATCACGTTGCGCGCAGTATCATCCACTAGCACAAAATCCAGTTCTGGTGCCGTTTGTTGCCATGCTTCTTCAAATTGGGCCCGGCGTTTTTCATTCACCAGCGCAACGGCAAAGCCGATATCCGGATATTTTGCTTTGAGCAGTTTGCAGGTTTTGATGAAGGTTGGTGCCAGCAACTTCATTTCACCACCACGGCTGCCCGGTAATACGGCGAGATAGCGCTTGTCCTGCTCTAAACCCAACAGTTTTTTTGCCGCAGCTTTGTCACTCACCATCGGGATGTCATCTGCCATGGTGTGACCAACGAATGCACAGGGAACGTCAAACTTGTCGTAAAAGGCTTTTTCGAAAGGCAGAAGTGCCAAGACTAAATCAGTGGCTGCAGCAATTTTAAAAATGCGCTTCTGACGCCACGCCCATACACTCGGGCTGACGTAGTGAACGGTTTTGATGCCATTGTCTTTGAGATCTTTTTCGAGCCGCAGATTGAAATCTGGCGCGTCGATACCGACAAACACATCAGGCGGATTAGCCGTGAAATAGTCGACAAGCTCACGCTTCACTTTTAGCAAACGCGATAAGCGGCCGAGCACTTCAACAATGCCCATCACGGCTAACTCTTCCATGTCGAACAGTGTTTCGCAGCCCAATGCCTTCATGCGAGGGCCAGCAATGCCCACAAATTCCGCGTCTGGATATTTGGCTTTGATTGCCTTGATAAAACCGGCACCTAAAATATCGCCGGAGATTTCCCCGGCGACAATTCCAATTCGAAGTGGCTTAGCCATTAGCGAATAATGCCTCGGCTTGAGTTCTCGAAAAACTCTACAAACAGCTGCAAAGCCTGCTCGTCTTTCGACATTTCAAGGATCTGTTTCTTGGCTTCTTCCAGAGTCTTACCCGAGCGATAAAGCTCTTTGTAAACAGCTCGGATTGCTTTAATCGCACTCTTTTCAAAGCCACGGCGCTTCAGACCTTCCACATTGATACCGAATGGTGCGCAGTGGTTACCCTGAGCCATCACATAAGGAGGAACATCCTGAACCACAATCGAACCACCGCCCAGCATGCAATGGCTGCCGATAGTGCAGAATTGGTGAATCGCGGTCATACCACCAACAATCGCGTAATCACCCACTGTTACGTGGCCAGCCAGCGTTGCATTGTTCGCAAAGATACAGCGATCGCCAATCACACAATCATGTGCAACATGAGCATTGATCATGAACAGGTTGTCACTGCCCACTTTCGTGGTGCCTTCATCCTGAATAGTGCCACGGTGCATGGTCACGCTTTCACGGATGGTGTTGCGATCACCGATGATCAACGTGGTAGGTTCACCCGCGTATTTGAGATCCTGACACTCTTCGCCAATAGAAGCGAATTGATAGATTTTGTTTTCACAGCCAATTTTGGTTGGCCCTTTGATCACAACATGCGTTTTGACTTCGGTGCCTTCACCGATTTCCACACCGGTGCCGATGAAAGAAAAGGCACCGATCTTGACGTTTGCGCCAAGGGTTACGCCTTCTTCCACAACAGCCGTTGGGTGGATTTGTGCGGTTTCATGAATCACGATTAAAACTCTCTTCTGGCACACTTCAGCTCAGCTGAGCAAACAACCTTACCATCAACTTTAGCAACGCCTGTGAACGCAGCAATACCGCGACGCTCTTTCAGGAATTCCACTTCCAGAACCATCTGGTCACCAGGGGTTACCGGCGCGCGGAATTTTGCGTTATCGATACTGGCAAAGTAATACAGTTCATTCTCTTTTGGCTGACCGAAGGTCTTAAATGCCAGAAGGCCGGTCGCCTGCGCCATCGCTTCGAGGATCAATACACCCGGAAATACAGGCAGCTGAGGGAAATGACCCGTGAACTGTGGTTCATTCACAGAGACATTTTTGATCGCGTGAAGGTATTTGCCCTCTTCGAAATCAGTAACACGGTCAATCAGCAGAAATGGATAGCGGTGTGGCAGCAGTTCTTTAATTTCGTTAACTGTCAGGATTTTATTTTCGCGACTCAAAGTTTTATTCCTGTATGAAATACTTATTATATGTCGTTGAATTGGCTGATAACACAAATGGCCCACACTGCAGGTTCGTTCCGACAATTTATCGAAATGAACCACCAGAGCAGGCCATCGCGGACGGCTATTACTCGCTGTCTTCTAGCTGTTTTTCAACGGCTTTCAATCGTTTATGCATGTCTTCGATTTTCAGCACTCGTGCAGCGGTCTTGCGCCACTCTCTGTTGGTCTGAAGTGGAATACCCGAAGAATACATGCCCGGTTCAGTGATAGGTCGCATCACCATCGCCATACCAGTGATCGTGACACCATCTGTAATTTCCATATGGCCGTTAATGACGGTCGCACCACCAATAATGCAATGCTTGCCGATCTTAAGGCTACCAGCCATTGTGGTTGCCCCTGCAACGGCGGTATTTTCACCGATCGAAACATTATGAGCGATCTGACACTGGTTGTCGATAATCACACCATCAGCAATCACGGTATCCTCAATCGCGCCACGGTCGATGGTGGTACAAGCACCAATCTCAACGCGATCGCCAATGACGACGCGACCCACTTGAGGAATTTTCACCCAGCGGCCTTTGTCGTTTGCGTAACCGAAGCCATCAGAACCGATAACGGTACCCGACTGCACAAGGCAAGACTCTCCTATCACCACATTGTGGTAAACCGTCACGTTTGCCCAGAGACGGGTATTGGCACCTAACTTGGTATCTTTGCCTACAAAGCAGCCAGCACCGACTTGCACGTTGTCGCCGAGCTCTACGCCGTCTTCTACCACAGCGTTATGGCCAACGGCGACGCCATTCCCCAGCTTCGCTGTCGGTGAAACATAGGCACTTGGGGCAATATCAACCGCACAGGCAGGTGTGGTGTCCAGCAATTGTGCGGTTAATGCATATCCCAGATACGGGTCTTTCAACACTAGTGCATTTCCGGTGCAGTATGACAGGTCGGCTTCCTTAACCATCACAGCACTTGCCTGACACTCAGCAAGATGTTTGCGGTATTTGCTGCTGGAAAGGAAGGTGATCTCTCCTTCGCCAGCTTTATCCATACCCGCGATGGCAGTGATTTGCACACTGCCATCACCGTGCAGTTCTGCACCCAGTTTTTCCGCTAATTCAGCGAGCGTAATAGAAGCCATTTTCTACCTTACTTATTTCACTGCTTTCAGTACTTTTTCTGACAGGTCGTCTTTCGGGCTTGCGTACATCACAGCCTGGCTATTGATGACCATGTCATAGCCTTCTTTCTTGGCAATTGTTTCAATGGTTTTCTGTAGCTTCTGAACAAGCTTACGCTCTTCTTCTGCTCCACGCTTACGCTGGTCTTCCTGAAGGTTTTTCGCTTTCAGTTTGAAATCTGCGTCCAAAGCCTGCAGCTCACGCTGAAGCTTGGTGCGCTCTGCTTCGCTCATCAATTCGCCATTACGCTGAAGCTTATCGACACCTTTTTCCAGACGATCTCTCAGACGATCCACTTCCGCGATGCGATCTTTGAACTCTTTACGAAGCTGATCATTAACATTACTTTTCTTCGCCATTTGCGCCAACACCGGGCCAGTCGCAACATAACCGATTTTCTGTGCAGCTTCTGCCGCTGTTGCGTAAAAAGAAGCAGTAACAATGGCGAGGCTCAGGCCTGCCGCTTTGATAATAGGTTTCAAACTTTTCTCCTAATGTTGAAATCAGAACGTACGGCCAATGGTAAAGGTGAAGAATTCCTCATCATCACCCTCGTATTTCTTGATTGGTTTAGCCAGCGAGAAAACCAGCGGTCCCATTGGGGAGCGCCATTGAATCGCTGCACCATACGATGCCCGGTAGTTCGATGGATCGCTATAGTCGTAAATGTATTCCTGCCCACTGATGACACGCGCATCATTCAGGTCGTATTCGGTATCCCATACTGAAGCTGCATCCACGAACACACTGGTTCGAATCGCACTTCTCGCCTCTTCAGAAACAAATGGCATCGGGAAAATCAGTTCGGCACTGGCCAATGCAATCGCATTACCACCGACAGAGTCGTTACTGCCTACAAGCGCTGGGTTGTTGCCTGCCCCCTGGTCATAAACGGCTTTTGGACCTGCTGTATTCGAGCGGAAACCACGAAGCGTTGAGTAACCACCTGCATAGAAGTTTTCATAAAACGGAAGCAGGTAATCATTCTCGTCGTTACTGCCATAGCCGTTGCCGTAACCCAAACGTCCTCTCATCAGGAAGGAGAAGTTGTGTCCTTCATCGAGTGGGAAATATTGGCGAACATCATATTGCGCTTTGAAGTACTGGGCATCAGAGCCTGGCACTGTCATACGGAATGACGCACGCTGGTAGTTGCCCGCTGTTGGGAAGAAACCACGGTTCAGGTTGTTTCGCGTCCAGCTTACCGACCAGTCAAAGTCATCGACCACGAGACCACCATCATCAGTCACGCTGTCGCCCATCGAATCGAGGAACTTTTGAATCTGGTAATAACCGCCCAGATTTTCGATCTGGCGGTGAGTGTAACCCACAGAGAAGTCGAAATAGTTAATTTCGTCGAATGGGAAACCCCAGGTCAGGCTGGTACCGTAGCTCTTGTCGGTATAGTCGACAATGTTTGCATCAGAGGCTTCAAACTCGTTGAAGAAAATACGGCCACCAAGGCTAATACCATCCAAGGTAAAGTAAGGGTCACGATAATCCAGCGTCAGGTTCTTTTGGTAGTCATTGATCATTGCATTGACACCAAAGCGGTTACCTGTACCCGCAAAGTTATCCTGCTGAAGACCTGCCTGGAAGCTGATTCCCGACTCGGTACCGTAACCGATACCAAAGTTCACGCTACCGGAGTTGGTCTCCTTAACCACATACTCAACGTCTACCTGATCATCCGTACCCGGCACACGGGAAGTGCGAACATCAACGGTTTCAAAAAAGCCCAGACGATTCAGACGATCTTTACTGGTCTCTACAGATTTAGAGTTCAGCCAAGAGCCTTCCATCTGGCGCATTTCGCGGCGCAGCACTTCGTCTTTGGTGATTTGGTTACCAGAGAACTTGATGTTACGAACATAAATACGCTTACCCGGCTCTACGTTCACGTTAAGAGCAACGGTCTTCGCTTCGTCATCAAACTCAGGAATAGTGGAAACCTGAGGATAGGCATAGCCTTGTTCACCCAGTTTACGCTTGATTTCATCTTCAAGGCGCGTCACTTTTTGACCGTTGTAAGTCTCACCGTCTTCGAAAGGCACCAGGGCGGCAAATTCAGCACTGTTTTTACCGCCTCGGAAGCTGACATCTGCCACCGTGTAAGGTTCGCCCTCATCAATGTTCAGGGTGATATAGACGCCTTTTTTATCCGGTGAGATAGAAACATTGGCGGACTCAACACGGAATTTCAGATAACCGCGATTGAGGTAAAATGAACGCAGGTTTTCTAGATCTCCTGCCAACGCCTGTTTCTGATACTGTTCGTTGGCAAGGAAGTTCCACCAAGGCACATCAGCGCGCAACTCGAAGTTGGACTTGAGTTCATCGTCAGAGAAGACTTCATTACCAATAAAGTTAATTTGTTGGATTTTTGCTGAAACGCCTTCAGTGAAGACAAATTTCACATCAGCACGGTTTCGCGGAAGCGGGGTGATCACCGTATCCACGACAGCATTGTATTTACCCACGCTGTAGTAGAAATCTTCCAAACCTTTTTCGATGTTGGAAAGCTTGGTGCGGTCCAGTGACTCGCCCACGCGAAGGCCAGAAGCGGAAAGATTTTCTTCCAGTTGTTCTTCTTTAATGGCTTTATTGCCTGAGAAAGACACGCTGGCAATCGTTGGGCGTTCAATCACTTTGACCAACAGATCATCGCCATCACGGAAGACGCGCACGTTTTCAAAGTTGCCGGTGGAAAACAGGGATTTGATGATCCCGGAAACATCGCCTTCGTCGATGTTGTCGCCAACCCGTACCGGCATTGCGAGCAACGCAGCACCGAGGCTGACGCGCTGAAGCCCCTCAAAACGAATATCTTCTACTACGAACTCATCGGCCGTAACAGAACTTGAGAATAAAAGAGAGGCTATAAGAAGTTTTTTCATCGCCATTGCTTGCTCTGACATTTCCTTGCTAAACGCTGAATGTTTATAGTCGGGCGAAATCGTTAAATATCGCTACAGCCATCAACGCCATGATGATTGCTGTACCTACCCGATATCCCATATCCTGCACTCGTTCAGAGACGGGGCGACGTGTCACGGCTTCAATACCAAAAAACAACAGGTGTCCGCCATCAAGAACCGGTAACGGTAACAGGTTAATAATGCCTAAATTAACGCTGATCAGTGCGAGAAAGCCGAGAAAGTATACCAGACCGAAGTCTGCGGTCATCCCTGCACCTTTTGCAATTGAGATAGGTCCACTCAAATTCTTTACTGCCACATCACCTGTGAACAGCTTCTTAATCATCCCAGCAGTCAGTGATACCACCTGCCAGGTTTTGTCCATCGCAGCCGGAACCGCATCCAAAGGACCATGCTGAAGTGTCAGCTGATGCGACTCGGGCCAAGGCTCAACATGCGGCGCAAAACCAGCGTAGCCAGTTGCCTTACCATCTTGTTCATTCACGTCAGGGGTCAGGGTCAAAGACACCTCAGCACCGTCACGCTCGACAAGAACAGACAGAGCTTGTCCAGGGTTTGCACGGATAGTTTCTACCACCCCAGACCACTCCGTAACGGGCTTATCACCCAGAGACAGTAGTCTATCGTTTACCAGTAACCCGGCTCTTTCTGCCGCACTGCCTTCCATTACATTGGAAAGCACATTGGTGATTTCCGGGCGGTAAGGCGTCATTCCCAGAGTGCGCAGTGCTGACTGAGATTCAGGATCGAAAGACCATGTCGCTAAGTCCAACTTCTTCTCAATCGCATAGGCAGCATTCTCATCAGGTTTGACTGCCAGCGTCATCTCACTGTCACCAATGTGGGCAATCAACTGAAAATTGACCGATTCCCAATCTGGCGTTTTGATACCGGAGATTTCAGTTAGTTCCATTCCCGGTTCAATGCCCGCTTGTGCAGCAATAGAATGGGGAGCGACATCACCAATAATCGGTTTTACTGCTGGTACACCAATGATCATCACCAGCCAATAAGCGGCAATAGCAAACAAAAAGTTTGCTGCTGGCCCTGCAGCAACAATCGCACTGCGCTGCCACAGTGGACGATTATTGAATGCTTGCTCTTTCTGGGATTCAGGGACATCGTCAACACGCTCGTCGAGCATTTTGACGTAGCCACCCAGCGGGATCATCGCTAACGTATATTCGGTGCCATCTTTGCCCACTTTCTTCCAAATCGACTTACCAAAGCCAATCGAAAAGCGCTCAACTTTCACACCACATTTACGCGCAACCCAAAAATGGCCGTACTCATGTACCGCAATCAAAATGCCGAGTGCAATGAGGAAAAACAGCAGGTTCCAAAGAGTGGCGCTCATTGTGTTAACTCCGTAATCCTTTTCTGAGCCATGACACGTGCTTTGTCATCTATCTCTAAGAGGCTTTGAATGCAGGATGGTTCCGATAACTCCGCCCGTTGTAACACAGCATCATTCACCTCAGCAATCTGCATGAAGCCAATTTGCCCTTGCAAGAATGCTTCAACCGCGACTTCGTTAGCTGCATTTAGAGTCGTTGTTGCAGCCTGACCCACGTAACAGGCATCAATCGCCAGCTTCAAACATGGATAGCGGTTGAAATCAGGTTTAAGGAAAGTGAATTCACCCACTTCACTGAAATCCAAAGGCTTCACACCCGCTTCAATACGGTCCGGATAAGCCATTGCGTAAGCGATAGGTGTACACATGTCAGGCAAACCCATTTGTGCCAGTACAGAACCGTCACGGTACTGTACCATCGAATGGATCACCGACTGAGGATGAATGATGACATCCAACTGTTCACGACTGGCATTAAACAGCCAGCGCGCCTCAATATATTCGAGGCCTTTGTTCATCATAGTGGCAGAATCGACGGAAATTTTAGGCCCCATCGACCAGTTCGGATGCGCAATAGCTTGAGCTGGTGTCACTTCCTGAAGAAGGGCCAAATCAGTGTAACGGAACGGACCACCAGAACCTGTAAGAAGGATTTTGCTAACCCCTTCTGAGGCCAAATCACAAACACCCGGACGCGATTGAATACTTGCAGGAAGACACTGGAAAATCGCATTGTGTTCACTGTCGACGGGCAGGAGCTCAGCGCCGTATTGGTGAACCGCATCGATAAAGAATTGCCCAGACATCACCAGCGCTTCTTTATTTGCTAACAGTATGCGTTTCCCAGCCTTCACTGCTGCCATAGTAGGAATAAGCCCCGCCGCCCCCACCACTGCAGCCATGACAGTATCAACATCAGTGTGCTCAGAAATCGCAGAAAGACCTTCAATCCCGCTGAGCACTTCTGTCGCACAGCCTTGATTTTTCAATGCCAGACGTAAACTTGCAGCAGCTTCAGCATTCGCCATAGCGGCAAACTTTGGACGCCACTTCAGACACAAAAGAAGCATTTCATTGACGTTGGCATTCGCCGCGAGCGCGAAAACCTCGTAGGCGTGAGGATTCTTTTCAATCACAGAAAGCGTGCTGGTACCAATTGAGCCGGTTGCACCAAGAATCGTTATCTTACGCATAGGAAACTCTGAATTTTTGTTCCATAAAGCCTGAATACAACTCACCGGCGAAACGCCGGTGAGAGAGTTACGCAAGCCAGAAATACAATACGGTGAAAACTGGGAATGCGGCCGTCAGGCTATCTATTCTATCCAGTATACCGCCATGTCCAGGCAAAATGCTGCCACTGTCTTTCACACCCGCGACACGCTTAAACATGCTTTCCGCAAGATCGCCCAAAACTGAAGCGAAGGAAGTGATCAAAGCAACAAGACCTAACATAGCAAGAGAGGAGAAAGGAATAGAGAAATACTGGGCAGCGGTCAAGGTGACAGCAACGGCTGCAATCAACCCGCCAATCAGACCTTCAACCGTTTTATTTGGGCTCACTGAAGGTGCCATTTTGCGCTTACCGAAGGTCTTACCCGCAAAATACGCACCAGTATCAGCAGACCAAACCAACAAACAAACCAAAAGCACCATCTTCGCGCCAAGGTAAGGGGAAACATCGAAGTGGTAGGCACGGAGAAGAATAACGCTCCAAAGGAATGGAAGCAGCGTCAGTACGCCAAATCCTTGCTGCACTGCGTTGCTATCACCCCACCAGCTAGTCCCTCTTGGATAGCGCAGCACCATCACAGTAGCAGCCAGCCACCATAATGCACCAGCAATCGCCAACACACTGCCACTTGTAGTGGTGAGTTGAAGGCCATCTTGAGTCACAGGTAACGCAAACAGTGAACCGACAAGAATGATTGCAGGGAAAACAAATGCGCTAAAACGGGACGAGGCAGCCACAAACTTGGTCCACTCCCAGTGGCCAAGTAAAGTGACACCTGCCACAGCAATCACGAAAAGTTGTAACGGCAAAAAGAAAATACCGGCGATAACAAGCGGTGCCAGTACCAGTGCCGTTAAGACACGTTGTTTCAGCAAACGAAACCCTCTATTTTTCTACTTGTAACATGGCCTTGATCTGCTCACCGGTACACCCAAATCGGCGTTCACGGTTGATAAACCAAGCAATAGCATCGGTGAGACTTGTCTCGTCGAAATCAGGCCAGAATTGTTCGGTGAAATACAACTCTGCATAGGCCGCTTGCCACAGCATAAAGTTGCTAATGCGGCATTCGCCACTGGTGCGTATCATCAAATCTACGTCTGGTAGACCAGAACAAGACAGGTGCACCTGAAGATCACCTTCAGTGAGTTGCTCTGCAGGAATTTCGCCACGCTCTACCTGAGCCGCAAGCTTTTTGACAGCCTGCATAATATCCCACTGACCGCCATAGTTGGCAGCCACGTTCAATACCAATCCGGTATTGTTGGCCGTTAAAGCTTCCGCCGCGGCAATTTTATCTTGTAACGACTGGCTAAAGCGCGTGGTATCGCCAATTACCTTGAGCTTTACACCATTTTTGTGAAGACGTTTCACTTCACGTCCCAGCACAGTGACAAAAAGCTCCATCAACAGGCTGACTTCTTCCTCTGGACGACGCCAGTTTTCACTGCTGAATGCAAACAGGGTTAAAACCTGAATACCAAGACGATTAGCAGCTGAAACAGTTTTTCGAACGGCGTCAACACCGGCTTTGTGGCCAAACATACGCGCTTTGCCACGCGCTTTGGCCCAACGGCCATTTCCGTCCATGATGACGGCGATGTGTTTGGGAAGTAAGCTGGGATCGATTTCTTGATGGAAAGATTGGGAGCTCATCATTATCCTTCGCAAATAAAAAGCGCTGTACTGCTAGCACAGCGCTTCGGCAATGGAATCAGAGTGTAGCCGGAATTAAACTTCCATCAACTCTTTTTCTTTGGCTTCAAGAATTGTGTCAATTTCTTTAACAGCCGCGTCAGTCAGTTTTTGGATATCGTCCTGACCACGACGCTCTTCGTCTTCAGAAATTTCTTTCTCTTTCAGCAAACCTTTCAGATCGCTGTTGGCGTCACGGCGGATGTTACGAACAGCAACTCGGCCACCTTCAGCTTCACCACGAACAATCTTAACCAAATCGCGACGACGCTCTTCGGTCAACGGTGGCAATGGAACGCGGATAACGGTACCCGCAGACATTGGGTTCAGACCCAGATCTGAAGTCATGATCGCTTTTTCGATAGCTTGCGTCACAGACTTATCGAATACAGTGATAGCCAGAGTACGTGCATCTTCTGCAACGATTGAAGCCAATTGCTTCAGCGGAGTTGCAGAGCCATAGTAATCGACAGACAGGCCATCAAGCAGTGCTGGATGCGCACGACCAGTGCGGATTTTAGATAGAGTGTTCTTCAGCGCTTCAACGCTTTTCTGCATGCGCTCTTTCGCATCTGCGTTAATTTCATTGATCACGAGAATATCCTTGAAGATTCTTTTTTCTAACGACGGAGATTATGCCACTAAAATTGATTAACCGTTATTAATTAGTGTGCCTTCTTGCTCACCCATCACAACTCGGCGCAGTGCACCTGGCTTATTCATGTTGAAAACACGAATCGGCATCTTGTGATCGCGAGCCAGAGTAAAGGCAGCAAGGTCCATCACTTTCAATTCTTTTTCCAGCACGTCCTGGTAAGCCAGGTGGCTGTAAAGTTCTGCATCCGGGTTTTTCGCTGGGTCGTCAGTGTAAACGCCATCAACCTTGGTGGCTTTAATCACAACATCAGATTCGATTTCAATGCCGCGCAGACATGCTGCTGAATCTGTGGTGAAGAATGGGTTGCCTGTACCTGCAGAGAAAATTACCACACGGCCGTTGCGCAGTTGACTGATAGCTTCCGCCCAGTTGTAGCTGTCACACACACCGTTCAGAGGGATAGCAGACATAACCCGCGCGTTCACATAGGCACGGTGCAGTGCATCACGCATAGCCAGACCGTTCATTACAGTCGCCAACATACCCATGTGGTCGCCCACAACCCGGTTCATACCCGCTTCTGCAAGGCCTGCACCACGGAATAGGTTACCACCACCGATAACCAAGCCAACTTGTACTCCAAGTTCAACCAGTTCTTTGATTTCTTGTGCCATGCGGTCAAGCACAGCCGGATCGATACCGAAGCCTTCTTTACCTTGCAGCGCTTCGCCACTCAATTTAAGCAAAATTCGTTGATAAGCTGGTTTTGGGTTTGTAGTCATTCTCACTACCTTTAGGCACTAACTTCTACGGATGGGATTGTGAAAAGACCGCAGGGTTCTGCGGTCTTTTGGGTCTCAAAGAGGAATTAACCTTTCTGAGCGGCTGCAACTTCTTCTGCGAAGCTCATGCCAGCTGCTTTCTCGATACCTTCACCCACTTCCAGGCGGATGAAAGTAGAAACAGAAGCGCCTTTCTCTTTCAGGATGTCACCTACAGATTTCTTAGGCTCCATGATGAAAGGTTGACCAGTCAGAGAAACTTCGCCGGTGAATTTCTTCATGCGGCCTTCAACCATTTTCTCTGCGATTTCTTTAGGCTTGCCTTCGTTCATCGCGATTTCTACTTGAACTTCGCGCTCTTTAGCAACTACGTCAGCTGGTACGTCGTCAGGAGTTACGTACTCTGGACGTGATGCAGCAACGTGCATTGCGATGTGCTTCAGAGTTTCTGCGTCGCCTTCACCAGCAACAACAACACCGATGCGCTCGCCGTGACGGTAAGAAGCCATCGCTGAACCTTCAACGTAAGCTACGCGACGGATAGAGATGTTTTCACCGATTTTAGCAACCAGCGCTACGCGGTCATCTTCGAATTTCGCTTGCAGCTCTTCTACAGTCGCTTTGGTTGCCGCTGCTTCATCAGCAACTGCGTTTGCGAAAGCAGTGAAGTTGCCGTCTTTAGCAACGAAGTCAGTCTGACAGTTAACTTCAACCAGAGCAGAAACACCATCAACTTCTTTGATGATGATTGCGCCTTCAGCAGCTACGTTACCTGCTTTCTTAGCAGCTTTAGCAGCGCCTGACTTACGCATGTTTTCAATCGCCAGCTCGATGTCGCCGTTAGTTTCTACCAGCGCTTTTTTACATTCCATCATGCCTGCGCCAGTGCGTTCGCGCAGTTCTTTTACCAGGGCAGCGGTAACAGCCATTGTTCATTCCTCGATTCGAAACTATTTGGGTAAAAATCAGGGGCCCATAGTTGGCCCCTGCTAACCTACTTAGCTTACAGTGCTGTCTGTGACAGTCTGATGGCTAAGAACGCTCACAAGGAGCAAGTGTCTTATTCAGCGACTTCAACCAGCTCGTCTTCTGCTTGAGCTACGATGTCCTGGCTACGGCCTTCAGTGTATGACTGAGCTGCAGCATTCAGGTACAGTTGAACTGCGCGAATCGCGTCGTCGTTACCTGGGATAACGAAGTCAACGCCGTCTGGGTCAGAGTTGGTATCAACTACCGCGTACACTGGGATACCCAGGTTGTTTGCTTCTTTAATAGCAATGTGCTCGTGATCAGCGTCGATTACGAACAGTGCGTCTGGCAGACCGCCCATGTTTTTGATACCGCCCAGAGACTTCTCAAGTTTCTCCATTTCACGGGTGCGCATCAGAGCTTCTTTCTTAGTCAGCTTCTCGAAAGTACCGTCAGTTGACTGAGTTTCCAGATCTTTCAGACGTTTGATTGACTGGCGAACAGTTTTCCAGTTAGTCAGCATACCGCCCAACCAACGGTTGTTCACGTAGTACTGATCACAGCTTTCTGCTGCTGCTTTAACAGATTCGCTAGCGGCACGCTTAGTACCAACGAACAGTACTTTACCCTTACGCTCACCAACTTTGGTCAGCTCAGCCAGTACGTCGTTGAACATTGGTACAGTTTTTTCTAGGTTAATGATGTGAACCTTGTTACGTGCACCGAAGATGAACGGCTTCATCTTAGGGTTCCAGTAACGAGTCTGGTGACCGAAGTGAACACCAGCTTTCAGCATGTCGCGCATTGAAACAGTAGCCATTTTAATTCCTCTTGGGGTTAGGCCTCCACATATCCCATACATCCGACCCTCAAAGGGCACCCCGGAGCATGTGCCGATATGTGTGTGTGTTAAAAAATAAGTGTTTGTCGAAACCACCTAAACAGAACCGGAAGACCCGATTAACCATTAAGGCGTATTTCGGCGCGCTTTATACCATAAAAAGCGCCTTAGAATCCAGCATAAAAAAGTCAGTGAGTCGCCGGGTAAGGTTCCCACATGGCGATGCGATTGATAATATGTAGTAATAGCAGTCAATTCCTCCCTTGCTGTTTCAGTTAAGGGAGCCAACTGAGAGAAAGCAATGAGCGCCACTATTAAATCGGCTGAAGAAATCGAAAAAATGCGTGAGGCCGGTCGCCTTGCGGCAGAAGTGCTTGAGATGATCGAACCGCACGTAAAAGCGGGTGTGACGACTGAAGAGCTAGATGATATTTGCCACAAATACATCACAGAGACACAGCAAGCGATCCCAGCACCGCTCAACTACCACGGCTTTCCAAAGTCTATTTGTACATCAATTAACCACGTTGTATGTCACGGTATCCCGAGTAAAACTGACGTGTTGAAAGATGGTGATGTCATCAACATCGACATCACAGTGATTAAAGACGGCTACCACGGCGACACGTCAAAAATGTTCCTGGTAGGTGAAGTGTCAGCGGAAGACAAAGCACTGTGTCACGTCGCACAGGAAAGCCTCTACCAAGCCCTGAAAAAAGTGAAACCTGGCGCGCGCATTGGTGACATCGGTACGGAAATCCAAAAGTTCATCAAAAACCGTCCAAAGCGTTACTCAATCGTGAAAGATTACTGTGGTCACGGTATTGGTGCTGAATTCCATGAAGAGCCGCAAGTGGTGCACTACAAGAACAGTGACCGCACCGTCATTAAAGCGGGTATGTGCTTTACCATTGAGCCAATGATCAACGCAGGTAAATTTGGCACTCTGCTGGATGATGATGATGGCTGGACGGTATATACCGTTGATGGCAAGAAATCCGCGCAATGGGAACACACGATTCTGGTCACGGACACCGGTTGTGAAATCCTGACTCTGCGCAGTGAGGAAAAACTGCCTCGCATTTTGAACAACGCATAATTCAAAAAACAGAAGTCGGCCAATGCGCCGACTTTTTTTATCAAGGATGACAATGAACAACGTTTTGCTCTCACCCAATGAACTGACCGCTGAGCAGCTGAATCTTACTGAGCTTAAAAATCAGCTGTCACTGTTCGGTGAACAACAGAAAGCCGCTTTTCTTGAACGCAAGCCCGTCACGGATTTGGTTTACCAGCGTTCAGATTACATTGACGCCTTGCTGGAAAGGCTGTGGCAACATTTCGAATTTCATCATCATCCCAACCTTTCGCTGATTGCCGTAGGCGGTTACGGACGCAGAGAGCTTCACCCTCTTTCTGATATCGACCTTTTGATCCTCTCTGAAAACGGCATAGATAAAAACTACCAAACGCGTCTCAGTGAGTTCGTAACACTGTTATGGGATTTAAAACTGGAAGTTGGTCATTCCGTGCGTACCCTCGCTGAGTGCATGGATGTCGGCCTCGACGATTTGACCGTCGCCACCAATTTACAGGAATCCCGATTGCTTTGCGGCAGTGAACGAATCTTCCATGAATTGAAAAACCGCATTCACTCTGAGCAGTTCTGGCCCAGCGAAAGATTCTTCAAAGCCAAAGTTAAAGAGCAAAAAGAGCGTCATGCCCGATACCATGATACAGCCTACAATCTGGAGCCAGACATCAAATCCAGCCCAGGCGGTCTTCGTGATATCCATACCCTGAGTTGGATTGCGCGCCGTCATTTCGGTGCCACTAGCCTGCGAGAAATGAGCAAATACGGTTTTTTGACTGATGCCGAATTCCGTGAACTCGACGAATGCCAGACGATGCTGTGGCGCATCCGTTTTGCCCTGCACCTTGAACTCCGTCGTTATGACAACCGCCTCACCTTCGCCCATCAGCCTTCTGTTGCTGAAACTCTCGGTTACCAAGGCGAAGGAAACCGTGGCATAGAGCTCATGATGAAAGACTTCTACCGCACACTGGGAAGAGTGTCTGAGCTCAACAAAATGCTGATCCGCCTGTTTGCACAGGCGATTGAAAACGAGCCCGACAGCAAAACCATTGAAGTGCTGAGCGATGATTTCCAGCGTCATGGCCGCCAGATTGAAGCGCGCAAGCCAGCATTGTTCCAGGCACGTCCCGACACCATCATCGACATGTTCCTGCACATCGCTAACGACAAATCGATTGAATCCATTTCAGCACCGACGCTCAGACAGCTCCGCACCGCGCGCCGACGTTTGAACCGCTTTCTGTGCGATGTGCCAGAAGCGAAAGAGAAATTTATCGCCCTGACCCGCCACCCAAATGCGCTGCACAAAGCTTTCCCTTTGATGCATAAGCACGGCGTGTTGTCAGCCTACCTGCCACAATGGAGCCAAATAGTTGGCCAGATGCAGTTTGACCTTTTCCACGCCTATACCGTGGACGAGCACACTATCCGCCTGCTCAAACACATTAACGGCTATAGCTACGAAGAAAACCGCGACAAGCACCCTATCTGTTGTGATGTTTACCCTCGCTTGGCGAAACCGGAGCTTCTCTTACTGGCAGCGATTTTCCATGACATTGGCAAAGGACGCGGTGGCGATCACTCAGAAATTGGCGCAGAAGAGGCCTATAGCTTCTGTATCGATCACGGCTTCTCTCGCCCTGAGGCGAACCTTGTCAGCTGGTTGGTCGGCAATCACCTCCTGATGTCTGTCACCGCTCAGCGCCGCGATATTTACGATCCGGAAGTCATTACTGAATTTGCCCAGAAAGTGCGTGATGAAGAACGCCTCGACTACCTGATTTGCCTGACCGTGGCCGATATCAACGCCACCAATCCAGAGCTTTGGAACAGCTGGAAACGTACTCTTCTGGCAGAGCTTTACTACTCCACCCAGAAAGCGTTGCGTCGTGGGTTGGAAAACCCGCCAGATATTCGTGAACGTATCCGCCATAACCAACATTTGGCATCAGCCCTGCTGCGTAAACACGGTCACACACCGCGGGAAATTGAGCTGCTTTGGCAGCGTTTTAAAGCGGATTACTTCTTGCGTCACACCCACAAGCAAATCGCCTGGCACAGTGAGCACATTCTGAGCCACGAAGGTGATGAGCCTTTGGTACTGGTCAGCAAGAATGCCACCCGTGGTGGCACCGAGATTTTCGTTTACAGTCAGGACAGACCAAGCCTGTTTGCCCGTGTGGTCGCCGCGCTTGATAAGAAAAATCTCAGCGTCCACGACGCACAAATCATGACCAGTAAAGATGGTTTCGCACTGGACACTTTTATGGTGTTGGACTCACATAACGAAGCGATTCAACCCGACCGGCACGAGAAAATCCGCGAGGGTGTCACATTGGCACTCACTCAGGATGGGCCGATCACGATTCCGGTCAAACGTGCGTCCCGTAAGTTGATGGCCTTTAATGTGAAAACGCAGGTCTCTTTCCTACCGACTCGCACGGGACGTCGCACACTCCTTGAACTGGTCGCCCTGGACACACCGGGACTCTTGGCACGTGTAGGTGCAGTATTCGCCCGCGAAGGTGTGTCTCTGCAAGCGGCAAAAATCACCACTATTGGTGAGCGTGCAGAAGACTTTTTCATTGTGACTGATGGTGAACGCCAGGCGCTTTCTGACGAAGTTCAGAAAACGCTGAAAGAAGCACTATTTGATGCCTTAAATGATGCAAATTAGTGGTGAATGAAACTGGAGAATTTCGCTCAGTCAGCATATTGGGCGATCTCGACCACAAGTCTCAGACATTGATCATAACAATGGTTGGGGCTGAAGAAAGGATGCTGCTAAAGTGAACAATAAGTGATTGAACCGTAGTCTGTTCTGACGATAGAAGGGGTAAAACATGTATCAGAATCTGAAAAACATCGGTATCGAACATCCAGAGAACATCGAGCGTTACACCCTGCGTCAAGAAGCCAATTCAGACACGCTGAAAATCTACTTTCACAAAGCCAAAGGCGAGCTGTTTGCCAAGAGCGTTAAGTTCAAATACCCACGCCAGAGAAAGAATGTGGTGGTTGACAGTGGCAGCGGCCGCTTCCGTGAAGTCACGGAGATCAACCGCAGT
The DNA here is from genome assembly GCF_000333895.2 of Grimontia indica. Classification (GTDB taxonomy): domain Bacteria; phylum Pseudomonadota; class Gammaproteobacteria; order Enterobacterales; family Vibrionaceae; genus Enterovibrio; species Enterovibrio indicus. Next base: position 47,870 of record NZ_ANFM02000007.1, on the reverse strand, counting down.
TTGTCGCTGGTCGTAGATGAACTGGATAAAATCGTGCGCCACGAGAAAAGCGAGCAGGATACCAAGAAGAAAATCCTTCGCGACCTACGTCACTTAGAAAAAGTGGTTGCCAGCAAGATCGCCGAAATCGAAGCCGATCTGGAAAAACTCTAGAAAAAAGGTCTCAGGATCTAGGATCCTGAGACTTGCTCTTCCTCAGAGCGCTCTGCCCCATCCCAAACCTTCAAGCACCCTTCGCCAAACTTCATCAACCTTGGCCTCAATCACCAGGTTTTCACCGGTTACCGGATGCTGAAATTCCGTTCGTGACGCATGAAGCAGCAGTTGATGACATTCAAATTCCTGACGGAACAGGCGATTGTGTCGCCCGTCTCCATGATTCACATCACCCACGATATGGTGACTCAAGTGATGCATGTGACGGCGGAGCTGGTGCTTACGGCCAGTATGCGGTTTCATTTCCACCAGCGTGTAACGGCAGCTTTGGTAGCGCCCCATAGGGATCGGTAACTCCGCATGCGCAACCGGTCGGTATTCAGTGACCGCCTCTTTGGCTTCTGGCTCAGCCGTCGCGAATTTATCAGCCACCTTATCCAGTTCTTCTTTGAGTGGATAATCGAGCGTTGCACCTTCTTTAATCCAGCCACGAACAACCGCATGATAGGTTTTGTGAATGTCGCGCCCGGCGAACTTTGGCATCATTTGTGAAGCCATTTCGGACGAAAGCGCAAAAAGCAAAACACCGGAGGTTGGGCGGTCCAATCGATGAAGTGGAAAAACATGCTGGCCAATCTGGTCTCGCAACGTTTGCATGACAAAGCGGGTTTCGCCTTTGTCGAGCCAAGAGCGGTGCACCAACATACCTGAAGGCTTGTTAACGGCGATCAGCCACTCATCGCGATAAATTATTTCTAGTTCAGTTTGCATCTTAAAAACGGTTATTGCGGTATAAACAGAGCATCAATGTCCATCGAAACACGGGTAATGTCTGCATGCCCTTCCTGACCACGCATGGCTTCTTCCACATAAGGAGCAATAGAAAATGACTCTGGCAAAGGTTGGCCGTGTTGTAACAGGAACGCCATTTTCGGGATAAAAATCCATTGAAGCCATTCGGCACAACTCAAAGTATCAACCGCGAAAGGCTCGACACTTGAAAGAGCCTCGCTCGAGGGTGGCTCACTTTGCCAGTGACCATGCACTTCTAGCGTGTCTTTGAGTGCCAACAGCAAGGCACCGACTTTTTCGTGTTTGCTCATAGAAATTGCTCTCTTTTACCCGCTTTTGCGTCCAATGGGTTGAAATATCAAACTGGCGCAAGCATATCACTAATCAATGCCGAGCGATCTGAAATCCACACTCCCATCGTTCAGCAACATTCAGTGAAAAGCGCTGTTACGAATCCATCGCCGCCCAAAGCCGCGAGAATGGTACACTCACCGCTGTTTCACTCTCCGCCAATGAAGGCAACACGAATTAGAAGTCATCATGGAAAATACGCTCTCTCTTAACGCCATATTGAGTCAGGCAAACTGCGAATTTCTGGTATTCGATCTCAGCCGACGCGTCACGCCTATTAGTAACAAAGATTTTGTGGCGATTGAAGAAAACCGCATGCCCTATCCTTTTCCTGCGCAGCAACATGCGCAAATCGGCATTGCATTCTGGCAACCGAATCAAGCCCCATGGATCTGGTTTTTAAAAATGCCTCTGGATGAACGTGGCCTTCTCAACCAGGCAGCACTTGGCGATTTCATCCAATATGTGGCTCAAGCCATGGGCGCGACACTGGATAAAACCCCGACGGAAGAAGAACAGGAAAAGCTTGCTGCAAACCCATATACCTTCAATCCGCAGGATGATAAGAAAGCCATTTTCCATGCTTTCCTCACCGCTAAGCTGAACCAGCCTGCCAGCCAGTATTATGACCATGCACAACATTACGCTTCAGGTGAGCTTGGCTGGGAGGAGTGGCAAGGAGTAGGGCTTCAGGGAATTGCCGATCTGTGCGCGCGCATGGACAAGCACAACAACCTTACCCGTTTGCGTAAAGCCCTCTCGAACATGCCGCAGCCACCCAAATATGCATTACTGGGCTGTCTCGAGCATTGCGATATTCCGGACTCACTGGCTGCGCGTCTTGAGGAAGACATTCAGGCCATGCTGTCTGGTGACGAAACAGACCTGTTCCTTCTCACTGCTCATGTTAGGGCATTGGCTGGCGCCAAGCCGGACGTTGTGCACGGTGTCATTGAACGTATGCTGGCAACTGAAGCGCTCCGTCACCGTGAAATGTTGATTGCGATTGCAGGGCGCTGTTGGCAAGCACTATCAAATGAACCACTATTAGACGCCTTTCTTATCGCCGTTGCTGATCAAAAAGATCAGGCTTTCTTCCAGCAGATGGTCGCTGATCTGGTGATGATCCCAGCGCTTCGTCCACAGGTGTTAGCTTTACTGCACGGCTCCGCATCGCCAGCTTTGCTTGATGCAGTGAAACAACTCCAGCAATCCGTGAAGGCTTAAAATGACTGCTGATCTGTTTTGGATATTACTTATCGCTATCGTTGCCAGCTTATTCTGGCAACAACGCCGGCAGAGTGAACTGGCGAAAAACTATATCGTCCGTCGATGCCAGCAAACTAACGTGCAGTTGATTTCAATAGCGCGGGGCAGTCATTCCTTTGGTTGGCCAAAAGGCCCATTGGATATTCAAACCCGCTACTACTTTGAGTTTTCTGTGAATGGTCTGGATTGCTACCAGGGCTATGCCGTGATGAAAGGGATGCGAATCAAAGAGATTTATATGCCGGCATATCCGGTGTTGGAGGAGTAATACCAATCGCACAAAAAAGAACGGGCGCGACTTTCGTCGCGCCCTTAAGGTCTTACTTGCAGCTATCCGGCTACGAAATTTGCTCCCTGCATCAATCCTTGATCAGTAGCTGATTCCTTCAGCGTTATCCTTATCTCTCCGTCCTGGAGGTGTCCTTCGGTCTTACCTTGACCCATCGAGCTGTCCCAGTCTCGACTCTCATCCTCGTCCTGAGGGTGTCCTTTACTTCGTCCTGAAGTGATTCCTTAAACCCCCAATCCCGGGTTGTCCTAAGTGTCTTCCTGACCAGCAAACTTCCTGTCTACTGTACGGTTCCTTCCGTGTCCCTAATCCGCTTTCCTTGCTGGTAACACAATCCTTGCATCACCTGCTCTTCCTGAGCTGCCAAGTTCCGTGGCGTTAGTTCCTGTTCCGTGTGTCAGTATCCTTCCGACACCGCAAAGATTACGCGAAACAGTTTCCTAAGCAACCCACCCAAGCCAGACTGCAGTCACAAAATTAGTCCCTCAGCAAAACACAAATAGTAACTCATTGTTTTTAATGTCTTTAATAAAAAGAAAAAAGACATTTCCTCGTAAGAAAACAGGATAGTCCTACCAGTTTGTAAGAGATCTCTCACAAGCGATTGAGACCGGATTGAACACGAGCTTCTATACTTTCGAAACACTAAAAAGTCGTTGGGCCGATGGAGGAAACATTGATGGAAGTGTTTAACCACAATCTTGAAAACCTGTTTCAGCAATTGGGGCTCCCCTCTGATAGAGAAGCTATCAACTCCTTTATTGCTGATCACCATTTAGAATCAGGTGAAAATTTAACCTCAGCTGCTTTTTGGTCTGCGAGTCAAAAACAGTTTCTCGAAGAGGCAAAGTTGCAGGATGCCGATTGGGTTGAGCAAATTGACACTCTCGATACTTTATTGCGTAAGGACTGAAGTTGCGTTATTCATTGCCCCTAGCCACGTCGTGTAAACCACGGATTTTGAAATTAGGGAAGAGACAATGAGTACTGATTTTACCCCCCTACTTGAGCAAGCCATTCAATCTTTGGTGAGTGAGGGGAAAGAGCCGACTGTCGCGTTAATTAAAAGTCGTCTCACCAGCCCGGTGCCCATGCCGCTTATCATCAGCGCGCTCCAGCGTTGGAAAAAAAGCGGCACAGTGCCAAAAGTCGAGCTGGTGAAAAAGGATGACAGTGCGGAAGCCCGCATTAAAGATTTAGAAGAGCAGGTTAAGGCACTGACAGAACGTCTTGAAGCCCTTGAGCAACGCCTTCCTTAATTGGCTTAAAGTAGGATTACTGAAAATCCCACGATAAGTTCGATACCAACCGACAATCGTCGCATTTGAAGTGGAATACATCGTGCAGTGGTGACTCAAGTAACCAGTCGCCACCGCATTTTGGGCATTTCCGAGTCAACTCCGATTCCGCATCCTTCCCGCCAACACGGTACTGATAGTAATAGGTGGGCACTTTGGTCAGATACTCGATACGTCCGCGAATGTCCCAGCCTTTTCGAAACAGCAGACTCTCTACGTCCTGAATTTCCGCCAGCGCGGCGTGTTCAGCTTTGAACGCCCCAGCCATCTGAATTTCATCGCACGCTTGCCATTCAGTTTGCCACTTCACTTCCGCTTTATGATCGCCGTTAAAGGTCGCAGGGATGTGGTAAAGCGGTATGGGCAATAAGGTTTCACCGCAACGCAACGGTGAACAGGTATGAACATAAGTGGTGTACATCACCTGCCAGCTGCGCTCAATCTCTGGTGCGCTCTCTTCAGAATTGATATCACGCCCTAACACCTTCACCTTGGGTGACAAAAGACTCGCATCCGCCAGTTGGTTCAACTTCTGTTTAACCTGTGGGCTATTGTTCTTAGGGTTCAGACTATCTTTTTCAGGACAAACAGCTCGGACATGGAATTGCCCATCGCCCAGTACCATCGGAAATTCGCGCCCCAGCACCTGACCGTTGTAGCGAAGGGCATCCATCAGGCCATTTACTGCGCGGTCTACCGCAGAAATGGTTGTATCGTCGAAGCACTCAAACGTCAGTTCAACCACATACATAGACGATTATACCTCTGGCTCTAACTGCTCTAGAAACGCTTCAATGTTGGGTGCCAGCACCATTCGCTGTTTGGTGCCAATACGCTCCTTGATCACTTCACCGCTGACGTTACAAATCGAAACCACATCCAGTTCATCATCCGTCGCCGCAATAAAGATGGTCGGGTTGTGTTTAAGGCGTTTTTGCATCAGAAGATGGCCCAGCATGTTCTCTTGAAGACGCGGTAAGTCTTCTTCGCTCCACACTTGGATGAGCTCCAGAGAGTGTCCGTCAAACCTTGCCGTCATATCACCGCAATACTGTCCCGCATAAAACGACTTAATGTCCTCATGCAACGAAATACCAATGCCTTCTTCAACATTGGAGAAATCCGCCAGCTCTTTACGTTGAACCGGTTGCCAAATCACCACCTCGTCAGTTTCCTGCACCACACAAGGCGATTCCAGGCCAAGATAGGCCTCGCTTTGTGGCTTAGAACCGTGTTTCTTGTGCCAGGCGTCCACAAAGCGCTCACTGAAAGACCAAAGCGCACGGGAGACAGAGTGATTCATTAGCAAGATTCCTCAAGATTCAGTAAACTTTGCGCATTCTAATCGATCCGTGGCAAAACCGTATGAGCAAATATCAAGATGCAAAAGAACTTGCTGGCCTGACGTTGGGTCAGAAAACGGACTATCAGGAGCATTATGCCCCTGAGCTGCTGCAACCCGTACCACGAAGCCTTAACCGCGATGACCTTGATTTGGGCGATTCGCTGCCATTTACCGGGTACGATATCTGGACGCTCTACGAACTGTCTTGGCTGAACAAAAAAGGGCTACCGCAGGTGGCGATTGGTGAAGTTCGCCTGCCATCCACGACGCCAAACCTGATTGAATCCAAGTCTTTCAAGCTTTATCTGAACAGTTTTAACCAAACCAAGTTTGAAAGCTGGCAGGAAGTGGTAGACGCGCTGGCGAAAGACCTATCAGCGTGTGCAGGTGCTGATGTGGACGTAACACTTTCCCCTCTGGAAGAGTTCACCAATACCCCAGTGATTGCTTTTGGTGGCGAGAACATTGACGAGCAAGATATCGAAATCGACAACTATGAGTTCGATTCATCACTGCTCGAAGGCGCGGCTGAAGGGCCAGTAGTGACTGAAACCCTGAACAGTAATCTGTTGAAGTCTAACTGCCTGATCACCAGCCAGCCAGATTGGGGCTCTGTACGCATTGCTTATAAAGGTAAGCGCATCAACCGTGAAAAATTGCTGCGCTACATTGTGTCATTCCGCCGCCATAATGAGTTCCATGAGCAGTGTGTTGAGCGCATCTTCACTGATCTGATGAAGTACTGCCAACCAGAGCTTTTGACCGTTTATGCACGTTACACCCGTCGTGGTGGCCTAGACATCAACCCATACCGTACTAATATGGGTAAAACGCCAAGCGAAAACAATCGATTGGCGCGTCAATAACCTCGCGAACAGGCTCTGACTTCAGAGCCTGTTTTTCTTTATCCGATGAGGGTCTGTAGACCCGGAAACGACATTATTCAGCCATGCGATTCTTGCCAGCCGCACTGTTTTCTTTCTCTTTGTTCTTTAGTGTCTATGCCGATGCCAAACTCTATTCCACACCGATTTTGGCGGAAGCAGAAGCATTGATCCCCACCGCACCAGAGAAAGCGCTGGCCGTCACAGAGCGCTACCTGTTGCAACGCCGTTTGGCCGAATCGACTAACCGTCCCCACAGCAACAACGAATCCGACCGCTCTATCCGCACGCCGTTGAACACAGTGCACGCCTACCTTATCACCGCCAAAGCACACAGCGCCCTTGGCAATCAGGAAGCGGCATGGCAGGCATTAGATAACGCAAAAAGCACGGTCGAAGGACACGGCATGAAGCAAGCCAAGCTTGAAATCATGCTCACGCAGGCCAGCATACTCTATTATCTCGATGATAAGCCCGACGACGCTGTCGCCCTCTTACAAGCGCTGCTGAACACTATCGCTGGCCAAAAAGGTCCGAAAACGACTAGCGTTGAGCGAATCGATTTCGAAGCCAAACTACTCAACGCGATGATCACCACCAGCGACGAGACAGAAGCAGAAAGCCTTGCGCAGTTTTCTCAGGTGGAACAGGCTTTGGGTGAGCAGCCAGATCTGGAACAGAAGGTGCGTTACCAAATTGCCATTGGCAATTATTACCTTGGGATAGAATCTTACGAGCGTGCGCTTTCTGAGCTTCTCAGCGCGTACTGGCTTGCCAGCGAAAATGACTTTGCTTCACAGATTGCTAGCGCCAGTCTTTCCTTGACCAAACTCTACCAGCAGCAAGGTGCAATGGATAAAGCGTTGCAACACGCTAATCAGGCTGCTGAATTCTACGAACAATACGATCTGAGCCGCGGACTGTCCGAAACCCAAACCCTTCTGGCCAACATATACAGCCAACAGGGTCGCTACAACTTCGCACTGGTTCATTACTTCAACGCACTAGACCTGGAAAACTTGCTCTCCAGAGCAACGAACATTGCCGATATCAACGTCTCGATAGCACGAACCTACCTCAAGCTACTGCGCTTTGGTCAAGCAGAGGAATACGCGACCCGCGCCATCAAGGTGGCCAGTGAACACGAACTAAACCTGCCACTGGCACAGGCTCTCATCCTCAAAGGAGAGTTGGCGGTGATAAACAAAGAGCCTGATGTTGCTATTGATGCGCTGAAACAAGCGATGACAAACGCAGAAGCGTTGAAAAACCGGGGATTGATGATCGAATGTCTAGCCCGTCTATCACAGGCTTATGAGCAAAAAGGTGATTTCAAGCAGGCACTGAACATCCAACGCCGCTTCGACATGCTCGAAAAACGCAATGAAAGCCAAAAGCAGATACTCGAAGCGGAATCGTTCAAACATCGTCAGCGTGTGATTGAACGCCAACTGCAGCTTGAAGATATGCAGCGAAAACAGGCTGCCGACGAAGAAATCATTGTCGAACAGAAGAAAATCAACCTGTTTCTGTTGGGGGGCCTGGCCGTGTTGTTGCTGGTTTTGGTGCTGCGACATCGGGCTGCGAATCTTCGCCAACATCAGCTGGAAGATCTACAAAAAGAGCTCTACACCCACCCAAGAAGTGGACTAAGAAACCTGCGTATGCTGAACGACAGACTCTCTAATTCTCTGGCGAAAAGCAGTGCTCACTTCGAACAGTGGTATCTCGGCGAGATGATCCATGAGCCCTTGAGCGACAAACTCAGCTTCGCGATGTTTGAAGTACCGTTTCTTAAGGTGGTTTATCTTCAACACGGTTACCACCAAGGGTTAGAGTTAGAACGAAAACTTGGGGACTACCTACAATCCCATATCGAGAAGCCAACGCGCCTTTATCACTTCTCTGACGCCATGTTCATTTACATTGAGCCAAATGCAGAAACGCTGAATGAACCTGAAAAGCTGGCTGGAAAAATCCAGTCGCTCATTGATGATTTTGTCCAGGAAAGCAGACTTGAAGACGTCGATGACCGTCTTCGTATCGGTATGGCGGATTACCCCTTCCTGCCACGCGCTTTTACCTCAATAAACGACAAGGAATTGATAGACATCCTACTGATGGCAACGAGTGCAGCACGTCAGGCCAGTAAACTCGAACACACCAGCCAATGGGTGCATTTAAGCGCCATAGATTCGACACCTGCCGCCTGTTTTGCTGACAACAATGTTCGTCAGGCTTGTCTGGACGGCATCAACACAGGTCTTATCAAGGTCAAAACTTCGGCACTCAGCGGAATTAACTGGCAGACGGTTCACGAATCTGATAAAAACTGACGCCAATCTATTGATAGCCCTAGTAATAAACCGTTATAGCTAACCGTTGCCCACATGTAATGGTGAAATAGTAACTTCTATTGCAGACTTTTTTCGTGCTGCATTGAAGTTCGGAGATGTAGTCGCGTTTTATGTCCAACTTCTCGTCAGATGACGATGTCATTCTATTGAAAGAAAAGTTGCAGCAATCCCAGCTGGTTTTCCGTGATTTAGCCCTTAAATCGCGGCGCGAAGCGACGATCCTGAAACGTCTCATTTCACGATTAATTGCAGCCTCCCAGGCTCATGATGACCCTCTTCTCAACGAGCGCCTCTCACAAATCCGACGTGAGCTTGACTCTCAGGAAGATGTCAGTAGATTGATCCCGCAACTTGCATTGGTAGAGCGCATGGTCAACAGACACAATCAGGCAACGGAACGTGCTAAAGATTCACTGGAATGCCAGTTCCAGCAAAGCGGGGAAACGCTTAAGTGTCTGCCCGGCTTGCCTGCGCAATTAAAACGCGACCTGCGTACTCTGTTGACCAGCCCTGCCGCAGAACAAAAAGGCAGCACTGAAAAAATTGTGGCACTGCTTCAGCTTTATGAACGCGCCCTCAAATTACTTTCTCTGCCATCCAACGGCCTCAGTGCCCGCGATCTGCTGAACATCGATCGCATCAACCAGCTATGCAGCGAACTCCAACACCTGATCACCGAACTCGACTTTGACGGCGAAGTTGGAGACCGCTTGTTGGATATCCGTAGCCGCTTGTTGCTATCACCGGATGCACAGACCCTGCTTGAACTCACTCTGGAATCTGTTCAGCTGATCCTCGACGGAACGCGCAATGAGCGCAAAGCGTCTCAAGCGTTTCTTTCCCAGCTCAATGAAGATTTGTCGATTCTGCAGCGCCACAATGGCCGTTCAATCGACAGCTCGCAGGCCATTGCTACCCAGCGCAGTTCGCTCAATGAGGAACTGGCCGCATCAGTTGACTCTATCCACAACCATCTTCAGGAAGCGGAGACGCTTGAAGAGCTGAGACCGAACCTGTCACAGGTCGCCGTCAACCTTGCTTCTCTTGTCGCTCGCAATCGCGAGTTGGAAGAACGAGAGCAACAGTTGATGGAGCAGTTGCAGCACAACGAACAAAAGCTGGAAGCGCTGTATCAACAAACCATGGATTACCGTCGCCGCCTTGGCGATCAGGAGCGTAAGCTGCTGCTTGACCCTCTCACCAAGGTATATAACCGCGCCGCGCTCGATGATCGCCTGGAACATGAATACCGTTGCTGGATTCGCTACCAGACGCCTTTCTGTCTGGCAATGATCGATATCGACCATTTCAAGAGCGTGAATGACCAATATGGCCATTTGGTCGGTGACAAAGTGCTGAAAGTGGTAGCCCGCACCATTCACCAATGCCTGCGTGATACTGACTTTATTGCACGATTTGGCGGTGAAGAGTTTGTGGTCCTGTTGCCGGATGCGGATGAAGAAACCCGCAAAGCCCTTCTGAACAATGTTCGCGAAACGGTTTCACGTTTGCCCTTCAAGTTCAAAGACACCCGCCTGACTATCACGGTTTCTATCGGTGGCAGTCTTTTCAAAGACAATGACAGCACAGTGGATGTACTGGAACGTGCTGATAACGCCCTGTACAACGCCAAACACAACGGTCGCAATAAGCTGGTCTGGGCTTAATCCTTAAGCAATCAATCACCTACCCCTTTTTCTTACCCTACAGCGTTTTGGTTTTTTAATGCCTGAACTGGATAAACCGCTTTTCTGTGTGTATGGTTAATTAACACACTGATTTTTAAACCATTGAAAATAAATTCTGATAAAAACGAAATGGTGTCACCTACACCCTCCCTCTAATACAGTGTGTTTTCTCTACACAGGAGGTGATTATGATCACTCACATCAGCCCCGTCGGGGCCATGGATCTTCTTTCCCAGCTTGAAGTAGACAGACTGAAAGACACTGCGAAAAGCGACCTTTATCGCCTGTATCGCAACTGTTCGTTAGCGGTACTGAATTCCGGCAGCCACACAGACAGCTCCAAAGAGTTGCTGGAACAATATAAGTCTTTTGACATCCGCGTGATGCGCCGCGAGCGTGGCGTGAAGCTAGAGCTGATTAACCCGCCCGAACATGCCTTCGTTGATGGCCGTATCATTCGTGGTATTCAAGAGCACATGTTCTCGGTGCTGCGCGACATCATTCACGTTAACGTCCAGCTTGAGCATGCCAAAGTGTTCAACCTGACCAATTCAAACCATGTGACCAACCTGATTTTCGATATTCTTCGGAATGCCAAAACTCTGGTGCCAGGGAAAGATCCGAACCTGGTAGTGTGTTGGGGCGGTCACTCCATTAATCCGATCGAGTACCAATACACACGCGAGGTCGGTCATGAACTTGGGCTTCGTGAACTGAACATCTGCACCGGTTGCGGACCCGGCGCGATGGAAGGCCCAATGAAAGGGGCGGCTATTGGCCACGCAAAACAACGCGTCAAAGGCAGTCGATTCCTTGGTTTGACTGAACCTTCCATCATTGCTGCTGAACCACCCAATCCTATTGTGAATGAACTGGTGATCCTGCCGGATATCGAAAAACGTCTTGAAGCGTTTGTGCGTGTTGGGCATGGCATCATTATCTTCCCTGGCGGTGCGGGTACCGCTGAAGAGCTACTGTATCTTCTTGGCATCTTGATGCATCCAGACAATGCTGATCAACCTATGCCTGTGGTTCTGACGGGACCAAAAGAAAGCGCCAATTATTTCCGCGTTATTGATGAGTTCATCCGTGATGTGATTGGTGAGGAAGCCACCAAGTACTACCAAATCGTGATCGGCGATCCGGCAAAAGCGGCGCGTATCATCAAGCAAGGTATGCCTGCGGTAAAAGAGCACCGCCAATCAACGGGTGATGCCTACTCATTTAACTGGTCACTGAAAATTGCGCCTGAATTCCAACTGCCGTTCGAGCCGACCCATGAAAACATGGCAAACCTCGACCTGCACATGAATCAGCGTCCGGAACTACTGGCTTCGGCGCTTCGCCAAGCCTTCTCAGGCATCGTTGCTGGCAACGTTAAAGAGGAAGGTATCAGGGAAATTGAGCGTAATGGCCCGTTCAAGATCAATGGCGATGCTGTGCTGATGAAGAAGATGGACAAGCTCCTTCGCGGATTTGTAGAGCAGCAACGCATGAAGCTGCCCGGCTCAGAATATATTCCCTGTTACGAGATCGTTCAGGGCTCTGATGGGCGATAGGCTTTCATTTATCTCTCAAGCAATTAGAATGGCCCCAACGGGCCATTTTTATTTGGGTAATCCATGTCAATTCATCTTGTCATCATTGATGCCATGAACCTCATCCGCCGGGTGCACGCTGCGCAGCCAGATCCGGAAGATATCGCTTCGACGATTCAAGTCTGCAACCGCGCTTTGACCAAGATTATCCGCTCTTCAGAACCTACCCACATTGTCGCTGTGTTCGACCATACGGAGCAGGACAGAGGCTGGCGGGCTGAGCTGGTCCCCGAATACAAGCAAGGCCGCAAACCCATGCCAGAAGCTCTGCAAGCTGGACTGGATAAGATTCAGGATGCGCTTTGGGATATGGGCATTGACTCGCTGCTTTCGTCCGGCGATGAAGCGGATGACATGATTGCGACACTCGCGGTCAAAGTGGCCAGCCACGACGGTCAAGTCACCATAGTGTCAACCGACAAAGGCTATTGCCAGTTACTGCAACCAACGCTGCGCATACGCGATTATTTCCAGCAACGCTGGCTCGACAGTCCGTTTATTGAAAAAGAGTTTGCCGTTCAGCCTCAGCAACTGACCGATTACTGGGGGCTGACGGGCATTAGCTCTAGCGGTGTTTCTGGTGTACCGGGTATTGGCCCTAAAACCGCTTATACCCTCCTGCAGCGTTATGGCAACTTGGAACAACTTTATGCCGCTGAAGATGTTGAGCCCAAATGGCAGAAAAAGTTAGACGGGACAAAAGAACTGGCACTTCGCTGTAAGCAAGTCGCGACGTTGAAAACAGATATAACGCTGGGTTTTAACCTTCAGGATATCCGCTACACCGCCCCCTAACTCTTGCAAAGCCCAAATACGAAGAAGGCAGCCGATTGGCTGCCTTCTCGTTATTTCAGTACACGAATATGAACCGTGATTTCTTCCCGGTCGTGATAAAGATGCTTCGCCTGCATCTCAAATTTCACACCGTTTTCAATCAGGAACTTTTTCAGATTCTGTAGATCGTCTTTCACTTGCTCGAAGCGGCGATTCATCGGCAATTTAAGGTTAAAGATGGTCTCTTTCGCCCAGCCTTCAATCAGCCACTCACCCATCAGTTGTGCTACCCGGTAAGGCTTTTCAATCATGTCACACACTAACCAGGTCACGTTCTTACGTGGTGGCTCGAACTTAAAGCCGTCAGCAGCATGGTATTTCACCTGCCCGGTTTCCATCAGGCTCTCCGCCATCGCACCGTTATCCACCGCGTGAACGAACATTGAGCGCTTCACCAGTTGATACGTCCAGCCACCCGGACAAGCGCCAAGGTCAACAGCCCACATTCCCGGTGCCAATCGTTCATCCCACTCTTCACGAGGAATAAATGCGTGGAAGGCTTCTTCCAGCTTTAACGTCGAACGGCTTGGCGCATCCGCTGGGAACTTCAAACGATGGATACCCATGTAGTGTGGTGAGTTGTTATTCGACAGTGAGTAGCCGACGAAACAGCAGCCCGGCGCAGTGAAACACACATGCAGTACTGGCTTTTTCGGGTTGTCTTTTGCCAGCAATACGCCACGTTTACGCAGCGCCTGACGTAATGGCACAGTAAATTTTCGGCAGAATTTCAGTAACTCTTTTGCCTGCGCGGTATCTGGCGTTTCCACGCGGATATCACCGCATTTTGGCAGTTCCCCGCCGAGCGCCAGAATTGGCGAGATGCGGTCGCCTGGATCCAAATCGTTCAGGGTATCCACTACCGCAATCATCTGACGCGCAAAGATCAATGAGTTCAGCGGCAACGTCTGAAGCAGTTTTTCTGCATCGCCTTGCTGGTAACACTCAAACAGCACGTAGCCAGTGTTTTTTTCCACACGTGGAAAACCATACACTTCGACTCCTGTCGCTTTGTCCTGAATCTCACCCGCACACTCTTTTTCAAAGCCCTGGCGGCAATACAATAAAATCTGGTTCATCTCGGGCCTGTTACCTATAAAAATGACGCGACATTATGATGAAGCAAGGTGCTGAACTCAAGCTTTGCGCCAGAGTGTTACCGCAGCGAGAAGCCATCCCACCAAGAAGCTGGTGCCGCCAAGTGGCGTGACAGGCCAAAGCCATCGCCAATCTGTCAGCGCCAAACCATACAAGCTGCCACTAAAACAAAGCATGCCGATGGCAATAAACCCGCAAGCAAGCGAAAGCATACGCTGTGGCTGGATATGATTCCAAAGCCCCAAGGCGATTAATGCCAGCGCATGCCAGAACTGATACTGCACACCTTTTTCGATAATAGATAGCTCATAGGCGGGAAGCTGCGCTTTTAAGGCGTGAGCTGCAAACGCCCCGAGTGCCACTGCAATACCCGCGAAGATACAGCCAAGTGAAGCGTATTGGCGGCCATTCATTAGCACACCTCTTTGATAAACGCCGCGATGTGATCAGCTGCCATCTGACGGTTACCAGTTTCGGTGTGGCCCGATGCTTTTCGCGGTTTAAAGCTGTGGTCACCATCAGGAATGAACGTCAGGGTGACCTTATCTGACAATGGGTAGCCTTCCAGCTCAGTGCGGTTACCGAAAGTGTCACGCTCCCCCTGCAAGATCAGTGTGGAAAGTGACAAATCGGCAAGATGCTCGCCCTTGTCTTTTTCTGGCTTACCTGGTGGGTGAAAGGGAAAGCCTAAACAAGTTACGCCTTTCACCCTCTCGACATCAGTGAGGTGACTCGCCATTCGCCCCCCCATGGATTTTCCGCCAATGACCGTTTTCTCTGTGCCATATTCCGCAATCACTTCTTTGAATGCTTCCAGCAGTTTGGGCGCGCGGTCTGGCGGGCGCTTCTTACCATCTTCAGCACGTTTGACCATATAAGGGAAGTTAAAACGCACAACACGAATGCCATAAGCGGCAATCATTCCAGCGACTTGCTCCATGAAGTCGTGCTCCATGCCTGCTCCGGCACCATGTGCAAAAATAAACGTACGTTCAGCCGACGCCGGACCATCAATCAACACACTCTTTTCTGAAAACTCACTCATGCAGAAATACTCTCCTGTTCGGCAGCAGCTTTCGCCAATACCCATTCCCTAAATGCTGCGATACGGCCTGAATCCGCATCTTTTTGTTGGCTGACAAGATAAAACGCATTTTTACTCATCAAGAAATGCTCAAACGGACACACCAGTCTGCCAGATTCCAACTCCGGCTGTGCAAGTACATTGTTACTCAATGCGATGCCCTGCCCCAGTGCGGCAGCCTGAAGCACCATGGTGGAGTGACTAAAAATCGGGCCATAATTTAGATTAATGTCACTAATCTGATAGTACTTGGCGTAAGTCTTCCAGTCCTTTCTTGTTCTGTCATGAAGCAAAGTGTGATGCTTCAAATCTTCGAGACTATGCAGTGGCTTAGGCCCATTGAGTACTGCTGGACTGCACACTGGCAGCAGAAACTCCGGATAAAGCTCATCACAGCGCAGCCCAGGCCAATTTCCTCTTCCGTAGTAAATGGCTACGTCGACATCGTCCGTCAGGGAGCCATCTTCCATGTCTACCGCTTTAATGCGCACATCAATCTCTGGGTGTTGCTGGTTAAAGTCCGCCAAGCGAGGTACCAGCCACTGAATCGCAAAACTTGGCGGTAAACTGATGGTCAGAGCCCCTTTCGCCCCTCGCTCTAACACCCGATCCGTGGCATCCGCCAAAGAAGTAAATATATCTTTTATATCAAGAAAATAGCTCTGTCCTTCTTCCGTTAACAGGAGGGAGCGGTTACGACGTCGGAACAGCTTTAAACCAAGGAACTCTTCCAGCGCTTTTATCTGATGGCTCACGGCAGCTTGAGTCACAAACAGCTCTTCAGCGGCACGGGTAAAGCTCAAATGACGGGCTGCGGCTTCAAACACACGGAGCGAATTGAGAGGGGGAAGACGTCGGGCCATGGTGCGTCCTTAACATATAAGTTTTTCTAATGAACAGTATTATAAAATGTCGATTGTTCTGGCTCCAGAGAAAACCTATAGTTTGCGCGCACCACGGGATTCTCGTTCCCTACGTACGACAGATTTTGTGGTTGCGATGTTGTGTTTGCATATTTCGGCATCGCCGAAATTCGGTAGAGATATCTACCTTTCATACTTGCTGTATTTTTTGAATCCTATCAATCAAAAAATTTGTCGTAGCACTGAGCAGATTGCCCGGTGCTTTTTTTTGCCCTTCGTTTCGCCTTGAAACCATTTCACATCCATTACTTTCTCTTGAGTTAATATGACGAAAAAGCGATCATTCGCCTCCATTAACTGAGTCAGTGAAGCGAAACCGAAACCATGACCAACCGCCCTTTTGATGTAGATATCATCCGACGCGATTTCCCATCGCTGGATCAGCACATCCATAGCCAGCCACTGGTTTATCTGGACAGTGCAGCCACGTCGCAAAAACCACGGGCGGTGATCGAGAGCATTAGCCAATACTACTCGGGTGCCAACGCCAACGTGCATCGCGGTTCCCACTCACTAACGGCTTCAGCAACTAACCGCTTTGAAGCGGCGCGTCAAACTGTCGCAGATTTCCTGAATGCCCCTGTTGAAGGTATTGTCTGGACCCGTGGCGCGACAGAAGCCTTAAATCTTATCGCGCAAAGTTATGCCCGCCAGAACCTGAAGCCGGGCGATGAAATCATCGTGACCGAAATGGAACACCACGCCAATATTGTTCCCTGGCAGTTAGTCGCCGAACAAACGGGCGCAAAAGTGGTGAAATGGCCTGTTAATCCCAATACCTGCCAATTAGAACTGACCACGTTAGATAACCTGCTGAACACCAAAACCCGCATGGTGTGCATTGCGCATATCAGCAATGTGACAGGCACCAGAAACCCGATAGAGGCGGTTATCGAAAAGGCTCATCAGTCAGGTGCAGTAGTCGTGGTTGATGGCGCGCAGGCAGTGGTACATGAGAATATTGATGTGACAGCGATGAACGCAGACTTCTATGTTTTTTCCGGTCATAAGCTGTTTGCTCCAGCAGGTATAGGGGCGCTATATGGCAAGCCTTCACTGCTCGAAGCGATGCCTCCGTGGCATGGTGGTGGGAAAATGGTCGAGAAGGTCAGTTTTTCCGGCACCCTGTATGCCGAGTCGCCTGCGAAGTTTGAGGCTGGCACTCCCAACGTTGCAGGCGCCATAGCGCTCGGTGAGGCCATTCACTGGTTTGGCAATATTAACCACATAGGGGCAGAAGCTCATATCGGCACACTTCAGAGCTTACTGGTTGAAGGCATCCAACACATTGAGGATGTACGCATTATCGGCTTACAACGCGGAGCCAGTGTCGTCGCATTTACTGTCGATGGCGTTCATCACTCCGACATTGCCACCTTGTTGGATCAACAAGGCATTGCGGTGCGATCAGGACATCATTGCGCTCATCCTTTAATGGATGCGCTTGGCATCAATGGCTGTGTCCGTATATCAATCGCCCTTTACAACACAGAAGAAGATATCGCCCGATGTGTTGCTGCCATTCAGAAAGCCTGTGATTTGCTTTAAAATACCGACAACCTCTTTTCGCTGACCATTGAGCCGAACCATGACAAACATTCAGCCAACCCATCCTTTTGGTACCGATATTTCGACCGAAGACATCTTAAACGAAATGTCTCAATGCAAAAGCTGGGAAGATAAATACCGTCTGGTTATTCAGATGGGAAAAAAGCTGCCAAACATGGACGAAACATTAAAAGAAGAAAGTATTTCCGTGCCTGGCTGTGAAAGTAAAGTTTGGCTTACATGGAAAATTTGCGAGGGAGTCTACTATTTTTCTGCCGACTCAGACGCAAGAATTGTTAAAGGATTGTTGGCTATCATTCTTGCTGCCGTCGAAATGAAATCTAAAGAAGATATCCTCACTTTTAATTTCGAAAACTACCTTGAAGCCTTGGATCTTCTTGCTCATATCAGCCAATCAAGAAGTAACGGCGTCCGGGCGATCATCAATCAGCTAAAAGCCTTATAAAACCTGCCTAACAGCCCTGTTTTCGTTATAAATTCACTGCTTTAACTGACCACTTTACCGTACAAGAATCACTTTAAAGCTGAGAGGCTGGTCAATTATTCTGCGTTTATAGTTGCGAAAACGGAGGTTTCTTCCTTAAATTCATCTGGTGCATTTTTAAGCAGCACGAATACCTATTTAGTGCATCAATAAATGGTGAATAAAAAAGAAAATCGTTTATTAAACACAAAAAATACCTCAAAAGATCCAAATGAAAACCATAATTTAACACACTGTTAACTTATGGCGTTTTGTTGTAGATCAAGATCTTGTTTCTGTAATTCTCTCCTAATTCCTTTTGCCTTACTCATAAGATTGTATATCTTTAATTTCGGTGGTCATAAAACCATCACACATAATAACTATTCTAAATTCGAGACTAGATGAGTTTCCTTAGTCTCAACCCTTACGCGCTAAAACTAATAAATTACAGGTGCCTGTATTTTTGGATAACCAAATGCAGTTACAGGGGTCAAACGTTCAATTGCTTGTTGTTAAGAATGGAGTCAACAATGAAGAAACTCGCGCTCATCACCGGTTCAAAAGGTGGTATCGGCTCGGCGATCACAGAAAAATTGGTAAGTCAGGGCTATCGCGTGATTGCCACCTACTTCACCGGGAACCTGCAATGCGCCGAGGAATGGTTTGAAGAGAAGAAATTCAACTCAGACCAGGTACGCCTGTTCGAACTGGACGTGACCAGCACAGCTGACTGTGCAGAGCGTCTCCCCAAGCTTCTTGAAGAAGAAGGCACTATCGATGTTGTAGTCAACAACGCCGGTATCACACGTGATGGTCTCTTCAAGAAAATGGCAGCAGATAACTGGCATGCAGTTATCGATACTAACCTCAATAGTCTTTTTAACGTAACCCAACCTCTTTTTGCCGCTATGTGCGAAAAAGGCGGCGGCCGTGTCATCAATATCTCATCTGTTAACGGCCTAAAAGGCCAATTTGGTCAAACCAACTATGCGGCGGCAAAAGCCGGCATGATTGGCTTCACCAAGTCACTGGCATTTGAAGGTGCGAGATCCGGAGTGACCGCCAATGTTGTAGCCCCTGGCTATACAGCAACCCCAATGGTAGAAGCTATGCGCGATGAAGTGCTGGAGTCTATCAAAGGTGAGATTCCAATGAAGCGTCTGGCTCGTCCAGAAGAAATTGCTGATGCAGTCGCGTATCTTGCGAGTGATGCAGCTGCTTACATCACTGGGGAAACGCTGTCGGTCAACGGCGGCTTGTACATGAACTAAACGGGAAAAGACGACACATGGAAAAAGTGTATATTGTCGCGGCCAAGCGTACCGCGATCGGCGCATTCACAGGTTCTCTGAAAGATGTTCCAGCCGGAAAGCTGGCAGCATTTGCAATCAAAGGCGCTCTGGAAGCAGGTAATGTTTCCCCAGACGCTATCAACGAAGTGATTCTCGGCAACGTAGTCAGTGCAGGCCAAGGTATGGGTATTGGTCGCCAGGCCGCCATCTATGCTGAATTGCCAGAAACCGTTCCAGCTTATGCCATCAACATGGTTTGTGGCAGCGGCATGAAAGCGGTCATGGATGCAGTTGCACACATCCGCTGCGGCGACGCAGAGGTCGTGGTTGCAGCTGGTGTCGAGAACATGTCTCAAATTCCGTTCGCAGCGTCAGGCTCTCTGCGCGGCGGACAGAAAATGGGCGACATCGGCCTCAAAGATCTTCTGATCAACGACGGTCTGACTGACGTCTACAACCAATACCACATGGGCGTTACTGCTGAGAACGTTGCTGAGCTCGTCGGCCTAAGCCGTGAGCAACAAGACGCGTACGCGCAGCAGAGCCAACAAAAAGCCGTTGCTGCTGTTGAAGCAGGTCGATTCAAAGATGAAATCGTGCCTGTTGAAGTAAAGCAACGTCGCCAAACTGTCACTTTCGATACTGACGAATACCCTAAAGCAGACTGCACACAAGAAGGTCTGGCGAAGCTTCGCCCAGCCTTTAACCGCGAAGGTACAGTCACAGCTGGTAACGCGTCTGGTCTTAACGATGGTGCCAGCGCTGTGATCGTCGCTTCAGAAGCAGCGGTTCAGCGCCTTGGTCTGAAACCGTTGGCTGAAATCACCAGCTATGCGCAAGTTGGGTTAGATCCAAAAATCATGGGCCTTGGCCCTGTAGGTGCTGTAACAGAAGCTCTGAAAAAAGCAGAGCTGTCTATTTCCGATGTGGATCTGTTTGAGCTCAACGAAGCCTTCGCTGCTCAGGCTCTGGGTGTTGTTCACCAATTGGCGGACAACCACAGCGTCAGCCCTGACAGCATTCTGGAGAAGGCAAACGTCAATGGTGGCGCAATTGCATTGGGTCACCCGCTCGGCGCATCAGGTAACCGCGTTCTGGTTTCACTGATCCACGAGTTGGAAAAACGCGAAGGCACATATGGTGTTGCTTCGCTTTGCATCGGCGGCGGCATGGGTACGGCAGTTGTCGTGAAACGTGCTGATAGCTAAGAACGTTAAACCCCCTTGGATCTAATTAATACACTTAGGAGAAACACCATGTACACCGATATGTTTAAAGCATTCTCTGAGCAAACAGAAAAAACGCTGGCACCTTACGTTAAGTTCAACAAACTGGTTGCTAAGAACGTTGAAACTCTGACTGAACTCCAACTGAGCGCTGTTAAAACTTACAGCGAAATGGGTCTGGCACAAGTTAAAGCAGCAAGCGAAGTGACTGACGTGACTTCTATGACTGCATACAGCAGCCAACAACTGGCAGCGCTGACTAAATTGTCTCAGCAAATGATGGACGACAGCGCGAAGCTGCAATCTATCGCGAAAGAGTTCAAAGACGATCTGGAACAACTGACTACTGAAAACCTGAAAGCTGCTCAACCAGCTTAATTTTAGGTAGACCCGCCCTCTCGCTGCAGAGGGCGGTGTTGTTTCCGATCAAGAGGGTTTACACATGTATCAGAACTTCTTCTCGGACTACCTTGTAAAACTCCAAGAGAGTAACCAGCAATGGTGGAAGGATCTTGAGCAAGGCAAGGCAGCCGTAAACACCCCCCTGAACAAAGCCATCCAAGAGCAGAGTCTCGAAGACACAGCCAAACTTCTTGAGGGTGCTGCAAATCAACCCGCCGCGATGCTGCAAATTCAAATGCAGTGGTGGGAACAGCAAATGCAAATCTGGCAAAACGTTGCGCTTGCGGCAAACAAAGAAGAAATCGTTACGCCGGAAAAAGACGACAAACGTTTCCAGGACAAAGGCTGGCAGGATGAAGTGTTCTACAACTTCATCAAACAATCTTATCTGCTGTTTGGCCGCACTTATCTCGAAACCATTAACGCGGTGGAAGGATTAGATGACAAAGCCAAAGAGCGCCTGAACTTCTTTTCTCGTCAGGCTATTAATGCCATGTCACCAAGCAACTTCGTGGGCACAAACCCTGAACTGCTTAAGCTGACCATGGAAAAGAACGGCGAGAATCTGGTGAAAGGTCTGCAAAGCCTACAGGAAGATATTGAGTCCAGCTCAGATATCCTGAAGGTTCGCATGACCAACAACAACGCATTCCGTATTGGCGAAGACATTGCCAATACTCAGGGTGATGTTGTGTTCCAGAACGAACTGTTCGAGCTTATCCAGTACCGTCCATTGACTAAAACTGTCAATGCAACGCCACTGCTGATCGTGCCGCCGTTCATCAACAAGTACTACATCCTCGATCTTCGCGAGAAGAATTCGATGGTGCGCTGGTTAGTTGAGCAAGGCCACACTGTATTCATGATGTCTTGGCGCAACCCAGGTGTTGAGCAAAAAGACGTTGAGTTCGGTGACTACGTGACTGAAGGTGTTGTGAAGGCGGTGTCTGCGATTGAGGACATCACTGGCCAATCACAAATCAACGCTGCTGGTTACTGTATCGGTGGTACTGTGCTGGCAAGTACTATCGCGTACTACGCAGCAAAACGCATGAAAGCGCGCATCAAGTCGGCGTCTTTCTTCACCACTCTGCTCGATTTCGCGCAACCAGGTGAAGTAGGTGCTTACATCAATGACAGCGTGATCAGTGCGATTGAGCTGCAAAACACGGCACGTGGTTATATGGATGGCCGCTCACTGAGCGTGACCTTCAGCTTGCTGCGCGAAAACAGCCTGTACTGGAACTACTACATCGATAACTACCTCAAGGGCAACAGCCCGGTAGATTTCGATCTTCTGTACTGGAACAGTGACAGCACCAACGTCGCAGCAGCAACGCATAACTTTATGCTTCGCGAGCTGTACCTGAACAACAAACTGGTTCAGGACAAAGGCGTGAAAGTGGGTGGCGTTTGGATTGATTTGAACAAAATCAAAATCCCTACCTACTTCATCTCAACCAAAGAAGACCATATTGCACTTTGGCAAGGGACTTACCGTGGCGCACTGAATGTGGGCGGCAACAAGACCTTTGTATTGGGTGAGTCCGGCCACATTGCTGGCATTGTGAACCATCCAGCGAAAGGTAAGTACGGTTACTGGGTGAACGATGAACTGAGTGAATCTGCAGACGAGTGGTTTGAATCTGCGGAACACACTGCCGGTTCTTGGTGGACTCATTGGGATGAGTGGCTATCTGCTTACAATCCGAAGGAAAAGATCGAGCCTTATGCACAAGGTTCAGAGAACTTCCCTGTACTCGGTGTTGCACCAGGTAACTATGTGAAGCAAGTGCTTCCGATTCAGCCTGAAACTGAAGCCAAACCTGCTGCAAAAAAAGCACGCGCTAAAGCTGACGCTTAATGCTCCAAAACCAAAAAGGCCGCGAACGTTCGCGGCCTTTTTTTGTGCTTTTTAAAGCAGCTATTTTTTCGCTGTCAGTTTGGTGATGATGCGTGAAACGGCGACAAAGCCAAACGTCGCGGTGACCATGGTTGCCGCTCCGAAACCGCTGGCACAATCCATTCGCTTTGGTCCTTCTGCCGTCGCTTTGGTCTCACATACAGAGCCGTCTGGCTGAGGATACTTCAACTGCTCGGTCGAGAACACGCAATCAATACCAAACTTGCGCCCTTGAGTTTTGGTGAAGTTATGGAAACGGCGAAGGTTATTGCGAAGTTTTGCCGCCAGTGGATCTTGAATCGTTTTAGTCAGATCCGCGACCTGAATTTGGGTCGGATCAATCTGCCCACCAGCACCACCTACTGTGATGATTTTGATCTTATTGCGCTTACAGTAGGCCAACAATGCCGTTTTTGGCTTGATGCTATCGATGGCATCAAGCACGTAGTCATAGTCTTTGGTGATGTATTCTGGAATGTTGTCTTCAGAGATAAAGTCGTCAATCAGGTTGATTTTACAATCCGGGTTGATTGCCCGAACACGCTCAGCCATCACCTCGATTTTGCTTTGACCCACAGTGCCAGACATAGCGTGAATTTGACGATTGATGTTGGTAACACACACGTCATCCATATCAATCAGTGTCAACTCGCCAATACCGCTTCGAGCCAGCGCTTCAACTGCCCATGATCCCACTCCACCAATACCGATCACGCAAACGTGCGACTGGCGCAAAATCTCAAGCTCAGTGGCGCCATACAGACGGCGAGTACCGCCGAAGCGTTGCTGATAGCTTTCCGATGCAGGTTGAGTTGTTGTCATAGTAGTTCGCTCTGTTGCTCGATTTTCGACGTGGACTGCGGTTTATACTCGCTTGGACGCAAAATGTCCATGACTCCCAAAACCGCAGTCACGAGTGATTAATGCGCACTGGCATCAACTCTTGTTTCAACCAGTCTATTACCTGTTTCACTGGCCCCAATCGTCGTTTATAGCCATGGCTAAACAGAAAGTAGCCATACAAACTGTCGAAGCTCAATGAAAGTGGGTTGCTCACTTCCTGGCAATCTAACGCATCTTGAATCAAAAACTGGGGTATCAGCGCCATTCCTTCATGATGCTTCACAGCCTCCAGTGCCATGTAAAAGTGCTCAAAGCCAGCGCCATAGTTGGGGCCGTTAGGTGCGACTTTTAGCTCATGCCAGAACTGGTTCCATATTTGGGGACGGGTAATATGGCTGATGGCATTGAGCGGCAAAAGATCTTCCAGTGACTCTGCATCAGAAACCAAGAATGAGGAAGCCACCAGCATCAGCCTTTCTCTCACTAAAAGCTCCGCTTCTTCTTCATGGGTCGACAAGGGCAAACAATGAATCGCGATATCGCTTTGATATCGGTTATGGCTGTCCGACGTCACACTAGCACGGACCGCCAGTTCAATGTTCGGATAAGCTTGCCTAAATGCCGCCAAGCGAGGGATCAACCACATACTCGCCATCGAAGGTGGTACCGATATTTCGATACGGTTCTTGGTTTCTGATGTCTGCATGACGGTCGATGTAGCGTGCTGGAGGTTTTCCAGCGCTTCGACCACGGAAGGCAAATAGCGTCTTCCCGCGTCTGTCAGCTCGACCTTTCCGCCAGTACGTTCAAACAGTGAACACCCCATCAATTCTTCCAAATGAAGGATTTGTTTACTGATAGCACTTTGTGTCAGGTTTAACAGTTTCGCCGCTTTTGAAAAACTCAATGTTTGCGCCACCACCGTAAAGGTTCGCAAGGTTTTCATTGGCGGAATAGGCATTGCCATATAGCTACCCTATGAATTTTAGGCATACCCTCCGAATTTATATCGTTTGCTGTTCAATTTCCAACCTGTTCATACTGAGCATTATAACAACGATACATTTTGCTCAGGAAAACCATGACACACATACTACAAAGACACTGTCACTCTGACTTACCTGTCGTCGCAGGCGGCAGCGGTGTATTTCTTGTTGATAGTGAAGGACGTCAATACCTCGATGGATGCGGCGGTGCTGCTGTATCTTGCCTCGGACACAGCCATCGCGGCGTACTAGGTGCGATAGAAAATCAATTGCACACTATTCCATATGCTCATACTGGATTTTTCACCTCGCCAGCAGCGGAAGAATTGGCTGCACGTTTGGCAGACAAAGCGCCAGGCCCTTTAAACCATGTTTATTTGGTCAGCGGTGGCTCTGAAGCCGTAGAAGCTGCACTTAAAATGGCGCGCCAATACTTCCTTGAGAAAGGCGAAACCTCTCGAACACGATTCATCGCGCGCCGCCAGAGCTACCACGGTAATACGCTTGGTGCGCTGGGGGTTGGGGGGAACATGTGGCGCAAAGAGCCCTTCGCGCCTCTGATGCAAAATGGTGAGTTGATTGCACCATGCTATGCCTATCGGGATAAGCGTGGCGATGAAACTGACTTTGATTACGGACAACGCGTGGCCAATGAACTTGAAGAGAGATTATTGGCTGTCGGCCCAGAAACTGTGATTGCGTTTGTGGCCGAACCCGTGGTTGGCGCGACCGCTGGCGCTCTGGTCGCTGAGAAAGGTTACTTCAAACGCATCCGTGAAATTTGTGACAAGTACGGTGTCTTGCTCATCCTCGATGAAGTGATGTGTGGGTGTGGCCGCACTGGCACTTATTTTGCCTATGAGCAGGAAGATATCGTTCCTGATCTGGTGACCATGGCAAAAGGACTCGCTGCAGGTTACCAGCCTATTGGCGCGGTGATGATCCACGACAAAATCTATGAAGCGATTTTCCATGGCACGGGATATTTCCAGCATGGGCACACTTTTATGGCTCATCCTTTGGCATGTGCCGCAGCGTGTGCCACGCTTGATGCACTGGAAGACGGCGTGCTCAGTGAAGTGACTGAACGGGGTCGTTATCTGGTCAAACAGTTAAACAATACATTGGGCGATCACCCTTTTGTCGGGGACATCCGCGGACGTGGCATGTTCATCGGTCTGGAGTTTGTGCAAGACAAAGCGTCAAAAACACCGTTTGACCCTTCGCGCCCTCTCCACGTACAGGTGAAAAAGACTGCGATGGCGAATGGCCTGATGTGCTACCCCATGGGCGGCACCATTGATGGTAAACGTGGTCATCACATTCTGTTGGCTCCACCATTTATCATCACAGAGAACGAAATTGACGAGCTGGTAAAACGTTTGGCCGTCACATTAGACAACGTATTCGCATAGGAACGTCGGGTGCAAAAAGGAAGAACCATTATTGTTGCGCCGAATGGTGCAAGACGTGGCAAGGAAGACCATCAACAATTGCCAATGACCATTGACGAAATGGCCGTATGCTTAACGCAGTGTCACCAAGCTGGTGCTGCGATGGCTCACATGCATGTGCGTGATGGACAGGGCAAGCATTCACTGGATGTTGGACTGAATAAAGAGTGGCTCGTGGAAACACGGGCCCGTTTTGATTCTGACATGGTCATCCAACTGACGACCGAGGCAGTTGGACTGTATCAACCCGAAGAACAAATAGCTTTGGTACGAGGCACCGAGCCGGAAGCTGTCTCCCTCGCCCTTCGCGAACTTCGCCCCAACGCTGCGTTTGAAAAAGACGCCAGCCGTTTCTTTTACGAGCTCAATGAGCGACGTATCTATGTGCAGTACATTTTGTATGACGCTGCAGATTTGTCGCTTTACTTTCAAATGGTTAATGACAAGACGTTGCCTAATAGTGGTCATCACCTACTATTGGTACTAGGCAAGTATAAAAAAGACATGTTGTCAGCACCAACTGATTTGCTCGAATTTGATATTAAACGCATAACCAGCGAGGGAATTTCGTGGGCGACCTGTGCATTTGGAGAACATGAGCATCAATGTCTAAGTGCAGCGATGTCATTGGGAGGAGATGTACGCGTTGGTTTCGAAAATAATCTAATGAATTTAATGGGACAGTGTGCGGATAATAATGCAGAACTTGTACAGCAAATCGCCGTTATGTCTCAAAACATGGGTTTATATATCAACTCTGCAGAAGATTTAAGAAAAAATATCTCCTGTAGCTTTGAACCGTGAGGCGCATCTCTTGCGATCGAAAAACTAACTATCAGATAATTTCGGCGCAATATGGGCTCACAAATTATTAACAGCGGACTCTCACCGCGTTAGCAATCACATCATCGACAAGGACTAAAGCATGAAAGCGTTAAAACCAACTTTGGCCGCAATGAGCTTTGCAGCTGCTTTAACTGCCGTACCCGCACAAGCTAATCAATTCGTTACTATCGGTACTGGTGGTGTCACTGGTGTTTACTATCCAACAGGTGGTGCAATCTGCCGTCTGGTAAACAAAACCAAGAAAGAACACGGCATCCGTTGTTCGGTTGAGTCTACCGGTGGTTCTATCTACAACATCAACACCATCCGCGCTGGCGAGCTGGACATGGGTATCGCCCAGTCTGACTGGCAATTCCACGCTTACAATGGCTCAAGCAAATTCCAAGACCAAGGTGCTTACAAAGACCTGCGCGCAGTCTTCTCTGTTCACCCAGAACCGTTCACTGTTGTTGCACGTGCAGACTCAGGCATCAAAACATTTGATGACCTGAAAGGCAAGCGTGTCAACGTGGGTAACCCTGGTTCAGGCCAGCGCGGTACTATCGAAGTACTGATGGGTGAAATGGGCTGGACCATGGACGACTTCAAGCAGGTTTCTGAGCTGAAAGCCGCTGAGCAGTCTAAAGCGCTGTGTGATAACAAAATCGACGCAATGGTTTACACCGTGGGTCACCCAAGTGGTGCAATTCAAGAAGCAACCACTGCGTGTGATAGCGTGATTGTTGAAGTGAACAACGCAGCATCTAACAAGCTGGTTTCTGACAACGACTACTACCGTACTGCGACTATCCCAGGCGGCATGTACCGTGGTAACGACGGTGACGTTCAAACCTTCGGTGTTGGTGCAACTTTTGTTTCTTCAGCTGAAGTACCAGAAGACGTTATCTACAACGTAACCAAAGCGGTATTTGAGAACTTTGATGACTTCCGTCGTCTGCACCCAGCATTCGCAAACCTGAAGAAAGAAGAAATGGTTTCTGACGGTCTGTCTGCACCTCTGCACCCTGGCGCAGCGAAATACTACAAAGAAGTTGGCCTGATCAAATAAGCCACTCTTTCCAAATGAAGAAGGCGGGTTTCAAACCCGCCTTTTTTGTCTCTATTGGTTAGGGGCTGTTGACCTTTGGTGGTTAAATTTTGTTCTCGCTATAAACGTTTTAGGCGCGGCGAGGTGTGTGCCGCCTAGTCATTCTAAGCAAATACACCTCAACAAAGCATAAAACGCTTAGAGTACGGGACGCGCAGTCGAACCCTTCGGGCAGCGTTTGTGGGGAATTTCTGCTGCGTTATCAGCGTCTCATGTAGGCTAGCTACACATCGAAGCCTCTGCCTTGCATAAAATCCCCACGAACTGCTGCAAAAATCACCACCAAAGGTCAACAGCCCCTATGTTACTGCTGAGCAGGCTCTTCAGTCTCAACTAGCTTTGTCAGCTTCCACACACGGCCGAAGTGTTTGTGGTGACCGGCTTTAATACCGGCATCCTCACCCATGCCATGATAAAGATCGAGGTGGTTTTTCTTCACAGCGCCACCTGTATCCAGCGCCATTAGCAATTTCAGTACATGCTGACCGTTCCAGTTACCCTCTTCATTGAGCTGAGGCACTTCTGCCAGTAACACTGTACCCATTGGCAAAAATTCACGGTCAGCGGCCACTGACACACCGGACAACAATGGAATACCCGCAGTCCCTGTCACCGGATGCGCCGCTTTAGGGGCGAAGAAAACAAATGATGGATTCTGATTGAGCAACTCAATCACAGTGGGTTCGTCTTGCTGTGCGACCCAATCTTTAATGGCTTTCAGCGACATCTTTTCACGCGGCACTTCATCACGCTCTATCAACACCTTGCCAATGCTGACATACGGGTGACCGTTTTTGCCACCGTAGGCAAAGTACTCAAGCTGGTCGTTATCACCAAAATGAATGAAGCCACTGCCCTGCACTTCCATGATGAAGTTGTCGATCAACGATGCACTGTAACCCAGTTCCAAACCCAAACCATCGAGCGCGCCGTTGTAGATCTCTTCACGTGTCGGACACTTTTCATCGCACTGAGGCATGGCGTATACCGGATAACGGAACAAGGCATCCGGCTCGTGGCGCATTTCAATCACTGGAGAGAAGTAGCCGGTAAACAGCACATTGCCATAACCGTCACCGCCGCCCATCTGCTCAAGAGACAAACCGTAGTCGCTCAATGCCGTTGGCTCTCCACTTTCTGCCAACCAGGCTTTCACGCTTTCATAAACGGCCTGATTCGCTTTCGTCAATGAAGGAGAGCGAGACTCAACCTTCTCCAGTTGAGCCGGAAACAAAGAGTAGTCTCGGGATTTATCCGAGGCAACTTGCTCGACCGGATTAAGAACTTGATTAAAACGCCCATCAACATATTGCTGACCTCGGTCAGTGGGACGCGCACACGCGGCAAGGAGTAGGGAAATGCCGACAACAGAAAGTGCCTTTTTCACAGGTCATCCTGAATCAGAAAACAATGAAAAAGAGGGTGACAGAACCCTGTCTTTTCTGCAATCAAAAGGCGAGATAGACCGCATAAACCCTCAAAATTACTGGGAGATATAATGCGATCGAAAGCATATGCGCCGAACTTTGAAACACTTTGTCACATTTCTGTCATAGAAATTCGTTTAAATCCGATGAAAAGAAAATGTCTTAAAAACTAAACACATTCGTAAAGGAGTACGGTATGGACTTAAAAGTAGGACGTAAGACGCTGCTCGACACTGACTCTATCGAGTATCAATGGATTCGCACGTTAGCCAGTGACGGTAGCAGCGATGAAATGATTAATAACAGCATTCGCCGGTGCCTCGGTGGGAATGAAGATATCGCAGATCGGATTCGCCGTGTGGCACTTGGCTTGTGCCCCGTGACTGAACTATTGAGAGTATTACCCGCAAACTATTGATTGAGCGTCAACGCTTCGTAAATGGTGTGCTGTAGTGGTAAGGCTTTTCTCTTTGTAACGTATTTTTATCTTCCACGGTGTAAAGGTAGGTATTATTTCCCACCGTATAAATGAGTTTGCTGCCAGTAAACTCATAGTAACTGGTCGTGCGGGCACCTTTTATATAGATACCATCTTTTCGCACTTCGAACTTGTCCGCAGCGTACGACGGCACACCCTGCTCAACCCATTCACCGTATATGATTGTTTGGTCCACTTCAGTGAAGATAGGAATATCATTTGCCACCAGGTAGCCAATGGCCCCCGAAATCAACACGACGAAAAGCGTTAAAGATTGTCCGACGATACCCACAAATAAACTCTCAAATAAGAGACAAACTCTCAATTACTAACAATAATATTATAAAAAGGACATCACTGCCGACCAAATCAGGCATCCAATGTTTGAATCCGTGTCACGCCCCTTGCCAAATCTAGAATAATTAGTCACTATCACAGCATATAAAGTCACAATCATGGAGTAAGGTGTTGAAACTTCGCAGTACAGCACTCGTAAATGGATTTAGGCAATCAGCGCCTTATGTGAACGCACACCAGAACAAAACCATCGTTGTCATGCTAGGTGGTGAAGCGATTGCAGACCCCAATTTCGGCAATATTGTCAATGATATAGCTCTTCTTAACAGCCTGGGTTTGCGGCTGGTATTGGTGTATGGCGCCCGCCCTCAAATCAGTCAGAACCTTGCTAAGCAAGGGGTTGAGACGCCTTACCATAAAGGTGTTCGTGTCACAGATTCTGCTGCACTCGAAGTGGTAAAACAAGCTGCAGGTCAGCTCCAACTCGATATCACTGCCCGCCTCTCCATGAGCCTAAATAACACGCCCATGGCTGGCGCGCAGATCAACGTGGTCAGCGGGAACTTTGTGATTGCACAACCACTGGGTGTCGACGAAGGTGTGGACTACTGCCATAGCGGACGGATCCGCAGGATCGATATCGACGGTATACACCGCCAACTCGATCAGCACTCGATCGTTCTTTTAGGCCCTGTTGCCAGCTCCGTCACCGGGGAATGTTTCAACCTGACCTCCGAAGAAGTCGCAACACAATTGGCGATTCGCCTTAATGCTGACAAGTTGATTGGCTTCTGTTCGCTGCAAGGTGTGATTGGTCCTAATGGCAATGTACTCTCAGAACTTTTCCCGCACCAGGCAGAAGAAATTTTGCGTCAGCGAGCAACAGCGGGTGATGAGAACTCCGGTACTGTCAGATTCTTACGTGGTGCCGTTGCTGCATGCCGTTCAGGCGTGCCAAGAAGCCACCTTCTCAGTTATAAAGTCGATGGTTCACTGATTCAGGAACTCTTCTCCGTGGAAGGTATCGGTACACAGATTGTGACCGAAAGTGCAGAGCGAATCCGTCAGGCCACTATTGATGATATCGGCGGTATTCTTGAGCTGATCCGTCCATTGGAGGAGCAAGGGATTCTGGTGAGACGCTCACGGGAGCAACTGGAGCAGGAGATTCCACGTTTTACTGTGATTGATAGAGATGAGCGCATCATTGGTTGTGCGGCACTTTACCCTTACCCCGAGTCACAAACAGCAGAAATGGCCTGTGTTGCCGTTCATCCTGAATACCGTGATAGCGACCGCGGCACCAACCTGCTTCAATATATCCAGCAGCAGGCGGCGCAATCGGGTATCAAAACGATTTTTGTACTGACCACCCGCAGTATCCACTGGTTCCGTGAGCACGGGTTTGTAGAAGCCGATGTCACTGCACTGCCGGATGCCAAGCAAGAACTTTACAACCTGCAGCGCCGCTCCAAGATACTGACCCTCGCACTTAACGGACGTGTAATGCGTCTGCCAAGCCGCTAAACCGCTGCGTTTTCCGTTTCACCGCCCGCGCCAAACTGGTGCGGGTGGCATAAACATCCAATCTGTCTTTTGCCCGTGTCACACCGGTGTACACCAGCTCTCTTGTCATGACGGGGGTCGGGGTAGGTGGCAACATCAAAATGGTATGACTGAATTCAGACCCCTGGGATTTGTGAATCGTCATTGCGTAGGCAGTTTGATGCTCAGGAAGACGGCTTGGCAGAAAGGCTTTTACTGAACCATCCGCCATTTCAAACACTACGCGAAGTCCTTCTTCCTGCTTCACCACAATGCCGATATCGCCGTTGTACAAACCAAGGCCGTGGTCGTTCTGCGTCACCATAATTGGCCTCCCCGGGTAGAAAATCTCTTCTCCTGGTGCGATAAGCTCCACTTTGGCTAACGCTTTTTCAATCGCTGTGTTCAAGCCCTTAACCCCAAACGGGCCATCTGAAAGCGCACACAGCAGACGGATATCAGAGAAATGTTTCAGCAAGGTGCGGTTATCTGCACCCTCTGATAATGCCGAAAGATAGCCGCGGTACCCATTGACCACCATAGTAATGGCTTCGCCATACACATCGCCATCAAGATCATGAAGGGCGATATCACTAAAGCCTTGTTGCAGCACCCTTTCAACCCAGCGTGTTTCGCCGGCGTTAATGGCATAGGCCAGTTGGCCAACACCGGATTTAGCATGGAAGCGGTAGCTTTTGCGCAGCAAACATACGCCATCAGACACAGCAGGTACAGAAGCTTCCTGCGGTAAACAAAAGCCTGTCAGTGACGCTAAGGTCTTTGCGCGTTCAGCACTAAAACCACTTCCGGCATGCAGACAGATATCACCCAACACAGCACCCGCCTCAACAGAAGCTAACTGGTCGCGATCTCCCAGAAGAATCACTCTGGCATGCTGAGGCAATGCCGCGAGCAATCGGGCCATCATAGGCAAATCAACCATGGATGCTTCATCTACCACCAGCACATCAAGGTGAAGACGGTTGCCAGCATGATGTCGAAACTCAACACGGTTTGGAATGGCACCAAGCAATCGGTGAATGGTTGATGCCTGAGTCGGAATTTTGTCTCTCACCTCATTGCTCACCGGCAATGCCGCAACGGCTTTTCCGATGGATTCGGTCAGACGGTTGGCCGCTTTCCCCGTCGGTGCCACCAGCTTGATTTCAGGGCCATTCGGGTTGTCGCTACTGCTGACGATCGCCGCCAGAAGCTTCGCCACTGTTGTCGTCTTACCCGTTCCAGGGCCGCCAGAAATCACTGCGAAGCGATAACTTAGCGCCACGGCAGCCGCGACTTTCTGCCAGTTCAATCGTGCCGAGTCTGGCACTAGACTCAGCACCTCAGCATCCGTGGCTTTTGCATCTAACGCCTTTTTCAGCGCGTCTATATCGACCTGTGTCAGATCGTTGATGTCGAAGAAGTCGGCCAGTTTCTCCGCCTTTTCGTTGTCTTCCCATGTGCTGTAGAACTGACGAAGCAAAGCCATATCCGGTAGGAAAAGATCGTTCAACACGCCACGCAGCGTCATCGGCACAGGAAGCTCAGTGGCACGTGCTGTAATTTCGTTAGTCACCAGACGTTCTGCAGCCCAATAACGATGAAGGTAGAGGCGGGAACCACTCAGCACCATAGGTGTCGGTACACTTCCATCACCGACAACCGGAGATGCGGACACCAACGCGAGCGCATTTTCAGGTGTCATCAAGATGGCAAGTTCCGCGGATTCCGCGGGCATCACGTCAAAAAGTCTAGCGCTGTCTAATGCTGCAAGATCAACACAGACATTACCTTTACCCAGCTCAAAGCTGACCAAAGCCGCCCAGCCCACCATGGGAGATTCAACGTCCCCAAGCTGCTCACCGATAAACTGGGAAAACTGACGGTCGATAGCTCTGATGGCTTTACGTTTATACAGCGCGTTGAGTTTTTCACTTATCGCCATTTAGGCACTCTCCATCAGAAAGCTGTCCTTCGCCGGAAAAAATGGCATCAAGACCATCGAGAAGCTCAAGGGAAGGTGAGGTGTAAAAAATGCCATGGCGAGTACCCGCTTCAATACCACGAACAAAGAGATAGAAAACACCGCCAAGATGGCGTTCAGGTGAGTAATCAGGTATACGCTGTCGCAGGAATCGATGCAGGGCGAGTGAGTAAATCTGGTATTGGAAATCGTAGCGGTGATCCGCCATGGCATCTGCCAGCGCCTCCTCAGTGTAATCGGCAGGCGAATCTCCAAGATAGTTGGACTTCCAGTCCAACACGTAATAACGCCCCTGCCAGCAGAACACTAAGTCGATAAAACCTTTCAGCATGCCACTGGCGGTATCAAAGTGAAGCTCACCAGCCTGCGCTGAAAGAGGATCGTGTTCGGCAATTAACCGGTTCACACGGCCACTATCAAGCCTTTCCACCGGCATCACGAATTCCATCTCGGTCAATCTTGCGGGTTCATCGACCTCAGACAGCATCAATCCTTCGTCATTAAGAGGTTGAGATACGACATCAGACAACAATTTCTGCAATACAGGTATCCAGCTTTCGTCGTAGTTTTCGAGCAGCAGGTGATGGCGGATCATCTCGGCCACTTCCTCGCTGAACATGTCTTGCCCAAACTCGACGTTCTCAAACAAGGTGTGCAGGAAAGTTCCCGGACGCGCACCTTTCGGAAACTGGAATATGGTAGGCGCGCTGTCGGTCTCCGTCTCGCTTTCTTCGTGCTGCTCTTCTGCAGCATCAATATCAAAGGCAGGTAAATCGGGTAGCGCACTGCTGTGGCCTTGCTTGACTAAACCGGAATAGCTGGTCAAGCGCCAATCGCGGCGGATACGCCCTTCGAAGGTTCGCGCTTCAATGACGTCATCATCCGCCAACTCTGGCTCCAATTTGCCGTCCACCACTTTAGGCGGTGAGGTTTTCTCAATGCCGTCGCAACTCTCTGCCAAGAAATCAACCGCAGCAACCAACCCCGCTGCATCTGATGCCTCACCTTTTTGAATCAGGTAACCCAGTGCCGATTTATGAAGCCCGGTATCACCGGAAGATTTTCTCCCATCTTTGAGCGGTGCCAGACCAATAAAGCAGCCGTAGACGGCACGGGTCAGAGCAACGTAAACGAGTCGGAGATCTTCGGCCAAACGCTCTTTATCTGCCTGTTCAATAGCAAAGTCAGGTTCAGTCAACGACAGCACTGGCTTATGGTCTTCATCATGGAAAAATGGTCTGTCTGACGGACGGAAATTGCAGGCGAACGGTAAGTAAACCAGATCGTATTCCAGACCTTTAGATTTGTGGATGGTGACGATTTGCACCAAGTCACGCTCAGACTCCAAACGCACCTGCTGCTCTTCACTGTTGCCGTTAGGGTTATCGATATGGTCAGCCAGCCAGCGGATCAACGCATGGTGACTATCCAGTGTCTGGCTTGCCTGTTGCAGCAGTTCACCAAGATGCATCAGGTCAGTGAGTGCCCGCTCACCATTGTCTTCACAAAGTAAGCGTTCCGCGATACCACGGCGTTGCATCACCTGACGGAGCATGGGCATCACGCCTCGGGTAAACCATACCGTTTGGTAGGTAGAAAACTCCATCACCGCCCTCTCCCACGCTTTTTCGTCATGGTTCAAGGTATCGATTTCACTGGCCGTCAGCGCAAATAGGCCGCTTGCCAGTGCAGCACGAAGTGTTCGCTCACTATCAGGCGTCAGTACAGCAGCAAGTAGCCTTTGAACATCCGCTGCCAGATGGCTTGAGAACACGCTGTCGCGGTTCGAGAGATAAACAGAAGCAATGCCCTGCCTTGCCAGTGCAATCTTTACTTTGGCTGCTTCGCTACCGGTTCTCACCAGCACTGCGATGTCTCCGGCATGAATAGGCTTGCGTTTGTCGCCTTTGCAGAAATGCGCGTTACCTTCCTGCGCTTTGGTCAGCACTTCGCGGATGCTGCTCGCCGTGGCATGGGCCATTTGCTTTTCGTAATCCGCTTTCGAAACCAGATCTGCCGTTTCATCCAGCCAAAGGGTCATCGAGGCTTGTTGATTACCATTGACCTCCCAATAGCGTTCATCAGCCCCCGGCGAGTAAGCGACAGCAGTAAAAGGAATATCTTCGTTATAGATAAAAGGCGATTCCGCATTTTCAAAGACATGATTGACCGCTTTTACCACCCCTGCCGTCGAACGCCAGTTGGTGCCAAGGTTGTAATGGTCGGCCACCTGACGGCGTGCATGGATGTAAGTGAAAATATCAGCACCACGGAAAGCATAAATCGCCTGCTTAGGGTCCCCAATCATAAAGAGGCCACATTCAGGCTGCTCGGCATAAATATCGCTGAATATTTGGTATTGCTGAGGGTCGGTATCCTGGAATTCGTCAATCATGGCGACCGGATACAATGTGCGGATACGTTCAGCCAGAATGCCTTCACTGTCACTTTCCAGTGCCGATGAAAGCTGTGACAGCAAATCATCGAATGACAACCAACCAAAGCGTCGTTTTTCTTGAGCCAGTAATGTTCTCACCTGACGAATGGCGTGTGCCGTCAACGCATCTTTCAGTGTTGGTGGGTTGGCCACCAGCATATCAATTGCCTCAAAAACCGGATGCGTCGGCACTTCGCCTTTCTTGGTTTTCTCTGCCAGCATTGACGCAGAAAAGCGCTCAAGGTTTTTCGGCAATTCATAGCTGGTTGTTGAACAGGACGCCCAGTCCGTGACTTCAGAAAGCCAGTTTGGCAGCGATTTTTTACTGTAGCTGCGTTTATCAACGCCTGATCCTGAGATCAAAGCTTCAAGATCAGCGGCAGCTTCTCGCCACAGTCCTTTCACCTCTTCGATTTTGGCCAGGTTCTCCTGATGCAAGTCATCGAGGTTTTCCGGCATATCCGGCGCTTTGATGGTGACCAGCGGTCCAGAGAGATAAGTGCTAATGTCTTTCAGCAGTGACAGTGGCGATTCCCAGTAACCCCGTACGACACCTGCAAGCGACTTTGGCAATGGATAGAACTGACGTCGCCAGTAATCCGAAACCGCGCGTTCGCGTAAAGCGCTCTCATCAGTAATGAACTCATTGGTAAACAAGCTGCCCGACTCGAAAGCATTTTGGGTCAGCATACGCTGACAGAAACCGTGAATGGTGTAGATCGCTGCCTCATCCATCTGGCGCTCGGCTTGCAGAAGCAAACGCTCTGCGTGTGAATAATCCTGCACCTCTTCCAGTAGCGGTTTGATCACCGGATCTTCGCTGTGCCCTCGACTAAACGAAAGACGGGCATCATGGATACGTGCGCGGATACGATCACGAAGCTCCTGAGTGGCCGCTTCGGTAAAGGTCACCACCAGAATCTGATCAACACTCAGCGGCGAAGCGTGCGCTGAATCTTCGGCGCCATGCCCCAACAGTAGTCGTAAATATAGACCCGCAATGGTGAAGGTTTTCCCCGTACCAGCAGACGCTTCAATCAGCCTTTGTCCGTGAAGGGGAAATGACATGGGGTCAAGAAGTTGGGTTGGCATGCACTGTTGGCTCAAAGGGGAATAATGTCCCTAGTTTATACCCAAAACACCTGAAAATGCTCGCTTTCAGAGTTCATTGTTCGGTTCAATTCGAGGCTAATTTCACGATAAATAGTCATTCCATTTCCATAGAGGCGAATGAAGGAATGCAAACGTTGAAACTCTCTCTTTAAC
This sequence comes from Grimontia indica, assembly GCF_000333895.2. Lineage (GTDB taxonomy): Bacteria > Pseudomonadota > Gammaproteobacteria > Enterobacterales > Vibrionaceae > Enterovibrio > Enterovibrio indicus. The sequence continues at coordinate 10,396 of NZ_ANFM02000007.1, read as the reverse complement.
CGAGTTATCTGAGTCAAAAACACGCAGTTTGTGTAGAGATATTAATACTGTGACATTTTGTCATTGGACTGCAGACGCTGAAATTATCGACTTCCTTTACAAGCACGTTGCAAAAACTGGACATTTTATGTAATGAAAAATAAGTCTGCGAAGCAGATCAATCAAAAACAATTATCATTACCAGTCGTTCTATTGATACTTTGCTCCAATTAAGTGAACCTTCATGTTTCATTTTCGTTACGGACATCTAAATACACGGATATACTGAGTATGAAATTTGTTGCAAACCTATCTGTGCGATATAAGCTACTTCTTATTGTGTGCATCTCAGTGATTAGCATTGTCCTGCTGACAGCTTTCCAAGCGAGAAGCCTGCATAAAGACCTCCTGTTGGAGAGAAAATCTAGCTTAATGCAAACCATCGAGCTGGCGACGCAAATAATCGACAGTCATTATCAGAGTGATCCCTCCGAAGCCGGTCGTGATAAAGCGATGGCCGCTATCCAACCGTTAACTTTTGGTGCGGACGGTTATTTCTTCGCTATCGATAAAAAAGGCATCATGTTAGCAGGCGCAAAAAGTCTGCTCGGTAAAGATTTCAATAGCTTCCGAGACAGCAAGGGAAACCTGCTTCTCAAAGATTTCCGTCGTGTTGCCCAGCCAGTAGAGGGCGGCTTTACCAGCTACTGGTTCCCAAAACCGGGCGGTAAAGAGCCATTGGAAAAAGTCAGCGCCGTAAAACGCTATGAACCTTGGGGGTTGCTGATTGGTACTGGCCTCTACGTTGATGACTTAGAGACACTGGTATGGAAAGAAACCTCACAGGCTGCATTTTTTGCACTGTGTGTCACCGCTATTCTGGTGCTGCTGGCAACCATGCTCTCTCGCATGCTGGTCAATGCAGTACGTGAAATTCAGCGCGCACTGAGCGTGGTAGCTAGTGGTGATTTGACCGCCCGCGCCAATGTCAACAGCACTGACGAGCTGGGCGAAATGTCACGTAACCTCAACGCTGCTTGTGAGCAATTGCAAGGCCTGCTTTCCAACGTGGATTCCACGCTGCTTCAGCTAGATTGCGACAGCAAAACCATGGCTGATTTGGCGAACCGCTCTACGGATGGCATTCGCAACCAAAGCCAGGAGCTGGATTTAGTGGCCAGTGCGATGGAAGAAATGTCCTCTGCCATCAAAGATGTTGAGTCCAGCACACTCAATGCACAAGAGAGTACGCGTCACTCCCGTAAACTGGTGACTGAAGCTGAAGCATCACTATCTGCCTCTCTGGGTAAGTTTGAGCAGGTGAATGACGATGTAATTGATGCTGAAAAGAGCATACGTGAGCTGGCCGCATCAAGCGACCAAATCAGCGATGTGGTCACTGTGATTAACGATATCTCTGAGCAAACCAACCTGTTGGCGCTCAATGCCGCGATTGAAGCAGCACGTGCAGGTAGCGCAGGCCGAGGGTTTGCGGTGGTAGCAGATGAGGTACGTAAGCTTGCGCACTCCACGAAAGAGTCGACAACTCAAATCAACGCCATCATCGAAAGGCTGCAGGAGCGTGCTCAAGTCGCCGCGAAAATCATGAGCAGTGGTACAGACAAAACCGCACAAAGCCTTGAGCAGGCAAGACTTGCCCAAACGCAGCTGACAGCGCTATCTCAGCTGATCAATGAATTGGAGCAAATGAACACTGCTGTGGCAGCATCCACCTCACAGCAAGCCAGCGCTTCGCAGGAAGTTGCACGCAGTGTGGTCAATGTCAGCGATATTTCTCACACCAACCGCGAAGCATCGGAAGATACACTGGGACTGAGCGACAAGGTGAAATCTCTGAGCGACACCGGACGCAGTCAATTGTCGAAGTTCAAGATCAACGCTTGAGTTTACTAAGAAGACTGACTCCTCAGTCAGTCTTCTTTTTTCTCGCCATTTAGCGCAGGTAGCAACAAAGTCTTACCCAGTTCAAAAACCTGATCGAGCAGCTCATCTTCTCCCTGTGGCCAGACCCGAGCCACATAAGTATTTTCTCCTTCTCCAGAGACCATATAGCCCCCTTCAAAGGCTGAGCGCATTTTGCTGCGCGCTTTATCCAACGTGGCGTCGTCTTCCGACCAATGACCTTTCTTATCAATACAAGTCGCTAAGCCCGCCTGCGCAGTATTTGGTAGATAAGGCAGTGGTGCTTCCGTCCCCGCAAGATAGTATTCGATGTAAACCCCAAGGCTCGATAAAGCGTCTTCTTTGGCAATAGAACTCCACACCACATCGTCATCCACTCCGATGAAGCGTGTTTCCAGTTGCTCGCCTGCCGCGCACTGGCAAAGGTGATCAATCCATGCTGCCAGCTTGTCTCTCGCCCTGACTTTTCCGCTTCGATACAGAATGCGACCAGCGCGGTAACGCTCATCCAGCCAGCCTTGAAGTTTGACCGCGCCACGGGAGGTGGCGACAGAAAGATTAATCTCCAACGCTTGTCGTTTGTCGCTCAACAATGGTTTCAACTGCGCGTACTGAGCCAAAATTCCGGCTTGTTCTGTCTCAAGTGTCAACTCACCAAAATGATTGAGTGGCAAGCTGCCGCTCGCTTTTTGCTGCCTGAAGAAGGCTTCCAGCGAGGCTTCACTGTCATCATGGGCAATAACATGGGAAAGGAGCGCATCGCGTAACTGGTAACGGTGAAGATTATCGAGCGCAAAGGGTTCAGCATCTTCCATTGCCCCTTCCGGCGACTCAAAGAATACCTTTAAGCGGCGGTTGAAAAAGTACTGAACAGGTAAGCGCCAAAATCGCTGAAGCTCTGCAAGTTCGACCACACCGGATTGCAGATCAGGCTCTTCACTCAGAGCTTTACCATCAAGGAAAGGCGATGCAAGTTGCCCTTCGCCACGCGCTGCTGGTAACCATTCCGCCGCGTAACTTTGACGACTTTCAGTAAAGGCCTGTCGGCTGAAAGGGACGAGTGGATTATGATGATTCAAGGCGTTGAGCAGACGCGCGCCGGATTCATGCTCCGGCAGAGCTTGGTCGCCTTCAAGGCAGTATCCCAAACGGCAATAATCGAGTAATTCAGTCACCAATACAGAAGGCACTTTTTCTGTGTTGTCCTGAACGGAACGGCCTACATAGCTGATGTATAAACGTTGCTGTGCTGATTGCAGCGCTTCGAGGAACAGGTATCTGTCATCATCCCGACGGGAACGGTCACCAGCGCGGGTACGACCCGCCATCAAATCAAAGCCAACCGGCGCGATGGTGCGCGGATAATCGCCGTCGTTCATACCAAGCAGGCACACCACCTGAAACGGGATAGAACGCATTGGCATCAGGGTACAGAAGTTCACCTGACCGGCAAGGAAGCGCTGACTGACACGCTCGCCCCCGAGCTTTTCTTTCAGATAATCACGCACGATCGGGAGCGCCAATGTTTGGTTGAAGCCAGCGTCATCCAGTTGGGTCAGCCAGTTATCCAATTGGGTGCGGATAAGCTGCCCTGCTAATTCTTCGTCTGTATCCAGCGCAAACATATCGTCAAAGAGTGCTGTCAGTGCCTGCACCCAGGCATGTCCGTCTTTCGCGCCCAGCAGCACTTTTTGCGTCGCCGACATCACACGGAAGAACTCACCTAACTTACCTGCCAGCTCTGCTTCCAATCCTTGTACTTCGTCATACGCCAACACATCGTTGTAAAGCCCGACGTCGCTCGGCATGGCGTAACCCAGCAACATGCGGTTAAGACCAAACAACCAGGTGTTCTGATGTTGATGAGGCAAGGAGAAATGTTCCGCCGTCGAATCATCGAGTCCCCAGCGAATGCCTGATTCTTCTACCCAGAATTTAACCTTCTCGAACTGGCGGTTATCAAAACCAAATTGACGCATCACGGAAGGAACTTCGAGGATTTCCAGAAGCTCCGCTGCGCTACAACGGCTGTCCGGTAGCCCCAATAATCGCAAGAACGTTGTTAGGATTGGGCTTTCCTGATCCGCGGTGCGGTCAGAAATCGAGAACGGAATAAAGCGCTCACCGGGCGCATTGCCAAATACTGCCTGAATCGCCGGGCTGTAGGCATTAATGTCGGCGACCATCACGATAATATCCCGCGGCGACAGGTTCGGGTCTTGTTCGAGCATCTCAAGCAGCCTGTCATGCAGCACTTCCACTTCACGCATCGGACTGTGGCAAACCTCCACCATGACAGAGCGATCTTCAGCAGAAATACCCACCTTGCTCTCACTGGTAAGGGTTTCCTGGATGTTACCCGGTTCAATTAAATCAAGAATATCAGCCTGAATATGATGAAGTAGGCTGTCACGCTGCACATCGACAAAGCCCTGATCGACCTCATTACATTGGAGGTCAGAAATCAGCAGTAGGTTGTCTCGGCCAAGCTTACCCATAGACGCCAGCAGGCTATTACCGACTTCGGCCGAGTCATCTTCACTGACTAATGGCAGGGCAAACTGCGCCGGCTCTTGAGTATCACTGGCACGGCTGATGCGTGACTCCATGCTGGCTGCACGTCTCGCCAGATAACGTTTGTCGCGGATATCCCCCCAGTAATAACGACAGGGGTTGGTGAACATATAGTGGACATCAACATTCTCACCCAATGCTTTAAGGGCATCAAGATAACGAGGAGGCAAAGCAGAAATGCCAAACACAAAAACGCGCTCAATGCCTTTCAGACCGTCTGGTTTCCCTTTATGAGACGCTAGTGCCTCAATAAACTCTTCATAAAGATTGGCACGGTGAAAAGGCGACTGCTCCTGCTGAAGGGTGTAATCGTAAAGCGCCTGCCAAAGCGTGGGTTGCCAGCTTTTCTCCTCAGCCAACTCATCAACAGTCTGCTCGTTTTCCCATGCCTTTATCCACTCTGGTCGGTACACCAGATATTGGTCATAGATATCGGCAATCTTACCTGCCAGTTGGTAAAGCTTCTGATTGTCGTCATCGCCTTCGAGGTAACGTTTCAGTTCATCAAAGTCTGGTTGGTTTAGGAGCTCTGGCAGGACAGTCATCAACTTCCAGGTCATCGCTTCTTTGTTGAAAAAGCTTCGCTGCGGCACATCATCCAGAATCTGAGTGAACATCTGCCAAATGAAAGTGGCGGGAAGTGGGAACTCAACATTCGCAACAATCCCTTGCTCTTTGGCCATTTCCAGCTTGAGCCACTGCGCCATACCCGGGCTTTGCACCAGGATTAATTCCTTTTGGAAAGGATTATCCAACGGCTTTTTCTGAATGATGGCGACCAGCAGACTTTTCAAAAGATCCAACTGGTTAGAGTGATAGACAGTGAACACGGGCAAGACTCATGAGAACGGTATTGGAGAGATTGTGGCGGAATGCCCTCAAGAGTGCAATTTCATGCAGTTAGAAATGAAAAAGCCTGCACAAGATGCAGGCTATTTGGGGCGATTTTGCGAAGGTTATGCTGTGGCTGGCATTTTCCATTGCAGGGAAATGAAGCGGCGGTAATGCATGGCCACATACCCAACCACGATAGTGGCGACCACCAATTCGATAATACCCAGCACATAAACCTGATTCACATAAGTTGCCGCAACGCCAACCGACTCTAACCAAGCCGCAGTTTTAAACAATGCTGTCGCGCCGATCACCATTGGGAAGGTAAAAGCGGCATAACCCGGTGAGAATGGCAAACGCAACAACTTGGCAAATGACACGTAAATCACCAGTGTCATCAGCAAGGCAATCCCCAGAAGCACTGCCACAATGACAGGTGAGGGTGATTGGCTCACGGTTAGGTAGCCAGCCAAAGACAGGCTTGCTGGTGCAGCCAGAATCGCAATGGTTGGCTTTGCCGCATCTGGCACCTCACCACAGAAAATCAGGCGGTAAAGCATGAGTGGCAACAACACAGCATAAGCCAGTAAACCAAATAGCATAATGCCATCCGCCACGGGACGCAGCGCAGGGTTACCCGAGAAAGCAACATCCGCAACTATCAGGCCCACAGGTGGCACAAACCAGCTTGGTACCATGTGTGTGAGTGAGAAATCACGGGCACGGTGATAAACAAAAGAAACGAGGAACGCGACGTGGGCGACCACGGCCAGCATCCAAAGAGAATCGCCCGCAAGAGGAGACACTTTGCCAACAGAAGCAGAAACAATCATCACGCCCATAGCAAAAGTAGGCACCACACTGCCGACAACAGGGTGCTGCAAATCGCACCAAAGACCTTTGGGAGAAAAAGTAAATTTCAGTGCGATCATCAATAGCATCACACCACCGAGCACCGCCCCTAAAACCTGAGCATTCCCACCGAAATTACCGGCATTTTCCCAGCTCCAACCAAGGCTTGCGATTGCCAGCGCGAGGCCAGCCATTGGAGTAGGAAGTAAGTTGAGACGTCTACGCATTGCTCTGTCACATCTTTAGAAGAAAAACACATAAAATATGATAGAACGACATCATTATTTAGTATATCTGAATATCTTTAACCTAAAGTTAAGTTAAACTTAAACCAGGTTAAATCGATGGGTAGATAGCTAGATGTCATTGTCTCTTCGCCAGCTACAGGTTTTTGTCGCCGTTGCGCAGGAAAAAACCATCACGGCTGCATCCAGTCTACTTTTCCTCTCCAAACCTGCTGTCAGCATGGCTATAACAGAGCTGGAAAGTCAGCTAGGACACAAACTGTTCGAACGGGTCAACAACCGTTTGATACTCAACGATCAAGGTCGTCGACTCCTCCCTATGGCAGACGAACTGCTTACCCGAAGTGATGAAATCACGAAAGTACTGAACTCTGATGGCGAGCTCTCTGGCCACCTTAGGTTGGGCGCAAGCGATACAATAGGAAACCAACTGGTGCCATTTTTGCTGAGGGACTTCAGGGCACAAAGCAATCATATTGACCAGGAGTTGGTGATATCTAACAGTCAGTCGATCATAGACAGATTGCTCGCATTTGAGCTCGATATCGGACTGATTGAAGGACAAGGTGAAAGTAAGCACCATTTGGGAAACGATGATTTACACATGCAGCCTTGGCTCTCTGACGAAATGTGTATTGTTTGCGCCATCGACCATCCTTTGGCTCAAAAAGAAGGTATTACGCTGTTTGATTTGGAAAATCACGCATGGTTGTTGAGGGAAACAGGCTCCGGCACCCGTGAGCATTTCCTCTCACGAATTGCCCCTAGATTGGAGAACTGGACGGTAGCTTTTGAGCTTCGAACCACTGAAGCCATCATCAATTGTGCTGCTGCAGGGCTTGGTTTGGCTTACCTTTCAACGCTGGCTGCCAGGCATGCCATCAGCAATAAAAGACTTCATAAGCTGACATTGCCACTCGATCTGCGCCGTCAGTACTGGTTGGCACACCACAAAAGCAAACACCACTCGCTGCTGTTTGAACGTTTTCTAACCTTTACCAGCGAGTGGCAAGTTAACGATTAATAGCTGTTATCACCCACGCTGAAAGCGATAATCTGGCTAATTTGGCAAAGTGGACGTCCACTCTCTTCCTGCCATTGATTAAAGGCTTCCTGCGCCGCATGCAGAGATTTTCGGGTATCCCGGCCGCCATCAATGATCTTTTGAGCCCGCAGATATCCCTCAACATCGCCAGACAAAATAAAAGTATCTTTACCCATCATACGAAGTGAATAAGGCCCGGTATTTCCTCCCAAACGACTTCCATGCTTTTTCAGGTGTGCCCATAAGCCAATGATGTCATTTTCCGGCCACTCCGCGACAAACTTGGCAAAGCTGCCGTGCTGCTTCGCTGCACTTTTCATCATCTGGGCATTGTGGGGAATAGTCATGACTTTACCCAGATGGCGAATGATCGCAGGGTTTGTGGCTTTCTCCTCCCACATTTCGGGCGGAGTTAGGCACATTTTTTCAATATCAAAGCCCCAGAAGACTTCTTCAAAACCTGGCCACTTGTTTCTCACAACCTGCCAATTCATTCCCGACTGGAAGATCTTCTGACTGAATGTCGCTAGCCATCGATCATCCGGGATCTCGCTAAGTTCTTTTACGCTCTTAGGGTGTGCCAGACGCTGCTCCAGATCGCTGTTACTTCCCTTTCTTGTTGCTGCTCGATGATAAATATCTGAGAATTTTTCCAATGCCATCACAGTAATCACGGTTAAACTAGACAGGTAACTTTACTCTACTGTATAAACAGACAGTAAACAAATTAAGAGAGGTTAACCATGGCCGTTATCGTCAAATATGTGGTTGAACGCAACGGAGAAGAGAAGATGACTTTTACCTCTAAAGCGGAAGCTGACGCGTATGACAAAATGCTCGACATGGCAGATGAGTTATTTGAGCTGCTGGGTAAAAGCGAAGTCACAGGCGATGAAGCGCAACGCGAAGAACTGTCCCTTTTCCTTGCGCAAAATCGTGAAGAAGTACTCTATGCTCTGGGGGCTAAACGCAAGCCCACCCCAAAACCAGTAAAGAAAAAGGCTGAAGCCCCAAAGGAAGATGACGCCGAAGCGGCTTAACTTCTCAATAAACGCTCCCATACGGAGCGTTTTTTATTTCAACATTGTCCTAATTTTCGGTCTATTTAACCCATATTCACTGCAAGAGCCGTTAATCTAAAGGATTCTCTCCACTCACCCTTCAATCTTGATGCACTTCACTTTAAGATGTCTCCAGCTATCACAATTATCATGCAGCATCTGATATCAACCGATGCTGGTGTAAGAGACAAGGAGACTCCCGGATCATGGCCAGTTTTGCTTTAGCGTTTGGCACCGCGACCAAAAACAAAGACGGAAAAATCATCGAAGCATTTTTCCCAACCCCAGTTCTTAACCCTTCAGATTCTCTGGTTTCAGCTCTTGCTGACGTTGTGGGTTACCAGGGCAGTAACGAAGCGTTTGAAGTGGAAGCAGCACAATGTGCAGCTATCGCTTCTGCTTTCTCAGCAGCTGACGAACAAGCAGCAGCATCATTTGCGACCAAAGCAGCGGAGTCTAACCAACCTCTCGTTTTGACTATTCTTGCGACGGACGAAAAGCCAGCAAGCGTAGCAGAGGGCTTCCTTAAGCTTCAGCTTATTTCTCACCGTCTTGCTAAGCCTCATGGCATCGTTCTGGATGGAATTTTTGGTCTACTGCACAACATTGCTTGGACTAACCAAGGACCAATCGATCTACCAGAGCTCGCTGAACGTCAAATGGAAGCTCGCCTGAAAGGTGAAACCCTGACAGTAGATTGCGTAGACAAGTTTCCTAAGATGGTTGATTACGTGGTTCCTGCAGGCGTCCGTATTGCAGACACCGCGCGTGTTCGTCTGGGTGCACATGTGGGTGAAGGTACCACTGTTATGCACGAAGGCTTCATCAACTTCAATGCAGGCACTGAAGGCGTCAGCATGGTGGAAGGCCGTATTTCTGCAGGTGTGATGGTCGGTAACGGCAGTGACATCGGTGGTGGTGCTTCAATCATGGGCACCTTGAGCGGTGGCGGCCAAATCGTTATCTCTATCGGCGAAAACAGCCTGTTGGGTGCGAACGCGGGTCTTGGTTTCCCACTGGGTGATCGCTGTACCATCGAATCAGGTCTGTACGTGACTGCAGGTACAAAAGTCTCCATGCTGGATGCGAACGGCCAAGAAGTGGAAACAGTAAAAGCACGCGACCTTGCTGGTAAGACCGACCTTCTGTTCCGTCGCAACTCAGTGACCGGTAAGATTGAGTGTCTGACTAACAAATCTGCGGTTGAGTTAAACGCTGAGCTACACGCGAATAACTAATGCTTTGAGATATGCACTAACAACAAAGGCTGACATTCTCGTCAGCCTTTTTTATATGTATCTGTGTTGTTCGGTAGCTCAGAAAGGAAAATGATCCATTTGCGATGAACCGCGCCCGATGTTCCAGTTTTGATAGAAAATCCAGCCGTCATTTCTATCATCACAAAATCCGTCATATCGCTCACCCATAAATCCCATTTTGAATGCACGGGATGGGTCACAGAACTGCTCTTTTGAAGATTCGTATGAAGTTAAATAGACTTCTTTTTCGCCCATATCGTTAGCTCCAAGCTCTGCTAAAGACTCATTGGAGCGCTTTGGCAATTGCAATGAAACGTCTCTTTCAGCTAGGCCAGTCCAATCTTGGTTTTGTGCGAGATCAAGCGTCGAGGTGCTGGTACACCCAGCTGCGAGTAAAACTGGCAAAAGTACCATCAGCTTTTTCATAATCACACTCCTCTACGCTAAAGATTTAATCTAACACACTTTTATGAACGGTTACTGAACACTTAAGCAATTGGTTACGTAGTATTTAGCCAAAGAGATTTCATTACCACCAAAACGCAAAAAGGCCATCCTTTCGGATGGCTTTTTTGACGGTATTAGAAGCCTGGCGATGTCCTACTCTCACATGGGGAGACCCCA
>NZ_ANFM02000008.1 GCF_000333895.2 Grimontia indica | reverse complement strand
GAAATTTGCCTCGAATTGAACGCATTGATGACCTCTGAATGCTAGCCTCTTCAGGTCATTTGGGTATATTGAGAGTTATTGGATTGACTGAGATACTGGAACTACCCCATGAGGAAATTGGGAGAGGTAATGACCTTGAAAGGAAAGCGCGAAAAAGGAACAGCATCCGCCACGCCGCCTCTGGGCGAGGCAATCAAAAGCGCATTAGAAAAAGCGAAGGCCTCGCTGAGCCCGCTGGTTGAACGTGTTCAACCTTACTGGAATTCCTTGCCAAAACTGCACCGCACGGCGATTTCAGTGTTGGGCGCGTTGTTGGTGGTGCTTTTGCTTTGGCCATCAAGCGATGACACAGCCCCTGAAACGAATACAGCCGGAGAGCGTGTGCCAGTGCCACTTGCGGTTGGGCAGCAGGAAGCCAGCAACGACGAAGGCTTTGATGCCGACGGAGAGCAGGTGATATCCACGCAGACAGTGGGCGCACAAACCGTGAATACGGACTGGGTGAACTATGAGGTGAAAGGCGGTGATACGCTGTCTAACATCTTCCGTGCACAGGACTTGCCGCTGCCAGACCTTTATGCCATCTCAGCGATTGAGGGTGACGATAAGCCTCTCAGCCGAATCCAACCGGGACAATTGCTTCGCTTTAAGCGTAATGATCAAGGTAGCTTGGACATGCTGCAGATTGAAACGTCAGGGGCGTCGGTGATTTTCTTTAGGCTGTCAGATGGCAGCTTTGCCCGCCGTAAATAATGTCTGAAAACAGAAGAGGGCTGCCATTGGGCAGCCTTTTTTATGTCTGTTTACCGCCTATTAGGCAGCGACGCGGCGCATGTCGATGTGCGGAATCCCGTCTTCCAGATACTGCTCGGAAATTTCTTCAAAGCCGTGGCGACGATAGAACTCCCGTAGGTGATATTGAGCACCAATGGTGATCGGCGCTTTTGGCCACACGTCATGCGCCTGAATGATGGCTTGTTTGACCAGCTCACTGCCACAGCCGTTTCCGCGTTCGGTATTGGCGGTCACAATGCGTCCGATACTCATTTCCGGATAGGTGAGGCCGGCGGGCAGAATGCGGGCGTAGGCTGTCATTTTGTCATCACGGTAACCCAGTAAATGTCGGGTTTCGGGATGGGTATCGTGACCGTCTAGCTCCGGATACGGACAGTTCTGTTCTACGACGAACACGTCGGTGCGCAACCTCAATAGGTCATAGAGTTGCCGGGTCGACAACTGACCAAAGGTCAGGGTTATCCATTGCATTATTGTTATTCCTGATTTTTAAAAATCTCTTGGGCTACTTTTTTCATAGCCCATTTCCCTTTGGGTAGCCGGATAACTTATAAAAAAACCGCGATCAAAGCCGCGGTTTTTCTGTATCAATTTTGGAGGTTTTCAATAATTAAACATTGGGTTAACCAATTATTAATCATTTTTTCAGGTCAATGCGATATTGCGCGAAGCCCACATCATCTGTGCCCACTTTCTCCATTGGGTACTGACCCTTTGCCTTCACAAAATCAGCGGCTTTGTCACTTGGTGAGGTTTCAAACACCACGTTCAGATTAGCGTCGGTTTCGATTGGGGCAAACGACCAGTTATTGTCAGCCGTTGGGGTTACCACACCTTTCTCTTTGGTCACTGCACTGATGAAGTTGGCGACCACGGTACGGTTTTCATCCGGTGAGGCGAAGGCGATGAAGTCATTACCTGTGCCAGGGAATTTACCCAGGTATGCACGGTAGTTGTTAGTCGCAATCAAAAATGGCTGTGCCATATCAACGGGCTTACCGTTGAAGGTCAGGTTCTGGATACGCTCAGCATCCGCGTTGACCAGGTTGCAGTCACCGTCATAACGCGCTGGCTGGGTGATATCCACCTGATAGTTCACGCCATCAATCACATCGAAGTTGTAGGTGCGGAAGCCATCCCAGTTGATGAGTGATTGCTGGGCGCTGGATTGAGGGTCAATTTGGTTAAACTGACCCGCACTGCACTCCAGCCACTCTTTCACTTCTTTACCGGTCACTTTCAGTGTCACCAGCGTGTTTGGATAGAGGTAGAGATCCGCTGCATTTCGGAACGTCAGCTCGCCTGCTTCCACTTCGGTGAAGTTCGCTGGGTCATTCTTACGGCCACCGGCTTTGAACGGTGCCGCGGCTGACAGTACAGGAATGCCGTCCAGATCCGGGTCACCCTGAATGAAGCGTTCGACGTAATCTTTCTGTGCCAGGTTAACAATTTGTACCGTTGGGTCGTCCTGCACCAGCGAGAGGAAGCTGTACATCACGTCGTTCGCTTTACCGATAGGCTGGTTGACGAAATCGCGGGTGCCTTTGTGGTCATGCTCTAACACTTTACGCATTTCAACGTCAGCGTCAGCCAGTGATTTGCCGTCAAAGATAGGGCGTGATTCGCTTTGTACCGGCGTGACAATCCACTCATCGCCTTGCTTGTCGAGTTGCAGATCCATGATACCGACGTGGCTACCCCAACGACCCGGCATTACAGCCGCTACGCCTTTGATGGTGCCTTTTTGGTTATCGACGCCTTTAATGTTGTCAAAGCCTTTGCCTGGGAACACCGCGTGGGAGTGGCCGAAGGCGATGGCATCAATACCGTCAACGTCGGCAAGGTAGTACACCGAGTTTTCCGCCATGGCTTTATATTCGTCTTGCGACAGGCCTGAGTGCGGCACAGCCACAATCACATCTGCGCCTTTGGCTTTCATCTCAGGTACCAGCTTTTCCGCGCTGGCTTTGATGTCTTCCGCAATCACCTTGCCTTCAAGGTTCTTTTTGTCCCATACCATTATTTGCGGCGGTACAAAACCGATATAGCCGACTTTCACCAGATGAGCGTTGCCGTCGATGTCTTTGAAGGTGTGCTCTTTGATGATGTAAGGATTGAAGTAGTGCTTACCGGTGTTGGCATCAATCACGTTGGCGGAGATATACGGGAATTTCGCGCCTTCCAGCGAGCGGTCGAGGAAGTCGAGGCCGTAGTTGAATTCGTGGTTACCGATGTTACCCACATCGTAGTCCAGCAGGTTCATTGCCTTATAGACGGGGTGAACTTCGCCTTTCTCAATGCCTTTGGCCGCCATGTAGTCACCCATCGGGCTGCCCTGAATTAGGTCACCATTATCGACCAATACGCTGTTTTCGACCTCTTCTTGTGCAGCCTTCACGAGCGTTGCAGTGCGTACCAGACCGATTTTTTCACTCGGCTTGTCCTTGTAGTAGTCGTAATCCATCACATTGGTGTGAATGTCGGTGGTCTCGATGATGCGCAGTTTAATGGTGTCCGCCATTGCTGGGCCTGCCATGGTAAGCATACCGGTGAGTACAGCGATGGAAAGCGGACGGGCTGAAAGAGTCATGATTATCTCCCAAGGACAGAAATGTGCCTGTATTTTGCATATCGACGACTAGGAATAGTTACATTTCATCTCTAACTGTGATCTATGACTTGATTAAGTGATATGTAATCGAATGCAGTGCTGGCGCGGCTTCGCGGCGGTTGGAGAAAATTTCGTCGCTATGAGAGTGAAGGTCTAATAGCCATAACGTTATAAAAAATGAATTTTTAGAATTTCAAGTAATAACATCAACTCTCTATAGTGGCCTCAATGGATTGAAAGGGCTGACACTATGGATTACTTGCCAATTTTCGCAAAGCTTGAAGGACGCGCTTGTCTGGTCGTTGGCGGCGGTGAAGTCGCATGGCGCAAAACGCGCATGCTGATGAAAGCCGGGGCGTCTGTCACTATCGTGGCGCCTGATGCGGATCATGACGTTATTGAAGCGGCTGAAAATGGCGAGCTGGTGTGGCTAAAAGAAGGCTTTAAACCGGAGCACCTCGATAACGTGTTTCTGGTGATTGCCGCCACTGATAACCCGCTGGTGAATGAGCTGGTTTCTAAAGCTGCCGATAAGCGTCGTGTGTTGGCAAACGTGGTGGATGACACCCCGAAGTGCAGCTTTATCGTTCCCTCTATTGTTGATCGCAGCCCGATCGTGATTGCGATTTCTTCTGCCGGTAAATCTCCGGTTTTAGCCAGACTCATCCGAGAGAAGCTCGAAACCCTGATCCCGTCGCACGTTGGCCGCATGGCTAAACTTGCTGGCGATTTCCGCGACACCTTAAAACAGAAAATCTCGACTCTGAATGGTCGCCGTAAATTCTGGGAAATGGCGTTTGATGGCCGTTTTTCCTCACTGGTTGCTTCAGGCGACGAAGAAGGGGCCAAAGCAGAGCTCGAGCGACTGACTGAAGGCGTTTCCTTACAAGGTGAAGTGGCGCTGATTGGTGCTGGCCCGGGCGACCCGGGTCTTCTGACACTGCGTGCGCTGCAACTGATGCAGCAAGCCGACGTGGTGCTTTATGACTATCTGGTCTCTGACGAAATCATGGAACTTTGTCGCCGTGATGCCGAGCTGATTTGTGTTGGTAAGCGCGCGAGCTATCACAGCGTATCGCAGGAAGAAACCAACGCCATGTTGGTGAAGTATGCGCAGAAAGGCCATCGCGTAGTGCGTCTGAAAGGCGGCGACCCATTCATGTTTGGCCGTGGTGGCGAAGAGCTACAAGTGCTGCAGGAAGCAGGCGTACCGTTTCAGGTGGTACCGGGTATTACTGCCGCAGCAGGTGCAACCGCGTATGCCGGTATTCCGCTGACACACCGCGATTATGCGCAAACGGCGATGTTCATTACCGGACACCTCAAAAAAGAAGACGACAGTTTCCGCTGGGCGACACTCGCGCGTGGTCGCCAGACGCTGGTGATATACATGGGTCTGATGAAAAGCGCCCATATTCAGCAGCAATTAATTCAGCATGGACGTGACCCGGAGACCCCGGTCGCAATCATAGAAAACGGCACGCGTACCAACCAAAAAATCTATAAAGGCAAACTCAACGAGCTGGAGTCGCTGGCTGAAGGTGTAGGTTCCCCTGCATTGATCGTCGTCGGCGAAGTGGTGCAGCTCGCAGACCAGTTGAACTGGTACGGAAAGCAATCATTCGAAGCGGTAGGTGATGTTCGTGCACCGTCCGTGGTTAATTTAGGCTAAGGAAACAACATAGAATGGAAGCCAAAACTCTTACCCACCTCAAACAGCTTGAGGCAGAAAGTATCCACATCATTCGTGAAGTGGCGGCGGAATTCGATAACCCGGTGATGATGTACTCCATCGGTAAAGACAGTTCCGTGATGCTTCACCTGGCTCGTAAAGCCTTCTATCCGGGCAAGATCCCTTTCCCTCTTCTGCACGTCGACACTGACTGGAAGTTCAAGGAAATGATCAAGTTCCGCGATGAAACGGCGAAGAAATATGGCTTCGAACTTCTGGTACACAAAAACCCAGAAGGTCTGGCAGCGGGCATCAATCCGTTTGACCATGGTTCTTCCAAGCACACCGACATCATGAAAACCCAGGGTTTGAAGCAGGCGCTGAACAAATACGGTTTTGATGCAGCATTCGGCGGTGCGCGTCGTGACGAAGAGAAAAGCCGCGCGAAAGAGCGTGTTTACAGCTTCCGCGACAAGAACCACGTCTGGGATCCAAAGAATCAGCGTCCTGAGCTGTGGCACACCTACAACGGTCAGGTGAACAAAGGCGAAAGCATCCGCGTGTTCCCGCTGTCTAACTGGACCGAGCTGGATATCTGGCAATACATCTACCTCGAAGGCATCGATATCGTGCCGCTGTACCTGTCTGACGTGCGCCCAGTGGTTGAGCGTGACGGCATGCTGATCATGGTTGATGACGACCGTATGAAGCTGCAGGAAGGCGAGGAAATTGAACACAAGAGCGTCCGTTTCCGCACCTTGGGTTGTTACCCACTGACCGGTGCTGTGGAGTCGGAAGCCAACACCCTGACAGGGATTATTGAAGAGATGCTGGTGGCGACGTCGAGTGAGCGTCAGGGACGTGCGATCGACCACGATCAGTCCGCCTCCATGGAATTGAAGAAACGTCAGGGATACTTCTAAGGGATTAAACATGAATAGTGCTATTGAACAACAAGTGGCCGAGCTGGGCATCGAGGCCTATCTGGACCAACATCAGAACAAATCCCTGCTGCGTTTTCTGACTTGTGGCTCGGTGGATGACGGCAAAAGTACGCTGATCGGCCGCCTGCTGCATGACTCTAAGCAAATTTATGAAGATCAGCTGGCAGCGATCCACGCAGACAGCCAGAAAGTGGGTACCACAGGTGAAAAACCGGATCTGGCGTTGTTGGTAGATGGTCTGGCCGCTGAGCGCGAGCAGGGCATCACCATTGACGTGGCATATCGCTACTTCTCGACCAAAAAACGTAAGTTCATCATCGCGGATACTCCGGGACATGAGCAGTACACCCGTAACATGGCGACCGGTGCGTCGACCTGTGATCTGGCGGTTATCCTGATTGATGCACGTAAAGGCGTATTGGATCAAACCCGTCGTCACTCGTTTATCGCGAGCTCTTTGGGCATCCGCCACTTTGTGGTAGCGGTGAACAAAATGGATCTGGTGGATTTCGATCAGGCACGTTTTGAAAGCATCCGTGATGATTACCTGGCGTTTGCTGAAAAGCTGAATGCGGACATCGACATCAAGCTGGTGCCACTGTCAGCGCTAGAAGGCGACAACGTGGTAGACCGCAGCCCAAGCACCCCTTGGTATGACGGCGATACCCTGCTGACCTTGCTGGAAGATGTAAACGTGACTGCGGAGAAAGATAACGGTGCATTCCGTTTCCCAGTGCAGTACGTGAACCGTCCAAACCTCGACTTCCGTGGTTTCTCCGGCACCATCTCTGGTGGTGAAGTGCGCCCAGGAGATGAAATCAAAGTGCTGCCATCGGGTAAAACCTCGACAGTTGCGCGTATCGTGACTTTTGATGGCGATCTTGATTACGCACACGCAGGTCAGGCCGTGACTATTACTCTGACTGATGAAATCGACATCAGCCGCGGTGATTTGATTGTACCTGCTGCTGACACCCAGCAAGCGACCAACAAACTGGCTGCGCGCATTGTTTGGATGGCTGAGCAACCGCTGGAAGTGGGCCGTCAGTATGACGTCAAAGTCGCGGGCAAGAAAACTGTTGGTGCCGTGAGTAAAATCCGCCATCAGGTGGACATCAACTCGCTGGAAACGTTCGACACTGAAAGCCTGCCACTAAACGGCATTGCTGAGTGTGAGGTTGAACTGACTGAGTCCGTGCCGCTCGACGTTTACACCGATTGCGCCGACACCGGTGGTTTCATCCTGATTGATCGTCTGACCAACGTGACCGTGGGCGCAGGTATGATCAGCGAGCTGCTCGAAGACAGCGTTGCACAAACTTCAGGTACTGATATCTCTGCGTTTGAGGTAGAACTCAACGCGCTGATCCGCAAGCACTTCCCACACTGGAATGCACGCGACATCAGTAAGCTTCTGGGGTAATTCCAATGAGCTGGGATCAGTCTCTGGTATTGGGATTGCTGCTGGCGATTGTGGCAGGTTTGGTGTTTACCAAAATCAAACCTGCCGTACTCTTCGCAGGCGCAGCTTTCGTTGCATTTCAATCCGGACTGGTATCGGTGGAAGCGATGGCAGGGAACTTCACCAACAGTTCCCTGTTAACGCTGGTACTCCTCATTCTTGCCTCTGCGGCACTGGAAAAAACACGTTTGGTCAGTTGGGTCA
The DNA here is from genome assembly GCF_000333895.2 of Grimontia indica. Lineage (GTDB taxonomy): Bacteria > Pseudomonadota > Gammaproteobacteria > Enterobacterales > Vibrionaceae > Enterovibrio > Enterovibrio indicus. The sequence continues at coordinate 44,944 of NZ_ANFM02000008.1, read as the reverse complement.
GCGGGCAACTTGCCAGCGGTCGTTTAGGAACAGTCGTTGCTAAGTTAGGTGTCTCGACCGCGTTTCTAAGCTCGTTTACCAACAACACCGCTGTGGTGGTTTCCCTGATTGGTGCGGTGAAGCGTAACCGCCGTCATGCGCCTTCACGACTGCTGATTCCTCTTTCTTACGCAGCCATTCTTGGCGGCACTCTGACCCTGATAGGCACCTCGACAAACCTGATCATCAACAGCTTTGTTGAAAGCGCGGGTTTGCCTGCCTTGAGCTTCTTTGCGCCCTCAACCATTGGCCTTGCTGTGTTGGCAGGTGGCCTTCTGGTGTTGATCCCGTTTTGTTATCTCCTTCCTAACTATGACGACGACAGTGATGACGATTTGCCATATGTACTGGAAGCAGAAGTCAAAAGGGGCTCGCCATTAGCGGGTAAAACCGTGTCTGAAAATGGACTGCGTGCGCTCCGCCGTTTGTATCTTGCTGAAATCGTACGCGATGGTGAGCTTATCGCCCCAGTTTGCCCGGATACTGTGATGCGCGAAGGGGACAAGCTTCAGTTCTGTGGCGATGTGGAGAGCGTGGCGACCTTACAGGAAATCGAAGGTTTAGCGCTGTTTGGTCAGCATCACATCAACGGGCAGAACCTGCTTGAAGTGGTAGTGAGCCATAGTGCATCGATTCTGGGTAAGACACTGAAAGAGGCCAAATTCCGTGAAAACTTTGATGCGGTTGTCGTCGCTATCCGTCGCGGTCATGAAAAGCTCGAAGGCGGTTTAGGCAATATTACCCTGCTTGCCGGTGACACTTTGGTGATTGTCCCTGGTAAAGGATTTGCGAAAGAACAACAACGCATGCAGCGCGAATTCGTGCTGGTGAATGGTTTGGACTCCAGCGCGCGCCTCGATAGCAAAATGAGCACTTGGGTGCTGGCAGGTTTTGCCGCAGTAATTGGTTCCGCTTTAATGGAGTGGATGCCACTGCTGAATGGTTTGGCTGCCTATCTGACTGTGCTGTTGCTGACAGGTGTCGTGAATCTGGTAGAGCTGAAACGCCGCTTCCCGGTTGAGATCGTGGTGATTGTTGGCAGTGCGCTAAGTCTTGCGCAGTTGATGATTGAGTCTGGGCTTTCTGAGCAAATGGGCGAGCTGTTTATTCACTGGTTTAATGGCTGGGGCGTTTATGGCGCGCTGATTGCAACCTATTTGCTGACGCTGGTGTTAACGGAGCTTGTGACCAACAATGCCGCAGCGGCACTGTCATTTCCGATCGGATATAGCCTCGCTCTCGGATATGGCGTAGATCCAATGCCGTTTATTATGGCAGTCTTGTTTGGTGCCAGTGCGAGCTTTATTTCGCCATATGGTTACCAGACTAACCTTCTGGTCTACAGTGTGGGTAATTATCAGTTAACGGATTACCTGCGGATTGGATTGCCGTTGTCGTTGGTGTACTCCGCATTGGTGTTGGGTCTTATCCCTCTGTTTTTTCCATTTTAATCACCTCAAAGGCCAATAGAGCCTGAGATGAGGTCAACAAAGGATTGAGTTATGAGTGCAGCGGATACGCCGCATCCGGATGAAAACGTCGTTTGGCATAAACACGTTATCGACAAACAATACCGCGCAGAACAGAAAAAACAGCGTCCGGCGCTGCTTTGGTTTACTGGCCTTTCAGGCTCTGGCAAATCCACCGTAGCTGGCGCGCTGGAAAGCAAACTGGCACAGATGGGTTACCACACCTACCTGCTTGATGGTGACAACGTGCGTCACGGTCTTTGCCGTGATCTGGGCTTTTCTGACCACGATCGCCGCGAGAACATTCGCCGTGTGGGCGAAGTCGCGAAATTGATGACCGATGCGGGTTTGATTGTCTTCTCCGCATTTATCTCTCCGTTCCGCGAAGAGCGCCAATTAGTTCGTGAACTTCTGCCTGAAGGTGAGTTCTTGGAAGTCTTTGTCGATACGCCTTTGGAAGTGTGTGAATCACGCGACCCGAAAGGCCTCTACAAAAAAGCCCGTGCGGGTGAGATTAAAGCCTTTACCGGTATCAGCTCTGCCTATGAAGCGCCGGAAGCACCGGAAGTGCATCTTCATACTGACGAGCATTCTGTTGAAGCTTTGGTGGATCAGTGCATTGCATCATTGCGTCAGGCAGGCATTATCGGCTGACTTTAACCGTTGCTGAAAAATGAAAAACGGCTGGGATTTCCCGGCCGTTTTTGATTTTCGCTTTTCAGTGCTTCATCCCCAAAATAGGGTGGGGATTAAGCTTTCTCGTTGACGGTGGAGCCTACATCGCTCTCTACCACAAATGCTTTGGAAAGCAGCGCCATCAGGGCATCGAGATATTCAGGATGCGCTTTTTGACCCACGAGTTTTGCCAACTCATTACCTGTTGGGCTGAAACGGTAGTAATAAATCCGGATACCTTTTCGCAGCGGTGTCAGCATAAAGGTTTTGTTTTGCCCTATCAGCGGGAAGGAAGCCGGCGGCTCAAGCAGACCGGATTCCAATTCGGTTCTCAATATGAGTCCCAAATCCATCAACAACATCAGATCCGTGAATGGCAATTTGAAATTCCCCAACGCCAAACGTTCAGCAATGTCCGGTTTGAAATAGCGCTTCATGCCATCTTCCGGTTTTCTAAACCCCGTAATGAGTTTGTTGCTGCCATCGCTGCCGAAGGTACAGGCCAAAGCGCAAGCACGCTGAAGAGCTTGTGCTTCGCGTTGTGTCATGGTTTCCAGCAATGACAGAGCTTTCAGTGAAGTGCTGCCGGGTCTGATGATTTCCTGTTTCAGAATTCGCGCCCACAGATTTTGCATGCCATCGCCATAAATGTTCTTCGCCATTTCAAAGAAACGGTACAGCCAGTCCGGATCGGGTGAGCTCGCCGTTTCATCGCGACAAAGATCGTTACAGATCTTGATGATTTGCTCGAGGTTCTCTTGCTGTTTCTGTTTGATCTCAAGCTGGCGGAAAGCAGCTCGGGTAGTCAGGGTGTCGTGTTCAATATCGTGCAGCTTTGCATCAATGTGGTGAGCAGCAGCAATGGCGGCCAGACGATGCTGACTGGATTTAATGTGGCTCTCCTGCTGGCTTTGTGACTTTTCGCCACGCTTCGGGTTCTCTTTTTCGACACTCTCGGCGTCAATCACGACTGGTTTGTTTGGTTCGGCCATGCTATTCCCGCTTTGAACACGTTAAGGTAATGTTTTCGCGATGGTTTGGCGCAAATCGTGTGCAATCAACTATGTTAAAATTAAATTAAATTTGTTAACATTTATCCATGTTATGGAAGCGAAAGGAGGAATGATTGCTGTGAAGAAGTTCAAGTTGAATTCAGTCAATATCCTGCTTGTCGTGTTTTATATTGCCACGCTGCTCTATCTTTCTCAGTTTATCGGCTAATTTCCGCGAAACATTAAAAAACCCGCTTTGAGCGGGTTTTTTCATTTCAGGCAGTGAGCAAGATCACTTCATGAGCTTATTCACTAAATCAATCACTTGAGTGATCTCAGCCTCATTCAGAGCACCTTCTTTAACAAAGCGAACGGTGCCTTCGGCATCTAGCAGCACGATGGCTGAGCTCTCGTCCTGAAGTCTCCATGCGCCAGCAACAGCACCGTTTTTATCCAACACAATGGATGACCAGCTGAATTCTTTTTTGCTGTCTTCTGCTGAAGATTTCACAAAACCACCGGTTCCCCAGATGGCATCATCTTGGTTGATGATGGTGGTGGTTTGGTATTGTTCTCGAGGAAAATCAGCCGCTTTGATTGCTTCAATCAAAGGAGCATTCATTTCCTTGGAGCTGCTTCGGCCAGCTATCGCCTGAATGATGCGGACTTTACCTGTGAGATCGGCGCTGTTCCAAGTCTGATAATTGACACTGTCGCCATTCAGGGTGAGTTCGCCATGGTTTTCAACGGAGACCGAAGGCAGCGCCTGACCGTTTGAGAGGTTGTGAGCCGAGGCAAAGGTGGAGATGAGAGCAGTCGCCAAGGCCAGAGTTTTAATACGACGCATGAGAGATTGTTTCCTGTTCATTGATATTTAGTTTTTATGCGTAAGCCCACTGAATTTGTTCAGTTTTAAGGCTACGTTAATCAATATAGCCGATACAGGATGTGAGCCCGAATCAATAACTGGCCTTACCACTCAAATTTCGACATTGGATCGCTATCTCTTTGAATCTTTTTTAAGACGCTGTGTCGTATATTTGCCATGTGAGAATTTTTGTCTACGCTTAGTTCGGTGGGGGAAACCTGAGTCCATTGTGTTGTCAAAGCTGTTATGGCCACTGCCCCGAACACTTGGCATTTAGATTGCATTGTACAAATGTCAGCCAATCCTGAACGGAATGGCGTGCAATGCAGGTCTTTTATCATTGGCATGGAAGGAGTTCATCAATGTTACGTATATTTCATCAATACCGTCCTCGTCAGGTTGCCCGCTATGTAAAAGGCTTTTTCCGCGGAAGAGTATACATCGATGGCGTAGGCGCCTTTGAGTTTGACCGAGGCAGGCTGTTACCGCCACACAACAAAGATAAACGCGCGCTGGCGGTGATGACCGAAGTCAACAACGAAATTAAAGCGATGGCAGCGGCTGCCTGATAAGACTTTACGAACATAGAAAAACGCCCGTCGTATGACGGGCGTTTTGCTTTTCAGGGGTTATCTTTCCCACGGTGGCAGACAAACCCCAGTACCACCAATACCACAATAGCCGTTTGGATTTTTCTCCAAGTACTGCTGGTGATAGGTTTCAGCAAAGTAGTACGGGCCTGCTGGAGCAATCTCTGTCGTGATTTCAGCTTTACCTTCCGCGTTCAATGCGGCTTGGTACGCATCGCGGCTGGCTATTGCTGCCGCTTTCTGAACGTCATCGAAATAGTAGATAGCCGAACGGTACTGGGTACCCTTGTCATTTCCCTGACGCATACCTTGCGTTGGATCGTGACTCTGCCAAAATTGTGTCAGAATTTCCTCCAGAGAAATGCGTGCAGGATCGAACACCACTTGCACCACTTCAGTGTGGCCGGTCTGTGCACTGCATACGTCTCTATAGGTCGGATTGACGGTGAAGCCGCCGCTGTAGCCGACAGAGGTAGATGTTACGCCATCAAGTTTCCAGAACAGTCGCTCCGCGCCCCAAAAGCATCCCATACCCAGGAGAATTTGCGATTGTCCGGCGGGTACCTCTTTACTCAATAGTGAGCCATTGACGGCATGCGGTTCTGACGGAATAATTTCGTCGAGTCGATCTGGCAACGCCTGATCAGCGGTGATGGAGAGTTGCTTGTGGTTGATAAGCATATATCGACTCCTTGTCGTGTCTGGATTGCGCCTGTCTTTCTGTCAGGTATCCACTATGGAACCATACAGGCAGGAAAACACAAGAACGGCGCAATGAGCTTATTCTTTCATTGCTGCTCGAATCGGCTCAAGCTGCACGCGTAAGATGATTCTGCCGCATCCTCATATGAATCGTTGAGGACATTTTTCCTTGCATTGATGCATATTTGCAACAGAACAACCGAGTACATGGACGGTCATACTGTCACTAATCTTATTTTAAACAGGCTCTCAGGGTGAGAGAAAAGCATACGGTTGATGATTAAGAAACGATTAATACCTTGGGTTGTCGTCGCAACAACATGGATTCCTGGGGTAGCAATCGCCGAAGTGGACTTCGATATCAAAGGGTTGGACGATGCCCTTGAGCAGAATGTTTCCATATACCTCGACGCTATCCCTGCCAGCGAACGCCGACTGACTTTCCGTTTTCAGTCCCGCGTCTCTGATGAGGTGACAAAAGCGCTGCAGGCGCTGGGATATTACAACCCTACGATTGCTTACAATGTCGAGGACAAAGAGTCCATTGATGATGCCACGGTGGTACTGGATATTGTGCCGGGCGAACCTGTGCGCATCGCACAAGTAGATATTGAGCTGACGGGTGATGCGAAAACCGATGAGGCATTTACCGAGCTTCTGAAAACCGCGCCGAAAGTAGGCGACATCCTTAATCAGGGACAATACGATGCTCTGAAATCGTCGATTCAAAGCCTTGCAGTGCGTCGCGGTTACTTCGATGCCGAATACACCCTTTCCCGTCTGGAAGTGGCACCTGGTCGCCATCAAGCCTTTATTCGCCTTCACTTCAGCAGTGGTATGCGTTATCACTTTGGCTCGGTGATTTATCACAATAGCCAGATTAATGAAGAGCGGCTCGACAGTATGCTGACCTTCAAAGAGGGCGATCCGTATTTGGTGTCAGATCTGGGGGCGTTTAACCAGTCGCTGTCGAACACGGGCTGGTTTTCTTCTGTGCTTGTCGAAGCGGGGTTAGATGATCTTCGTGATGACAGAGTGCCAATTTCCGTCAACTTAGAGCCTGCTCCGCGCAACCAATTTGAAACCGGTATTGGGTATTCCACTGATGTAGGACCGCGGGTCAAAATCGGGTGGAAAAAGCCTTGGTTTAACAGTCGCGGACATAGCCTGAATACCGACTTGTATGTTTCACAGCCAAAACAGACGTTGGAATCTACTTATAAGATCCCGCTTGAAGACGTCCAGCGTGAGTACTATCAAGTGCAGGTGGGTCTGGAAAATCTCGATAACAACGACACTGAAAGTTTGGAGCTGACGTCCTCAATTTCCCGTCACTGGAAGTATGACACTGGCTGGCAACGTGCGCTCTATCTTCGCTGGCTCTACTCTGATTACACTCAGGGCAGCGTCTCAAACATCTCGAATCTGATCCTGCCGGGCATTAACTTTTCCCGTGTGCGCAGCCGTGGCGGGGCGATGCCGTATTGGGGAGACAAACAGTCGATCACCTTTGAGGCGGGCGACCCTGCACTATTGTCAGACATCAGTATCTTCCGCGTGGTGGGGCAGACGGCGTGGATTCGTAGTCTGAACAACGACAACCGTTTTCTGACTCGCGTAAATGCGGGCGGTATTTTCACCAGTGAATTTGAACGCGTGCCACCGTCGCTTCGCTTCTTTGCAGGTGGTGACAACAGCATTCGTGGCTACAGCTATGAATCGATTTCACCTCGTGACGATAAAGGTAAGCTCGAAGGCGGTGCCTACATGACGACAGGTTCGCTGGAGTATAACTACCGTGTGACGGGTAACTGGTGGGGCGCACTGTTTGTCGACGGCGGTGATGCCTGGACGAGCAGCGACCCGGAATGGAAAACCTCAGCAGGCGTCGGTGTCAGGTGGGAGTCGCCGGTAGGTCCTATCCGATTTGATATTGCCCATGGTTTTGAAAATAAAGACGATGATTTCATGATCCACTTTAGCCTTGGACCAGAACTATGATGCGTTGGATCAAGCGATTCGTTATCGCCATCGTATTGTTGTTGGTTCTGGTCGCCGCCGGTGTCTTTGCGGTATTACTGACCCCCGCGGGTGTGAAACTCGCGGTCTGGGGCGCTCAAAAAGCCCTGCCTGAGTTAACCATAGAAAAAAGCAGTGGCGCGCTGTTGAATGGCTTTGCGCTGGAAGGCGTGGCTTTCAGCATGGAAGGTTTCTCGCTGTCGGGTAAATCTTTTTCCCTTGATATTAACAGCCGATGTCTGAGTGGTCCTGCGCTGTGCGTGGAGTCACTGACGGGTGACGGCATTGAGGTGGTGGTAGGAGAAACTGAGCCATCACCGGAATCGTCGCCTTCAGAGTCCTTGACGGAAATTAAAACGCCAATCCCACTCTTTCTCAATGGCGTCGCACTCTCGGATATCTCTCTCGATATTCTCGGCACAAAAGTGCATTGGGACAGCCTGACCACCGCCGCCCAGATGCAGGGCAACACGGTGACCTTAAAACCGACCGAGTGGAAAGGCATCAAGGTCGAGCTTGCCCAGAGTGAAGAAAAACCGTCTGACCCTGCAGACCCTGCACCGCCTCCAAGCAGTGAAGCACCGATTGAACTGCCCGCCGTGAATATTCCGCTAAATGTGGTGATTGAAGGCTTTGCACTGAAAGATGCAGAGCTCCTGTTACCGCAAAAACAGGTGATTCACGAGTTCTTTGTGAAAGGCAAAGCGGGTGGTTATGACATTGCTTTGGATGAAGTTCGTCTTGATGCTGAGCAGGGTAAAGTGACGCTCAATGGCGATATCTCGCTGCAAGATAACTATCCGCTGAACCTTGCTGCCAAGGCCAATGTTCGGATGGAGCCATTGCAGGGACACTCACTGACGCTGGATGCAAATGGTGACCTTCGCGATTTGGCGCTCAATGCGAATCTGAAAGGCGTGTTGCAAGCCGTGCTTTCCGGCAAGTTGGATGTGCTTGATCCTAACCTGCCATTTAACGTGCTGCTGACCAGTAAGAACCTGCAGTGGCCGATTGACAGTAAAGCCGAATACACATTGGCTTCCACGGCGATTAACGCCAGCGGTAGCCTGAAAAAATACAGTGCATCGGTCAAAACCAAAGCCTCGGGTGAAGCGATTCCGAATATCAACTTGTCGACCAAATTAACGGGGGACCTCGGCAAAGTGATGCTGGGGGATATCTCGTTGAAAACCCTCGGTGGCGGCATTGATGGTTGGGCAAGTGTCGATTGGTCTAAGCAGGTGAAATGGCAAACCCGACTGGCATTTTCCGATATTCAGCCAGGGCTGCAGTGGCCGGAAGCAGAAGGAAAGCTATCTGGTGAGGTGCAAAACAGCGGTGAACTGACGGAGCAAGGCGGTTGGTTAGTGCGCCTGCCAGAGCTTGATATAGAGGGGATTATCCGCGATCAGGTGCTGGATTTAAGCGGCCAACTCAATGCTTCGGATGTGAAAGGCAAAGGCGACTTGCTGGTAGAAACCAATGGGCTTTCCCTTCGCCATGGTCCAAACCGGATTGATGTATCCGGCAAGGTGGATAAAGCGCTGGCGCTGAAACTCAATCTCAACCTTCCCAAGCTTTCCGCTTCGGTGCCGCAGGCTGGCGGCAGTATTCAAGGCAATATCGGTCTTTCAGGTACGCTGGAAAAGCCTGAGGCGGCGTTGCAAATCAATGCCAATGCGGTGCGTTGGGAAGAGCTGGTCACGGTGCAGGATGTCAGTATCCGTGGATCAGTGACGCCACTTCCTATCATTGGTGGTGGCCTGATTGTCGATGTGAATGGCGTGAAAGCAGAAGGCGTAGAGGTGAAAAGCCTCGCGCTGCGAGCGTCCGGTGATGAAAAAGAGCAGACCGTGAGCCTTAAGGTTGATGGAAAGCCTGTGGGGGCAAACCTCTCCGTTCGCGGCAGTTTGGACCGGAAAAAAGGCTGGAAGGGAAGCTTGTATTCTTCTTCGCTCACAACGCCTGTAGGGCCTTGGAAGCTCGCGAATGATATTCCTCTTGATGTGGATTTTACATCGGGTGCTGTCGATATTGGCGCGTTTTGCTGGACACAAAAACAAAGCAAAGTGTGTCTGGACAAGCCCGCAAAAGTGGCGAACAGCGGCGAAGCCCAACTTTCTATCGTCGATTTCAACCTAGATATTGTGCAGTCCTTCCTGCCTGTGACGACCACGATTGAAGGACTGGTCAATGCCAACGCCAATGTCGCGTGGAAGCCAAACACACTGCCAAACCTTAAAGCATCGGTAGACTTGTCAAAAGGGAAGGTGACGGAACAGTTGGATGCGCCGCTGACCATTGGTTGGGATGCTGTGAACATTGATGCGACGCTGGCTAATAACACCCTGAACGCAGATGTGCTGCTGGCATTGACTGACAACGGTAAAGCGTCGCTCAACGCGGTAATGGGGGATTTGGAGAGCAAGAAACGCACCCTCAAGAGCACCTTCGGCATTGATAATATCGACCTCGACATTCTTGCTCCGGCTTTGGGTGAAGACACCACACTGGCGGGAATGCTGAATGGTAAGGTTATCCTCAATGGCGACTTGGATGCGCCAACCGCCAACGGCAGTATTGAGCTAAGCGGCCTTAGACTCCAGAGCCTTGCTGCGCCTGTGGAGGTGAGGGAAGGTCAGATAACGGCGTTGTTAAATGGCACCAATGGTCGCATCAATGGTGATATCAAAACGCCGGATGGCGATCTGGTACTTACCGGTCAGGCGGACTGGAAAGATCTTAATGCCTGGCTGGCATCACTGAATGTGAAAGGACAACGCCTGAAAGTCGTCGTGCCGCCAATGGTTGCACTGGAAGTCAGCCCAGACATGACGTTGAATGCGTCGCCGAAGTCCGTGAATGTGAATGGCAATGTCTCGGTGCCTTGGGGGCGTATTGTGGTGGAAAACCTGCCAGCATCGGCGGTGCAGGTTTCCAGTGATGTGGTGATCCTGAACGACGATCTTCAGCCTGTTTCTGAGGAAGAAAGCAACCCGATCACGGTGAACGCTAACATTGCGGTCAATATTGGTGATGACGTTCGCCTTGAAGCCTTTGGTCTGAAAACCAATCTGGTAGGTAAACTGGATGTGGCCAGCAATAGAAAAGGACCAAACATTAACGGCGAGATCAATCTGGAAGAAGGGACATACCGTTCATTTGGTCAGGATCTGCAAATCAAAAAAGGTCAGATCCTGTTTAATGGTCCGCCTGAGCAGCCGTATCTGCAAGTGGAAGCGATCCGAAATCCAGATGCCATTGAAGATGGCGTCGAAGCAGGTATCCGTGTGACAGGACCTGCGGATGCACCAGAAGTACAGGTGTTCTCAGATCCTGCCATGCCGCAGGCAAATGCCCTGTCTTACCTTACACGCGGTCGAAATCTGGACAGCGAATCAGACGGCAATGCGATGACGTCGATGCTTATTGGCCTTGGCCTTTCCCAGAGCGGTAAGCTGGTGGGTCAGATTGGCGAAGCCTTTGGTGTGCAGGATTTAACCGTGGACACATCAGGTAGCGGTAATGACGAGAAGGTCGAAGTGTCTGGTTATATTTTGCCGGGGCTTCAAGTGAAATATGGTGTGGGTATTTTTACCAGCTTGCCGGAATTCACGGTGCGTTACCGCCTGCTGTCTGATCTGTATGTTGAGGCGGTTTCCGGCGCGGACAATGCGGTCGACCTGCTTTACCAGTTCAGTATCAAGTAACCCTAAAATGAACAAAGCCCGGCAATATTGCCGGGCTTTGACGTTTTGGGTGCTTATTCTTCGCCAGGGTAAGTCTCGAGGAATTCTTCGACTTTTTCCACCATATGGGTGGAGCCAACAAAAAACGGCACGCGCTGGTGAAGCTCAGTGGGTTTGATGTCCATGATACGCTGCGCGCCATCAGACGCCTTACCGCCCGCCTGTTCGATGATGAAGGCCATTGGGTTGCATTCATAAAGCAGGCGAAGCTTACCGCTGCGATATGCAGCAGTGCTTGGGTAAAGATACAGACCACCCTTGAGCATGTTACGGTGGAAGTCTGACACCAGTGAGCCGATGTAGCGTGACGTGTATGGGCGTCCGTCTTCCGGCACATTCTCCTGACAGTACTTGATGTACTTCTTCACCCCGAGAGGGAAGCGGATGTAGTTCCCTTCGTTGATGGAGTAGATTTTGCCATCCTCTGGAATGGTCATGTTTTCGTGGGAAAGACAGAACGCACCAATGGATGGGTCATAGGTAAAGCCATGCACGCCATTACCTGTTGTGTAAACCAGCATGGTTGAGGAACCATAGATGATGTAGCCTGCCGCGACTTGTTGGTTACCCGGCTGAAGAAAATCCTCCATTGTAGCCGGTTGGCCAATAGGAGAAACGCGGCGGTAGATGGAGAAGATGGTTCCGACGGAGACGTTCACATCGATATTGGAAGAACCATCGAGTGGGTCCATCAGGATGACATATTTGGCGTTGCGGCCAAGTTCGGTGTCGAAGATAACCGCATCATCTTCTTCTTCACTGGCTACGCCACACACTTGATCCCGTGCAGCCATCGCTGCTTTGAATTTCTCGTTGGCGTAGACGTCCAGTTTTTGTTGTTCTTCGCCCTGGGCGTTCTTTCCACCAAATGCACCCGTGATATCAGCGAGTCCCGCTTTGTTGATTTCACGGTTGACGATTTTGGCCGCAAGTCGGATAGAAGAGAGGAGTGAGCTGAGCTCTCCACTGGCGTTCGGGTATTCATGTTGCTTTTCAACAATGAACTCGCCAAGTGTACGCATATCGGACATTCCAGATCCTTTTGATGTCTGTTATTAGATTCTTGGGTAAGATGCTGGAAAACAAAGTCGCAAGCGAAGAGCAATAAGGCCTTTGCTTTCCTGGTTGATTCGATGCGTCCGGTGCATCGCTTGGGTGGCAGGCAAAAGTTTTTGCCAAAAACGTGACGTCACAACCGGACAAAAAATCAACTTGTTACACATTTTATAGTGTAGAACTTTTTATTCGTATCGAAGTAATTTGGACATGTCGGGATCTGTGATCCTTAGGGAATCAGACCGGGCAAAGTCACTGATTTAAGCTGACGGAACCTTATGCATATACACATTTTAGGGATTTGCGGCACCTTTATGGGCGGTGCAGCCATTCTAGCCAGACAACTGGGTCATAAAGTGACAGGTTGTGACGCCAATGTTTACCCACCAATGAGCACACTGCTGGAATCTCAGGGTATTGAGATCATTCAGGGCTATGATCCTTCGCAACTTGATCCCGCGCCGGATCTGGTAGTGGTTGGAAATGCCATGAGCCGCGGAAATCCGTGTGTGGAATATGTGCTGAACAATAACCTTAATTACACGTCCGGTCCTCAGTGGTTATTGGATTTCCTGTTGAAAGATCGTTGGGTGCTGGCGGTGGCGGGCACGCACGGAAAAACCACGACAGCGAGCATGCTGGCTTGGGTCTTGGAAGATTGCGGTTATCAGCCGGGTTTTTTGATTGGTGGTGTTCCGGGTAACTTTGGCGTATCTGCGCGCCTTGGTGAAACCATGTTCTTCGTGGTCGAAGCCGATGAATACGACAGTGCTTTTTTCGACAAGCGTTCTAAGTTCGTGCATTACCATCCACGCACGCTGATCATGAACAATCTTGAGTTCGATCATGCTGACATCTTCGACGATCTGAATGCTATCAAACGTCAATTTCATCATCTGGTAAGAACCGTACCGGGGATCGGCCGTATCATTGCGCCTTCAAATGATGAAAACATCAAATCGACGTTAGAGATGGGTTGCTGGAGCGAGCTGGAGTTTGCTGGCGAAGATGGTATCTGGAAGGCGGAAAAGCGTGTAGCTGACGGCAGTGAATTTGATGTTTGGTTTGAAGGTGAGTTGGTTGGCAGCGTGAAGTGGGATCTTATTGGCGACCATAACGTCAGTAATGCATTGATGACCATTGCTGCAGCCCGTCATGTGGGGGTGACCCCGGATTTGGCGTGTGAAGCCTTAGGCAGTTTTATCAACACCAAACGCCGTCTCGAGCACAAAGGCGATTTCAATGGCGTCACGGTTTACGACGACTTTGCCCATCACCCAACCGCGATTAAAACCACACTGGAAGGCTTGCGCGCCAAAGTGGGAGAACGCCGTATCCTTGCGGTGTTAGAGCCGAGATCCAACACCATGAAGCTTGGCGTACATAAAGATGAGATTGCACCATCACTGGATGCTGCCGATGAAGTATTGCTGTTCCAACCGGAACACATCAAGTGGTCGGTGAAAGACGTGGCAGAGGCCTGTAAAGCACCGGCGAAAACCTTCGACGAGATTGATGCTCTGGTTTCAGGCATCGTCAGTGAGGCAAATGCAGACGACGTTATACTGGTGATGAGCAACGGTGGTTTTGGCGGCATACACGACAAGCTCAAAGCCGCGTTGGAACAACAATAAGGAACACATGGCAAGTTCAATGAATGACAAACGCATCACACTGGCCTGGAGCGGCGCTTCCGGTGCGCCTTATGGTCTTCGCCTATTGGAGTGCTTGCTCGCGGCTGACTATGAAGTGTATCTGCTGGTGTCATCCGCCGCACGTGTGGTACTGGCAACGGAACACGGTTTGAAACTGCCATCCGGCCCTGAAGCGGCAAAAGAAACCTTGGTGAAACACCTCAATGCACCCACCGATAAATTGGTAGTGTGTGGCAAGGAAGACTGGTTCTCGCCAGTGGCATCTGGCTCCGCAGCACCCAAGAAAATGGTAGTGTGCCCATGTTCCGCGGGCTCGCTGGCAGCGATTGCCCATGGAATGTCGGATAATTTGGCAGAGCGCGCTGCTGATGTGGTGCTAAAAGAGCGCGGCCAATTGCTGTTGGTGGTGCGCGAAACCCCGTTTTCTACTTTGCACTTAGAAAACATGCTGAAGCTGTCGCAAATGGGTGTGACCATCATGCCCGCGGCGCCGGGGTTTTATCATCAGCCCAAGTCTATCGACGATCTGGTGGACTTTATGGTGGCGCGTATTCTCGATCATCTCGGTATCGAACAGGTTCTCGTACCGCGGTGGGGCTACGATCAGCGCGACAAATAACTCTGATTCAGATAAACAAAAAGGGCGGTATCTATACCGCCCTTTTTAGATCTTGGTGTTGCAATCAGCCTTGTGGCTTCATGATCAACACATTGACTTTTGACTGTTCCAGCACCTTAGATGCCACAGAGCCAATGATAAGTTTGTTCGCCTTAGAACGCTTATGGCTAGGCATCACGATCAAATCGCAGCCAAGGCTGTCAGCGGTTTTGACGATGGCCTTGTAAGGCTTACCTTCAGCCACAGACAAATCATACGAAATGCCTTCCGGCACCATGCGCTCGGCAAAGGCTTTCAGGTTGTTACGCACGTCCTGTTTCATTTGGCGGGCAGCGTCTTCCGGGAAGTAAGACTGAACCATGGAGTTGTGAATGCCCGGTAGGGCGGTCAATAGATGCAAGGTTGCACCTGTTTGCCCAGCGATCCAAACAGCGTGCTCAACGGCTTTGTCCGCGAAGCTTTCATCATTCAAATCAACAGGGACCAGAATGTGTTTATACATGTCGTCTACTCTCTTGTGTGGTAGTGACCGGGGCTATATGCCCCGGACTAATTACGCTGTTTGTTGTTTTTCTGCTCTCGCACGGCGGCGTTGATTCCATGCCATGGCGGCAAGCAGGATAAGAGTTGGCACAAATACCCATTCTTTCGCCGGGCGCTCAGCAGGTGTGCTTACCTGAACAATTTCCCAGTCGAAATCGATACCTGCATCAGACGCCGGGCTGCCCCACTGAACCATATCGACCAGTTTCGAACCTTCTTCATCACGAAGTTCCAAACCGGTAGACAGCACACGCGCTAGACCTTCTGCTTCTTCATAGTTCACCGGAAGGTGTACGTGTTTGGTGATGACATCGCCATCAATGGTCTCACCACGAACCTGTAGGTTAAGCGTTTGACCATTTGGCAGTTTTTCTGCTACTTCAATGATAGCTGAACCTGGGTAATCGTTCGTTGGTGGAAACACTTGATCCCACCAGTAACCCGGACGGAACAGTGAGAAGGTGATCAGCAACATGAGGAGGGTTTCCCACCACTTGTTCTTGGTAAACCACCATCCCTGTGTGGCGGACGAGAATACCAGCATGGCGATCACTGCGGAGCCTATGGTCAGCAGAAGATGCACAGGGCCTTCAATATCCATCAACAGCAGTTGGGTGTTGAAGATGAACATAAACGGCAGGATTGCTGTACGGATATCGTAAGTGAAACCCTGAATACCAGTTTTTATTGGGTCAGATTTCGCAATCGCCGCTGCCGCAAAGGCCGCGAGACCAACTGGTGGGGTGTCATCTGCCAGAATACCGAAGTAGAACACGAACAGGTGAACGGCGATCAAAGGAATGATAAGACCTTCCTGAGCACCCAGTGTCACGATAACTGGTGCCATCAGGGTCGATACCACGATGTAGTTTGCCGTCGTTGGCAGACCCATACCCAAGATCAGGCTGATGATTGCGGTGAACAGCAGCATCAACATGATGTTACCGCCAGAGATGAACTCGACGAAGTCAGTCATCACCAGACCGATACCAGTCAGTGTGACCACGCCTACCACAATGCCTGCAGCAGCAGTCGCTACACCGATACCAATCATGTTACGTGCACCGGCAACAAAGCCCTCTGCCAAGTCGATGAAACCGTTTTTGATTTCTTCACCGAAGTTAGATTCGCCATGGAAGAAAGCAAACAGTGGGCGTTGAGTGACGACGATGAACATCATAAACAAGGTTGCCCAGAATGCAGACAGACCTGGTGAGAAGCGTTCAACCATCAGACACCAAACCAGTACTACGATTGGCAGCAGGTAGTAGAGACCAGAACGAGCGGTTGGACCCGGATCCGGCAGCTCTGAAAGGTCAGTGTCTGCAGGGTCTTCTACTGCATCTTTCTTGTATTGCGCTGAGTAGCGAACCAGTGCGATGTAGGCAATGAAAATCGCAACCGCAATGATTGGGCTTGCTGCAGCACCAAATACATCTTTGGTCCAGCCAATACCGTAGTAAACCGCAAAGCTCAGCACGCAGATACCAATGACGATGGTCAGGAAGCTCAGCAGAGACTGTACCAACGTTGATTGATGGCGACGTGGAAGGCCTGTCATGCCTGCCTTACAAGCTTCAAGGTGAACGATGTAGATAAGTGCGATGTAAGAAATGATGGCAGGCAAAATCGCCGCCTTAATCACTTCGATGTAAGGAATACCGACGTATTCCACCATCAGGAAGGCCGCCGCACCCATGATAGGTGGTGTCAGCTGACCATTCGTTGACGCAGCGACCTCTACCGCACCGGCTTTTGTTCCTGGGAAACCGACACGTTTCATCAGTGGAATGGTGAATACACCAGTGGTTACCACGTTTGCGATAGATGAACCTGAAATCAGGCCGGAAAGGCCAGAAGCCACAACGGCTGCTTTTGCCGGACCACCACGCATGTGGCCGAGCATAGAAAACGCCACTTTGATGAAGTAGCCACCTGCACCCGCACGATCAAGCAGGGCACCGAAGAGTACAAACAGGAAAACAAAAGACGTTGATACACCCAGTGCAACACCAAATACACCCTCTGTGGTCAGCCACATGTGCGACATGGCCTTGTTCAGGCTTGCCCCTTTGTGCGCGATAACGTCGGGCATGTGGGGACCTGCGAAGGTATAGAGCAGGAAGACCAGCGCGACCACCATCAGCGGCGGGCCTAGGGCGCGTCTTGTCGCTTCCAGCAACAAAATCATGCCTGTGACTGCAACAACAATATCAAACGTTGTTGGTGCACCAGCGCGTGAAGCGAGTTCGGTATAGAACAGAAAGAGATACCCAGCTGCAAAACTTCCTGCGAGGGCAAATATCCAGTCTTGGACAGGAATGCGATCTCGTGGAGAGTTTTTCAATGCAGGGTAAGCGGTGAATGCCAGAAAGATAGCAAACGCCAAGTGAATCGATCGTGCCTCGGTATCATTGAGCGCGACAGTAAATGGTGAGGCATACCAGAGCTGGAAAATAGACCAGCACAGCGGAACGAACCAGAGGATCTTCCCTGATATACCTGACGGAGCGCGGGCTCCGGTGTCCGCTTGAGCGACGATATCCTGCGCTTCTTGCGGTGTCTCGGTCGTCTTCGTCATGCCATTGTCCTTTAATCGGCAAGTAAAAGTGTAAAAAAACCTGACATCAGATGCGGATAACCCGCAACGAAGCGGGCTATCTCCACAGCGTGTTTTATACGCCTTTATTGTCTTCACCTAATGACGAGTACTGCTTTGCACGGTCTTGTGTAAGACTCAGTTTATTTTGTGTATTTAGGATTCTTTGGTTATGAATGATAACAAATCCGTTTCCAAAATTTAAAACTAGAGAAATATTTTGTCATGATATTTCGCATCGAATTGAGGCGTGAGGGAAGATAAAAGCCAGAAAGTCTCAATAATGAGATGAAAGATAGTGTCGGAGTATGACTACTTGGATAAAGAAATAGGCTGGATGATCGGAAAATCATCCAGCCTATTTTGGAAGGTTTTCTCTGTTTGAATTATCGGGAGTAATCGAAAAGTCCGCAAACGGCCTCAAACAGTCGCACAGTGGTGGTTGAGCGCGTTGGGGTGATAAAGATGGTATCGTCGCCAGCCACTACACCAAGGATACCTTCTGCTTTACCCAGTGAATCCAAGAGGCGAGCGATAAGCTGAGCTGCACCAGGACCAGTATGGATAACCACCAACGCATCGTTGTAGTCGATATCCATGACCAGCTCTTTCAGCGGGCTGCTGGTAGTGGGTACGCCAAGTTCCACTGGCAGGCAGTACACCATTTCCATTTTTGCGTTGCGAGTGCGTACAGCGCCGAACTTGGTCAGCATGCGGGAGACTTTAGATTGATTAATGTTCTCAAAGCCTTGCGCTTTCAGAGCATCCACGATTTCGCCCTGGGAGCTGAATTTCTCTTCTTTCAGGATGGCTTTAAAAGCCTTCACCAATTGATCTTGTTTATCTGAATTGCGCATATTTCTTCTTTCTTCCCCGTGTCAGGATGGCGCATTCTTGCATAGTGATTCAGTCACGGGCAATAAAATCAGCGGTAAAGTGACGCACCTATCACCTTTCAACAGGCTTGAGGAGCTTTGACGGTAAAAATGAGAAGCGCAGCTTATCCTCATGCCGATAAGCTTGTGGTTATCTATGATGGGAACGTATCATGCGCAAAGGTCCGTTATGCATACGGGGTTGTCAGTGAATGTAAGTAAACCACCTTATGCTGACTTACCTCGTATCCAAGGTCTGAAATAATAAAATCGTAAATAAGGAGAACGAGATGAAAGTTGCTGTGATTGGCGCCGCTGGTGGCATTGGTCAAGCTTTAGCCCTGCTTTTGAAAAACCGTCTGCCTGCGGGTTCAGATTTGGCTCTGTATGACATTGCGCCGGTAACGCCAGGTGTTGCTGTCGATCTTAGCCACATCCCGACCCCAGTATCTATCAAAGGTTACAGCGGTGAAGATCCATCACCTGCACTGGAAGGTGCTGACGTGGTTCTGATTTCTGCCGGTGTAGCGCGTAAACCAGGTATGGATCGTTCAGATCTGTTCAACGTGAACGCGGGTATCGTTCGTTCTCTGAGTGAAAGAATTGCTGATGTGTGCCCGAAAGCACTGATCGGTATTATCACTAACCCTGTGAACACCACTGTTGCTATCGCGGCAGAAGTGCTGAAAGCAAAAGGTGTTTACGACAAGAACCGTCTCTTTGGTGTGACCACGCTAGATATCATCCGTTCTGAAACTTTTGTGGCTGAGCTGAAAGGTAAAGATCCAAGCGATGTTCGCGTACCAGTTATCGGCGGTCACTCTGGCGTAACTATCCTGCCACTGCTGTCTCAGGTTGAAGGTGTTGAGTTTACTGAAGAAGAAGTGGCTGCACTGACACCACGTATCCAAAACGCGGGCACTGAAGTGGTTGAAGCAAAAGCGGGTGGCGGTTCTGCGACTCTGTCTATGGGTCAGGCTGCATGTCGCTTTGGTCTGGCGCTGGTTCGCGCAGCTCAAGGCGAACAAGACGTTGTTGAGTGTGCTTATGTGGAAGGCGATGGTAAATACGCACGCTTCTTCGCTCAACCAGTACGTCTGGGCAAAAACGGTGTGGAAGAGATCCTGGATCACGGCCCACTGAGTGCTTTCGAGCAAAACGCACTGGACAGCATGCTGGATACACTGCGTAAAGATATCCAACTGGGCGAAGAGTTCGTTAAGTAACTTTTCCCTCAAAGAGAAAAAGCGGCTGGTAAGCCGCTTTTTTTATGCCCGCGCTGTTCGATTATTCGCTGGTAACTTTACTGTCGAGTGTTTTGCCTAAGCGCTCGACCCAAAAGTTGATCGCATCTTTGGCATCGTCCAGTGAGTCAATCATGGTGGACAAGTCTTTATTTCCTGTCTCTCGGTCTATGACGGCGAAAAGTGGCTTGTCATCACTTGCGTCACTGACCAATAACTCAATCGTCGCGCTGCCGACATTCGTGTGTTCACCAGTGGTGATCTTTGAGATCGTAGAAATACCTAATCCGACAGGGAGCAGGCTACTGGTCACCGCCAGAATTGGATTTGGCGTTTCTACGTTGCTGATTGCAATACTCAGTCGAAGCGTATTGTTTTCAGGTGTTTCAACGATACGTTTGTGCGGAGCAATCTTTTCTTTAAGTGTTTGTGCAAGATATTCTGTTAACTCGTGAATATCTTCGTCATCTAGTTCATTGCTTTCTGACGTTAATACGTAAATCCTGTCCAAAACGACGGAGTCATATTGGGCAAGCTTGCGTTTTAATCTTGCTTCATCGCGTAATCCCACGCGCGCCCATACCAGATCAACGCCGCCTTCAGGGCCGGTTTTAAAATCTTCGTATGATGTGAATGAAGTCGCGGGAATACGATTGCCTCCGGCACAGCCGAAAAGCATGGCACTGCCTAACACAATGGCAGCGGCTTTCATGGGAAAGGGCTTCAACATTTCTTCCTTAAAATCGCATCAAAAAGAAAACGCACCCTGGGGTGCGTTAAACAAGATTACTTTTTACGGTGCACAGCAATGTGTGCCAGCGCTTTGAGCGCCTCTTTATATTCTGAATCTGGAATAGGCGCGAGGGCTTCTATGGCCTTCTCCGCTTCTTCCTCCGCGCGTTGGCGAGTGTATTGCAGAGAGCCGCATTGCTCCATGCAGGCAAGGATAGGATCGAGTTTGTCCAGACCATTACCTTGTTCGATCGCTTCACGGATCATGGCTGCCTGCTCGGTGTTACCGTTGAGCATGGCGTGTAGCAATGGCAGGGTAGGTTTGCCTTCAGCCAAGTCGTCTCCGGTATTTTTGCCCATCTCATCGCCTTGTGAGGTGTAATCCATCACATCATCAATAAGCTGGAAAGCGGTGCCAAGGTAGCGGCCGTAATCCTGCATCGCTTTTTCAATATCTTCTGAAGAATCAGACAGGATCGCACCGATCTGGGTTGCCGCTTCAAAAAGACGCGCAGTTTTTGAGTAGATCACCTGCATGTAACTTTCTTCAGTGGTGTCGGGGTCATTACAGTTCATCAACTGCAAAACCTCGCCTTCTGCGATCACATTGGTAGCTTCACTCATCAGATCGAGGATCCTCAAAGATCGAAGCTCTGTCATCATCTGGAATGAGCGTGTATAAATGTAGTCGCCCACCAGCACGCTGGCTGCATTGCCAAACATAGCATTGGCAGTTGCTTTGCCACGGCGAAGGTCCGATTCATCGACAACATCGTCGTGTAGCAGGGTAGCGGTATGGATGAATTCGATAAAGGCAGCGGCGGTGATGTGTCCTTCACCTTGATAATTCAGCGCACGGGCTGATAAAACAGCAAGCATTGGGCGCAGGCGTTTGCCTCCACCACTGACGATATAAAAACCTAATTGGTTAATCAGGGCGACGTCAGAATTCAGTTGCGCAAGTATTTTTTTGTCCACTTTTGCCATGTCATCGGCAGTCAGTGCTTGGATGGTGTTAAAATCCATTGATGCGTCCGGTCCAAGGGAAGATTGCAGTTTGCTGCTCTCGTTTTTGCGATGATAGTACACTAAAATTCCTTACTCGACACAGTATCAATGTTGGCAAAATAAGCGGTTAAATACAGTGAACAGGTTTTCGCCAATTTTCTTTCACTACCCTCTTGCCAGAAGGCGAATCTTACCGTAGAATTCGCGCCCTATTGATGAATTAAATGCGCACCCCTCACTGCACAATTTTTAAACGCAGAAGGCTGTGCGGAAATGCGGAGAAAACCATGTACGCAGTTTTCCAAAGTGGTGGTAAACAACACCGTGTAAGCGAAGGCCAAACTATTCGCTTGGAAAAGCTAGACATCGAAACTGGCTCAACTGTTGAGTTTGATTCTGTTCTGCTGGTAGCTAACGGCGAAGAAATCACCGTTGGTGCACCGTTCGTAGCAGGCGGTAAAGTAACTGCTGAAGTAGTTACCCACGGTCGTGGCGACAAAGTGAAAATCGTTAAGTTCCGTCGTCGTAAGCATTCTCGTAAGCAAATGGGCCACCGTCAGTGGTTCACTGAAGTCAAAATTACTGGCATCAGCGCTTAATCTAGGAGAAGAGATAAATGGCACATAAAAAAGCTGGCGGTTCTACTCGTAACGGCCGTGATTCAGAAAGCAAACGTCTTGGTGTTAAGCGCTTCGGTGGTGAGTCTGTTCTGGCAGGTAACATCATCGTTCGTCAACGTGGTACTAAGTTCCACGCTGGCACTAACGTAGGTTGCGGTAAAGACCACACTCTGTTCGCTCTGTCTGATGGCAAAGTGAAGTTCGAGGTTAAAGGTCCTAAGAACCGTAAATTCGTTAGCATCGAAGCTGAATAATAGCCCTCGATACTGATTCTGAAGCCCTGCCTTACGGCGGGGCTTTTTGTTGCATAGCTAAGTGACTTTTGTCCAAGAGCATTTAGCTATACAACATAAATGTAAGCTCAGGCGGCTCAGCAGCGAATTTACGCATGCCGCGTATCGTTCGCGGCTTGAAGGGAATCGCGTCACGTGAATGTCACAGATGTCACTAATGCATCTGTCGGCATATATAGCGAGACAATACTGAACGCAACCCGGCTTTTGATCCTAAGATCTTCAATAACGGACAAGGATCATCGGCCAGAAGTGCTCCATCAGGGTGCTGCTCGATCGCCAATGTAAACCCAGAACACGTAATACCTTCCAAGACGAAGGTGGTGAAGGGCATGGAGAAGAAAAATGAAATTTGTAGATGAAGCGGTAATCCGCGTTGAAGCCGGCGATGGCGGTAACGGTACAGTCAGTTTCCGTCGTGAGAAATATGTGCCTAAAGGTGGTCCTGACGGCGGTGACGGCGGCGATGGTGGCGACGTTTACCTGCTGGCAGATGAAAACCTGAACACCCTGATTGACTACCGCTTTGAGCGTTTCCACGCAGCGGGCCGTGGTGAAAATGGCCGTGGTGGTAACTGTACCGGTAAGCGTGGTGACGATCTGATATTGAATGTCCCTGTGGGTACCCGTGCCGTTGATGAAGACACCGGCGAAGTCATTGCTGACCTGACTCACCATGGTATGAAAATCATGGTGGCGAAGGGCGGCTGGCACGGCTTGGGTAATACCCGTTTCAAGTCCTCTGTAAACCGTGCTCCTCGCCAAAAATCGATGGGTACCAAGGGCGAACTGCGTCACCTGCGTCTTGAGCTGCTTCTGTTGGCTGACGTGGGTATGCTGGGTCTGCCTAATGCAGGTAAGTCTACCTTCATCCGTGCGGTATCAGCGGCTAAGCCTAAAGTGGCGGACTATCCGTTCACCACATTGGTACCAAGTTTGGGCGTGGTGCGTGTTGCTGACAACAAGAGCTTTGTTGTTGCCGATATCCCAGGTCTGATTGAAGGTGCTGCGGAAGGTGCCGGCCTCGGTATTCGATTCCTGAAACACCTTGAACGCTGTCGTGTGCTGCTGCATATGATTGACCTGATGCCCGTTGACGGTTCTGATCCTGTCGATAATGCATTCACTATTATCGAAGAGCTTCAACGCTACAGCGAGAAGCTGGCTGATAAGCCACGTTGGATCCTGTTTAACAAGATCGACCTGATGAGTGAAGAAGATGCGGAAGCGGAAATCGAGCGTATTCTTGATGCATTAGGTTGGGATGAACCTTACTACGCGATTTCTGCTATCAACAAAGGCAATACTCAGCAGCTCACTTACGATCTGATGGAATTCATCGAATCACTGCCAACGGCCATTGAGCCGGAAGAAGCGGCTGAAGAAGCTAAAGTTGAATTCAAGTGGGATGACTACCACGAGCAGGAAATCAAGAAGCAGTCTAAGTCTGATGATGACGACGATGATGACTGGGATGATTGGAACGAAGACGATTACGACGTAGAGATCATCTACCGTCCATAATCCGGAATACATAGAAAACCGCCTAGATAAAGGCGGTTTTTTTTCGCCCAAATCAGTTCCGTAGGGAAAACCTGTGATGTAGCATGTTGCAGCCGTTTGAAAATAAAGGATCAATAGCAGATGAAGATCAGTATGATTGCCGCAATGGCGAAGGGACGTGTGATAGGGAAAGACAACGCCATGCCTTGGCATCTGCCTGCCGATTTTACCTGGTTCAAACAAAACACGTTAGGCAAGCCAGTCATCATGGGTCGGAAAACTTATGAGTCCATTGGCCGCCCGCTGCCGGGTCGACGTAATATCGTGATCAGTCGAGATGAAAACTGGTCAGCAGAAGGCGTGGAGAGCACTACCAGCATTGACGCAGCGATTGCGCTAGCAGGTGATGTTGAAGAAGCGGTGATCATTGGTGGTGGTACCATTTATGAAGCGAGCATGCCCCGGGCTGATAAGCTTTGTCTGACCTTTATTGATGCGGAGATAGACGGTGATACCTGTTTCCCTTATTGGGGGGAAGGATGGGCAGAGACGCACCGCGAATCCTATCAGGCTGATGAAAAGAACCGCTACAACATGGAGTTTGTGGTGTTAGAGCGGGCGTAAGCGGTCAGGCATGAATCGGGCAAGGGCGAGAAAACCTTTGCCCATCTTCCCATCTCACCATGGTGAGTGAACCACCCCACACACAGCCAGTATCCAGCCCTAACAGATTGTCAGTTAATACGCCGCCAAGTGCTGCCCAATGGCCAAAAACCAGCGTTTCGTCAATCGTGCGACGATTTGGCATCTGAAACCAAGGCATGAGACTTCCATCTTTCACTTTCTCCGGAGGGAGTTTGCAGGCCATATCCAAGCTGCCATCCGGTTCACAAAAACGCATGCGTGTCATGGCATTGATGGCATAGCGATACTTCTCAATGCCTTTTAAGTTTGGTGACCAAAGTGCAGGCTCATTGGCATACATGTTTTTGAGTAGCCAAACATAACGATCACTTTTCAGGACGCTTTCCACTTCCCGGGCGTTTGTCTTAGCCGTATCAATATCCCAGACAGGAGGGATACCAGCATGGGTCATGACAAAACCTGGACTCTCTTCATTGGCCTGATCAACATGGATCAGCAGGGGCTGCTGGCGAAGCCAATTGAGCAACTCATCACGATCTTCAGCTTCCAGTATCGGTAGGGTTTTGTCTTTATCTTTTGGTTTCATGATCCCTTCAGAAACCGCTAAAAGGTGGAGATCATGATTTCCAAGAACCGTATGGCCATGCTTTCCTAAGGATTTAACAAACCTCAGTACTGCAAGGGAGTCTGGGCCACGGGCAACGAGATCTCCAGCTATGTATAGGTGATCGCTGTATGGATCAAAGCTAGCTTCTTTCAATAGTGCGTTAAGATCGTCAAAACAGCCCTGAATGTCGCCGACAAGGTAAGTAGCCACAGATGTTCCTAGTGGAGAATATTGGGAAGCGCGAGACGGAAAGGTGAGACTTCGATGTCGAATTCTTTCTCGTCGACATCGATCATGGTGTAGAACCCTTGCATCACTCCCACTGGGGTTTCCAGCACAGTGCCGCTGGTGTAAGTATATTCGTCGCCCGCTTCGATTAGGGGCTGTTCACCCACAACGCCTTCGCCCTCGATCACCAGTTTTTTGCCATTGGCATCGGTGACCAGCCATTTGCGGCGAAGAAGTTGCGCGTGACGATCACCATTGTTTTCAATGGTGATCGTATAGGAAAACACATAACGTTTTTTATCCGGCTCAGATTGTTCTTCTACGTAGTGAGTCAGCACACGAACCGTAAAGTTGTTGTTTATCATCCCTGAAGTGTTCCCTGAAATTATTGTTGATGGTTTGCATCCATCCAGTTTGCCAGTGCAACAAACTGTGCCAGCGTGAGGCTCTCTGGGCGTGCCGAAGGATCGATACCCAGCGATTCCATGGTTTCTGCATCAATCAGTGATTTGAAACAGTTACGCACTGTTTTACGGCGTTGGTTAAAGCCTTCTCGGCAAACACGCTCCAACCATTTAAGGCTAGTGGTTGGGTGTGGCAGCTCTTTGTGTGGAATAAGGCGCACAACGGCCGAGTCTACTTTTGGCGCAGGTTTAAACGCTGTTGGCGGCACTTCCAATACAGGTACAACTTTACAGTAGTACTGTGCCATAACTGTCAATCGGCCATAGGCTTTGCTGTTTGGACCGGCAGCCAGACGGTTAACAACCTCTTTTTGCAGCATAAAGTGCATGTCTTTGACTTTACCCGCAAAGCTAAAGAGGTGGAACATTAATGGCGTGGAAACGTTGTACGGCAGGTTACCGAAAATACGCAAAGGATTCTCTTCAGAGGACAATTGCGTAAAGTCAAACTTCATCGCATCGCCTTCATAGATGGTCAGTTTATCTGCCAAATCCGGGTGATGGCGAAGGCGTTCTGCGAGATCGCGGTCTAGCTCTACCACGCTCAGTTTGTCGACTTCGCGTGCAACAGGCTCGGTTAATGCCCCCAGACCTGGGCCTATCTCAACCAAGTTTTCGCCTGGCTGTGGATTAATCGCGGAAACGATGCCATCAATGATGTACGGATCGTTTAGGAAGTTCTGGCCAAAACGCTTGCGGGCGCGGTGACCAAGGTGGACTTTATCGCTCATGCTTTCTTATCTACTAATTCGAGGGCGTGGGATAGCGCTGTCCGCAGGCTTCCAGTATCCGCCGTTCCGGTACCCGCTAAATCCAATGCGGTACCATGATCTACTGAAGTTCGGATGAAAGGCAGGCCAAGCGTGATGTTGACTGACTTTCCAAATCCTTTGAATTTTAACACAGGCAGCCCCTGATCGTGATACATCGCCAATACGGCATCTGCATCTTTCAGGTACTTGTCCTGAAAAAGTGTGTCTGCAGGCAAAGGGCCAATGAGATTCATGCCTTGCTCGCGAAGTTTTTCAAGTGCTGGCTCGATGATGTCGATTTCCTCGCGGCCTAGGCAGCCATCTTCCCCAGCATGGGGATTCAAGCCGCAGACATAAATCTTAGGTTCAGTAATACCGAACTTGGATTTGAGGTCGTCGTTCAAAATACCAATCACCTGGAATAGGCGATCTTCGGTAATAGCTTTCGAGACATAGGCTAACGGAATATGGGTGGTGACCAAAGCAACGCGAAGTCCTTCAGTTGCCAACATCATGACGACTTGTTGCACATTAGCGTGGTGCTGGAAGAACTCAGTGTGGCCACTGAATGACACGCCGGCACGGTTAATCACACCTTTGTGAACCGGACCTGTCACCACTGCGGCAAACTCCCCCTGCATGTTACCTTCGGCTGCGCGGGTTAGGGTGTTTAACACATAGTGGCCATTCGCTTCATTGAGCTCGCCTGCTACTACGTCAGCTTCAAGTGGCTCATCACAAACTACCAGTACGCCCGGTTGATGGGCCTTGGGTGCTGCTGATGGGTCGTAATCTTCAAAGCTGACGCTAATACCGAGCTGCTTGGCGCGCTCTGCCAGCATTGCTTTATTGGCACAAACCACCAGCTCGTGGGGCCAATTGTCATGCGCAAGCGCGAGAACCAAATCAGGACCGATTCCCGCTGGTTCTCCTGGGGTGATCGCAATGCGTTTTGGATTAGCTGTCTTCATCAAGGTTACCCACTTGTTCTACGTAAGCACCAGCACGAAGTTCTTGCAACCAAGCCTGTGCTTCTTCATTAAACTTACGGTTCAGCAGCATGCGGTAAGCACGGTTTTGCATTGCAGCGTCGGTGCGGTCAGCCTGGCGACGATCCAACACTTCGACAATGTGCCAGCCATGAACGGTTTTAAATGGTTCGCTGAT
Organism: Grimontia indica; assembly: GCF_000333895.2. GTDB lineage: Bacteria > Pseudomonadota > Gammaproteobacteria > Enterobacterales > Vibrionaceae > Enterovibrio > Enterovibrio indicus. The sequence continues at coordinate 17,231 of NZ_ANFM02000008.1, read as the reverse complement.
TTGACCTTCTGGGAGCGTGTCGACTTTATCTTTGAATTCAGGCACATAAAGCTCTGAGGTTTGCCAGCCAAGGTCGCCTCCTTTCACCGCAGAGCCTGGATCGGCACTGTATTGTTTGGCTAAATCGTCAAAGGTTTTCTCGCCCTTGTTGATTTGCGCAATCATTTGGTTGAGCTGACGTTTCGCACCATCATCACTCAGTACGATAGAAGGCTTAATGAGGATATGACGGGCTTTCACTTCGGTGACGGCGACAGATTGAAGGCCTTTTACATCAGCAATTTTCAGAATGTGATAACCCACACCGCTGCGGAATGGACCAATGACAGCACCTTTGCCGTTGCTTTTGATTTGATCGGCGAAGATGGTTGGCATTTCCTCAAGGCGCATCCATCCCCAATCACCGCCATCAAGTGCTTTCGGGCCTTTGGAGTTTGCAAGAGCGAGCGCTTTGAAATTGGCGCCAGCCTCAAGCTCAGAAACCAGCTCGTTGGCTTTGGCCGCGACAGCATCACGCTCGTCCTTGTCTGCATCTTCATCTAATCGAAGTTGGATATGACTCAGTCGGTATTCAACGTTCTCTAAATTCTTTGCGTTGAGTTGGGATGCCAGTGACTCCACTTCCTGAGGAAGAATATTAATGCGGCGTCTAACCTGAGCATTACGCGCTTCGCTGATGGTCATCTCACGGCGGATTTGGTCTCGGTAAGACGACCAAGTGATACCGCTACGTTTTAACTCTTCACGTAGTTGGTTTACAGACACATCCTTGTCTTTGGCGATAGAGTCAATGGCCTGCTCTAAGCGGGTGTCGTCGATACGAATACCCAATCTTTTGGCTTCTTGAAGCTGGAGTTCTTCAATGATGAGCTGGTCGAGGATTTGTTGCTCGAGCACATCTTCTGGTGGTAGGTTTGCCGTATCTGCGTTCAAAGCCACTGTCTTTTTTAGAGATTCGACATCACTTGAAAGGATCACTCCTTCATTCACAACAGTGATAACGCGATCTAATTCTGCCGGGGAAGCCGACACCATTAACGAACTGGCTGAGATTGCCGTGGCCAGTAAAGCTTTCGTCCATTTATTCATTTGTGTTTCCAAAATCTCAAAATTAGTTCTTAAGGCCAAACGGATTGCGGTAACCCAAGGCGTTGCCGCTGGCGGTGCTGTAGCCAAAGCCTGCGTTAGCACCAAGACCAAGCAGACTGAATGACAAGCTGATGTTGTTGTCGTATCGCGCAGTATTATTGATATTGCTGCGCGCCAGCAGATATTCGTTGTAACTTAGGCCAATCACCCAGCAAGCAGATGTGTATGTCAGACCAAACTGGTTTTCTAACATTAGATCTTGCGTTAAGTCGTGAAAGTACTGCCCCTGAAAATTCACATTTGAAGTGATGGGAAAGCCAGTGACTAAACCAACTTGGGAAATCCCGTCTTCAGTGATCTGGTCTAAATTGTCGAACCCAACGGTACTCGCGATGTAATCTTTTGCTACGTATCGATAACTGGTTTGAGCATAAAACTCGCCATCCCGATATTCCAAAGTGGCATTGCCAAATTGCAAGTCACTGAGATTACTATCGTATTCCAATGACCCTCTGACAAACAGGTAATCATTGAGGTTCAGCTCACTTTCAATTGCCCACGCGGAGTAATTAATGGATGTATCTTCCTGATTGCCGAAGCGATCAAGATAATAAATCTGTCCAAATGCCAGATTAAATCGTTCTTTGTATCCATCGTCAAAGAAGCGGGTCGCAGCACCAACCGTAAATTGGTTAGCCGGGTTGATATAGTCGACACTGCTGTATTGGTTAGCCCTAAACAGGCCATAGTAATCCGTTTGTAGGCGCGCAGTATCGTAGCCACCACCTGAGTAGTTGACCGGGTTGTAAATGCCAGATTGGTCAACGTCTTTGATGTAAAGATACTGAATTTGCGGTTCCAGAGTCTGTGTATATGGGGTATCGAAGAATGCACCATTGCGTTCCAGCGTCACGACGGCGTGAAGTCTTGTCATCGGCACCACGCGGGAGACTGTTTCCTCAAGCTCCTCACCATTAACACCAATCACACCATCAATATTTGACTGGTCGTAATAGGTGTAAAATAATTTACCTTCTGCAGTCGCACTCAACCAGGGCAGGTTGTAAGGCAGAACAATGGTGGGCTCAATGTTAAAGCGAAGCGCATCAGGTTTACTGTTGTCATCAGTTGCAAATTTACTGATTTGCGCTGGCATGTAAAAGTCAAATCCGAAGCCTGCCTCTGGACGATAATAGTTCATCGCTAACTGAGGCAATAAGCGGTATACAGAAGTGTCTTGGCTTAGAGGCTGAAAATTACGAACCGTCAGTGTTGAGTCCCAGTTCAGGTCACGATAGGACACTTCACCTGTTTGCAACAAGGTGTTGTCTTCACGGCTACCCACGCGCGAATCGGTGTGGCGTGTGAAGTAACTAAAATCACTGACCTTGCTGTAGTCAATATCGTATAGCCAGTGGTTTTGGATTCCGGAATGACTCCAGTTGAAACCCCAGCTCTTATCAAACTCAGGGTAGAGTTTATCTTCCCCCATGTATTCGAGCACCATGCTGCCTGAGCCCATTTCGGTGAGGTAACGGGGTTCCATGGTCATAAACAAGCCACGGTTAGACATATATTTAGGGGTAATGCGCATGTCAGCCTGGGGATGAATATTCCAGTAAAACGGCGTTTCCAGTCCGAAACCGTCGGTATCGTTCCAACTGATGGAAGGATAAAGGAAACCTGTCAGTCTGCCGTCTTCAACCGGCACGCGAAGGTAAGGCAGATAGAAAATCGGGGTATCTAACACTTCAAAGCGGGCGTGGTAGAGGTCAGCAAAAATGTCACCATCTTCCTTTTCCAACTTACCGGCACTGAAACGCCAGCTTTTGTCATCGTCAGGGCAGGTGGTGTAAGTGCCATCTTCCAACTCGTAGAAGGTGGTGCCGTTTTTAAATACGCGCTTGGCTTCGCCGCGGCCCGGGGTACACATCATTTTGTACTGGGCATCGTTCAGAGTAGTGTCTTCATTATCCAGATTGGTTTGCAAAGACTGACCGGAAATAGCGATTTCCCCGTCATGGAAATATACACTCCCTTCCGCGGTAACGATATTTTCCGGCTGGCGCAGCGTCGCTGTGTCGGCTTTAACAGTGCGATTACCCTGAGTCACCACGACGTCACCACGGTAAATGGCTTTTTCGTTGGCTTTGGCTTCAGCACTGTCTGCCTCAATTCTCACCGGTAAATTGTTGATATCATCTGTGTTGCCTGTATTTGGGCGACAGCGGTATTCCGGTGCAAGGCATTTTTCAGTCGGGATCACCAGCGGTTCTGTGCTGTCCTGAGTAACTTGGCTCTCTTCCGCCATGGCCTGTCCATAAAGGGCAAGGCAAATCATCGAGGATAAAAAACTTCTGGCAGTCAGTGACATTAAAACTCAATCCTGTTGTTGGCATACAGCACTGGTATACTCTTGCGCTGCGTCCTGGCAATTTTTTGCTGAAAAATGGGGGTTATGATAATGCAAATCATCTCTCACGGCACCTGCTTGCTGGCGGAATCGAGATAAATTAGTCAAATAGAGAATAATGCATGGCGATTTGGGGAAAAGTGCTGGGGGCATTTTTTGGCTTCCTGCTCGGTGGTCCTTTCGGATTATTGTTAGGTCTGTTTTTGGGGCATAAGTTCGATAAGGCAAGACAAAACGTTTCCTTGGGCGGTGGTTTTCAGGGGCAGAACCAGCAAGCGCGTCAACAGGCTTACTTTCATGCCACTTTTTCAGTCATGGGACATGTTGCCAAAGCCAAAGGTCAGGTGACGCAAAACGAAATTCGTCTTGCGACAGAGCTTATGGATCGGATGGGGCTGCATGGTGAAGCGAGACGGCAAGCACAAGATGCATTCCGTGAAGGTAAAGACGCCACGTTCCCGCTGGAAGAGACATTAGCGTCGGTTCGTCGCAACTGTGGTGGCCGGTTTGACCTGCTGCAGTTCTTCCTTGAGGTGCAAATTCAGGCTGCGTATGCCGATGGTTCTATGCACCCGAGCGAGCGTCAGGTGCTTTACACGATTGCCAGCACCCTAGGTTTTTCCCGTCGGCAACTCGAGCAGCGCTTGGCGATGCAGGAAGCGGCTTACCAGTTTTATCAACAACAGGGTGGCCAGCATCAAGGTCAGCAACAGTGGCAAAAAGGTTTTGGCGGGCCCAATATCGCTGACGCCTACAAAATTTTGGGTGTTGATGAAGATGCGAATGCACAGACACTTAAACGTGCTCACAGAAAGCTGATGAATGAGCACCATCCGGATAAGCTAGCCGCAAAAGGTCTGCCACCTGAAATGATGGAGATGGCAAAACAAAAAGCGCAGGAAATTCAGGCAGCTTACGATCTGATCAAAAAAGAAAAGGGCTTTAAATAAGCCCTTACACGAGATTCTGTGGTTTACCTTCGATAAAGGCATTCAGGTTGTCGGTAAGTTGATTTGCCAGTGTCTGGATGCTGGAATCGCTGCCCCAAGCGACATGAGGGGTCAGGATTAAGTTCGGCATTCCTGCATGCGCCAACAATGGATTGCTGGTTGTAGCAGGCTCTTCAGTAAATACATCCACCCCTGCGCCAGCAATTTCGCCTTTCTTAAGCGCCTCAACCAGCGCCATTTCATCAACCAAGCCACCTCGTCCCGTGTTGATTAACACCGAAGTAGACTTCATTTTTGCAAGTTCTTCAGCGCCAATCAGGTTTCGGGTAGCATCGCTGAGCGGACAATGCAGGGTCAGGATATCGGTCTGTTGCAACATATCCTCAAATGAAACATACCCGTCTCGGACCGATGTTGCGCCTTTTCGTTCTGAGCGAATCACCTTCATGCCGACAGCGTTAGCGAGTATCGCTACTGCCTGTCCCAAACTACCTGACCCAATAATCCCGAGCGTGGCGCCAGCAATATCACCGATAGGATGAGTGAAGAAGCAAAATTGGTTCTTCTCTTTCCAAACACCCAGCTCAATGTCCCTGTGGTAGGCATTGAGGTTTCTTCTCAGAGCAAAAGCGAGCGCGATGACATGTTCTGGCACGGAGCGGGTGGCATAACCACGGATATTACAAACAGGAAGGTGGTTGGCTTTGCACCAGTCGATATCGACATTGTTATAGCCTGTTGCGGCCAAGGCAATCAGCTTTAGCGATGGGAGTTGAGCCAACAGTTCTCCATTGAGGATGACTTTGTTAGCTATAACAATGGTGGCATCTTTGAGTCTGCTTAATACTTCTTCGGGTGATGTTTCTTCGAAGCTTTCCCATTGGTGAGGAAAAGAGGGCGAGGGAATACGGATATGAGAGGGGATAGTGGCGCTATCCAGAAAGACGATCTTTTCCATGGCGAACTTCCTTTTTTCGCCAGTGTAAAACTGAACTGTTGATTACTTCAACAGTTCCGGGTTAGCTTTGATGCCTCGTCGTACCAGCGTGTCACCCGGAGCACTGCTGTAAAAATCGCAAGGCGCAGACAAATGCATAGGCTCTCCCGAACCTGGATGCAGGAAGCAAAGTTCACCAGCGTGAAGTTGCAGTCTTGGTGAGTATTTCAGTGCCTGTGGATGAGCATAAAACTCGTCGCCGACAATCGGGTGTTCTAGCGCTAGCATGTGCACACGAAGCTGGTGGGAGCGGCCTGTGATTGGCAGAAGGCGCACCAGCGAGGTTTTCTTCTCCCGCTTAATCACTTCGTAGTCTGTTACTGACGGCTTGCCGTTTTCGAAACACACCATTTGCTTTGGGCGGTTTGGCCAGTCACAAATCAGCGGCAGGTCGATGCGGCCTTCATCCTGCTCAACACTACCCCACACGCGTGCGTAATAGAGCTTGTGGGTTACACGCTCACGGAATTGGGCTTTCAAGTGGCGTTCTGCCTCCTTGTGTTTAGCAAACACAATCAGGCCAGAAGTCGACATATCGAGTCGGTGAACCAGTTCAGCGTCAGGATATTCCGCCTTGATGCGTGACCATGCACTATCGTAATGCGCAGGGTCACGTCCCGGGTTGGTCAGAAGACCACTCGGTTTGTTGATGGCAATGATGTCGTCATCCTGATAGATAACATCCAACCAAGGATCCGTTGGCGGGTTATAAATAAAGTCGCTCATGGCTTTACTCGAAAAAGAACTGCTCGAAGTTTAGACGGGCGGCAGTTTAGCATGCCCCAATGTAAAGGGAAGGCTGGATACAAAAAGGCACCGCCGAAGCAGTGCCTTGCCTTTGGGCTAGCTCAGATTACTGATGGCTGACCACGATCACACGCAGCGCATCCAGATTCACCTGTGCCTGATTGATGTAGCCGCGAAGCTCACCCATTTGGGTTTCAATCGCTTCCAGCTCATCGTCACGGATGTTTGGGTTCACGGCTTTCAGTGCCTGAAGGCGATCCAGCTCGGCACGAAGCTTGGCTGTCATCTCAGCTTCTGCCGCTTCTTTGACCACGGCCAGTTGTTTTTCAGCCAGCGGGTCGCCCATTTCGATCAAACCATGAATTTGGGTTTGAACTGAGGACACCAGTTTGCTTGCCAGATGGCGGTTCACAGGGCTCAGTTGGCGGTGGAAGCCTTCAAACTCTACCTGCGCTGCCAGATCGTTGCCTTTTGCATCCAGAAGTACACGGATTGGGGTCGCTGGCAGGAACTGGTGAATGCCTGAGCTCTTCGGTGCCTGTGCATCGGCTACATACAGCAGCTCAAGGAACAGGGTGCCGACAGGGAGAGCCTTGTTTTTCAACAGGGAAACCGCAGTGGTGCCCACATCTTCAGAAAGCAGTAGATCAATACCGCCCTGGATCATTGGGTGTTCCCAACTGATAAAGTGCAGGTCTTCACGAGATAGCGCTGTTTCACGGTCAAAGGTGATGGTGCAGCCTTCGCTTGGCAGGCCAGGGTAGCTCGATACCAGCATGTGCTCTGAAGGCGTGATCACAATGGCATTCTCGCCTTTATCGTCCTGATTCAGACCAACCGTGTCAAACAGGCCTAACGCAAAGGTCACCAGATTGGTGTCGCCGTCATGGGAGGCGATGGTTTCTGCCAACGCCTTGGCATTGTCGCCGCCATTAGAGTGCATCTCCAGCAGACGGTCGCGGCCTTTTTCAAGCTCCGCTTTCAGCCTGTGGTGCATCTCGGCACTGGTTTCAATCAACGTATCCAGAGACTCGTCCAGACTGCCTTTCGCCAGCAGTTGCAGCAAATCTTCCTGAACGTGTTCAAAGACAGCACGGCCTGTCGGACAGGTCTCTTCAAAGGCGTTCAGGCCTTCATTGTACCAACGCGCCAGCAGTGCTTGCGACGTCCCTTCCATGAATGGGACGTGGATTTCGATGTCGCGCTTCTGGCCGATACGGTCCAGACGGCCAATACGTTGCTCCAACAAGTCTGGGTTCATTGGCAAATCGAACATCACCAGTTGGTTAGCAAACTGGAAGTTACGGCCTTCTGAGCCGATTTCAGAACAGATCAGCACCTGTGCGCCAGCTTCATCCTGTGCGAAGTAAGCAGCTGCTTTATCGCGCTCCAGAATCGACATACCTTCGTGGAAAACAGTACCGCGAATACCTTCACGTTCGCGAAGTGCTTGCTCCAGCGACAATGCAGTTTGTGCGCGTGAACAAATCACCAGCACTTTCTCTTGACGGTTGGATTTCAACAAATCCAGCAGCCAGTCAATACGTGGATCGAAGCCCCACCAAGAGGCGTTTTCACCTTCAAATTGCTGGTAAATATCTTCAGGGTACAGCCACTGAACCGCTTTTTGTTCGATAGATTGGCTGCTGCCACCCATCATGGCGGCAACACGCATCGAGGTCTGGTACTGGCTTGGCAGTGCCAGTGGGTACAGGTTCAAATGGCGCTGTGGGAAGCCCTGAATCGCCGCGCGGGTGTTACGGAATAACACGCGGCCCGTACCGTGGCGGTCCATCAGGTTGTCTATCAGCTCGTTACGAGCGTCACGGCGTTGGTCGTTATCGACATCTCCAGCTTCAATAATACGCAGTAGCGGCTCAACATCCTGCTCGGAAAGCAGTTCGGTAATGCTGTTTTTCGCTTCATTGCTGAGCTTGTCTTCAGACAGCAGCTGGCTCACAGCGTCAGCGACCGGCGCGTATTGGGTTTCTTCTTCTACAAATGCCTGGTAGTCATAGAAACGGTCTGGGTCGAGAAGACGCAGACGGGCAAAATGACTTTCGTGACCCAGCTGTTCTGGGGTTGCCGTCAGCAGCAGCACGCCTGGGGTGTTTTCAGCGATGCCTTCAATCACCTGATATTCGCGGCTGGCTTTCTCTTCGCTCCACTCAAGGTGATGCGCTTCGTCGACGACCAGCAGATCCCATTCGCCTTCGGCGGCTTGCTCCGCACGTTTACGGCTTTTACGCAGGAAATCCAATGAACACAGTACCAGCTGTGCAGTATCAAACGGGTTATCCGCATCCGCAAACGCTTCGATGCAGCGCTCTTCGTCGAAAATGGAGAAGTGCAGATTGAAGCGACGAAGCATCTCAACCAGCCACTGGTGTTGGAGGGTTTCCGGCACAACAACCAAAACACGGGACGCACGACCTGACAACACTTGCTGGTGGATGATCATGCCTGCTTCGATGGTTTTACCCAAGCCTACTTCGTCAGCCAACAATACGCGTGGCGCGTGACGGCGACCCACTTCATGGGCGATGAAAAGCTGATGAGGGATCAAACCCGCACGCATACCACACAGGCCGCGCATAGGGCTCTTATGCTGCTCGTATTGGTTCTTCAAGGCGCGGTAGCGCAGTGCAAAACGGTCCATGCGATCGATTTGACCGGCAAACAGCTTGTCCTGCGGGCGGTTAAAACGGATTTGGTGGCTCAGGAAAATTTCACGAAGCAGCGTGTTTTCTTCACCCGAGTCGGTGCGTGTACCCACATAGGTCAGCACGCCGCCTTCCTCTTCAACACGTTCAACGGTCAGGAACCAGCCTTCATGACTTTCAATGGTATCGCCTACGTTAAACATCACGCGCGTGATGGGCGCGTCGTTATTGGCGTAGAGTCGATTTTCTTCACTGGCTGGGAACATCAGGGTCACAGTACGCGCATCAAGCGCAACAACTGTACCCAGACCCAGGTCACTTTCGGTATCGCTGATCCAACGTTGTCCGAGGGCGTAAGACATAGGGGAGAAACCTCTGGTTAAAGCTGACACAAATTGGAGATGACGTGCCTCATGCGAACTACAGTGTAGGCCATGATGCGCACGGAGAAAAAGGTTGCCAATGGTACTCGAACTTGTGAGCAGGGTCACGGCGAATGTTGGAAATTTGGCGGTCGTAACAAACAAGTAACAAATTCGTGAAAATGTGGCGTAGTCTACGGGTAAACACTGAAATATGTCTTACGATTAAGATTATGCAGACACAGACTTTTTAGCGTAGTGGCTGTATTTACCCGATTACCGTGGCACGCGGTTTGCTTGCGGGATCAGGGGAAACTCGTGGGGCTCCCACAAGCCTATGCAACCAAGGAGGTGCCTATGGGCGATGCCGATCGGAAATTCTTTGTGCTGGACACCAACATCCTGCTTCATGAACCTTTCGCCATCTATTCCTTTCAAGAACATGACGTGATCATTCCCATGACCGTCCTCGAAGAGCTAGACCGGATCAAAGACAGCAAGCGGGATGTCTCCCGTGACGCACGTGTCGCGATTCGTGCCCTCGAAGATATCTTTAAAGACGCCACCCCAGACCAGATTGCTGAAGGAATTATTGTCGGCAAAGAAGGCAGCACGGGGACCGTCTCCATTTTTGCAGACTACGAAATTAAGGAAACCGTTCAGGCGTTTGCCGACAAAGCGGGAGACAACCGTATCCTCAATGCGGTGCTGCACCTGCAGGCTAAACGCTCACCAAGAACCGTGGTACTGGTCACCAAAGACATCAACATGCGCCTGCGTGCGAAAGGGGCTGGCGTACTGTTTGTTGAAGACTACCGTACCGACCAGTTGATTGATGATGTCAGCCTGCTGACCAAAGGCTTCCAGGTCTTTGAAGGCGGCTTTTGGGACAAAGTCGGTCAAGTGGAAACGGAAAACAGCGGCCGCACCACCTTACACACTTTGCCGCGTGAACTCGCCGATACGACCTTCGTGAACCAGTACCTGCTGGATGAAGGTGACGATTTTGCCGGACGTGTGGTGGGGTTAACCGAAACGGAAATGACCGTCAAGGACATCAGCCGTGAACGTTTGATGCACCGCGAAGCCTGGGGAGTGCGCCCGAAAAATATCTATCAGGGAATGGCAATGGATGCATTGCTCGACCCGAATGTGGATCTGGTGATCCTGACCGGCCCTGCAGGTTGTGGTAAAACCATCCTGGCCATGGCAGCTGCTCTTGAGCAGGTGGTCGAAAAGGGCATGTATGACAAGATCATCGTGACCCGAAACACGCCGGAAATTGCTGAGTCTATCGGTTTCCTTCCCGGCACCGAAGAAGAGAAAATGCTGCCCTGGTTAGGTGCAGTGACCGATACGTTGGAAGCGCTGCACAAAAATGACGAGTGTGCAGATGGCTCGATGCGTTACATCATGGATAAAGCCAATATCCAGTTTAAATCCATCAACTTTATGCGTGGCCGCTCCATCCAGAATGCTTTTGTGATTCTGGATGAGTGTCAAAACCTCACCGCATCACAGTTGAAGACCATCATCACCCGTTGTGGTGAGGGAACGAAAATCGTTTGCTCCGGTAATCTGGCGCAAATAGACAGTCCATATCTGACCCCTGTGACATCAGGGCTGACATACATTGTGGAAAGATTTAAGAACTTTGAAGGCAGTGCCTGTGTTTACCTCAATGGTGTGGTGCGCAGCCGTCTCGCAGAGTTTGCTGAAGAGAACCTCTAACCGGAACCGAATTGAAAAAGGCTGCCCTTTGGCAGCCTTTGTTTTTCTGCATAGTGCTACTAAGCCCAGCGATGCTCAGTAAATAAATCGTCGTCATTGTTGCCCGCCGTAAAGTTGTTCTGTGACTGCTTATTGGCGCGCATACGGGTTGAGGCGATACGAACCAACTTCTCACCACTTTCACCATCATAGGGATAGCAGGCAATCCCAGAACTGAATTTTACGGGTACCACTTGCTGGTCGATGTAAAGCAGGCTGAGCTGAAGCGTTTTCTGCAACTGTTGCAACTTGCGTTGTGCCTGACTGCTGTCGCTTAAATCAAACAGGACCGCAAATTCTCCCCCGCCCAAACGAGCGCGCAGTGTTTGGCTCGAAAGCTGAAGCCTAAGCTGAGTAGCCAGATGCTTAATTGCCATGTCACCGACATCTTGCCCATAGCTTTCATTGACTTGCTTTAGATGATCAATATCTAACACGGCGACCACGTAAGGTGATGGTGAAAATCGCTTATCACTCAATGCTGTGAAAAATTGATGACGGGTTTTGGTGCCAGTCAGCGGGTCGTTTTGGGTCGCAGTTTCCAGCTTTTGCTTTGAATCCTTGAGTGCTTTCACGGCAGATTTTAGCTCTGCGGTGCGGTGCTTGAGTAGGCGGTGGTACAGAAACAAACCGACCGTCAACAGTACCATGGAACAGAGAAAAATCAGGTATTGCGCGGTTTTGTTGAGCCAAGGTAGCGCCAGGTGAAGTTTGTTCTGAGGCAGCCACTTATCATAAATGGCCTGCAAGTCAGACGGGTCAATGTTGTTCAACCCTCGCTCAACCTTTGCGATGGTTGATTTGGAATCCTTACTGACAGCGAAATGCATCGGGAAAGAATAGAGTTTCTGGCGTGATGTGAACTGACCGCTGTTGCCTGTATGGCGCATGTCGTATAGCGCAGTGCTGTAGTCATCAATAAATACATCGACCTCGCCGCGGTAGGCGGCATCATTCAACGAGCCAAATGTCGGGAAAAGGCGGATGTTTTTTTCTGGAATTCGGGAAATCAGAAAAGCGTGTTTAGTGCTGTCTTTGACGGTGCCGACGATGGCGGAGTCGAGCGAATCAAGCCCTTCAAATGAGCGGTCTTTTTGCGCAAATAGGTGAACATTGTAGTGATTTAGCGGAAGTTCGCGGGAAAAAGCCAGTGTTTTTGCGCGATCGCCAGTATAGCCTAATCCACCATGTATCACGTTCGGTGTCGAACGGGCGTACTCCAGTGATTCACTCCAGGGCTTGAGTTCAAAGGTGACATCAACATTGTTGGCTTTGCCATAGAGGCGCCAAAAATCCACCATGATGCCGTCGGGTTGACCAAGGCGGTTGATGAATGAGAAGGGTTGCCAGGTCGAAGAGCCCGTAATGATCAGCTTTTTGGTTTCAGCAAATGATAATGGCGAAAACGAAAAGAGTACTGACGTCAGCAAAAGAGCGGTGAGCTGGCGAATACTGGGCATAAGAGAACTCGGGTACATCAACCTGTCTAGATTATCTGTCGAGATTATACGCAACCCTTTGCGTTGTGTGAAACGATTAATCAGATTTCTGTCAATCGTTAATGTGATGTGAAAATTGAACTTACATCCCAAAAAGAAAAGCCGCCTTATGTGGCGGCTTCTTAAACAATGCGACGGTTAAAACAATTCGACATCATCCTCGGGCACAAGCTCTTGCAGCTCGCCAGAGGCTATCAAATCTTCATAGAAGGCGACTTGGTTTCGACCATTTTGCTTCGCTTTATAGAGTGCTTGGTCAGCGAAACCCAATACAGTAATAGCATTCAACTCCTGATCACTGATGGCCGCGGCTCCCATAGAAATTGACACTTCCTTGGCTTGACCATAATCGCGTTTGTTGACGGTTTCCAGGAAGTTTCTCACCGTGGCTTCCATCTGTTCACGAGGCTGTGGATGCATAATCACCACAAATTCATCGCCACCATAGCGGAACAGGATATCTTCTTCGTCGAATGACTGCTTCATCATCGCAGTGATGAGCAGTAGTACTTCGTCGCCAAATACGTGACCAAGTGCATCGTTGATTTGCTTGAAGTGGTCAACATCGAAAATACACACCCAGTGATGATGTGTTGGGTCGTCAGTGATGCTGGTGCCCTGAATCAAAAAGCGATCAAGCAAGAGATCGATTTTGGTCGTCAATACTTTGCGGTTATACAGGCCTGTCAGGCCGTCACGTTCGCTGGCTGAAATGATCTTCTGGTAGTTCTCGTAGATCTTCGCGAGCCCTTCAATGAGCTGCACTTCATCGCCTTTAAGCTCGTCGGCTTTGCAAAATACGACTGCATGGATGTCATTGTTTTCACCGTAACGGATGGGGACGGCTAGCAAGGATTGGTTGTCATCCTTACTGTATTCCACCACGTTCTCGCCGATGATCACGCAGTTGCGAAGTACCCGCTCGATGGCGTCTTTCTCTTCTTCAAATAAGAAGATGTCTGAACACGCGACAACCATGAACTCCGGGCTTGCTTCCGCATTGTAATCCAACACCAATACCTGGTTAGCCGGTGTTAGCTGTAAAACAGTCGTAATAAGGCTTTCGGAAATGGTATCGGACTCTGTCTGGGCTGTAATATCGACCACCGAGTCCAGTACATCGATACTGGTAACAGTCACAATCGCATCTCTCTTATGTGTTAAGTGTCTTAAAAATAAGTATAGATGCGGTTAGTTGATGCGCAATATTTCACCATCACACATCATCTAACATTATGAAATGTAGGGTGTTATGACCTCATTTGGTGTGCTGAGTTCGGCAATTTCAGCGTGATAAACGACCTTTCCACCGTCAATAAACAACACCTTATCAGCAATGGCGATAGCATCTTCAGGATGATGGGTCACCATCAAAATGGTGGTTCCTGTTGTTTTGGCAAGTTGCTGAACTTCCAAAAGCATATCCCTACGCAGGGAAGGATCCAGTGCCGAAAACGGCTCATCAAGTAAAAGCAGAGGGCGGTTACGGACGAGACACCTTGCCAACGCCACCCGCTGTTTCTGGCCACCAGACAGTTCACCAGGCTGACGGTTTAGGTAACCTTCTAATCCAACCTTGGCGGCGGCTTCTTCAACACGAGCCTTGTCTTCAGCGCTCAGAGAGAGTTTGGGACTGATGCCCAACGCAATATTGTCAAACGCACTAAGGTGACTGAACAGGTTGTGTTCCTGGAAAAGAATAGAGAGTGGGCGGTCATGCGATGGCTTTTGTGTGAAGTTGTCGTCATTGAAGCTCACCGAGCCTTCTTGAGGCGGCAAAAGCCCACACAGCAAAGAGAGCAGAGTACTTTTTCCTGCACCGCTGGGACCTAAAATGGCGGTGATGCTGCCAGGCGCTGCTTCAAAAGAGAAACTTAGCGTTTCAGACCGGTATTGATAATTGAGCTCACTGACGCGCAGCATAACGTTTTCCTGAAATAACTTTTTCGATGAGGGCATAACTGCCGAGGCTGAGTGCAAACAGAATTAGCGATGCCGCAGCAGCCGCATCCATTTGATAGCTCCCCATTAGGTGGAACAGGTACAAAGGCAGGGTTTGAAAATCCTGACTGCCGACCAAAGCAATCGCACCAAGATCGCCGGTAGAAAGCACAAAACTGATACCGACAGCACGGGCAATCGGCGCCTTTAGAGCGCGCCACTCAATGAGCTTGAGGCGGTTGATTCCTTTTACACCGAGGCTACTGCACAGGTTCTGATATTGCTGCGAAAGTTGGAAAGCAGGTGTGCTTAACGTTTTCACCACATAAGGCAACGCCATCAATGTATTGACTGCAAGAACGAGCCAATAAGGTGAACTGAACACATCGATGTGCTCGCGCAGCATTAGAAATAGACCCGTGCTGAGGACTACGCTGGGCACCACCAATATCAGCGAAGCGGTCATTTCTATGCTATCTGCACGCCGGTTTGCGCCACATAAACGCCAAAAGCGGCTAGTGAGCACAATGGCACTGCCAAGTACAAAAGCGCTAACCGCAGCTCCTGCTGCCAATGATAGGGAGTTGGCGGTCGCCTGCCAAAGCGCTGCACTTGTTAGTACATTCAGCGCGCTGGGGTTGATACCACTCAGGGTCACCATCAGAAGGGGAGGAATGACAAAAAGTACCGCGAGGGCAATCCATGCGATGTCCCAGATTTTTTCAGCAGTGCTGTCGAGTCTTGGTGGAAGCACAATATGGCTGTCCTTTCCTTGCTGGGAAACAGGACGCGTCAGTCGCTGGATGGCGAGGTGGAAAAGGCCACAAAGCAGCAGTTGCCATAGTGCCAGCAGCGCACCTGTCTGCAAATCAAAATCAAAGCGGATAGCCTGATAGATAGCAAGTTCAATAGTTGTTGCGCCTGGACCGCCACCCAGTGCCATCACAGTCGCAAAGCTCGTAAAGCAGAGCATAAAGACCAAACCAATCACATGAGGCAGTTGCTGGCGAAGGTAAGGCCATTCCAATAGGCGGAAGCGATGCCATCCGCGCATTCCGAGTTGTTGCGCAAGTCTTTGTTGATCACCTGGAACCCGCTCTAAAGCCTGTACCAGAAGTTGAGTGGAAAATGGCAGGTTAAAGAATACGTGTGCCAGCAAAATGCCGGAAAGGCCATAGATATTGAGGTCCCAGCTCAATCCCATCAAAGGAAGCCAATCTGACAGCAGTCCTTTCTTGCCGTAAATCGCCAGAATACCGAACACGCCAACCAGCACAGGCAGGACCAGCGTCATGGAAAATAATTTCAGTAATAAGCGCTTGCCTGGAAACTGCCGACGCGAGAGCGCATGGGCAACAGGAATCGCCAACCCGACGGACAACAGCGTGGAAAGGACTGCCTGTTTAATGCTGAACAGGGTGACATGCTTGAGGTAAGGATCGTGCCAAAGTGAGGCGATATCTGGCGTTGGAGCCTGAGTCAGTAAAGAAAACAACGCGGTGCCAATCAGCACCGCGATGACTGACGCCGACAATATGCCGGGCCAGGTTCTGGAAGGGTTTAGCACGGACTTATTTCACCAGCGCCGATTGCCATTCACGAATCCAGTTGCGGCGGTTGTCGGCTACTTTTTCCGGTGCGAATTGAAGACTTTTCGACGGCACAGAAAGGGTGTCGAAGCCCTTTGGCAGTTCAACCCCCGTAACCGGATACATCCACTGACCCGTTGGTACTGCATTTTGGAAGCCATCACTCAGGATGAACTGCATAAACTGATCAGCCAGCTCCTGCCTTTCCGAACTTTTTACTTTGGCTGCGACTTCGACCTGCATGTAGTGGCCTTCTTCAAAGTTGGCACTGCTGAAGTTCGGGTTTTCTTCAGCGATTAGGTGATAAGCTGGAGACGTGGTGTAAGACAGCACCATGTCTGATTCGCCATTCAGGAACATGCTGTAAGCTTCAGACCAGCCTTTGGTCACAGTGACGGTTTTGTTTGCCAGTTTCTGCCAGGCACCCGCAACATCATCGCCGTAGACGGATTTCATCCACAGCATCAGGCCTTGGCCTGGTGTTGATGTGCGTGGGTCTTGATAGATAACGGAGATGTCATCACGCTTCTCAACCAGCTCT
The DNA here is from genome assembly GCF_000333895.2 of Grimontia indica. Lineage (GTDB taxonomy): Bacteria > Pseudomonadota > Gammaproteobacteria > Enterobacterales > Vibrionaceae > Enterovibrio > Enterovibrio indicus. The sequence goes on along the minus strand of NZ_ANFM02000008.1, from coordinate 670 downwards.
TTCAGGCTCTTTGGTGGGTTTTCCAGCTTAGTTTTGTCATAAACAAAGGCGAAGTAGCCGTAGTCGTATGGAACGAATGTGTTGTTGTTCCAACCGTCAGGCAGGGTGACAGACTTTGTGTCCACACTGTGAGCGGCCAGCAGACCAGTCTTTTCTGCTTCAGTCATCAGGTTGGTATCTAAGCCCAGAATGACATCAGCTTTGCTATTTTTTCCCTCTAGACGCAGGCGATTAAGGATGGTCACGCCATCTTCCAGAGCCACGAGGTTCAGGGTGCAGTGACATTCTGCTTCGAAGGCTTTTTTTACCGCTGGGCCCGGGCCCCAGTCAGCAGCAAAAGAGTCGTAAGTGTATACCGTCAGGGTATCAGTAGAGTGTGCCAGCGCAGGACCAGCCATGGTCATTGCCAACATCAGAGCAGAAATAGAATATTTCATCGGTGCCTCACGTCAATGTGCGGCGAGGGTGAGGTCATTGAGCGGGTCAGCTTTGGACATCTCATTCCTACGCCAGCATTATCTGGTTCAGGTACATGGGTTTAGCGTTCGCAATCTCAGCCGACGAAGTCAGCACCCCACGAGATGGCCAATATTGTAAACCAATCGTAGTGATATACCCAAACGACTTGAAGATGCTCGCATTCAGAGGTCATCAATGCGTTCAATTCGAG